>JBATZM010000028.1:0-76818 GCA_049674665.1 Terriglobales bacterium
CATTGAAGCGATCCAGCCAAGAATGGTCGGTTGCCGTAGTGGGTTCGACTTCGTACTCATTTTCTTTCTCAGGCTTCGGAAGGTGGGTCACAGCCTTTAGAAAACGCGAGCAGAACAACGGAATTACCGTCATCGCCACCACAAACGAAGCCAACAGCGACAAACAAAAAGCCAGCGCCAACGCTGAAAAGAGAAACTTGGCAACGCCATAAAGAAAAACAACGGGAAAGAAATCAACCACATCCACCAGCGTGGCAGCTAACACAGCTAGGGCCACTTCGGATCCGCCGACCTCAGCGGCGACCATGGGGAGAGCTCCCATTTCCAGATGGCGATAGATGTTCTCGATCGCGATAACGGAATTGTCAATCACGCGCGAAAATGCCAGCGCCATTCCGCCCAGAATCATTGTGTTCACGGTTCCACCCATCAGAGCCAGCACCACGAACGCAGCCAGCGCCGACAAAGGAATGGAGAGGAGCACAGCCGACGTGGCGCGGAAACTTCCTAGAAAAATGAGGATCATTAAGCTGGTAAGAATCAATCCCAGAAAACCTTCGTGAAGTACAGTGTCGATTGCCTCCTTCACATACACAGACTGATCAAAAACAATGCTTGTGGTCATCTGCTTGGGGATGTCATAGAGATGCTTGATCAGTTTGCGGACACCATCGACCACCGCGATGGTGTTGGTGTCGCCGCCCTGCTTCATGATGGGAATGTAGACAGATTTCTGGCCATCAATTCGGACAACATTGGTTTGAATTCCGTGAGCGTCCTCCGCTTTGCCTACATCGTTCACCATGACCCAGGAATTTCCCTTGACCTTGAGAGGAATCTGACCCAACTGGTCCATGTTGTCGACCAGGCTGTTGGAGTAAACAAAATAATCGTACGGTCCCATCTTCACGTCACCCGCGGGCAGAATCAGGTTTGAATCATTGACCGCGCCCACTACGTCCATTAGGCTGAGCTGACGTGAAAGTAATTTGTAGGGATCGACATAGACCATCACCTGACGGTAGGTTCCACCGAACACGCCGGGAATTTCGGCGCCGGGTACGCCCGCAATCTGGTTGCGAATTTGGAACTGAGCGTAGTCGTGAAGCTGCGTTTCGTTGAGTCCCTCGCCTTTGACGGTGACCAGCGCCACGGGCAAGCTGGACGCATCGAACTTGAGAACAACCGGAGGCAGGGTTCCCGGTGGCAAGCGCTTCAAGTCGGCGAGAGCCAAATTTGACAATTCGGTTACGTCGGCGTCGGCACTGGTCCCAGGCTGGAAATACACGCGGATGATGCTGATACCTAACATTGACCGCGATTCCATGTGGTCCACACCAGAAGCCAGAGTGAAGAAGCGTTCGAGGGGATCTGTGATATCGGTTTCAACATCCTGCGGTGGCATGCCTGAGTAAAATGTGGCCACCACTACCTCGGGCAGATTGATCGGTGGGAACAAATCGACTGGCATCCGCGCCAGGCTGGTCACACCGATGACCAGAAGTACCAGGCAGATTACGATGATGAAGTACGGATTACGAATTGAAAACCTTGGCATAGCTTGCCTTGCACTGTTTACTGCGCACTGTTTTACTGCGTGCCGTCTTATTGGGTGCTTTCTTCGTGGTACTGCATCACGGCTACTGTCTGCGGGTGAACCTTTTGGCCTGCTTTCAGGGCACTGCGATCGCTCACCACGATTTGCTCTCCCTCGTTTAGTCCGGAAATGATTTCGGCATCGCCTGCGGTTTGCAATCCGAGTTGGACGTTCCGGTCCTCCAGTTCTCCATTCTGGTTCACGACAAAGACGGTGGTTTTGTCACCTTCATGATTCAAAGCTTGTACTGGCACAGTCGGCACATCGTCTTTTCGGTCAAGCGAGAGCTCCGCGTCCGCATAAAGACCAGGCAACAAGACTCGCTGCGGATTCGGAACATCTACTTCTGTGTGCATGGTGCGCGTATCCTCGCGCACATCCACAGAAAAGCGCGCTACTTTGCCAGGAAAGGTGCGACTCAGAGAAGGCACCCGAACATTCACATGGTCGCCAACATGAATGTAGCGGACATAGGATTCGGGAACCGGAATAACCAAGCGGAACAAATCATCCTGCGATAGCTGGACGATTGGCATCGCTTGCGTGCTCGAACCTGTGCCTGCCTGCACCAGCGTGCCGAGATTCGCATAGCGTTCAGTTACTACTCCGGCAAATGGAGCCGTGATTCTCGAATAGTCGAACAGGCTCTGGTCGTGACTTAGCTTTGCATTGGCCACGGAGAGCTCGCTCTGCGACGCCTCTACAGCGGCTTGGCCAGCATCCACTTGAGACGATGCAGCCAGATCCTTGCCCTGTGCGTCATCCACTTCCTGCTGCGCAACAATTCCGGGTTGGCTCTCGAAGACTCCGTTGAGACGCGTATATTGCAGGTGCAGCGCGTTGTACTGCGCCTGATACCGGGCCAACTCGTGTTGCGCCCGGCTGACTTGGTTCGCCGCATTTTTGATTTCCGCCTGATCTTCCTGAAGCTGTGCCTCCAGTTCCGGTATCTCCAGGATCGCCATTACCTGGCCAGCCTTTACGCGCGTTCCGTAGTCTACAAGTAGCTTTTTGACGAAACCAGATTCCTTCGCATAGACATCGATCTCTTGAAAGGGCACTAACTCGGAAGATAGGGTGATCTGCCGACCTAGCGATTTGCGGGCGACCGTAGTTACTCCCACCGTGATCTCGGGCGCTTGAACCTGTCCGTTCCCTGAACAAGCGGCGAATTCAATCGCCGTCAAAGCGACAAGGCCGGCAAGCGCGACGAGTTTCGACAATCCTATTCCTAGTGTGGGTATTCTTCTGGATCGATCGTTACCCTCATCCATCGAGTTTTCTCTCCCAGCTTTCTCTGGCATTCCCAGCCAGCAACGTCGGGTGAAGGCAGATTTGGTGGCCGTCTTTTGTGGTCATCCCTAACTTATTGTTTTGCTAATCTCGCGCAGTTTGGCTACTGAGAACGCGCTTGATCGGCAAAAATCGATTACCGTTTGTTCGATTCGTTGCAAGCGGGCCGCAGCTTCCGGAATCTTAGTTGCGAATTCCACGGGAACCGTCAGTACCCCGTGCCGGTCGCCGTGCAACAAATTTCCCTGGCGGACTTCCATGCCTCCCACCGTGACTGTTGCTCCTAAATCGAAGATGTGGGCATAGGCATGAGAAACGGCGACACTGCCTGCAAATAATGCGACACCCGTTGTGCGTATGGCTGGCAATTCGCGCACCGCGCCATTGGTTAAGTACCCGATACAGCCCAGAGCTTTGAGGATTGCGGCGTGCATATCGCCGACGAAAGCTCCGCGCCCAGGCGGCTCATCCATGTCCTGCAAAACCAGGATTCGCGGCGCGGGAATTTCGAGGATGCTGTTCCAGAAGGCGGAGCGATCATGAAAGCTACCACCGGCAATTGGCGGTTCACCGCTGCGAAGGCGCGCCGTGACCGCATACCCCACCATAGGCGGAGCATCTCCATCTATGAACATGCAGCGAATGCTGCCATCGGCAAATCCTGTGTTTCGCAGTCTGGCATGAAATATCTCGATCGCATTGGAGACCATGCAAGTATCAAACTGGCGAAGAGCGTCGAGATCTTCTTCGGTTAGTAGAGACTTAATGGCCATGGAGATTTCCTTTCGCGAACCGAACGAAACTTGACTTCATCGGGCCCCGAACTTTTGACGTACAGGATTCTCGCACTGGGCTTGAACTCCATCAAGCCGCGCTTAAACCTCGCGTTCAACCGGAGCTGCCCAGTCAAATTCAACAACTGATTAAATAAAAATAATTGAGATTCAGCTCAAAAAGCAGCGGTTGGCTGCAAAAGAAGGAGAGTTAGCAGGAAGGAGGAGGCCGGTTGTAAAGCCAGCTCTCGGAAACAAGATTCGTCGATGGGATGACCACAGAGGCCGAAAAAACCGAAGGCCGCGGCGGTTGAAAGAACGTGAAACTGGGAGTTGGAGCTGTCCACTGGAATGCATTGCCAAGAAGGTGCTGTCGCTTGGCTTCTGGGGACTGGGGTTTTACGGTTGCTGCTTTCTGGAGTCCCGTGCCCAACGCTGTGTAACGCGTTGCTACGCTTGCCGTCAGAGAGCAGACTGCCAGAAGAACAACTGCGATCTGCCACCGACACCACAAGCTGGAGCGGGCACGAGAATGTTCCAGCATATTCATTTCAAATTTTCATTTCGAGTCTTCATTTCGAACCCAAAGAACGGAGCGAATACCAGCACAGTATACATGAGCGCGACAGCACAGCTAGATCACTTAAGTTACGGATATCCACTTACTTGGACGCTTGGAGAACAGCTTAGGTTGCAACTTCAGATTCGTTAGTCAGCATTAGTTCTTCCACCACAAAGGCTAATCGCTCCAGTGTGTGGGTTCCCACACTGGAGCGACAGAGGCAATCCTGGTTCGAAAACTTCCCTGCCCCCAGGCGACCCCCATGAACAACAAGGAGAAATTCTGGGAGCAAGGGTCCGCACACGCTACGGCAAGTAGTACCGGAATGAAGTCATGAACATATTGTCGATTCCGTGTGGCGCAAGGCTGGTGCCCGCAGTAGCGCCGGCGCCGGCCCATGCATTGCGGCTCACATAGGAATACTGCGGACCAATCTGCAGCCTTCCCTTGGGACCGCTATGCAGCTTTATCCAGAACCCAAATGTGCCCTCGACCGTGCTTTGGGTATTGCCACTGCAGCTGCCAACCGCACCGAAGCCATAACCACTGCCTGCTGAAGGTGGGGTTTCGGTGTAGCATCCCGAATTGACAAAGGTCGGCGCTCCGTACCCCACCACTTTACCCGAGACTGGGTCAACTTGATAACGGTGCCCCACATATTCCTCACCGCCATTGAGGTACACATCAAGCCTGGGTGAATGCCATTCCAGCGTGGCCAGGCCTTGGTAGCTGCGCAGCGGCGCCAAAGTGCCGTCGGGATTGACCGTGGCATCCGGCAGACCCGACGCGCCGTACCGGCCTACGCCGTTTCCGTAGAGAGCATGAAGTCCGAAATCCACGTGCTTAGCCAGCGTGAAACGGGCGTTCCCTCCCACCCCACCGCCGTTCTTTGAATCGTTATAGGCTCCTGTCACAGCAGTGGCGCCAGTAGCAGTACACAGGCTCGAAGTGGGAAGAAATTCCACGCAGGGGTAAACGCGGTCGCGGAAGCGGCTTAAGATCCCGAAAACTTCATAGTGGCCGAAGCCGGGTTCGAAGGCTGCCTTCACGATGACATCCGGCATCGAGTTGAAGGAATAGTTAGATTGATTGTCATAGAGTCCGCCGGTAACGCCGGCGCTGCCGAAGGCAAAGTTCGCGGCATTGTTGGTTGCCGAAAAGATCGTCTGAGGATTTTCCAGCGAGGCCGCCAGCCACAAGCGATTGTTGAAGTTCTTGGACACACGGAAACCATACTGCCGCGCCCAGCTGAAACCAACGGTATACGCCGGGTCTATGGTCATGGGCAAGGCTTCGGTTCGGTTGTCTACTCCATGCTTGGTCTCGGTCACTAGGCTCCACATTTGACCACCAGTGAAGGACCAGCCATTGTCCAATGCAGCTTGTCCCCAAGCCTGCCTTTGGCGCAGGGTGTAGCTGTTGCTCTGGTTGTTGTTCGAAGTTACGCCAGCCGAAAGAAAATCAGCCTCGTAATAACCGGACATCTTGATGTTGCTGAGTTTGCCCTCGGCCAGCAACGAGATGCGCGACTGACGTCCGGAGCCAAAGAATTCAGAAACCGCGTTCATACCGCTTCCCGGCATGGAAACGCTGTTGAAGGGAGTATTGATGTCCGCCCCCAACGCACGAGTGCGATATACCGATTCTGCCGCCAGGAATCCGCCGGGAGTAAGCGTGACTCCCTTGAAGTGAATGGCGATCGGGCTCTCCAAATCGCCTATTTTTTTCTGAGTTTCCTGCAGAGATTGCGCGGAGTTGGAAACGCTCGACTTCAAATCCGTGACATCGCTCTTGAGCGCGATCACCGTTTGCTGCTGCTCGGTCGTTTGAGCCACCGCGGTATCCGCTTTGGTCTGAGCCTGGACGGCTACAGTCTGGCTCTGATCAAGCCGCTGCTCCAGTTGCTGGATCTTTTGATCGCGACTCTCGACCAGATCGCTCAACTGCTTGATTTGCTGCTGCTGAGCGTCGATCGCCGCCTTCATCTCACTGAGCTGCTCTGAAATAGTCGGCCCGGTTTTCTTGGGAGCCACTTTCTTTCGTGTGCTCTTCGCCGTTGTTGTGGTAGAACCTTGCTGATCCTGCGCTGCGATCACGCTGCAGCCAAGCGCCATCGCCAGCACCACAGCCATCATTCGTTTCATTGTTCCATCTCCTGAGAAATAAATGTTTCCAACCTTCAAACAAAGCCATGACAAACGGCATTCCAGCTCATAGCCATTTTTTGTGAACTGCCTAGCCTAGCCTCCAGTTTGTTAATAACTGATGACAATCTGTTGAATGTTCGGTGAATCGAGGTTGATGGCGCGCGTGGGGATGGCTTTCAGCGGTCCAGGGAAAGCACAGCGGTTGTTCTTTCTGTGTTGAGTCTTTGGGAAGTTTGAACGGGAAGAACCGTGCGATTCTGACCGGGCACGAACTTCGTCTACACCGCTAATTAGGTCAATCTTCTCCTTAAGAATCAGTTTCTTTAGCAGGGATTAACTCGGCCTCAACTTCAGGCGAGGGTTTGCTCCTGAGACATGCTAGGAAAAGAGGCAAAACTAGCAGAGAAAAAGTTGGGGCTTGCGAACCATTAGAACCTTCGTCTTCAATTTAGGCGACTTGTGGGTTCGCATGCTCACGGAATCTTCTGAGCACCGATCATTTCCAGAGCCAGCATGGCTAGCTCGATATCCTCGCGCGACGAAAGGCCGCTGACTGCGACCGCCCCGGCGACGGCGCCATCTTTCCAGATGGGAATGCCACCGCCCCACCCAACGAATCTGGGATCGCCGTAGTAGGCAATGTCATGTCCCTTTTCAGTGTGCCGTACCTTTTCTCCGATTTCCTTTGTAGTTTTTCGCTCGCGGGCAGCGGTCCAAGCCTTATTCGCAGCAATGCGGATCGAGGAAATAGGAGCGCCGTCCATACGGGCAAAAGCGATGAGTTCCCCATGTGAATCGGCGACGGCGACTACAACCGACTTCTCCATCTGCGCAGCTTTTTCCACGATGAGATCGATGATCTGCTTGGCGTCGGAGTAGTCGATGACGGGGGTATTTCTCATACGGGTCAAAGGACTATCGGATAATTGCAAAAGGGAGTTAAAGGTTGCAACAGTGAGTGTCGAAAGAGTCCCGCAGAAAGCATTAGAAAACCGGACTGGGCAGAGAGTCCAGTCCGGTTTTGGGCAGTACAGTTCAGAATTTGAACTTCAGTGCAAACTGAATCAGGCGTGGGTTGGCATCTGCATTGTCAGACGTTATCTGACCGAATCCGTTATTTCCCGAGCCTGTGGCGATACCATTGAAGGCGGTTCCTGGGACGCCAAACTGGGGATGATTAAACAGATTGAAGAACTCCGTCCGGAACTCAAGACCATATCTTTCGGTAAACACCACACGCTTGAATATGGCGAAATCGAAGTTGTTGATTCCCGGTGCTCGGAGCGTGGGATCCACGCGATCCTCAGTACCATAACTCCAGTCCGGCGGAGCCGCAAAGCAGTTCTCATTAAACCAATTGGCAATAGTGCCACCGCCCGCAGATTTACTGCACCCGGGTACAACATTAGGGCGTATGTTGCTGATACCCAGACCAGCGTTTTCCAGAGCAGTGGGATTACCAGCCCACGTAATCTTGAGCGGGAAACCACGTTGGAATGTGGTTATGCCGTCGACTCCCCAACCGCCAACAACCTTGTCTCCCACTCCCGACATTCCGGAAAGGAATCTCCTGCCGTGGCCAAAAGGAAGATCGAGCACATAGCTGATGATGAGCCGTTGGGATACGTCCTGAGAAGAAAGCGACCGCTCTCCCTTCAGATTGTTGTAGTCCTGCACTGCCCCGACCCCACCAGTTGAACTTGAACTTTCGAGCCAGCTCGTGAGCGTATCCGTGTTGCTCATCAATTTGGCGTTCGTATAAGCGACGAGCATGGTACCGCCGCCGGCGAACCGACGTTGGACGGTAGCTTGCAGCGAATTGTAGTTGCTGCTGCAACAGCCATATCCGGCCAGGCTCAATCCGCTGTACTGTGGGTACGGGCGATCAAGCTGCCCGACAATGATTGGCGCTTCGAGGTTGTTGTTCGCACCTGCGAAGGGAGTACCCGGCCCACCGATCGCCGGGCAGCCCGGGGAAATTGCCGTGCAGATGTATGGCTGGTCAATCGAAATGGGTTGTCCAGCGAGGGATTGCTGTTCTGCAGTAGCAACGAACGAGTCTGGAATTTGATTAACGTTCATCGAGTACTGCTCAAGGTGTACACCTTTGGATCCTGCATACGCCACGTCGGCAAAAAATCTGGCGGGCAACTCGCGCTGGATATCGAAGTTCCATTGCTCCACATATCCCGGTTTCGGGTCTGAATACGGTGCCAGCGTGGGCGAGCCGTTCGCAGCAACAAAACTTGAGAGAGCTGTATTTCCGCCAGTTCTG
The DNA here is from genome assembly GCA_049674665.1 of Terriglobales bacterium. GTDB lineage: Bacteria > Acidobacteriota > Terriglobia > Terriglobales > Acidobacteriaceae > Acidiflorens. The sequence goes on from JBATZM010000028.1 coordinate 8,648, forward strand.
CCTGGCGGCGGCAAAATTCCAGCCGCGCCAAAAGGACCCGGTGTCGTGCAGGTGAAGGTGGAGAATGTCTGACCGGCTAGCGTGCAACCGCTGTTATCGATCGTAGCACTTGGCGACAAGCCATGGTTAGAGGTGGCGAAGAAAGGCGAGGTCGCAAGATTGATCACGTCGTTATCCGGATTGAGCGCGAACGAGATGTAGTTCGGAATCCAGAACACGCCAAAGCCGCCACGGATCACGGTTTTTTCGTTCAAACTGTACGCAAATCCAAGGCGAGGAGAAAACTCTTTCTTATCCAAGGGAAGGTTATTGTTGCTCGAGTTTATACCGGTTCCAACCAGGTTCGCGTCGCCAGTGCAGACAGATCCGGCGGTGCCGCCGCAGCCTGTGACAGCGAGATTGGTTGCTGTGGGATTCCAGTAGCTCAAGCGATCGAAACGCTCTGACCATGTTCCCGGAAGCTCATAGCGGAGTCCCAGGTTCAAGGTCAATTTTGGAAGGACGTGCCAGGCGTCATTTCCAAAAAGCGCCCGGTAGGTCTGACGACCTGCTGTTTGTGATGGAACTTGAGCCGCGCCTTCTGTCTGGTTCACAAAAGACGCAGGGCCCCCTTGGGCCAAACCCAGCAGAAAGTCAGCGAACGCGAAACCGCCTGCGGCGGGGTTAGCCTGAGTGGGGAGGCCAGTGCTGCTTGTCCAGCTACCCAGGAAACCAAACGCGCCGCTGGCGATGTTGGTTTGGAAGTAATTGTCCAGTCCCAACTCATACTGAGCGCCCACTTGGATGGTGTGCTTGCCCCGAATGATTGTCACAGAGGGCGAAATATTGTACTGGGTGTTGTGATCGCCAATTGCGCTGTTGCCCTGGCTCTTACCGATATCGCCAGGAAACGGAAATGCTGGCGTGGGAGGCGTCCGCATGGTCGAGGGAACCTCACCGTTGTAGCTCGAAGGCCACCCGATCCCCGTGAGATCGTAGCCAGCGAGGAGCGGTGTACGAACGTAAATGAAACGGCTTCCTGAAATATTTAAATCACCGATAAGGTTCGGAGTGAATGTGTGGTTGATATCAACCGCGAGAGCTTTGGTGTGAAAGTTCTCCGCACAACGGTCATCGCACAAGCCAGTTCCCAAAGGGTTGGTCGGAAGGTTAAGCATGCCGTTGTAAGTGAATCGTCCGAAGATACGCGTCTTGTCGGTCAGGTTCTGATCGATGCGCGTCACGAACTGGTTCGTATTTCCTCCGGAACTGCCTGCCGATGTGTAGTTACCGACGTTGAAGCTCGATGCCGACGAAGCTACAGGAGTGTAGTATTTATCCCACAAGGCCTGTCCGGCCGTGCTCCACTCGGATTTCGGAATGCAATTTACTGTGCAGCCTGGAACACTTGGGTCCGTACCGTAAGGTAGGCGGTTTCCCGTGGTCGGATCCGCAGTATATGGGTCGTAGAGCTGAATTCCCTGTGCCGCCAATGAAGAAAAATCGCCGTTCCGGAACGCTGCTATCGGTACGCTAGTGACTATGACCTGACCATAGCGTTGCCGGAACTGCTCCCAACTTGTAAAGAAGAACGTCTTGTTCTTAATCACCGGACCACCAACGTTAAATCCGTAGTTGTTCTGAACATAGGGGGGAGCTTCGTTGGGTAGTCCATTCGATAGCTGAGATTCCTTATTGAAATAGTCGTTCGAGTTCAACACCTTGGCGCGGAGAAATTCGTAGGCCTCGCCGTGGAACGCATTGCTGCCGGATTTCGTGCTGAAGTTCATGACAGCACCGGAGAACTTGCCCCATTCAGCGCCCAGATTGTTATATTGCACTTTAAACTCGCCAATGGAGTCCTGTGTGGGAATGATGACCGGCAAGTTGATGTAGCCGATATTCAATGGCTGACCGTCGAGGTATTGTGCGCCTTGGTTGGCGAATGAGCCTGCCACTTGGTAATTACCCCAACTAAACGGATTCATTCCCACGGGAGTACCACCAGATCCGCCTTGGGCAACTACCGAGGGAGCAACCGTGAGCAAGTTGAAAATGTTTCGGCCGTTCAAGGGAAGTTCGTTGGCTTTGCGCTCCTCGATGACTTGGCCGAGAGATGAGGTCTCGGCTTGCAGCAGCGGAGTTTCGGATGTTACTTCAACGGTCTCGCTGACCTGGCCAACTGTCAACGACGCGTCGATGTGAGTATCCTGCTGCACTTGAACCACGACATTGGTGCGGGCGAAATGCTTGAAGCCTGCCTTCTCGATGTCCAGGCGATATTCGCCGGGTATAACGTTTACAAACTGGTACAAGCCCGCATCGCCCGTGGGCTGCGAATGCTTTTCCTGGGTTCCTGTGTTGGTGAGTGTCACGTTCGCGCCGGGTACTGCAGCTCCGGAGGGATCCATCACGGTGCCATCGACCGTGCCGAAAGTGCTTTGACCTTGGAGTGAAAGAGAAGTCGTGAGAACTAGAACCACCGAGAACAGCAGCGTCTGCAGCTTGGAAGACGTCATACCTGCTCCACCTTCGGAATTTGGAATATTCCAGATTCGGGATTAACGCAAACGTATTAGTCGGGTATCTACACGAATCCCGACGAGTTTTCAGAGTTATCCCTGTCAATCATTACGGGAATGTGAAAGGACTTGTACCAAGTTAGTGAAAGATGTAGTCAACAGGCCAAACGAGAAAGGGACAGCGGGCTCGCGCGCTACGGGTGGTTAGCTTCTTTTCTCAGCAGAGCATAGAGAAATGGTTTTCCGGTTGGCTTCTGGCTGCCGCCTTGCGGCTCAACAGTGACGAATACTGCATCGATCTCGGCGAGTTGCTTGGGGTCATCCCAACGGAGGACCCAGCGCCGGTTTGATTCGCTGTCCATGTAAAGAATGCCTAAGTTCATGGGGTGTGATTTTGCGTTCAACTCGGCATCCCTCTGCCCCCAAACCTGGAAGGCGCTGGCGTTCTTGACTCCCGGTTGGCGATCGAGATCAAAGGCGTAGAAGATCAGCGATTTGTTCTGTGTGTAAAAGACACGTCCGAAAGGCTTGCGGGTACGGCTTCTGCTGTCCACATCGAAGACGTCGGCAATATACAACTTCCGTGCGCCCATGAGTTCACGAATGTCGCGGTCGGAAGTCAAATACTGTTCGTCGTCTTTGAGTCTGCGGTCCTGATCGCGAGTATCGGCGGAAAGTTCCTCGATCTTCGATTCGAGCGACGCTGTGTGCAGAAGGGCGTGATCGTGCTCGGCGCGAAGGGTGGTGAACTCCGCTTGAAGTAGCTGATACGCCTTTTCTGCATCTCGAACTTGGGCAGCCAGTTTGTCGCGCTCCTCGGAGATCTGCCGCAACTGAGCTTCACCTTTGCTGTTGGCCGCGGAGAGTTCGCTGGTATGGTCCTCGGCCATGTGTAGCGCGGCTCGCAATCCAGTAAGATCCCGTTGATTACCGGAGATCTGTTTCTGTAACTGGGATATGCGCGCGGTCTGAGAGGCAAATAAATCCTCAGCCACTTTCTTTTCCGAGGCGAGCTCTTGCAGTTGAGCCGACACGACCGTCGAACTCGTTAGGCGGGCCTGGTGCATGCGACCACCCACCTGATAAGCGCCTATCGCTATCCCGAACACAAGGCAAGCAGCTACTGCCGCAGCCCACCTTTGACGAGCGACCCAACCCCAAAATGGCTGAGCAGGGCGGAGTCGGTTCGACACTGTGAGTACCGGTCCAGACGGCTTGGTTTCTCGAACGCGAGCGAGCAACCGGTCTCGCGTCGCGCGATCATCCCAGGCTTCGGGTTCCTGAACGTGGCCGCCAGCCACCGCGAGAAAAGCCATGCCCTCCGTGCTGATGACGGAATACTCATCGTAGATTGCACGGCATGCGTCACATTGCTGCAGGTGCAGCGCAAGCTCCATCTCCGCGTGGTCGCTGAGCCCATGCCCCTGCGCCAGGGCGGCCATCTCTTTGAATTTCTGGTGGTCGTCCAGCCGTTCGCCTCTATGCATTGTGATTGTCCCGGAGCCTCTTCACTGCGGGGCTCTTGCGTAGCCGTTCCAGACCGCGATAGAAATGATGGCGTACGTTGCCGAATGGCTCGCGAAGCCGTTCGCCGATCTCTCTAAGTTCCAATCCTTCAAAATAAAACAGCTCCAATGTTTGCCGCTGTATTGGAGTGAGTTCTTCAAACGCACACTGCAGATGCGAGAAGTCGAGTTTCACGCCAACTTCGTGCTCGATATCTCCGCTGCCCACAAGAGTATCGCCCACAGAGTCGATATCTGTACCAGCATAGAATCCCCGGCGCGACAAATGCGCCTTCCGATCCCGAGCTCGGCTGAAAGCAATCTGCACTACCCAGCCTTTGGCGCTACCCTTGTTGCGGTCGTATAGTATAGCCTTTTGGTACAGACACAGGAAGGCTTCCTGCACCACTTCCTCTGCTTCGCTGCGGTCGTTGAGGATGCGAAGCGCAATTCCAAACACCAACTTCGAGTAGCGGCCAAAGAGTAAATCCAATGCTTCTGAGTCTTTGGCACAGATGCTTGCCATAAGTTCTTCGTCGCTGGGGGAGCGAACTTCGAGAGGTTGAGGGGCCGCGGCAGAACTCTCCCGACTCGTCCCCCAAATCACGGGGAATGCAAGCGCGCGCCCATTCGGAGGAGAACTCATTTTAAGATGTCAGTTTGCCGGAGCCATCGACGCAGCTTTCCGCAAACGTGGCGAAGCATACATCAGAACCTAAACGTTTTTCTAGTCCAAAAACTGTATTGTAAGCCGCTAACCGAAAATTGGAATGACCCTGGTACAGATTTGCATTAGCAGCCGTATCTATACGAATCGTTGTGCCGGACGATTTTGTTTTCCTGCCGGAACGGCTTTGTGCTAGTTTTCGCCTTCGTTTTGAAGAACAATTGGGAGGCTGCTGGATGAAAATGGGTGAAATGAACCGGGTCTCCATGCGTAGATTGGTTCTTGGAGCGATGCTGGTTGTGTTATTTCGCGGCGTGCTTCAGGCACAATCCGCCGACGCATCGCTCACGGGCCGAATCACCGACCCGAACAAAGCGGTGATCGCCGAAGCTACGGTTACCGTCATCAATAGCGGCACTGGGATTCATTACCAGGGTCTCACCAACGAAACTGGGACTTACTACGTTTCCAACCTTCAGCCGGGACGGTATCGCATTGAGGTGGAGAAACTCGGGTTCAAGGCTGTAATCCAGTCGGGTATTGTTCTGCACGTGCAGGATGCGCTCGAAGTGAACTTTGAAATGATGCTGGGATCCGCGTCCGAGAGCGTCACCGTGGAAGGAGAGGCGTCGCCAATTGATACGGAGTCGTCCACTGTAGGCACCGTCGTCGAACAGCGAAAAGCCAACGAACTGCCACTCAACGGCCGCAATGTTTTCAACTTAATCGTTTTGGCGCCGTCGGTAGTTCCTCAAGGGAGTTCCACAGGTACGCCGGTAGGAGTCAATCCATTTGGGTGGGGAAATTACCAGGTAAGTGGCTCGTTCGGAAATCAGAGTGCCGAATATCTCGACGGCCAACCGCTGAACATCGGCTACATCAACTTGCCAGTGCTGATTCCGACACAGGATTCGATTCAAGAGTTCAAGGTGCAAACCAGCAATTTGGGAGCGGAATGGGGCCGCTTCGCTGGAGGGGTGATTAACCTCACGACGAAGGGCGGGACGAATTTCTTTCACGGTGAGGTGTATGAATACTTGCGAAATCGCGTGTTCAACGCGAACGATTATTTCCTGAATGCGGTTGGAAAACCTCGGCCAGCGTGGGTGCAAAACCAGTTTGGGGCTGAAATCGGCGGGCCTTTGTCGCTTCCGCACTCCACCGGACGCAACCGGACATTCTGGTTCACGAGCTGGGAGGGCTTTCGGCTGCGAACTGGCGAGCCATTCACGGCCACGGTTCCAACCACGGCGGAACGCACTGGTGACTTCTCAGCGATAGATACTACGATTATGGATCCCTGCGCCGGTTCAGTGAATAGTCTTGGCGCGTGCCCGGGCAGTACCGCGATGCCAACTACGTTCCAAGGCAACGCCATTCCTGCCGACCGTATCAGTCCGACGTCTAAAGCGCTTCTCGATCTGTGGCCGGCCGCAAATGGCCCTGGAGTCCTGACTCCGTCGGGCACAATCAACAACTTCAATACGGTTGCCAGAACGGGAGGCAACCAGAACCAGGTAGTGGCGCGAGTTGACCAGGATCTAACCAGCCAGCAAAGACTCCTGGTTCGGTTTAGTTACTGGAATGTACTGGATTTGCCCATTGATCCATTGCAAAACGGGTTGTGCGCCGACCGCTGCTCTGAAAAATATTCAACCGATGCCGCGGCAGTTGCCTACAATTTCAGTCTGAATCCAACCACTATTCTTGATTTCCATGCCAGCCTCAGCCGGTTTAAATACAATCGCTCTCCGACAAACGCGGGGTTTGATTTGACTTCGATTGGCTGGCCCGCCAGTTACAACGCGACCGTTCCGGCGATCATGCGCACCCCGCCGACTCCTTGTGTCGCCAATTTTGCCGACAACATAATGTGTACGCAGGGGCAGAGTTTTATTCAAGACCGGGATACGCAATACAATCTGGCCCCCAATTTGACCTTGATACGTGGGCGCCATCGATATCACTTCGGTCTTCAATACCAAGCGGGCTATGACAACTACGCGCAGACGAACGTGGCCAGTGGCGCCTTCGACTTCTGCGCCGCCGGCCAGCCTTGCTTCAGCGGATTTTCCTTCGCCGATTTTCTGTTAGGGTATGCAGACAACTTCAGCAATTTCGAAAATCATTTCTTTGCTCAGGCAGTTGTCCCGGACTTCACTGCGGGAAAGCAAACATATCGTGCTTTCTACTTCAACGACGTGTGGCATATCAAAGATCGATTGACGGTCAGTTTAGGACTCCGTTATGAGCTGCAAGGGCCGTGGTCCGAACGTTTTAACCGGCTCTCAAATTTCGTCCCCGGCGCGGCCAGCTATCTGAACCAGTATCTTCCGCAAGGTTCTCCGACAGTCAAAGGGGATGTTTACCTGGTGCCTCCGGGAACGCGAAACAATCTTCCCCTTCAGAAGGATAACTTTGCGCCCCGGATCGGGGTGGCCTATGGTTTGACGCCAACGACTATCGTTCGCAGCGGCTACGGAATCTTCTGGGTGCCGAACGACGTTTCGTTTGCACTGAACCCGATCAATGACATGGTTAACGCAAGCAGCACAACCTACACCGGGACCTTGGATGGGACTCACCCTTATAACTCGATCACGCTGCCCTTCCCGAATGGCATCTCTGCGCCGCCGGGACGCAGTCTTGGGACACTAGGCACGCAGAAGTTTCTGACGCAGGTCGTGCAGGCGATTACGGAGGTCGACCGCGCTCAGGATCCTGGCGGTTACGTTCAACAATGGAACTTGAGCATAGAGAGGCAAATCCCCGCCGGGTTCCTGCTATCCGCGGCTTATGTGGGCTCCAAAGGCACTCATCTGGAGCAGTACTCACAGCAAGTCGATCAGATTTCCGACGCGTTGCTGTCGCAGGCAGCCGCCCAGTTTGCGACGGGAGGACGATCCGCCGTCACGCTGTTGCAATCCGTGCCTAATCCTTTCGTCGTGGACGGACAAGCTCTGGCACTTGCCGCTCTGACTACGACAGTCGGGCAACTCTTGCGGCCATACCCGCAATACACGAGTGTGGAACTGGCCGGGCAAGGCTCGTTCGCGAGTACATACCACTCCCTGCAGGTCACTGCGCGGCGACGCTTCGCCGAAGCGGGATCGCTTCTGGTGGCGTATACCAATTCAAAGCTGATCAGCAATACCGACACTCTTACCTCATGGCTGGAAACGGGCGTCGGTGCTATACAGGACAACAACAATCTGCGGGGTGAACGCTCGGTGTCCTCTCAAGACGTCCCGCAGCGACTCGTGATCAGCTACGTGCTCGACCTTCCGTTCGGACAGGGCAGAAGGTATCTTTCCAATGTGGATGGCCGCTTGAATAGTCTCATCGGAGGTTGGGGGATCGACGGTGTAACTACGTTTCAAAGAGGATTTCCTTTGGTATTCCGCAATGGTCAAGTGAACGACGCTACCTTGTTCGGGGCTGGCTCCCGTCCAAATTTTGTGTCGGGATGCGACAAATCGTTTAACGCCGGCGGGCGGGCTCGGCTCAACGGCTGGTTTGATACGACATGTTTCGTGGCCCCGGCAGATTTCACCTTCGGCAACGAGCCCAGGGTCGATTCGAGTCTGCGTTCCGATGGGGTCGACAATTTCGATGTCGCCGCTTTCAAGAATCTTGTGCTGGATCGTGAGGGACGCACCAGCATGGAATTTCGTGTGGAGTTCTTCAATTTGTTCAATCGGACTCAGTTTTCTCCACCGAATACCACCTGTTGTTCGACGAACAATGCAAACTTCGGCGTGGTTACCAGTACCGCGCCGGGGACAAATCCTCGTCTTGTTCAATTCGCTTTGAAGTTCTTGTTCTGAGTTTTTTGGGCCGAGGGGTCGTGCTGAAAATGTCAGTTTTAAGATGTCAGGAACGAGGATGCTGAGCCGGTTGTTTGCCGCTATCCGAATTCTTATGGTGCTCGCCGTGACGGGCACGGCCAGTGCACCCGTATTTGAAGTGAAGCTGCCGCAGGGGATTGATTTTATCTTGCAGAATTCTCCCACTCCTCAGAAGCATCTGATCGAAACCATGCCCGGAGGAGTTGCCCTGTTCGACTATAACAACGACGGATTGTTAGACATTTTTTTCGTGAACGGTGGCCGCCTGACCAGTCCGTTGCCAGCGTCGGATAATTTCGATCGTCATGACCCGAAATACTGGAATCGACTCTACCGTCAGAACAAGGACGGAAGCTTTACCGATGTCACCGAGCAAGCGGGGTTAGCAAATGCCGGAGATGGAAATTACGGTATGGGGGTGGCCGTAGGTGACTATGATAACGACGGCTATCCGGATCTCTACGTCACTAGTTATGGAAAGAACATCCTATATCACAACAACGGCGATGGAACCTTTACGGATGTAACTGCAAAAGCAGGAGTAGCTGGAGGCGGCTGGTCTACATCCGCCGGATTTTTCGATTACGACAATGACGGCAAGTTAGATCTGTTTGTTACTCGATATATGGAGTGGGACACTAAGCATAGTAAAGACTGCGGCGGTAATTTTCATACTTACTGTCCACCGGAAGAGTTTCCCGCCACCACTAACATCCTGTATCACAACAATGGCGATGGAACCTTCACCGATGTCAGCCAACGCTCAGGCATCGCTGCAAAAAAAGGACGGGCTTTGGGTGTAGGTTTTGCCGATTATGATGGCGACGGCCTTATGGATATATTTGTCTCCAACGATGGCATGCAGCAGTATCTTTATCACAACAATGGGAATGGGACATTCTCGGAGGTTGCGCTAGAAGCGGGCACAGCGCTCTCCCAAGACGGCAGGCGCATGTCGGGCATGGGTGTCGTCTTTCAAGATTATGACAACGATGGCCGGCCCGACATTATGGTGACCTTGTTGCCCCGTGAAATTTACGGTGTTTATCACAATGACGGTGGTGGCTCGTTCAGTTATCGCAGTCTCGAAACCGGCCTCGGGGTACTATCGAGTGGAAGTTCCGGCTGGAGCATTGGCTTGGAAGATTTCGATAACGACGGCTGGAAAGACTTGTTCGTCGCCCAAGGCCATGTCTTGGACAACGTAGAAAGCATAGACCCGTCGCTACACTACCTCGAACTGCCCCTCGTTGCGATGAATCGCAATAATCGGTTCGAACGGATAGATTCCGGAATGGCGACTCCGGTAGCCGCACGTGGAGCTGCGTTCGGCGATTTGAACAACGACGGCTGGGAGGACGTGGTGATGACCAGTCTTGGGGACCACCCTCAAGTACTCATGAACCGTGCCGGCAAGCTGCACTGGCTGGTCATTTCGTTGCGCGGTACGCGCAGCAATCGCGATGGATACGGCGCCCGCGTGCAAGTGAATGGGCAAACACGATACGCAACCTCAACCGTCGGCTATCTTTCCGCGAGCGACAAACGCCTTCATTTCGGACTTGGAACAGCGGAGAAAGCTAGAGTGGAAGTCGTGTGGCCCTCTGGGATTCACCAGACCTTGAATGAGGTTCACGCCGATCAGTTCTTAGAAGTTAAAGAGCCTGAAGTCCAAGAGCCGGAGAAGCAGAATCGATGATCGCCAGATCGATGATCCGCGCGATTTTACTCTTGTGGTTCGCGACGCAGACTCTATCGCCGGAAGCCGCCCAACACATGCAAGCCGGAATCGCTGCCGACAAACAACGACAATTCGATGTTGCCATTGCTGAATTTCGCAAGGTCACCGAACTCGATCCAGCATTCGCGGACGGCTTCATCAGTCTCGGCCAGGCATACATGGAGAAGCACGATTTCGCATCGGCCATTGCTCCGTTGAGGCGTGCTCTGGAGGTCGATACTGACTCGGCGCCTGCTCACCAGTTGCTGGGTTATGCGCTGCTCGCGCAAGGCTACGCGGCCGAGGCAATTCCTCATCTCGCACAAGCCAAAGATAAGACTGCACTGGGAATTGCGCAGATCCAGACTGGGCTGCTGCCGGAGGCGGTTGCAAATCTGCAGGCGGCACTGGCTGCGCGCCCTAACGATCCAGATATCTTGTATTACCTTGGTCGCGCCAGTGGCTTGCTGTCAAAACAATCGATCGATACTTTGCTGGCTGCTTATCCCGACTCTCCTCGCGCGCATCAGGCGATGGGGGAAAACTATTTCGTGCTGCGCCAAATGCCGGAAGCTGAGAAGGAGTACCGCGAAGCATTGCGATTGCGGCCGGATACGCCCGAAGTTCATCTGGAACTTGGAGAAGTTTATGCCGGCGCTTTTCAGTGGCCGAAAGCGGAAGAAGAATTTCGCACACAAGCCAAATTGCAGCCCGGAAACGCCGAGGCGGCTTACCGCCTGGGAATAGCATTGTTAGAACAAGGCAAAGCGCATGAGGCGCGAGCAGAACTCGTGCGCGCCGACAAGTTGATGCCGGAAATGCCGGAGACGCTGTATTCGTTGGGAAAAGCCGCCTTGCTGGAGGGTGATGCCGCCGCCGCGGAGAAGGAATGGAACAAGCTTCTTTCCATCGAAAAGGAAAGTTCGCTCGCGGCGCAAGCGCATTTCGGGCTGGCAGGCCTCTATAGGAAGCAGGGAAAGACGGCAGCCGCGCAGCATGAAATGGACGAATTCCAAAGACTGCAGGGCGGCTCCAATGCGGAGCCAGCACCCGGCAAGGAAGAATCTCCGCACTAGACGTTCCGACCAAGTTTATCTCGGGGGCAAAATCGACAGTTTTTTCCTCCGCTCCTAATGATCCGCAATCGACGGCAATATAGGAAATCCCATGATCTCCAAATCATCTTTGAGCTGCGTGATGGATCGGAACTGGATCGCATGGAGGCCGAGCGCGCGGGCAGCTTGGATATTGGCTTCGCGATCATCCACGAATAGCGCTTCATCGGCTGAAACACCCAGGCCACGAAGCGTATGCTCATAGATGGCCGGATCCGGTTTTAGTAGCCTAACTTCGGCTGAGAAAGTCTTGAAGGTAAAATTCTCCATCCACTGAAAGTTTTTTCGGACGTGTGTCATCAGATCCAATGGCATATTGGATAGCAAAGCGGTTTTGAATCCAGCCGAGTAAAGCGCACCCAACCAATCGAGCATGTCTGGATCGGGATTGGCCCAAATTTCAACCTCCACTCGACGAAGGACCTCGACTTGCCGGCGATCAATCGACGTGTTGGTCTCTGCTGCCAACTTCAGCCAATATTCCTCAGCGGTGACATCGCCGCGGTCATAACTATCTCGGCTGGTCTCCCACAACTTGTAAAACGACTCGAAACCTATGCTGAACATATCCGCCATGGGCCGGAACTCTTCCGCCGTCGGGCTAGGAGCCAGGACTTGACCGTAATCGAGAATTACCGCTGTAATGGGAAAGCTGCTGCGCCGTTCTGTGGATACTCGATCTTCTTGCATTCCGTAATATTCTCCTCTATCAATCGCTCTCGTCCAATGAATTTATTTTTTGACTGTGGTAACTTGCGTTCGTGCATCTTGATCGCAGTTCAAAATTGGGAGCAGCTGATATGAATTGGACTCAGCAGCGATTGTTTCGTCGAATCGGTACTGTGGTATGTCTCCAGCTGTTGTTTTCTTTGCTGGCAGCGTTGCCGCTCAAAGCCGAGGAGCCTTCCTCGCGAACGCTCGACTCAGATTGGCAGTTCCGTGCGATCGCAATTACGGACACAACTGCTGATAAAGAAAAAGCCGATGTCAAGCAGTGGCATCCCGCGCAAGTTCCAGGCGTGGTTCAGACCGACCTCTTGCGTAATCAGCTCATCCCCGACCCATTCGACCGAGATAACGAATTCCGCTTGCAGTGGATCGGCCTGACTGACTGGGAGTATCAAACTGTGTTTCAAGCCGACGCGGCTTTGCTTGGGCACGCCCACATCGATTTGGTGTTCGATGGCCTGGACACATTAGCGGATGTCTACCTTAACGATCAACCGATTCTCAACGCCGACAATATGTTCCGTCACTGGCGAATCCCTGCAAAGGCATTCCTGAAGCTGGGTCCGAATACCCTTCGTATAGTGTTCCATTCTGCCATCGAAAAAATGCTCCCTTACGTTAAGTCTCTGCCTTATGTGTTGCCCTCGATCTCAACTCATAATTACGGCAACGAGGAAGACATTGCTACCGCTCCCTATACCCGCAAAGCGCCATACAACTATGGCTGGGATTGGGGTCCGCGTTTTATGACTGAAGGCATCTGGCAGCCGGTGCGCCTGGAGACCTGGGATGCACTGCGGATCGATAATTTTCACATCCACCAGCAGAAGATAACTGCCGACACAGCTCTAGTCACAGCCGAGCTTGACATCGAAGCCGACAAGCCCACGACAGCCACTCTCGCTTTGGCGCACAATGAACTGTCGGGCGTGCAGACGACCGATGGAACCCAAACTCTGACACTCGATGCCGGAATAAATCACATTTCATTTCCGATTCGCATTGCTTCGCCCAAGCTCTGGTATCCGATAGGATACGGCCCCCAAAACCGCTACCGATTCTCGGCCTCGATTCGCCTTGGTAAGAAAGGTGAGGCGGCGCATGCAGAAGTGAGGACTGGACTGCGTTCAATCGAACTACGCCGCGTAGCCGATCAATGGGGGAAGAGTTTCGAGTTCGTGGTGAACGGCATCATGGTGTTCTCCAAAGGTGCAGACGTCATTCCGTTCGATAGCTTTCCCAATCGCGTCACTCCCGAGATTCATCGCAAGATCCTCCAGGCGGCTCGCGACGCTCACATGAATATGCTTCGTGAGTGGGGCGGTGGCTACTATGAGTCCGATGATTTCTATGACATCTGCGATGAACTGGGCATCATGGTATGGCAGGAATTCATGTTCGGTGGAGACATGATTCCGGGCGACGTTGCGTTCCAGGAAAACGTCCGCGAGGAAGCGATCCAGCAGATCAAGCGGCTGCGCGATCACCCCAGCATAGTGATCTGGTGCGGAAATAATGAAGTGGAAACGGGATGGCATCACTGGGCTGATCGGCAGGAATTCAAGGAAGCGATTTCCCCGACAATCCGCGATCGTGTCTGGCAGGATTACATGGTTATGTTCGCCGACATCCTCAAGAGTTCAGTTAGTAAGTACGGCGATCCTGTGCCTTACTGGCCGAGTTCTCCAAGCGCCAACTTCGAAGAAATTCCTGATAACCAGCACAACGGAGATATGCACTATTGGGCAGTATGGCATCAGCAGGCGCCGGCGCAAGACTATACCAAGCAATTTCCCCGTTTCATGACAGAATACGGCTTCCAGTCTTTTCCTGAGATGCGTACGATCCGGTCGTTTGCCAACAGGCCAGAGGACTTCGACATTCATTCCACTGTCATGCAGGCGCATCAGAAAAACAAAGGCGGAAATGAACGCATCCTGACGTATATGTTGCGCGAATACCGTGAGCCCAAGGACTTTGCCTCGTTCGTGTACCTGAGTCAGGTGCAACAGGCAGAGATCATCAAGTTAGGCGCCGAGCATTTACGCCGTCAGCGGCCGCGCACCATGGGTTCGTTGTACTGGCAATTGAATGACTGCTGGCCTGTAGCTTCCTGGGCGAGTATCGATTACTACGGACGCTGGAAAGCCCTCCATTACTATGCCCGACGCTTCTACGACGACGTTTTGATCTCGCCCTATCTGCACGACGATAAGGTGGACATATACGTCGTGTCGGACAAGTTGCAGCCCCTTACTGGAACAATCCATACACGGCTACTCGACTTCTCGGGCAAAGTTTTGGTAGATCAAACAAAAGACATTCAAGTCCCCGCGCAATCGAGCGCGATCTACCTCAGTTTTGACAAAAACGATCTGGCTGGAAAAGGCGATCCTCGAAACAGCTTTCTGGTGGTCGACCTGGAAGTGGAGGGAAAGAAGGTTTCGCGTAATCTTGTATTTTTTGATGTGACGCACAACCTGCAACTGCCGATAACGCCAAAGATTGAAGCTACCCTCAGACAATCAGGCAAAGACTACACAATTAGTTTATTGTCGCCGACGCTCGCTCGCAGCGTTTATATCTCGTTCGGCGATCTTGATGTCGAAAGCTCGGATAATTATTTTGATTTGCTTCCCGGGGAGCCTATCACCATTACCCTCAAATCCGCGGCTGCAATCGATCAGCTAAAGAGTTCGTTGAAAATTATTTCCCTTACGGATGCATTCGCGGCAAATTGAACATGCGCCAATCTTGTCTGACTATTTGGCCGGGGCCACTCTGATTTTTGCCATCATGCCGCCGTCTTCGTGATCCAGAATGTGGCAGTGATATACGAACGTGCCGGCAATCTCCGGGTCGCGGAAATCCACACGAATTCTTACGCTGGGAAAAGGCCCTTTCCCCGGCCAGTAAGGCACAGTGATGGTGTCGTGCAGTTCGGGGTCGCTCACCAGTTTGCCGTTGGCTTCCATAACCAGAAAATGAAGTTGATGGATGTGGAAGGCGTGGGTCTCGCCGGAACGATTCTCGATGGTCCAATCTTCGACCGCGCCTACCTGAGTTTCGATCGCAGGCGGATCGTTGACGTTGAATAGTTTCGGCTGCTGCCCCTCGACAGTAATAAAGTACTCGGTCGGACCATTCGATCCCTGCGTGGCTTCCGCGAAGTAAAGTTTTCGTTGCGCGGATGCCGTCTGCGTTAGTAAGCCGCCAAAGCGCTGCGGCGGCATGGACTGCGTAACATTGGATTGACCAACCCCGGACTGTGCAGTGGTGGTAGCCTGCGGAATGGCTTGCGGTTCCACCGCATCCGCTATGGGCACGATGTTGGCAAGAACCATCTGTGGGTTCGGATTTCCGACGGGCCCCGTATCGTAGCCCGCTGTCTGGAAGACTTCCGTGCCGCCCGCCGCCGGACCCTGCATGATAAATTCCGCGCGCGCCGCGGGAGCCAGCAGAATCGAAGTTACTTCCGTATCCGTCTGCACCGGCACTCCGTCGTAGGCGATCATTTCCAGGTTCTGGGGCGTGCCACCGTTCAGAATCTGCAGCGTCAAGAACGCCTGAGTGGAGGCATTCGCCACGCGCCAGAATTCCTTTGCGCCGGGAGTCATTTTGATCACAGGAACGTTGGTAGAAGGCGGCTGAATCGGCACGAAATTAAGGGTCAATAGATTCACCCCTGGCAACCACGAATTGGGGTTGAGGAACTGCTGCCGGATGACGAGAACTCGCGAGGGCAAGCCCGCGACTTGCGGCTTTACCTTCTCGATGCCATCCACGATCAGAGCTCCCGCCGCGCCACCATTGACTTGGATCGTGGTGAATCCGTGGGGATGGGGATGGTACCAGTAGAGTCCCGGTGGTTCGTTCGCCGGAATCTGGATTTTGTAGTTGAAGGCTGGCGTGAAGGGCTGAATCAGCGTCGTCAGCACATCATCTTGATGGCAGGTGGGCGGAATGTTCAGACCGTGAAAGTGCATGTTGGTCGTAAGTCCGGTTACCACGCCGCCCTGGCACGCTCCCTCCTTCATAGTCATGGGAGCCATGCCACGCATTCGATAACTCTGTTCGGGCTGCAAACGATTCGCGACCAGTTGGTCGTTGAGATGGAGGATCAGTTCGTCGCCCGGATTCAGATGCCATGTCGGTGCTTCCACGATCCCGTTTGGCGCTTGATAATTCAGACAATCGTGCAGGTATCCATTACTATCAATCGAGTTCTGCAGCGTCAGGCTTACCGTCAAGACACCGTTCGCGGATCGCAGGCTGAACGGGTTTTCCACCACGCTTCCCTGTGCCGGACGAGGCGGGCAGTTTGACTGAGCCATTACGGAACTTACTCCTGAGCAGAACAAGTAAGCTACCGCCAGAAGCCTCAAATATGCACGCATCTTATTCATAACCTCTGTCATACTCTGCATTATCCTGTCCGCAACTTGCGCTCTGAACCATTCTTATTTTGACTTACCCTTTCCACTTACAATACGACTTACTGCGATGTGTAAACGGTCAACGACATCAGCGCCGAAGCGCCTTCGACCGTCACTGGTGAATGGGCGTCCTCTTTTAATGTGCACTGCCCGCCGCTGGACGTCACATCCACAACACCAATCGACGAGGGACCGCCATATTCCGCTACGTAGACTTTCTGGCCGGTTCCTGAATTGGACGCCGTCGCCAGTCCCGATGCGTAAATCCAAGTGTTATCAAACTGTTTAAGCGTTGCCGAATTGCACCCTGAACTCACTACGCCCGTCGCAGCATCAAAAAATGCCGCAGTAACTTGTCCGGAAGTGTTGTTAGTGACGTAGAGCAGAGTTTCGTCGGGACTTAACAGAATATTGTTGGAATTGAATGCTGTTCCCAAATTGTAAACGACGGTGGGTGTTAGACTCCCCGACGAAATGTCAGAAACTTCGACTGTCGTAGTTGTTGAGTCGTCTCCGAAAATTGCGTAATGACCATCTGAGGTAATTTGCACGCTATCAGGCAAATTGTCGGTGGCATAACCTGTCGATAGCTGTAAGTCATCGTTTGAAACTGGAAATCCCGCCGCCACGTTGAACGATCCCATCGAACCGTCTTCGTAGGTAACTACGAGAAGATTGCCATGCAGTGCCATTCCATCGGGCGTGCCTCCGTTCACTCCCGTCGCCGCCACATCCCCAATAAAACTGAGACTGCAATCCGAACCCACCGCGAACGTTCCAATTGTGCCGGAGGCACTATATCCCGCATACAGATAGGTCTGGTTCATGGCCAGTCCGATTCCATTTGCGAACCCCGAATCGGTCGCCGAACCCGTAAAGTTGCCGACCACCTGTTGCGTGTCCATGTCGACGCCGGTAATTTCGCCGAAATACGCGGCCGAAGCGAACACACAATTCGTGCCGCCAACGTTGGTCGCCAGGATACGTGGAGCCGCAAAATAACCGCCGAGAATTCCCAGCCCTATTCCTATTTTCCCTTGCTCCGCAATCTTGCCGCGTGGACTCACAGTGAACACAGTAAGGGTGCTAAGCAGCTCCGGCGCCAGATCGTCATTCGTCACAATGTATTCCGTCCCGCTTTGCGCGTGTGCCGTGGATGAGGCGGCAAGGAAAAGAAAAAGGGCGGCGGTCACGCTGAGGAACCCGGGGGCCAGAATCCAAGCAACGCCCGGGCGAGCGCACGAACCAGCATTCGAACGAGCGTACGAAAAACGACCGCGCGAAAATGGTGAGTCCAGAGATTTCCTCAGCATCGTTTACCTCAAACTCGCAGGGGAGTGGAACGTCGATGGAGTTGCAAAACTTGGCGAAAACGTTACTAACTTCGCCGTCGTTGCAGTCTACCACAGCAGTATTTTTCAATTCCTGAAAAAGCCCGGACGAGCGATTCGCTGTTTGCGTCGATCGGATTCGAGGCGATGCCATTGACGAAACTTCAACTAGCCAAGGTCGTAATTGGGTAGTTCGGCTGTCCAAGCGCGGCTCCAGACCAAATCTATGCGCTTCAGATGACAATCTTTTCACTCTACACAAGCAGAAAAAATACGTGTACAGTTGTGTCCCGTTTCTAAAAAGATCAAAGGGAGATTCCGGTTGAAACTACTTGCAAGACTCGCCATCACTTCTGCCACTTTGCTCGCATTGCTCGGAGCCGCCGGTGCCCAAACATGGACACCCCTTAATAATCAACCCGGGGTTAACCTCGGCGCCATGCTGCAACTCAGAGACGGCAGAATCCTGGTTCATGAGGAGCAGTCGGGAAATTCCAGAGCCTGGCATATTCTCACCCCTGACTCCACCGGCAGTTACATCAATGGCACATGGAGTTCTGGCGGACTATTGCCTTCCAGCTACTCACCCTGGTTCTTCGGTTCCCAAGTTCTGTTGGACGGGAAAACAGTTGTCATCGAAGGCGGAGAGTACAACAACGGTCAGTCGGCATGGACGAATCTGGGAGCGACTGGAACCATCTCGGGAAGCAGCATAACCTGGACGGCGAACTCCCCACCTTCGGGCTGGACCACCATTGGCGATGCGGAGAGCGTGATTCTGCCAGATGGAACTTATATGCAAGCGAACTGCTGTACGGCCCAGAATGCGTTATTTGACGGCGCGAATTCCTGGACGCCAACCGGTTCAGTGGGGCAGTCGAGTAATGACGAATCAGGGTTTACGCTGCTGACCAACGGCCAAGTGCTGACCGTCGATACGAAACAGGATTCCAATTGCAACACCAACGTCGGCTCCGAACTTTACAATCAGAGCACCGGAGTGTGGTCGTGCGGACCGAATCTTCCCTCCCAGCTCTATAACGCAGCTGACGAAGAAATGGGCGCTGCGGTTCTGATGTACAACAATCAAGTATTGCAGTTTGGAGGTAATGTGGTGGCGACGGCGGTATACAACGTCGCGAACAACACATGGTCGGTTGGTCCGACTCCCGCCAACGGTTTGGATCAGGCCGATGGACCAGCGGCGCTTGAGCCGAACGGCAAAGTGCTTGCCATGTTGAGCCCTGGCCTCTTCCAAAGTGGTTGCCAATTTGTCGAGTACGATCCGGACACCAACACCTTAGCGAACACTGCGAATCCGACGAACTGTCCGGGTGATTCATCGTACGTCGGACACCTGATGATCCTGCCGACCGGTCAGATCATGTTCACCGACTTCAGCGGTCTGGTGGAAATTTATACGCCGGCGCCAGGTGTAGTTGCAGACGTAGCGCCGACGATTAATCCTCTGAGTGGATCGGTAGGCAGTCCTTCGTTAAACAACGTTCTCTCGGGCGCACAACTGAACGGTTTGTCGGAGAACAATGCCTACGGTGACGACTACCAGGGAGCGACCGACTATCCACTGCTTCAATTCGAGCAGGTCGCTGCTCCTAACACTGTTTATTTCGCCACCACTCACAATGAGAAAACGCACTCGATCGCACCTTCCACTTCCAATTCGACCCAGTTCGATGTCCCAGCCGGTCTTCCCGCCGGTAACTACAACGTGACCGCCATTGCTAACGGCATACCGTCGAACACGATTGAGGTGAACGTTGTGGGCGGCTTCAGTTTGACCGCCAGCCCGAGCTTCGTAAATGTTGCGCCGGGTGGCGCCGTCACCAGCACCATCACAGTGGATGCGGGTAGCGGCTTCTCTGGCAGCGTGAATCTGAGCATTTCCGGGTTACCAACCGGGGTAACAGCGGTCTTCAATCCCAGTTCTACTACAACCTCCAGCACGCTAACCCTGACGGCTAGCGGCTCTGCCCCATTGGGAACATCCACTCTGACCGTCACCGGCGTGTCAGGCAACTTGACGAACACGACGGCGGTCGGCCTCACCGTCAATCCGCTGGCTACCGATATCAGTGTGTCGCCGGCGTCTCTCACATTTGCCACCACCGTGGTCGGGGCGACGAGTGCTGCGAAGCTAGTCACGCTTACCAATGGCGGAAGCATAACTCTGGACATCACGAGCATCGCAACTACCGGTGGTTTCAGCTACGCTGCCGGTAAGACGCCCTGCAGCAGCACATTGGCTGTGGGAAAAAGTTGCCAAATCGAAGTCTCCTTTACTCCGACCCAGGTTGGAGCAAACAAGGGAACGCTTACGATCTATGACAACGGCTCGAACAGTCCACAGACGGTGGCTTTGAGCGGCACCGGCGAAGCTCCAGTGGTGTTAACGCCAGCGACTGCGACGTTCGCGAAAACGAAGGTTGGGACCACCAGCGCAGCGAAGGCATTTAAGCTGGACAACCACCAGAGTATAATTCTTAAGAGCATCGTAATCTCGACAACTGGCGAGTTCAGCGTTTCCTCGACGACATGCGCGACGCAGTTAACCTCCAATGCCACGTGCAACATCGACGTGGTGTTTACTCCAACTGCGACGGGGACGACGACGGGAACGTTGCAGGTGACGGATGCCGCCAGCAACAGTCCGCAGACTGTCAGTCTGACGGGCACGGGCAAGTAACGGGAAGCAAACTGGAATTGCTTTACTAGCGGGACTGCGCAGGCAGTCCCGTTTTTTTTGTTGTCTCATCCTGTCATTGAATTCACGGCTATGGTTGACGTTCGTCGATCTCATATCTTCGATTAAGGTTCAGCGGTTGAGTTCAGAAAGCGGAATCGTCGAAGTTGGACTGTTTAATACCGCCGTAATGGATTGATCGAGGTCTCAAGCGAAGTACAGCGCGACGACGACGCGCTTTTGCCTTCCTGTTTCCCATCTCCGGCACCAGTGCCGCAGCCGAGGTCCTAACCTGGGTGGGTCGCGATCGCATTGGAGGGGAGGAACGACGCGAAACGCCCAGATTCTTCGTTGATCCCCGAAGAGCCGAATCATCCCGGCACCGCAGATGTCTTGGAGCCGCGTCGCAGGACGTCACGCGGTTGGCTGATGGAATTGTTGATAGGTGGCCGTAGTCGAGAAATTCGTCCGTGGCCAAGAGTGCTGCGTGCTACGATTCCCATCGTGTTCAATTTCGGCAAACCGAAAACGGCTGGCGACTGGATCGTTCATATCGCGGGGGCAGTTGTTGCAATATTCCTTGTCTGGTGGATGCTGCGGCTCTATGTGCTGTAGTGCCCGAGACCATGCTCGTGATGACCGGGATTTTTCGCCAACAAAAAATCCTTTACGAGTCGGAAGCGGCCTTGTTGTAATTCATGCTGAGGACGCCATCGTGACTACATAGAGTGTCGCAGCCCACTCGATTCGTACAATTTTTACGATTACAAGAGGTCATTCTGAATCTCGACGAGTTCTATGGGCGCAGAGCATTGCTCATCATCGTTTGTGACGGATTGATCCTATCGTTCACGGGATAGCACCGCATCGACCTTGCATCATAAGGCTTTAACAGTTCAGAAATGGCAGTCATCCGCTCGCTTTAGGGTCGAGGTTTTCCCGTCTCGCGGCGTTGCTTCTGTGACGTCGAATCTTCTCATGATCTGCCCGCGCGAACGGCTTCGGAGCAGGTCCGCTGCCTCCGCGATGCGACCCCGGCGAAAATTTCGGAGATACGAGCGCACTCAGCGCCGAAGCCCGTAAACGGCACAAGGTAAAGATGGTGAGCGCGGAAGGAATCGAACCTTCAACCTACTGATTAAGAGTCAGTTGCTCTGCCAATTGAGCTACGCGCCCACTGCGTACGGCAGTACGGGAGGCAAACCTAGATTGTACCATCCGTCTTTAGGCATCACTCAAGTCTCTTTGGGTATCTCTCACGCCGCTCTGTGCAGGACAATGTCTGAAAACATTTCAATACTCCCTCTGTGCAACTCTCCTTCCCGCGTGGACAACGTGTGCCTCCTTGGAATCTCAGTACAACTTTGCTTGCTGATGCTGAGTTCGATTTTTCCGAAAGAACGACTTATTGAAGAAAGCTTTATTTCTTTGCACGGGCGCGATCATTCTATATCGGCTTCGCTTGTCGAAAGTTCGCGTTTTATGCTGAGGCGGCTTCTTGGCTTGGCTCCGCCACAGCGGGATTCGACGCAGCCATCGGTTTGTGCATCGGCGCGACCTCGGCCTGAGCCGACAACACTCGGCGCTCGATTCTTCCGATGATCGGGCGATCGGGCTCGCCCGCTACCGACAAAGACACAAAATGGTTGTCGCTCCACAGAGCATCAACCAGCCGGCGTTCCCAGGGGAGCAACACTTGTTGCGGCAGCGAGAAAAAATTTCGGAAGGTCCAAATCAAATACGCGCGTTGCGCGAAATTCGGTTGTACATATCGAGGACCGATTGGCGTGTCCAGTTCAAGAACGCCATCGGTAAGTTTTTCAATCCACATGACCTAACCCACCTGGAGAAGACAGCCAATTCCGCCTTACCTTTGAAGCGGGCTATTATTGCACCGGGAACGGGGCATTGGGAAGCAATCTTTTTATGTTGTGAATATTTCTTTACATGGCTCGGATCGACTTGAGGACGGCCTGCAACGCCGGCTCTTATCTTTCAGCCTATCTCTGGCAGCCATTCGATGCGATCGAGAGTAGCAGCAATGCCCATGCCCTTGCCATCCGATTGCTCTACTCGCACCACTGAGGCCTGGCAGAGCGTCCAGCCTCCAGGGCCCAATCCCAGGCCGGGAGGCAGCATGATGACCAGCTCCAGCTTCGAGCCCGCCTTCATCCCCGACTCAGAATAAAGAAAGATGCCCGACGAACTCAGATCGCGAGTCAGGCCCTGATGCTCATTGCCCTCATGACGCACCTTGACCGGGACACGAACGGGCATCCGCAGGCGCGAACGCCTGTCACTCGGCGTAGTTTCGGATGTGGCTTTCTCAGTCATATGCTGTGGAAGTGTAACTCAGTTCGGCGAGAACGTGGCAAGTGGAACTTGTGGACAAAAAAATGCCCCTCTCGAACGTTCACGAAAGGAGCCGGGGAAGAACCCTAAATCCTTAGACGATGCGGCACTGAAACCCACTCTTGCTGCACAACAGCAAATACTGTTCCTTTGCGATCGCGGAATTATAAACGAGCGTGTGCGAAAGAGTAGTGTCCAAATTCACAAAAGGAGTTAATGCAAGAAATCGGCCGACACAACGCTCGTGGATGAACGCAATGTCTATGGAATCGCAGTTGAAATCTATCGATTCGAGAAATGAACGGAGGTTTAGAAGCTGAAACGTTTCTAGAAACTGAAGGCCAAGCCGCCACGCACTGATCGCGCCGCCTGCACCAGATAAACAGTGTGTCCATCCTCTGCCATCACTGGCACATAACCTTGCGCGAGAAGATTTCTCAGATCCACAAGAATTTCCATGTGTCCAGCCAGGAAGTTCGCCGGAATCGGTTGCCGAATACAAAGGTTCAAATAAGGATTAGACTCGCCCGCTGAAGTATTGAACTCATCCACCGGTGTCAGCGTTCGACCGCCCGCGTAACGGTACGAAGCGGTCCAGCGCATCTTCGATCTCGGCACCATGCCACTCAACTTTGCCGCCACAGCCTGACGACGCTCCGAATGAATCCAATTGCGAGCATCCTGTAGTTGCACATCGGGCCGGGACAGGTCGAGCACGCCTCCGTAGGCATAATCAAGAGTCGCAGTCAGATCGGACAGCAGCTTGCGCTGTAGTACCACCCGCATTCCGCTGGTGGAAAAATCGTTCCCCTGATAGCTGAAAGTGCCCGAGTAAATATCGGGCAACACATCGCCAGATTCAGCCGTCATTTCGCCTACGCCGGTAAGCATCGGATCGACGATATTGTCGGAGTAGAACGCGACCTGCATATTGTTCTTGCCGATGCGCTGCGAGACGGATACTTCCTGGTGATGGGCTCGCTCAACCGCCGGTGTGAAGTTGGTCATGCTCATTCGCGGAGCGGTTTCGCTCAGGTCCGACGAAGCCGATTCGATCCGATCGTTGCCGCCAAAACCACTACCCACTCCCGTATTCGGTATCGAGCTCGCATACTGATATTCCACGACGGTGTTAGGCGAGATGTGCAGATCGGCCGACCCAAAGGGCTTGAAGGTATTGACCCGTCCCATAAACTGGATGGCTTGCAGTTCGCTTCCGACCTTGATCTCCACCTTATCGCCCAGCACGATTCGATCGGAACTGGTCGCCGACAGCGCTTGCAGCGAAGCGGCCGGCATCGTGTTCATATCAGGAGAATTCAGTCTGAGAGCCGTGATCGCCACCGATGGTTCGAAAACACCATTGAAGCGGTTGGTGTAGGTCGTTCGCAGCACTCCCGAAGGCGTGCCTTGGCCGTCAGTCCCATAACCGACGTTGCCGTTCAGTCGCAGGGTGCCGCTCGACAACAACGAATGCTCCACCGCAAAGCCTGCATTCATATCCTCTGCTGGGCTGCCGAAACCTTGTCCGGGTGATCCGGCGAGAAAGGCCACGTTACCCTTCAAACCATGATTAGCGGTTGACTCACCGCTGAGCGCGACCACGGTGGTGCCGTCGTCAAGCACACGCAGGATGGGCCGGTTGGCGACTGAACGCAGCGTCCACTTCCAGTCGTCATCGTCCACTTGATTTTGCAGAGGAACCAACTGAATGGCTTCAAACAGCGTGGTCAACGTGATATTTACCATCATCTTCGCGCCCGCGCGCACGCCGATTTTCTCGCGCAGCGCCGGGAGGAACGAAGGCGCGCTTACCTTCACGCTATAGGTTCCCGGCAGCAGCTTCGCGACCGTGTAGAAACCATGATCGTCGGTAAAGACTCTCAGCGCCTGGGCGGCCGAACCGAGTATCTCCACCGCAGCGCCCATTTGTGGCGCGCCACTACCATCGCGAACGTATCCGGAAATTGCGCCGGAAATTGCGCCCGAAGCAGTTCCGCACCATGCCGGAAGCGCCACGCTCACGACAACTACGAAAAACCTGAGCTTTTGGAACATCTCGCCCATCACCTCTGGGAACCAGGCAGCAGTTTACTCCACCGCGAAGGTCGCTGTTGGATCCACCATCTGCTTGGAAAGCTTATCGTTCACTTTGATCTCGATCTTGTACAGGCCCGGCTGCAAGTTTGCCGCGGAAAGAGTCTTCTGCAGCGTGACCTGATCACCTACGTTGCCCATTGTGTCGGTCGACTCAACGGTATGAATGACGGCCTTGTTGTTGGCGTCCGTCACATTGTACTCGATTGTGGCCGAAGGTTTGTGGGTCTTGTCGTCCACGCTGAGATTGTAAACCTGCATCCAGAAATTGAGCTTCTGATTTCGCTTGAATGAAATGGGCTTGCCGTCGGAAGGCGCCACGCGTGGCCGCACCTTCATCGACCCGATCACGAAATTGCCCGTGCCCACGTTCTTAGTCGCGACCGGTTCCATCTGGTCGGCGATGATGAGGGTTGAGCTGCTCAATTTGTCTTCGCTGAAGTCCGGGATCTGAATCGCGTGGCTCCAATTACCGACGCGATCTCCATTCACGTCCTTCACTACGATGTCCAGGCGGTAGCGATTCTGGCTGATACGCAGCGGGATTGCTTTCCAGTACACCGAAGCATTCTCGGCGGTCTTGGGAAGCAACTCCACGGGCACATCGATCTGCACCGGGTCTTCAAAAGTTTGTACGATCTTGCCCGTAAGCGTCGTCACTCGCATGAAGATATTGACTGTGCCGCGTTCCACGCCATCCTTATTCACGAAAGTGACGTCGCGATTCTTAATCTGAACCGTAACCGGAACCAGGACCGTATCGCTGGTGACCTTCACGAAGTCCGCCCGCACATCAAACGGCATCAGGTTGACGCTGATGTGGTGACTGACCACCTCTTCCAGATCCTTGAACTTCACTGCTGGCGCTGCCTGGAGTTTAGCAAACTGGTCCAAGCGGTCGAATTCCTTGGTCTGCAGGTCATTATTAAATGGCGATTGGCCCAGTTGCTCGATGCCGTTGCCACCCGTGAAGCGGCTTGCCTTGTTCGACATGCCCAGTTGCTCGTACAACGTCAGGCCGGCATTCGGGGTATATTTCAAGGCGTCTTTTTCCGAGCGATCCATCGTCATGTGATAGTCGCCGCACATGCAGGTATCAACGAACTCGATGATCACTTCCTGCCCAATCCCCTCCAGATAGCGATAACGCCATTGTTCGAACGGGAAAGTAGAAGTCTCGCCGCCGCCTTCTTCCATGGGGCGTTCGTAGCTGCCGCCTGAGGGATGAGATTCAATTTCATCCGCCGGCCCAAACACGATGTAAATTCGGCCTCGGTCGGTCTTCCAACCAGGAATACCAGCCGCATAGTGCTCGTTGGCGTATGCGATGCGCCGATAGTGCTCTTCTTTGAACTCGTTCTCTTCGGTGTCGGGCGTAGGATCGCGGCGTTGCCAGAAGGCCTCAATGAACTGGTCGCGCTCTTCGTCGTTGGAGAGTTGCATAAAGGCGGATCGCTCTTGATCGGTAATAATCCAGCGCACATCCTCGTCCAACCACTTCCGGTAGGTCTTGCTCAACTCGATCTTGAGTGCTTTGGCATTCGCCTTCCTTTGTTTCTCCGGGATCGGGCGCTTGAGAGGGTCTACCTGGTTTGGTTGGACAGGTTGAGCTTCGGGGGGTTGAGCTTGAGCTGCTTGAGCTTGAGCTGCTTGAGGTTGAGCTGCTTGTGCAACTGCCCCGTTGTTGTCTGGAACCTTTACATCCTTATCCTGATCCTGTGCCCCGGAAACTGCCACAAAACTCAGCACCATCGCGCCAGCCAGCACGCCAACCGAACACCGATTTCTTAAACCTGCGGAAAACATAGAGGGGGTTGCCTCACGAGAGACTTCTGTTGCCTAATTCTATGTTCATTGGATACAACAAGGCAAGAAGAAGTGGTCTGCCCAAAAAAGATTTCCTGCACCGAGGCTATGTTCTAAATCCCTTAAGAATCCGCGCCTTGCGGTCGAGGATCGTGGCTGCGGACAGCCGCGGGGTCAAGGCGGGTCGCGATATAATGAATTTTGCCGCGGGTCTGCCCTCCATCAGCCAATTAGAGCGACACAGGGGAGAGACCGGTTTCGCGGAAACCCGGGAACTTTCCACCTCGTCTGAACGTAACTGCTCATGCGCAACCAAGGTGCGTGTCTGTCGTTCTATAACCAGGTGAGCCGGAAACTTGAGGAGGAGAGCCGGGAGTTCGGAGCTATTTGCTGACGCGACGATATCGCTTCCAGCAGAACGGCCTTAAGGACTTAGTCATCATGAAGACCTGGAAGAAAGTATTGATCGGCGTGGGCGTAGCCTTGGTGCTCGTGATCATTGTCTCGGTCACGGTTTACCAGAGCCGGAAAAACCTGGTAACGGTTCAGACCGGGAAAGCGCAGAAGCAGAATCTAGCCTCGGTGGTCAGCGCGTCGGGTGAAATTAAGCCCAAGACCTACGCGAACATCGGGGCCAACGCCATGGGCAGGATCATTAAGCTGCACGTCAAGGAAGGCGATCGCGTGAGGAAGGGTCAGTTGCTGGCGCAGCTTGAGAACGTGCAGTCCTTGGCCGATGTCAATGCGATGCGCGCTTCCGTGGAGGCGGCTCAAACCGACGCCGTCGCCAGCGATGCCGCGCTAAAGACCTCGCTTGCTGACCTGAACCGCGCCAAGTCTGACGCCGAACACGCCAAGCTCGACTGGGATCGCGCCCAAGGTTTATATAACGCCGCTCTCATCGCCAAACAGGATTACGACGTCAAGAAAGCTGCGTGGGAGTCCGCTGAGGCCGGACTGGCGCAAGCCGAAGCGAAAGTAGCCCAGGCAAAAGCCGAGAAGGACTCGGCGGGCACACACATCACGCAAAATCAGGCAAACCTTACTCGGGTTGCCGATGTGCTGCAAAAGACCACCTACGAAGCGCCCTTCGATGGCGTAATCACCAATCTTCCGGTCCGCGAAGGCGAGACTGTGGTCATGGGAATTCAGAATTCCCCCGGCAGCACGCTGATGACGCTCGCCGACATGTCCGTCATCACATCCGAAGTCAAGGTGGATGAAACCGACATCGTCAATGTGCGTCTCGGCCAATCCGCCGACGTGACTATCGACGCCATCCCCCACAAAGTCTTTCACGGCACGGTCAGCGAAATCGGGGACAACGCCATCGTCCGCTCGACCGGCGTAGCCACGTCGCAAGCCACTTCGACCAGCGAAGAAGCGAAAGATTTCAAGGTCGTCGTGACTCTAATTGATCCCCCGCCTGATCTGCGCCCGGGCCTTTCTTCGACCGCCAAAATCACCACCGCGACCCGCAACGACGTGCTCAGTATTCCGATTCAGGCACTCACCGTACGAACCCGAGCAGATCTGGCACCCAAGGATGATAAAGGCTCGGTACAAGCCGCCAACGTTCCAGCCGACGCATCGAAACAGAAAGAAGAAGTGCAGGGTGTGTTCGTAATCCGCAACAAGAAAGCCGTATTTGTTCCTGTGGATACCGGCATCAGCGGTACAACGGACATAGAAGTGACCAAGGGATTGCAAGAGGGTGACGAAGTGATCACTGGAAGTTATAAGGTTTTGCGTACCCTGAAACCGGGAACGAATGTCAAAATAGATAATTCGGCCCCGAAAAAAGAAGACGAAAGCAGTTAGTTGCACTTGTAGATAACGGCGCAAGCCGTGTCTCTACAACCAAACGTCTAACCTCTGCCAGGTTAGAACGTCAAACATAGAACGGCCCCAGGAGCGTGCGTGCCCGAGCCCGATCCGCATAAGGAGAGCAAGATGGCGACTGCCGAGCTATTGCCAATCGATAAGCCCGCAAATTGGGCTGCACCCAACTCGTACATGATCTCCACCGAAGATTTGTGGAAGAGCTATGACATGGGTTCGGAGCAAGTACACGCGTTGCGTGGCATCAACCTGCGCATCCAGCGCAACGAATACGTTGCCATCATGGGTCCGTCCGGCTCTGGCAAATCCACGCTGATGAACCTGATCGGCTGTCTAGACTCGCCGTCCAAAGGCCAATACTGGCTCAACGGACAACTGGTCAGCGATCTTGACGACGATGAACTGGCCCGCATCCGCAATAAAGAAATCGGCTTCGTCTTCCAGACTTTCAATCTGTTGGCCCGCGCTACTTCCCTGCACAACGTGGAGTTGCCGCTGATCTATGCCGGAGTTCCTTCAGATGAGCGTGCCGAGCGCGCCAAAGCTGCACTTACGTCGGTAGGCATGGAATCCCGCATGAACCACAAACCCAACGAACTCTCCGGCGGACAACGCCAGCGCGTGGCCGTCGCCCGCGCTCTGGTCAATAAGCCAGCCATTATCCTCGCCGACGAGCCCACGGGCAACCTCGACTCACAAACCGGCAACGAGATCATGGCCCTCTTCGATCGCCTACACGCGGAAGGCAACACCATCATCGTGGTGACGCACGAACACGACATCGCCGAATACGCGCATCGCATCATCTACATCAAAGATGGAGTGGTCGCCAAAGACGAGACGAAGCGATAAGCGCGCTTTATTTGCAACCTTACTTCCCGGAGAGCAGCGACTCCACCGTCTTTTGCGCTTCTGGAAGATTCGGTGAGAAGTGGGCGACGCGATCGGAAATGGCTTTTGCCTCCTCCGAGTGTCCTTGCAACTGTAAAACCTGTGCCAACAGCAAATAACCAACATCGGTAGGCTGCACCGCCATCGCGTGGGAGTACTGCCGAACCGCCTCGGCCAGGTCGCCATTTTTCTGCGCAATCAAACCGAGTCCGATCATTGACATCGGCTGCTGAGGCGACAGTTGCAGCGCGATCTCGAAATATTGCTTCGCTTTTGTCAAATCCCCCATCTGGCGATAGACAGACCCCAGGTTACCGTAGGCTGCGGCTCGGAGTTCCACGTCACCCGTGTAGAGCGCCACTACCTGATACAGTTCGATGGCGGCTGGTAGATTGCCACGTCCTTGCTCGTAAGTGCCCAGATTCAGATTGGCGGGCAGATCATCGGCGCGGATAGCCAGCGCGGCGCGGAAATGTGCAGCTGCCTCTTCGGTTCGTCCCTGGTTGGCAAGAAAACCTCCCAGCGTATCGTGTGCCACATAATTGTCCTTGGTAAGCGCCAACGTGCGCAGCCAGAATGACTCCGGATCGTGCCAATAACCAACCTGCCGGTAAGTAAGGATGCCCAGCGCCAGCAGACAAGAAACCGCGGGAATGGCCAGCCAACTGGCGGAGATACGATGAGCTTTAGCCCAGTCCGCCACCAGCCAGGTCGCCATCAGAAACAAACCAATGAATGGGATATAAGCGTAACGATCGGCCATTGCCTGAGAACCAACCTGTATGAGTCCGATCATCGGCACCAGGCTTCCCAGAAACCAGAACCATCCGACGGCAAGATACCGTCGATCGCGCGTGCGGACCGTAGCCCGGATGACCCATGCAGTGATGAACATCAGCAGGAGCACGGCCCCAACGACCTGCCACGCAGGATAGAGTCTGGTAGGGTGCGGATACAGCGCCACCAGTTTCGATGGCCAGAACGCTTTCCCAATGTAGCGGACATACGAAATCACGGCTGTCTCCAACCGCAAGAGCACGCTGTACTGGGAAAGAGGCTTGACGGCGCCTCCGGCCTTCTGCGCCTTCATCGTGATCACCACGCTCGCAGCAGAGAGCAGCAGTAACGGCAACTTTTCGAGTATCAGCCGTCCGCTCCACCATCTATGCGCGTTCTCATCGTGTTCGGCCACAGTCGGCGTGCCCATCCGGCAAAGCGGCCAGTAATCCCACAGAAAGAGTAGAAATGGAAACGCAATGACCTGTGGCTTGCAAAACAGGCTAAGCGCAAACGAGAAAAACACGGCGCAGTATCGGCCAAACCCAGGACGGCGCACATACCATCCATAGGCATACAGGGCTAGCAGAAAAAAAAGCGTACACAACACGTTCTTCCGCTCGGCTGCCCAAGCCACGGATTCGACGTTGATGGGATGAAGCGCAAATAGAGCGCCGACCATCAGGCTGCGCCAGGTGAATCCGGTGGCGCTCTGAAGCAGTAAAAAAAGAAGCACTGCATCGGCTGCGTGCAGTAAGACATTCACGTAGTGGTGCCCGACAGGGTTCAATCCGAAAAGCTGACAGTCGAGCGCGTGCGAAAGCCAGGTGAGGGGATGCCAGTTCGCCTTATCGTAAGTGGTAAAAGCCCATTTGACGGTAGCCCACGTCAGGCCTGCCCGCACATGAGGGTTAGCCGTGATGTAGCCGTCGTCGTCATAGTTGAGGAATCCGTTGTGAATTACGGGGTTGTAGAACACAAGCACAACCACGGTCAGCAGCAGGCAAAGCACGAAAGTTCGCCGCGCGGGCGACTGAAACATCTGTGAGTGAGATGAAGATGAATTGGATGAAGTCGAGACTCCCTGTTGTTTAACGCTCTGAGCTACCGCGGCCGAGGAAGACAAACTCATGGATTCGTTTATTTTGAACCAGACACAAAGGATTCGCGAGGAAGAACTGCGGAATAGGAGTTCCGTTGGTTATGTCTGGGATATTTATGTCTGGCACAAGCGGGACAGAAAGCGCAGGCAATCTGTTTCCAGTCAAACAAATGCGAGAAATCTATCGGGGTCTCGCCAGAAAAATCAGTTTGCGATGATTCAGTCAACTATTATTGCTGCGTCGCCGAGGTGCTGACCTTCTCCAGTGACTGGGTTGTACCTGCTGCACCCGCCACGAAAAAGTTGTGGTCGTAAAGATTGCGATACATGCGCCCCGCAATCTCCGCCGCCTTGGGACCGAACGTAGGACGTCCGCCCTCCAGAAAGACGACCGTCACAATTCGTCCGACGTCGGTGTTGGCGTAAGAGGCGAACCATCCGAAGCGCGTGCCGGCGTGTGAACAGGTCCCTGTCTTCCCTAAGATCGATTCCTCGTTAAAGTTCAAACGCACGCTACGCGCAGTGCCATAAGCAACCGCTCCAGCCATGCCGTCAGAGAGCTCCGGAATCACGGGCTCGATATCGAGATGGCGCTTCACCCGCGGCTGAAAGTTGGCAACGGCTTCGGGGTCGGTC
This sequence comes from Terriglobales bacterium, assembly GCA_049674665.1. GTDB lineage: Bacteria > Acidobacteriota > Terriglobia > Terriglobales > Acidobacteriaceae > Acidiflorens. The sequence continues at coordinate 40,704 of JBATZM010000028.1, forward strand.
GGATGTTGCAAGTAATAAAGAGTGCCGCCGTTTGAGATCGCCGTCACCATCGCGCCCAGTTGCAGCGGAGTCATCGAAATGCCTTCGCCAAACGAGCACATCTTGCCGACGCCGCCGAGTTTCGGGGAGATTTCTACTTCCGGATAAGTGCCTAACTGCTCTCCCGGAATGTGATAACCGGCCAGTTCGCCGAGTCCAAACTGATGCGCGTAGTATTGCACTTTTTCAAAACCAAGCTTGCGTCCGACCGCTTCGAAGTAAGCGTTGTTCGAGTGCGCCAACGCCTCGGTGAGATTCATGCGGCTGCGGCCGCCGAGCGAAACTTGCGTTCCCTCGTCGATCACACCTTCACTCAGCGCCGCCAGAGCGACAGAAAGTTTGATAGTAGAACAAGGCTGCGCTCCACTTGAAAGCGCCAGCTTTTGATTAACCATCGCGAGGATGCGTCCGCTGGTCGGCTCGATCGCGACCACGGTGCCATTCATGTTGCCAAGAGCATCAATCGCAGCCTGGCGAACCACTGGATCTTCGCCAGCAGTCACATCACCTTCAGTGATATCGGACGCGAATGAACTAGTATAAAAACGCTCGTAATAATGATGGCGGCGAGTAAGGGAAGCATTACGCGCGGAAGCATAGTGCGAGCGCGGGACGCGACTCCGCGCCAGTGTTCGCATGCGCTTCTTCGCATGTTGATTTTCCGTGACGTTGTGAGTTTTTTTATGCGGAGCGACCGTGCTCGGGTTAACGCTGGCTGCGATGGCACTCAATTCCAGCAGCAGTGCCATTCCCAAGAAAAATGCTAGACGAAAAAAACAGGCCCTGAACTTCACTTCACCATCCCCGGTGGTACTCGGCCAATCTGCTGCTTAAATATTTGTTGGCCTAGTCAATTGGATGCAAGAGCCTAGCCAAATCCGCACACCGAAGGCACATCTCCTGCAACCTTTCGATAGTAGGCGATTTACGCGCTTCGACGCAATCGCAAAGTATACGGATGTTCACCGTGGAATCTGCACGGTAACTACATGAATCATCTGCGTTTAACGTGACTCCTCGGAGAGGACACGCACCTTGGTAATAGGATTGGCTTGTTACTTCGAAAGCGCGGCCACTTTGCACATCTTTGCACATCAGTCTTGATGCGAAGACAAGGAGTTCAAGAAAAACTCGGCTGAGCCTGCCGAAGTCTCGTCAGTTCTGGCAAAGTTTCGCGCAGCGCATGCTTTCCCAAGATTGCTGCTCTAGAATCTCTGAACTAAGATCTCCGCATAATTTCCACGACGTATCCAACAAACGGGCCTTGGTTTGGCATCTCTCCAGAAGGAGAGGTTATGGAAAAGTTGCGCCGTCCGCTTTCTTTTCTCGTTCTGGTTCTGGGTGCGGTCCTCGCATTGTCCTGTGGCGCTAGCCAAAATCAAAGTCAACTCCAATCAATGACGCTAAGCCCGGCAACAGCTGATGCTCAAAATTACCCCGACGGACAAGTGCCGTTCACCGCCACTGGCCACTACGTTAATCCGTCCCAAACCATCACTCCACAGACGGCAAATTGGGTAGCCTGTCAGCAAAATGTGCCCACGACAGCAGTATCGGTCACCACCGCCGGGGTTGCTCAATGCACGAAAGGAGCAACTGGCACCTATTCAATCACCGCCTGGGACACACTGAATATCCCTGGCGTGGTTAATTGTCCCTCGTCGAACGCGTGCGGAGGAGGTTGCACCGCCGCCGCTACCGCACAACTCACCTGCCCCTAAGGAAGGTCTGATTAAACTTTGGGATGCTTTGAGTGGGCGGGTTTTAAGCGCACGACGCCAAGCTCCACCCGCCTTTTTCATCACATTTTTCCTGTACCGTTGTCACAGACACGCACCGCAATTGGTGCGAATATGCCTCGACCGTACTCCATCGGTCGGGAAATTCGCCAGTCTCCAGAGACGAACTCATTTCCTGCCATTTTTTCCACCGCTCTTTGACAACTAAATGCCAACAATAATGACAACAAAATCACAACATTTGGCAGCGACGAGCACCCCTGCAAGTGCACGCCAAATCGCAAAATTTACCTCTAAGTTACATGTTTTGAATATTTTGCCTCTAACTTATTTACTGTGAACAACTTAACCTAATTTGGGGGGAGGGGGGGCCCCCCCCTAAATTGTCAAATTCTTACCCCTGAACGAGCTCAGGAAAAACTCAATATTCGCCATCCCGCCCCTCAAGTGCGATTGCTTTCGAATGGCTTGCGGTATCGCTCAAGCGATACCTCGATACGAAACCGGAGTTCGCAGCCTGTGAAGCCGTGCCCTTCCCATAGCTATCCGGGAACCTGCTTAATCAGAGGCTCCCTGCGGTAGAATCCCTCACGACCGCATAACTTATTGCGGATGAATTCTGCCGAGGTCTATTCCTTTGCGAACAACGCTTGTGATCGTCTCTTTCGCCGTCACCCTATTCGTTCCGCTCTTCGCCCACGCCGCCGAGCAAACTCTAGAAGCCCGCCGCGCCGAACTCAATCGCCTGCTGGCCGACGAATGGGAGTACACGCTACGCACCCAGCCAGAACTGGCAACACAGGTCGGCGACGACCGCTACAACGACAAGTTGAGCGATTTTTCCGACCAGGCAATTGCCGACGATCTGGAACACATGCGTCAGTCGCTGGCCCGCTTCGAAGCCATCGACGTCACCGGCTTCCCCGAGCAGGAAAAACTCAACCACGCCCTGATGCTCCGCAGCCTGCGCGAGGCGCTCGACGCCGCTCAATTCAAAGACTGGGAGATGCCCGCAACGCAATTCGGCGGCATTCATCTCGGATACGCCGGGCTGTCCTTCGACACTCCATTTCGCAATGTGAAAGATTACGAGGATTATCTGTCGCGTCTGCACCAGATCCCACGCGTCCTCGACCAAGCCATGGGACACATGCGCGACGGCCTGCGCGATCACCTGATGCCGCCAAAATATCTGCTCGAGAAAGTATCCAGTCAGGCACAGGGGATTGCCGACGACACGCTCGATAAAAGTCCATTCACCGACCCGCTGCACAAGTTCCCCGAGTCCGTCTCCGAGGCAGATCGAAAGCAACTCAGCGAAAAAATCGACAGTGCAGTAAAGAACGAAGTCGCGCCAGCCTATGCAAAGTTCGCAAAATTCGTGCGCGAAGATTACGCTCCCCACGGCCGTCTCGATCCCGGCGTATGGGCTTTGCCCGATGGAGAATCCCGCTATCGCTTCGCCGTCCGTCATCAGACCACTACCGATTTCACCGCCGACCAGATTCACCAGCTCGGCCTGAAGAGCGTGGCGGAAATCGAAACCCAGATGCTGACCATCGCCAAAGCGCAAGGCTTCAGCGATCTGAAATCGTTCAACCAGCACATCCTGCAGGATCCAACACTGCACGCCAAGTCGGGCCAACAACTGTTCGACCTCTATACCCACTATCGCGATCAGATGTATACCAAGCTGCCAGAATTATTCGGACGCCTGCCCAAGAACAAACTGGCCGTCGTTCCCATGGAATCCTTCCGCAGCGCTTCCGCTCCTCCCGCCGATTATTCGATTGGCGCAGGAGACGGCTCGCGCCCCGGCCGCATCAACGTCAACGAGTATGCGCCGGAGAAGCGGTTGCTGCTCAATGTGGAAGCCATCGCCTACCACGAAGGCGTTCCCGGACATCACCTGCAATTTTCGATTGCGCAGGAACTCACCGGTCTGCCACCGTTCCGCAAATTCAACCTCGATCTGAACGCCTACACCGAAGGCTGGGCGTTCTATTCCGAGCGTCTGGGAAAAGAAGTCGGTTTCTATCAGGATCCCTACAGTGACTATGGCCGCCTTCAGAATGAAATATGGCGAGCCGTGCGCTGGGTGGTGGATACCGGCGTTCACTCCCAGCACTGGACGCGCCAGCAGATGATCGACTACTTCCACGAGCACACTGCCATGGACGATGAAAACATCAACACTGAAGTCGATCGCTACATAGCCTGGCCCGCGCAGGCGCTCTCCTACAAGATGGGACAGATGAAAATTCTGGAACTGCGAGCAAAAGCGCAACAAGAGTTAGGACCCAGGTTCGACATCCGCGCCTTCCACGATGCCGTCCTCGATCAAGGCCCGCTTCCGCTCGACTTACTGGAAACAAAGATCAACAGCTGGATCGCAGCGCAGAAGTAGTAGCAGTGCAGAAGAGCTAGTCGCGGGCCTCAAGCGTTCAGACGATCGCGACATGGCGGAACACCGGGCCGTCACCTTAGTCACAAACTTCGGTTTGTTGAGTAGACTTGTAGACGGGGGTAGGCTGTATGTAGCTGTTACCCAACCCTCCTCCTAACTCTTACCTTGAATCATTTGGAGGTTACAACGGGATGGGCAGGCGCCGCGAGCCTCGCAAAGAGATTCAGGCGCAGGTGCGCATCTTCGGCACCAGCAGCAGTGGCCAGACCTTCTCCGAGAAAGCAGTCACCGTCAACGTTAGTCATCAGGGTGTCGAGTTGAGCGGTGTGCAAGCGCAGCTCAAAGTCGACGAGATCATCGGCTTGGCTTACGGCACAAACCGCGTCCACTTTCGCGTTAAGTGGATCGGTGAGCCGAGCACACCAAGAGCGGGACATGTCGGCTTGCTCAATACCTCCCCGGAAAAGCCTCTCTGGGATTTCTCCCTGCCTTCTCCTGCACCCGACGATCACCAGGCAAAATTCGCCGAGACGCGGAAGTATCCCCGCTTCAAGTGCCATAATTCGGTGGAGATTCATACCCAAGCCGGAGCTTCTTTCTGGGCAACGATTGCGGATCTCAGCATCGGCGGATGTTACATTGAAATGGCGATCCCATTGCTTAAGGGAACCAAGGTAAGAGTCGGCATCTGGATCAACGAAACCAAGTGCTGGGCGGATGGCGAAGTCACTTACAGTACACCCGGATTCGGAACCGGTGTGAAGTTCAGTAAGGTTTCCGAACTCGATCTCGAACGAATCCAGCAATACCTGTCAACCCTCACACGCTTCGCCAAGAAACCGACCTTCGGAAAGTAACTTTAAGAATTGGAAACTTACTCGTGCCGCAAAGCCTCGACTGGCTCCATCTGTGCCGCCTTCCAAGCCGGCCACAAGCCTGCTGTGACCCCGACAAAAGTCAGAATCACAAACGCTGTCAGCATCACACTGCTCGAAGTCTTCAGAAAGATATCGCCCTCGTGGTTGGCCGTCTTGTACATAGCGGAGTAAAGCGGCATAGGTGGAATCGCGTGCGCCAGTACCACCGATACCAGCATCCCCACCGCGCCGGCGGCGAAAGTCAGCACCAGCGCCTCCACCAGAAACTGCCAGGCAATATCGCGATTGCGGGCGCCAAGCACCTTGCGCAATCCAACTTCTTTAGTCCGCTCGGTAACGCTCACAAGCATTATATTCATCACGCCGACCCCACCAACGCCTAATGTAAGCATCCCAATAAATCCGAGAATGAGTTGCAGCGCCAGACCGAACTGCTGAATGTCTTTCGAGTCATCCACCGTGTCCCACTCGGGAGTCGATTTGTCGTCCTTGGGATTGAAGTTGTGCCGCCGAGACAGTACTTCCCGTACCTGCTCCAGCGCCGCTTTGTGCTGCAGCGGTGTGACAGCTTGAAACACAATCATCTCCGGATCGCGCTTGTCATTAACGTCGCCCATGCTCTCAAATGGCATGAAAAAGTTCTCATTGTCAGGCCCGTTATTGGAGCTATCCTGGATTTTGAGGCGAAGTTCGCCGATTACCTTCCAGCTTAGGCCGTTGATGGTTACAAACTCACCTACCGGATCGCGATTGCCGAAGACTTTCTTTGACGCATTCGGACCCACAATAAGAACGTGGCGATGCTCGGTAAAATCGCTCTCCTCGAAGTAACGGCCTTCGGCCACGTTCAGCTTGCGTATCTCGCCGTAGGGATACTGCACCGCTTTAGTCGACACCGTGACCACGCGATCGCCATACTTGTAGCCGAAATTGTCGTCCCATTCCGCACTGATTAGTCGCACCAGTGGAGATTCTTCGCGAATCGCCTCGACATCTTCATACTTGAAGTGAATACGCTTGCCGGCGCGCTCTCCACCTGCTTGCATACTGGTCTGACCTTCCCAAACCATGATCACGTTGTTACCGATGCCGAGGAAAGCATTGAGCACGCCCGCGCTTACGCTCTGCCCGTAGCCAAGCAGCAGCACGACCGTCGTCAATCCCCAGACGATGCCCATCATCGTCAGGATGGAACGTAGCCGGTTGCGCGTAAGCGCATCCCAACTTTGCCGGATTAATTCCTTGATCTTCACTTGCCTATTCCTGCCGCAGGCATTCGATCGGACTAAGTGCCGCGGCCCGCTGCGCCGGATACATTCCAGCCGCGATCGTGATGAGTCCCAGCGTCAACAGCGACACAATAATTGCGACGGGAGAAATTACTGGATGCGGCACGATATCGGGCAACTGCACATTGCTCACCACTAAACAAATACCCACCCCGATGCCGAGACCAAGCGCGCCGCTGATCATCATTAGCGCCGCTGATTCGGCGAAGAACTGGTTGCGGATGTCCGCCGCAGTTGCACCTAAAGATTTGCGCACGCCAATTTCTCGAGTCCGCTCGGTGACCGCAACCAGCATGATGTTCATAACGCCAATACCGCCGAGTGAAAGTGTCATCAGCGCGACCGCGCCAAAGAAGATGGTCATGATGTCGAAGATACGTTCTACAAGTTGCGAGCCTTCGAGTGTGTCCCAGATCATGAGCGCATCTTTATCGCGTGGATCAAAATTATGCTCGCGCCCCAGAATCTGATAAACCTGCCGCAATGCCTCCTCGTGATGTGCCGGGTCGCCGACTTCGACTACCAGGTTGTTAATCCATCCTTTGAATATGCCCGGACGCTCACCCGGAGGATAATCGCGCGCCATCGATGCATACGGAACAAAGAGCTGTGTATTGTCCGGCCCACTCCCATAACTGCCATTTTGCTTTTTCTTTTCGAGCACCCCGATGACCGTATACGGCGAGCCATTCATCATCAGGGTTTCGCCGATGGCCGCTTTACCGGGAAACAACTGATCGCGGCTCTCGACGCCAAGCACCACCACGCGGCGGCCGTCGTTCTCGTCGTCATCCGTCATCAGCCGTCCTTCCTGGACCTTCAGCGAACGGAAACGTTGGTAATCCGGCCACACTCCGCGCACTGGACGCGATGCTGCGTTGTAACGGCTTACCTCGGAAACGCTGCGCCGCAGTTCGGGGCTGACCGTTTTGATCAGATAGGCTTCCTGCTTGATCAGTACGGCATCACGAATCGACAGGCGTACTACGCGTCCGGCGGCGTATCCTCCCGCTTGTTCGCTGGTGCGGCCTCCCCAGATGATTGCCAGATCGACGCCTATAGTTTTCAATCGTTCTTTTTGATCGCGGCTGAATCCTTTTCCGAGGCCGACCAGCAGAATTACCGATGTGATGCCCCAAATGATCCCAAACATGGTCAGGAAGCTGCGCAGTTTATGAGCCGCAATCGAACTGACCGTCTGACGCAACACTTCCCGAATGTTCAAGGCTCGCGACCTTCCCGTTAGTTGGACCCGCGTAACGCAAAAGAGTTAGCCAACCTCTGCCATGAATCGGGGCAAATGTGCCACTTGTGGGGATTGCCGCAGCTTTGGAGTTGGAGACGGAGCAATCCCTGTCTCTGCAGGAAGGCTTTTCACACTGAAGTTGTACGGCGGCGGCAAAGGCCGGGTTCCGTAAGCAGAACAATTATGTGGAACAAAAAATGATCGAGTGGGCGACTAACCGACGATCTTATAGGGGCGCATCATCTCGTTGTCTTCGTGTTCGAGCACGTGGCAATGCCAGACGTAACGGAATTCTTCACCGGGCTTGGCCTGCGTTCCCGCGGGAAGATCGAAGCGCGCAATCACTCGTGTGACGTATCCGGAATAAGTTTTGATGGTGTCTTTCCAGGCGGGGCGTTCATTGGATTCGGGAGGAATCGGAATATTGGTGAAAACGAGTTTTCCGGTTTGCAGGTAGGTTTGCGTATCGAAGAGCTGACGATTGAGCACCTGGAACTGCACCAGATGGAGGTGCATGGGATGCACGTCGCCGGTCGTATTAGCAAAGGACCAGACTTCCGTGGAGCCAACTTTTGGGTCTTCCGTGATGGGATCGTCCCAGTGTTTTTGACCGAGCAGACCGATCATGGTGTAGCCATCAGAGGGACGATCCATTTCAGTGAGGGACAAAGTTCGTTCTCGGACGGCGTGAGCGGCATCGAGCGGTGTAAAAGGCACGAGCGTTTCTGGAACTTCACTTGCATCGGTTCCCAAAAGGGGTTTCGTGACTTTGAAAAGCATCTCGTCGGAAGGTACGATTTCGCCACCCCGGGCGTAAGGAGCGGGTGCGTCGTTGGTCATCGCCACACTTGCGCCTTTGTGTTGAGAGAAATCGATCACAATGTCGAAGCGCTCACCTGGGGAAAAGATTAGGTAATGTATGCGCACGGGCGCCGGCAGCAGGCCTCCGTCGCTGCCGACCTGAATAAAAGGCGGAGCGTCGGTGGGCTTGCCGTTGGGCTTTCCGGAGGCATCCGCAGGCACCAGTGTTAGATGATAGAAGCGCGAGTTAGAGCCGTTGACCATACGGAAGCGATACTTGCGGGGCTCGACTTCAAGAAACGGCGTCGCCTTTCCATTCACGCAAATGGCGTTGCCGAAAAATTCCTGCATCCATACCGGATGCGTGCCATTCGGCGCGGGCGGATACAACAGCGAACCGTCGGCGCTGAAGCTGCGATCCTGGATCATGAGCAGAATTTCGTAAGGGCCGCTGGGAAGGTTGAATTTATCTTCTTCGGGATCGCGGATGATGTAAAAACCAGCCAGACCTGCGTAAACATTGAGACGAGTGATGCCGATGGAGTGGTCGTGATACCAAAGCGTTGTAGCATTCTGATCATTGGGGTAATGGCAGGGATCAGCGGCGCGCACCGATCCGGCGCGGCCGTCCGATGTGACCCAGGCATCTGGATAGCCGTCACTATCCGGCATGACCCGAGCGCCGTGGACGTGCGTGACCGTTCGAACTTCGGGAACATCCTGTTCTTCACCGTGGATGGTGTAATCAAGCGGAAGAAAATGTTTGGTGGGAAGTTGGTTCGTCCACTTCACCGAGATAGGCTGGCCTTTGCGTACTTCAAAGGTTGGTCCGGGCCACATGCTGTTGTATCCCCACATCGTAGTGGCCGGAAGATCACGGTGCGCGCGATGGTGGAATGGGCGCATGTGAATCTGGATTGGCGCGGCACCAGCCTTAGGGCGAATGACGGGCGGAATCGACAAGGGAGTCACGTAGCTGGCCAGTGCAACCGGCGGTGGCGCTAGATTTGCCAACGGCCCCGAAGGAATTTGTGGATTTGCAACCGGCATGTTCATTGCCGGCGTGTTCATACCAGATGGTGCACCAGTTGTTTGCGGAAATAGGTTCCGTGGAGCAACCAGCAGATCAGCGCCCACACCGAGACCCATTCGCAATACGTCGCGCCGATTGATCATGATGTATAGGGAACTGCGATCACTTTTTGGCCGGAGGGTTCGGGTCGGAGCCGGTTTTGGCGAACTGGTTCACTACGCGAACTGCAGTCCAAGGATGCTCGGGCTGTGCAATTTCTCCGGCATGGCCCAAATATGCTCCGCTGCCGCCTACGCTGATCGCCTGCGATGTCCCCTCGATTTTGCCATCGTTCGCGGTCCCGGTAAATCTCGTGGTGAAGGGGTGTGGGCCCTCGAACTTCACGTCGAAAGAAATTCGTTTCCCAGCATCATTAACCGTCTCCGAATCAACCGTGCCTGACAACGACGAGAGGCCGTGCAAACTTTTCAGAGTTCCGGTTAGTTTTGTGCCGTCTTGCTGCAAGTGCAGCAGGCATTCCTCGGCGCCTAGCCGACCTTGCCATGAAACCTGCCAATCGCCGCTGACGTCGGCGGATTGGGCGTGAGATGGTTTTTCAGGAGCCAAATCTTTTTGGGTCAGTGCGGCCTGGGGTTGCGCGGCGGAAGCGGAGATGGTCACAAAAAAATTGGCGGCGCAAAAAAGAACAAAGCATGCGCTGAAGCGAGAACGAGCCATCACAAGCGACTCCTACATCAAAATATAAATATAAACGAGAATTGCGGAATAAATGCCTCAGCCGGACTGGAGCACAAGTCTCCAGCCGACTGAGCGATCAAACTTACAGTCTTACGATTTACTTTTTCGCCAGCTTTGCGTTGGCGCCGAAATTGAATGCGTCGAACAGGTCGTCCAATGCAGGACTATTGGTCGGCACGTAGGGATTCGATCCCACAACCGGATTGGGGAAATTGTCACGAGTGTTCGGGCCAATCGTCCCCAGTCCCCAGTTGCGTTCGATGAATTTAATGATGGAAACATGGTCAGCATAGCTGTGATTGACAATGCCTCCAGTAGAGTAGGGCGAGACGATGAGCAGCGGAATGCGGGTGCCATCGCCGAAGTAATCGAGCGGCTGAATGTAGCCGGAATCATAGTAGCCACCGCCTTCATCTTCGGTTATGAAGATGGCCGTGCTCGCCCACAATGTCGGGTTGGCTTGCACTTGGTTGACGATCTTGTTCACGAATCCTTCAAACAGATCGAGCTTCGAAGAAGCCGGGTGACCATCTGTAAATCCGCTCGGTTTCACGATGGAAACTGCGGGTAGATTGCCAGTGTCGATGTCCTCATACAGGGTGGTTGTGTCCTGAATGTGGGCTTCACGCTGCGCCGCGCTGCTCATGATGTCCGTCGCGTACTGGAAGGGATTGCAGATGTTGCAATAGGCATCGTAGGGATTCTGTCCGGCGGGGTCGGTCTGGTAAAGATTCCAGCCTTCGCCGAAATAGGTCCACGAAACACCAGCGCCACTGAGCACATCGCCAATGTGAGGCTGCGACGTGGGTGGAATGGTGAACGGTGAGTATTGTTTGGTGAGGGTCCCATCTCCGTTATAGCCGGGGTTGTAGTTGTTCAGCAGATAGTAGGCACCGGTTGTGCAGCGTGGGTTGATGGGAGGATTCAGGGACTGCAGGTAGTTCGTGATGACCGGAACGGCTGGCTGTGTCAGATCGGAGCAATCCGTGTAGCTGCCGCCGGAGTAACCGTCCTGGTCGTACCAGTTATTGGTGCCTTTCTGCGGATTGGGATTTTCAATCTGTTCTTTGGGCGGCTTCGCAATCTCGCCTTTGCCGTTGCTGTACCAGATAGCGTCAGCAAAACCAAACATGATGTGATTGGCTCCTGTGCCGCCCATCACGGATTGGTGCATATTGTCGCTTAAGGTGTAGTTGTCGGCGAGATACTTCATATAAGGAGCGTCGCCCGCCGAAATGTTGTACATCCCCAGAGAAGTCGAACCTTCACCGGTGGTGAGATTGGTGAACGGATTGGGCTGAGCAACTCCATTGTTGCCTGCGCCGATGGTGACTTCAACCCAGGAAAAAAGATCGCTCAAGCAGCCGCTTGGGTTATCAGTGGTCGCGGTTGCGACGGAGCAATCTGTCTGCTGCCACATCTGATAGAAGCGGTGGACCGGGCTGTTAGCGTAATCGTCATACTTTATGGGAGTAAGGCGGAATACGCCGGATTTGAGGCTGTTCACGTTCTTGATTCGCGTATCGGGTACGCCGTAGGGCAAACCGGTTGCTCCGGTCGTTAAGTACTTATTGTATTTGCCAAAGAGATCGGGTTCGGCGAGTTCCGCAACTGCCAACGTCACAAACGGAGCTGGGCTCGTGTCGCTGGCTGTAGTCGCGCCTCCAGCAAGCGCGGCCGGTATGCTGGAATATACTTGCTTGCCCGTCGGGCTGATGGCAAAAGTTGTAAGGTCGAGCGCGCTGTTCTGGGCGCTCAACGCATAATTCGGGCCGGGGCCTCCAGACTTGGTGACAATGCCTTTGGAGAGCAGATTGGAAACAGTCTGCCCAGCTGCTGGCACATAGGTTCCGTAAACGTGGTCGAAGCTGCGGTTTTCTCCGATGATTACAATCACATGCTGAATCGGAGATGCGGCGGTGGGAGCATGTTCCTGAGCGGCAAGCGGAGTCTGCATCCCCATGTTGACAAGCAGAGCCAGCAGACTTGTGCCAACGGTGAGGTGCTGTCTGGCTTTCGCCAGAAGACTGGACGGTGACATGGAATTTCCTCCTGAGGAGTATTTGCGGAACTGCAGAGGCTCTAAGGTAGCGGGGTCACGGTTAACAGTAGGTGACGGAAAGATGAATATGCGGTTAAAAAAATCCACAGCTGGGAGCTGGCTTTTCTGGCACACGCAGGATGGCGAAGGTAGAATTCGGAGTTGAGATTTTGTCGGCGACTGCCAAGATGACCTTAAATTGAGCATTGATATAAGCAAAGTGAGAGCTTAGGCAATTATGGAGGTTCTCGAACCGCTCGACATTACGTCGTGGCAAGGGCCATTTTCTGCCGTGATCGTGGCGAAAGCTGCGGATGGGCTTGAAACCGGTAAGCTGCTGTACGCGCCGCAGCTTCCTTTTGATCTATCTGCGGCCGAGCGCCGGTTTCTTTCTCCCGGTTGTCTGGACGGCAAATCGAAAAATGTGAGTTTCCGTCCTGCCTCCGGCGCATTGCGCGGCACTCATTGCGAGGGAACCGAGCGGGACGAATTACTCGGCATGTTGCAGCGCTACTACAATTGGGCTTCTGATCTGTTGAAGGCACTCTGTCCGGGATATAGCGACCATTTAACGCCGGGGTTCACGAGCTTTCGTCCCGCCGAGATCGCTGGCCGGCCCACATCGTGGAGACACGACGACACCAGGTTACATGTGGACGCCTTTCCATCGCGACCGATGCAGGGTGTCCGAATTCTTAGGGTATTCACGAACGTCAACCCTCAGATGCCCAGAATTTGGCGCGTGGGAGAGATGTTCGAGCAGGTCGCAATCAATTTCCTTCCCGCGATCAAGCCTCCTCGGCCCGGATCGGCCTCTCTGCTCTACTGGCTGCGCATCGTAAAGGGGTGGCGGACCGAATATGACCACTACATGCTCGGCATTCACGATGGGATGAAGGCAAATGACAGCTATCAGTCGCAGGTTGCCCAAGTGCAAATTTCCATTCCTCCGGGCACCACCTGGGCGTGCTTCACAGATTCTGTGTCGCACGCCGCCATGTCAGGCCAGTTTGCTTTTGAGCAGACATTCTACTTGCCCGTAACCGCCATGAAGAACCCGGATCGCTCCCCGCTACGCGTGTTGGAACGCATTGTGGGGCGCACGCTGGCTTAGGCTTGCACGGATCTTTGCCGCCGGATAATGAGGGGGCTCGATCCCAAAAACCGCAAGATTGCCGCTCAACAAATGCAATAGGCTGCAGAACTCCCGCATCGTTCATTGACGACACCAGCGTAAGTCTTTAACCTGCCCGAGCTAAAGGGGAATGGCCGACAAGTCGCGCTGGGTGCCGAATTGCATATAATGTCTATGATGTACATGGGAATAATGGTAATCTTAATCTCTTTTAGACTCCGTCTCTTGTTTATTTCGCAAAGATGCGGCCCGAGAGTAAGTCGAGAGTGAATTAAGGAGAAAGTTCCAATGGCAACGGACAAGTCCACTACAGTTTCCCCCGACACGGGATCATCATGGCTCTCGCTCGATGTCTGGGCTGTGATTGTCGCTCTCATACTGGCGCTGGCCGTGAGATTCGACATTTTTAAAAACGTGCCTTGGTAGCCGGCTCTGGTAATGAACCACAGCAACGCAATTTTATTTCTGACGGAGAAGTTATGGCATCGACCACTGCCCTGTCGCCCGTTAAATCTGATAGCACCATGCTGAATGCGCTGAGTGCCGTGCCCGGCGTTCTTCTGCTGGCCGCGATCGGATATGCAGGCAAGTTCCTGGAACACTTCCTGAACACCTACGCCAAAACGCACAATTGGATATTTCCCAATATTGAGTATGTTCTTTGGGCGATTCTGATCGGCTTGGCCATCGCCAACACCGTGGGCGTGCCCAAAGTGTTTGAAGCTGGCGTCGCCACCTATGAGTTCTGGTTAAAACTTGGGATCGTGCTTCTCGGCGCGCGCTTTGTTCTCGCCGACGTTCTGAAATTGGGTGGCATCAGCCTAGCGCTCGTCGTGATCGAGATCACGCTTTCACTGTTATTGATGACCTTCCTGGGAAGGCTCTTCAAGCTGAAGCCGAAACTGATATCGCTCTTGGCTATCGGATCAGCCGTCTGTGGCGTTTCCGCCATCATCGCCGCCAAGGGCGCCATTGATGCCGACGATGAGGATTCCTCTTTCGCCATCGCCGCGATTCTGGCGCTCGGAGCGCTGGCGCTATTTACATTTCCGGTAATTGCTCACAGTCTGCACATGAATGATGTCTCGTATGGCTTGTGGGCCGGATTAGGAGTCGACAATACGGCTGAGGCAACCGCCGCCGGAGCCTTGTATTCGGATGCCGCCGGCAAAGTAGCCGTGCTCGCCAAGACGGCACGCAATGCCATGATTGGCTTCGTTGTGCTGGCATATGCGATCTATTGGGCAGGACGAGGCCAGGCCGAGGCGGTCACCAACAAGGCCGCATTCTTGTGGAAGAAGTTTCCAAAGTTTATTCTCGGCTTTCTCTTGATTTCACTGCTGGTCAGTTTCCACACGTTCAGCAAAGGGCAGGTCGCGTCGCTCGGGAATCTTTCCAAGTGGGCATTCCTGCTGACCTTCGCTGGTGTCGGCCTGTGCACTAACTTCCGCGAAATGTCCAAGCAGGGTTTGCGTCCGTTCATCGTAGGGGCTCTCGGGGAGATCCTGATCGCTTGCCTTACTCTAGGCTTGGTGATCGGCGCAAATCGGATCTGGGGCTTGTAAGACCACGCCTCTTGAAACTAATGTAATAGTTACTAGTAATCCGCAAGAATGTCCCTTATTGGGGACATACACGTCTTACCCAGACCGCCGTATAGACGGGCCAACCTCAAGTTGCATTCTCCAAAACGACACCTGCCGCTCGCAAGTACCCGCTGTCTCAATAACACACGAACCGCCCGCTGTGAGCCACGTTTGGCGGCTTTCGACCTGCGCAAGTAACCTGCCAAAGACTGAACGGTCACTCTTACCATAAGGCCATCTATCCTACGGGATTGGGCCATGTACTCGGGTACCCCGTTAACTTACTCTCATCTTACCGACATATTAATTACTGGAGATCAGATGAAACTCCTCCTCTCGATTCTTTTGCTTAGTGCCGCCGTTCAGGCACAGAACTTCGCAGTGACCAGCTTTGCGCTTCCCGATTCACCCACCCCTCAACATCCTTTCTGGACGACCGAAAACAAAGTCAACGTCGGCATCCTAGCCGGCCTGGTTGCCGCCGATGCCATCACTACCCAACGCGGCCTAAGCGAAGGTCTCCGTGAAGTGAATCCGGTTATGCGTCCCTTCGTGACTCGCGGTGCACCGGGAGAGGCTGTTGGGTCGGCTCTTGGTTTTGGCGCGGCAGTTGGTGCCGCCTACCTGATGCATCGCACCCACCACTACAAAGCGGAACGGATCACGATGCGCTTGATGGTCGCAGGTGAATCCGGATTCGTCGCCAACAATATCATTGCCATTCGCTAGAACCAGACGATGCCAGGAATAGACGGCGAAACGCACCGTCTTGCCGGACACCTAGTCCGGACAAATGGGCCCGGCTCTGAACTCCTGATTCAGCTGTGCCGGAGCGCTTCCGCGTTATAATTCTTGTCTGGAAGAAAAATTCTTCGATCATTTGAAGAATCCTCCGCCGCTTCCGCGAATCTTTATACCGAAGGAGTCTGCATGGCAATTCAGAAGACTGACAAAATCTGGCACAACGGAAAATTTATTGCCTGGGACGACGCCACGATCCACGTGATGTCTCACGTAGTGCACTACGGCTCTTCGGTTTTTGAAGGCATTCGCTGTTACGCGCTGCCTAGCGGCCCAGCGATCTTTCGCGCCACCGAACACATGCAGCGCCTCATCGACTCGGCTCGCATTTATCGGATCGATGTTCCCTTCACTCGCGACGAGATCTTGCGCGGCATGATCGAACTGGTGAAACACAATGGCGTGTGGCCTTGCTACATCCGTCCCATCGTCCTCCGCGGATACGGTGAGGCTGGGGTTAATCCCTTCAACTCCCCTACCGAGGTCTATATCGCGAATTATCCCTGGGGAAAATATTTGGGATCGGACGCCAGCGAGGGCGTGGACGTTTGTATTTCTTCCTGGACTCGGATAGCGCCCAACACTTTGCCTGCCATGGCCAAGGCTGGCGCGAATTACATGAACTCGCAGCTCATCAAGATGGAAGCGATCGTTAACGGCTACGCTGAGGGCATTGCACTCGATGTGAATGGCTACGTCAGTGAAGGCTCGGGTGAGAATTTATTTGTCATTCGCAACGGCGTATTGCAGACGGCTCCGCTGGGGAACTCGGTGCTTCCTGGCATTACGCGCGATTCGGTTCTGCAAATCGCGCGCGACCTGGGCATCAAGATTGTCGAGCAGCAGATTCCGCGGGAATCGCTCTACATTGCGGACGAAGTTTTCTTTACCGGCACTGCCGCCGAAATCACGCCCATTCGCTCTGTCGACAAAATCGCTGTGGGCAACGGCAAGCTCGGTCCCATGACTAAATCTCTACAAGCGGAGTTCTATGGGATTGTTCGCGGTGAGAAAGCCGACCGGTATGAGTGGCTTACTCGAGTTGTGGTAGGAGCTAAGCAGCCAGTTAGCGTCTAATTACTGGCCTTGACCTCAAATTTAAGTTCAGCGAGCAGCTTGCCTGTAGGCTTTGATCTCGTCTTTCACCACCCTGAGAGCGCCCTTGCCCCATAAATTTGCGGGCTCGATATCGTCATTGGTGTTAGCGTCAAAGCCTTCATCGGGAGCGGTGAATTCATTGAACTGATGAATCACCAGAAAGATGGGCTTCAACTGCTTCGCGTAAGTCATGAAGGCGTCGAACGAAACGTAGTTGTCGTCGGTTCCGAAACGAAGAGCGTCGTCGGGACAGTAAGGCAGCGCATTTGGATTGGGACATCCCCATCCATTTTGCCCGGCAGTGGCGATAGACGCGGTAAAGTTCTCAACCCTTGAACGGGCTTGATTGTAAGAAGGATAGTACGGGCACAACGGTTCTGTGCAAGTCGCATTAAGCCGGTCGACCCAACTCCAGAAGCCATATTCAGGATTAATTTCTACGGGCCCATCAGGCGTGCCCTGAGTTGCCCATAGATCAGGCTGGCTATCGAGATACCCAGCCATCAGCTTGAAAGTATATTTCTCGCCAATCTCGGGATGGTGTTGCAAAAACTGCTCCAGCCGATACCAGAGCGGATGATCGACGGGATTCGGATCCTGCGCGGCGCCCAGAAAAATGAGCATGAGCGGTTTGCCTTCGTAAATCACATTCAGATCCGGATATTGGTGCATGCGCGCGCCAAAGTATTCCACTTCTTTTTCAAACGCGGTCTTGCCGTCGTCATCTTTGATCAGAACATTGTTGTCGATGCCGCCGAGCAAGGGAATCAGCTTGAGACAGGTTCCAAGGCTTGCCCATGCAGGATACAAGTTACCAGTATTGTTACGGATGTTCTGATTGTTAGTGCGAAAAGCTGGCGAGCAATTTGGGACATATTTCTTGATGAACCATTCGCTGTTAAAAATACAGCTCACATTATTGGTTAGATCGCTAATAGCCGCGTCGATTCCCATGTTTTCGAGCCAGGCTACGTGTTGTTTGAGGATGGCTGGATCGGCGCTATCGTAACCACCTCCCACAGGTTGCATATCCGGCGATTGCAGCAGCGGCATGGCTGAGCTGTCTTGGAAGGTCACGGCGTTGGGACCAAACCAGGCCTCGTACTCCATGACGACGACGTGGCTGTGACCGTCTACGACTAATGGGCCCGACGATGAAGCGGCCGCGAGTTGACTCGCGAGCAGAACGGCCAGCGCCACACTGCAGAGGCAAAAATTGTGCAAGATGCAAGGCACTGTGTCCTGAAGCATAACTTTTCCGGCACTTCGCATATCGACCAATGATAACCCCTATCGTGGCGAGTAGTTTCGACGAGAATTGTGAGAGCATCTCGCAGTCAATAATTCGCGTGGTTGATAGGTGGTTTGCTCTTCTCGTTTTCTTGAACTATAGTTAGCGCCTGATTGCAGCGATCATTTATTAACACCAGTCGACAAAGGAGAACTGTTATGTCTACTCAGACGCCCGATTTTGCCTTGGGTTATCGCGACTTGATGCTCGATGGCTTTGCCCGAGAAGTTGAAACAACCAAGAAAGTTTTGGCTGCCGTCCCCGACGCGAAGAAGGACTACCGGCCCGACCCCAACGCGCGCTCAGCTTGGGAATTGGCTTGGCACATCTCGAACACCGACAACCAATTCCTGGATGGGATCGCGGATCTCAAATTCAACATGGCGAATCCGGCGGAAGCAGACAAGCCTAAGACCGTCGCGGAACTGGTGGATTGGTATGGCAAGAATATGAAGCGCGGTGCGGATCGGGTTCAAGCTCTGTCGGCGGAACAGTTACTGACGCCGATCCAGTTTTTCGGCGTTTTCAACTTACCGGCTGCGTTCTATCTGGGATTCCTGAACAATCACAGCATTCACCATCGAGGCGAGCTGGCTACTTATCTGCGTCCTATGGGATCGAAGGTACCAGCCATCTATGGAGGCAGTTTCGACGAGCCGTTTCAGGCAGCCGCCTAGAGTGTAACGGTCGAGATCTTCCGTATTTCTGGCATTGCCATATCAGCCGCCCTGCGGGGCGGCTTTGTAATGTCCGAACCTGTTTAGCATGGAGCGAAATTCACTTCTGAAGGCGAGGCGCGATCGCGTAGTAGAGCTGCACTATAACTATGAACGCTATGCTCCAATGGGTGCTGATAATGCAGAGCAACGCGCCGAATGAATACAGTGATTGCGCAATCAAGATGCGGCGGCAAACGGCTGCTGGCACTTCAGCCGGGATGTCGCCCTTCACCAATCCTGATCGCGTGGCACATCCCCAACTAATATAAAGCGCGAAACCCAAGAACAAAATGTTCAGCCAGTAAGCGATCAGGGCGATCCGATACGACGTGAATTCCGCCAGCAACGCAGTGGAGAACGGCGTGATCGAAACGAAAAACAGGAAGACAATATGGATCCACGAAAGCCGGATGTTGGAGCTGGCAAGATGGTTGAGTTGTGTCTGCTGACCGACCCAAAAAATACCCAAGGTCAGAAAGCTCATGAGATACATCACCAGCCGAGGAGTAAGCGCGGTCAAGCCGCGCCATAGATCATGCTCGCTGTGTACCGCCTCCAGTGCGGGCACGCGCAAGTCGAGCACCAGCAGAGTCATCGCGAAAGCGAAGATGCCATCGCTGAGGGCCGCTAGGCGTTCCACGCTTTGTCCAGCGATGCGGTTGTAGCCGCTGTTCATTCTTTCCCTAAGCGGCACACCATTCCTCCGGCGAATTTTATCCGCTACATTACTTCGCTACGCTTCCGTAGGAAAGCTGGGACATCGAGATCCTCTGCCTGGTAAGTAGGAGTGACAGAGCGTATGGCATCAAGCGAAATTACTTCGGCAGAATACGGCGAGCCCATCGACTCTGATTCCTGAAACGCTACCGGCGCGGGATCTGGCTCAAAGGCTGGTTCAGGCTCGAAGACCGGCGCGGGTTCGGCCATGGGTTCGAGCTCACGGAAATGGTCGTGCTGATATGAGGTTTGACGCGAGGTTTCTTGCCTGGCATCTCTGGTAACGCTGCGCGAAAGTATCACTGGATCATAGTTCTCGTGCTGGCGCGTACGGCGCATCTCGGACTCTTTGAAACCTGTCGCGATCACCGTGATCTTGACCGAGTCTTTCATCTTCTCGTCGAGAACAGCTCCGAAAATGATGTTGGCATCTTCGTGAGCAGCGCCTTGAATAATGGTGCATGCCTGCTGCACTTCGGCCAGCTTCAGCGAATTCGAGCCGGTAATGTTGATTAGAATGCCTCGGGCTCCGTCGATTGCGCCGGCCTCCAGCAGCGGAGAGGCAATGGCGCGCTGCGCGGCTTCCACGGTGCGATGCTCGCCCGACGCGGTCGCCGTGCCCATCACCGCATAACCCATGCCTGCCATGATGGCTTTCACATCGGCAAAGTCGCGGTTGATAATGCCGGGGATGGTAATGATGTCCGAGATGCCCTGCACGCCTTGACGCAGAATATCGTCGGCGATGCGGAAAGATTCGAAGAAGCCGGCATTCTCGGCAACGGCAAGCAGTTTTTCATTGGGGATCACGATGGTGGTATCGACCGACTCCATGAGCTCAGCGATACCGCGCTCAGCCTGTTGCATACGGCGTTTGCCTTCAAATGCAAATGGTTTGGTAACCACGGCCACAGTGAGCGCTCCCATTTCACTGGCAAGCGAAGCGATAATCGGGGCTGCGCCGGTGCCGGTTCCACCGCCGAGTCCGGCGGTCACAAAAACCATGTCAGCGCCTTCAAGCACTTCGATAATTTTGTCGGAGTCCTCGAGCGCGCCTTTGCGGCCGATCTCTGGATTGGCGCCCGCGCCGAGTCCGTTGGTAAGCTTCACTCCTAATTGAATCTTGGTAGCAGCGCGCGACATACGTAATGCTTGCAAGTCGGTGTTGGCTACGATGAATTCAATGTGTTCCATTCCGGAGTCAATCATGCGATTGACCGCGTTGTTACCGCCGCCGCCGACACCAATGACCTTAATGCGTGCGTCGTTGCGGGCTTCTTCATTGAAGCAGATGCGAAGTCCGTTATCTTCAGTCATAATTCACCTCGTAAATCAGTTCTCAGCAAGAACCAAACCCTTTCGCAAATCACTAACATCCTTACTCAAGTTTTCCTTGCTCTTTCTTACGCGCCCTTTCTTGCAAACAAAGCCTTCATGCGCGAACCAAATCCGGGCTCTTGCAGACCGCGAGCAAGCCGCGCTCGATGACCGTAATAAGTCATGCCCAGCACCGTCGCAAACTCAGGCTCGGCCATAAACGACGGCATCTTTGGCATCGGCGCAGGCCACGCAAGACGCGCGGCTTTGCGCAACACCGATTCCGCCACGTCAAGGATTCCAGGAAGACGCGAAGCGCCCCCGCTCAGCACGAATCCTGCTATGCAGTGCTCGAGAACACCAGCGTGGCGAAGATTGTCGCGCAGTAACTCAAAAAGCTCGCGGGCGCGTGGCTCCAGAATCTCTCCAGCCATGCGCTGCGGCATCATGCGCGAAGGCCGGCCTCCAACCGACGGCACTTCGACTTCGTTACCCTCGGGAATGAGCGTCGGAACAGCATTCCCGAAATTTTTCTTAAGCATCTCCGCGTCGGCCAGCCCCGTACACATGCCAACCGAAAGATCGCTCGTAAAGTGATCGCCACCGACGGGAATAACAGCGGTATGCGCGACTGCGCCCTGCTGAAAGACGATCAGATCGCACGAACCGGCTCCGAGATCGACAAGGCAGACGCCAAGTTCGCGTTCATCGGAACGCAATACTGAGTCTGCGCAAGCTAGCGGCTCAAAGATGGTGTCGTCCACATGAACACCTGCTTTATTCACCGCGGTCACCAAGTTCTGCGTGGCGCCCGACGACGCGGTCACTATGTGCACGCGCACTTCCAGGCGCGTGCACATCATGCCAGTGGGGTCCTGCACGCCTGGCTGATCGTCAAGAATGAACTCCTGCGGCAATAGGTGGAGAATTTCGCGATCGCCGGGCAGTGGCACGGTACGGGCTTTGTCTACGGCCTGACGGATTTCATCGCGTCCGATTTCGCGCGACCGTGTGCCGAAGCTGATGCCACCGTGGCTGTTCATTCCACGAATGTGCGCACCCGCGATGCCGATCAGTGCATGCTCAATCGGAATTCCGGCTACATCTTCGGCATGCTCCACCGCTTTTTGAATACTGCCGACAGCCTTGTCTAGCTCGGTGATCACACCTTTTCGCAGACCGCGCGATTCGCTGATGCCGTGGCCACGATAACGCAGTCCGTTCTCGCTCAGTTCGGCCACCAGGACAGAAGTCTTGGCGCTACCTACGTCAATCGCGGTAATGAAATTGGGCTCGTGGCTGGGCATAATTATGATGATCGCTAGCTCTGCGGAGTCTCCTTCGGAATGCCCGCGTTTGGCTTCTTTTGTCCAGGGGTAACGGCGCCTGCCCTTGCGGGCACAGCCGAACGCGATGGCACAGTATTTTTTGCAGCAGCAACAGGCGCCGAAGTTACCCGCGTCCTTAGCGCTGCTTGATTCACTGGCGCTTGCTTGAGGAGAGCCGGTTTAACCGCACCTGATTTAACAATACCCGGCTTAACTGGAGCATGATGAGCTGCAGCCTGATGTACTGCGGCTTTTGCCTTCGGCTTCACTTCCTTCTTCACCGGAGCCGGCGGAACTGGATACGTTACATATTTTTCGTAGTTGACGATGGCTGCAGTTCTTACTCCCGCGGCCATTGCCTTTTTGGCTGCCGCTGGCGTCAAGGCTGGCTGACGAGCCATTCCGTCGAGATCGGGATTGACGATGATCTGGCCGTCGTAGCGCAAGTCCACCGATTCGAGCTTATCGAACTGCTGCCGCCATTGCTGCACGTGTGTCACGTAGGTCTTGTAGCGCTGCAGATAATTTGCCGAGCCGAGATGAACGAGCACATCGCCGTTCGAATCGGCAGCGATCACTTTCACGTCTTCGGGATCGCTGAGATCCACTTCGCTCAGTTCCTGGGAATAGTGTGCACCGCTAGAATCGAGTTCACGAACCATTTGGTTGTAATTCTTCATCCGTGCGGCGCGCGTTGAGAGGGGCTCGCCAGTATTCATTCCTGCAATCACGGCAAACGAATATTTGTGTTTACCACCCGTCCCCAGTTCCATCAGCGTGCCGCCGGCATCAATCAGGGAAATATGTGAACCGATGCGGGCGAAGGCAACCGGCGTTCGCTCATGAATCTCTATGCGCAGTCGATTCGGCACGAAGCGCATTACGCTGGCCGATTCCACCCACGGAATCTGCTCGAGTTGCTGTTTGCGTTGTCCTAGTGGGACGAAAAAAATGTTGCGGCCAATATCTCCGCCCATCACTTCCATGATTTGCGCATGCGCCACGTGCTCGGCGCCCGTAATTTCAATCTGATCGCTGGAATCGATGCGGAAACGCCAGGAGTGCTTCCCGTAATCGTAGAGGCCCGCGGCGAAAGCTCCGAGAACGACAAAGACGGCAAGCGCCCCGCCTGCCAATATCAATCGATTGGCAGTTTTTTTCGGGAGCGATCCGCGCCGGACCGAGACTCGCTTCTGGCCGCGCAGAAATGGGGATTCCTGCTCCGCCTCCAAATCGACTAGCCGCGCGTCGTCGAAAAGCTCACGCTCGGAAGCGTCGTGTTCGTCACGGGGAAGCGGATACAACTCTTCCTGGACGGCGGTAGAACTTGATTTCCGCGCCACTCTTTCGAGTCAGTTGTCGACAGAAAACCGCTGAGCAAACTTACTATAACCGGTTTTTGCGGATTGAAACAGTGCCAAGTTGGTTCGGAGGATCTGAGTGGATGCTCGGAGTAGTGGAAATTTTCCGTAGAGAGGGGCTTGCCCCGTCTCACCCCAACTCAACCTGTTCGCGCCCAGCGTTAGAACGAGTCCTCGTCTTCATCCGCAGAAACGTCCACCGAATGTAACCCGGCGTTTACAACAATCCGCGCACCCGTCTTCGGACAAACCACCATCACGCGCCGATTAGCCATATGGGCCAATCTGACCTGCGAGCGCGTCTGCAAGCGAATCTGGTCGATCTCCGCCCGGCGCATTTCGGCCTGCGCGCGAATTACATCGGCCTGTGCGCGAATCTGCTCGCGAATCCCCTCCCCAACATCATCATCTCGAACTCGGTTCCGAACTACGTCCTGAACTCTGTCCCGAAGAAGCTCAATCTTTTCCCGAGCTTGCTCTCGCACCAATTCGCTCTTGTCCCACGCCATCTCGGCCGCGTCCGCGGACGCCATCAGATTGGCTATCGTCGAGCCATCCTGCGTGGTCAGAAGTCTTGCATCCGCCAGAGCCTGTTCGGCGTGCGTCGAAATCCGGCACAACACCAAATCGGCGCGTTCGGCAATCCGGTGCAGCGTGACAAGACGTCCATGCTGATATTCGCTGCTCAGTCCGAGCGCCAGCACTCCGACAGCGATCCAATACGCGGTTTTGTTCGTATTCATGGGGTAAATCCTCACCGTATGGACGTTGGACGAACGGTGTAACAAAAGGTCAACGGGAAAAGCTCAACATAAGAATGTGTTTTGTTAAGGTGCAGCACACATATCTCTTAAGCTGTTTGCAGCTTTTGCAGAATCATCGCGCCCAATTGCGAGACGCTGCCCGCCCCGAGCGTCAGCACCATGTCGCCTGGTTGAGCAAGCGCCGTAACCATAGCTGCTGCATCGGAAAAAGAAGGGGCGTATGCCACACTTATATTCTCTGCACTGGCAATGCGCCTGACCAGCGCTTCCGCCGTAACGCCCTCAATCGGCTTCTCGTTGGCCGCATAAATATCGAGTACGCAAAGCGTGTCAGCGTCGGCGAAGGCGGTCGCGAACTCATCCATCAGATCGCGCGTGCGAGTAAAGCGGTGCGGCTGGAAGATAACATGCACTCGGCGAAATCCGCACTGGCGAGCTGCGGCAAGGGTCGCTCGGATTTCCGTCGGATGATGGCCGTAATCGTCAATCACGCTGACGCCTGCGGCCTTGCCCTTCAGCTGGAAGCGCCGATCCACTCCGCGAAAACCATCTAACCCGGAACGGATCTGGTCCGCAGGAATGTCAAGCGCGGTGCCAACCGCAATCGCGGCCGTCGCATTCAGTACGTTGTGCGTGCCCGGTACATGCAACGTGAACTCTCCCAGATCCTTCTCTTTGTAAGTCACCTGAAAGGTGATAAGCGGGCTATGCTCCCCGGCCAATGGCGACGGACTGTTCAGTGCCCAATCGTTCTGCGCTAGACCACTATGCAACGCCCCATTATGAATCAAGAAATCCGATCCCGGGCTCGTTCCATACGTTGTCACGCGCCGATGCACTCGCGGCAACAAGCGCCGGAGCACGGCATCGTCATTGCATCCCACGACCACGCCATAGAACGGAACGCGCTCCATGAATTCCAGAAATGTCCGGCGAACATCACGCATGTCGCGATAGCAATCCATGTGCTCGCGATCAATGTTAGTGACCACCGAGAGAATCGGCGAAAGCTTCAGAAACGACCTGTCACTTTCGTCAGCCTCAGCAACCAGGTATTGCGACTTGCCGAGGCGCGCGTTCGATCCCATCGCGTCGACACGCCCTCCCACCACGACCGTCGGATCGAGGCCACCAGCAGCCAGCACGGCTGCGACCATCGAAGTCGTGGTGGTTTTCCCATGCATGCCGGCTATGGCAATGCCGTACTTCAGCCG
The DNA here is from genome assembly GCA_049674665.1 of Terriglobales bacterium. Classification (GTDB taxonomy): domain Bacteria; phylum Acidobacteriota; class Terriglobia; order Terriglobales; family Acidobacteriaceae; genus Acidiflorens. The sequence continues at coordinate 66,246 of JBATZM010000028.1, forward strand.
CATCAGTTCGGCCAGCATCTCAGCGCGCTGAATTACAGGGAGGTGTACTCGGCGAGCTTCGGCAACTTCGGGGTTATCGACCGAAATCGCGGAACTAGTGACTACCACATCGGCGCCGGTGACATTGGCGGCAGTGTGTCCTTCAAATACGATTGTGCCCAGTGCGGCCAGTCGCTGCGTCACCGTCGAACTTTTCAGATCTGAACCCGAAATCTTGTAGCCAAGATTAAGCAACACCTCGGCAATGCCGCTCATGCCGATGCCACCGATACCCACGAAATGAATGCGCTGAATCTTGGCAAACATGAAAACTCAATCACCGGGAAAACGCTGATGCACGACGCTGATCATAGACGATTTCACCGCCGAGACGCCGAGCGCGGGGAAAACCCGGAATTTCGCTGTTCTCTCTGTGACCTCTTGATTAAGCTTTTCTCTGGCAGCGTCCTCTGCGGTAAAAAGTTCTACCCGCGGTTGGCAAGTTCGCCGACCATCTCCGCTATTTCCTCGACTGCCTTCGGATGCGCCAGCGTTTTCGCCGCCGCGGACATGCCTTGCAGTCGACTCAAATCGCCGATCAATGCGACGATCGTGTCGACCAGGTAGGCTGCACCCAGATTACTTTCTTCGACGACCACCGCGGCACCCGCGCGTTCCAGCGCTCGCGCGTTCACGTTTTGATGATCGTCGGCAGCGGCTGGAAACGGCACAAAAATCGCCGGCTTCCCGGCCGCTGCAATCTCCGCCACGGTGCTGGCGCCTGAACGGCAGACCAGCAAATCGGCGCGCCCAAACATGCCCGGCATGTCTTCAATAAATTTGTGGACTTCGCCCGAGATCCCCGACTGCAGATAAGCGGTCAGCACACGGTCATAATCGCGCTGCCCCGTTTGGTGAATGACGTGGATGCCAGGAATTTTTACGCGCAAACCGCCCAGCGACTCGATCATCGCCTGATTGATAGCGCGCGCCCCCTGACTGCCTCCAAAGACAAGTAACGTAGGTGCGCCACTAGTGGTCGCGGAACTCGTCGCCGGAATATTAAAAAAGGCTTCGCGTACAGGAACGCCCGTCACCTTACAGCGGGGAAAGTACCGGCAGGTTTCTTCAAAGTGCACGGCCGCCGCGGAAACCCACCGCGCGATCATTCGATTAGCAAAACCCGGCACCACGTTTGGTTCAAAAGCCAGCGTAGGAAGACGGCGACGAATCGCAGCTACCATCGCCGGCCCCGATGCGTAGCCTCCAACTCCAATCACAACTTCAGGATCGAAATCCGAGAGCATCCGCGAAGAAGCCGCAATCGCGCGCGGCAGGTCAAACATTGTCTTAGTCCGAGTCATCAGGCTGACATTTTTCAGCGCACCTACCTGAATCAACTCCAGTGGAAACCCCGCCTGGGGCACCAGCCGCGTCTCAATGCCGCGAGCAGTCCCAATAAAAAGAACCTCGGCCACGAATTGTTTCTTAAGCTGTTGAGCAATAGCCAGCGCCGGAATAACATGTCCGCCCGTGCCGCCGCCCGCAATAACAATGCGCATGAAATTCTTACAGCTGTTGGTCTTTGCTATGAATGATGCTCAAATTTCGACTGCTCCCACCGCTCCACTTTTTCGGCGACTCTTCGGTTCAGTTCAGTTCGACGGCCTATCCACGCCGACATGCTATATCCGACGCCAGCATAGAAGGGGGCTGTGAAGTTCAGCTGTGCTATGCCCCGTGTCATATCGGGATTTGAACCCGCAATTCGGAAAAGATCGTGCCAGTCACGAAATTCCGGAATCATGAATCCGCCACCAAAGTACTGATGGAATGCACCAGAGAGTTGACTCTGCAAGACGGACGGTGCCGCGAAGGTCGTAAGTTTATACGCTAGAATCACGGCGGGCACGAGCCAGACAAATTGGGCGGCTTTGTGTCTGAATCTTGCGTTGAATAAGCCGGCGAGGAAAGACGGAATGAAGCTAAACGCGAAAAGGTGCGAGTAAAGATATTCAAACCTGCTCGAAGAAGTTGGATGCTGCAAAAGTGGTAACAGGATACCGCGCGTCCACCCAGCCAGCCAAGGGGCGCAGAACTCCACAATTGTGTAAACCGCCGCAAGATGGAGAAGGTACCAGAGAATCTGCCAGGCTCCACCAGACTGCCGCAAGGACAATCCATCCGATTGAACCTGTTCCTCTGTTGAGTCCTGCATAATTGTCGTGGTTATACGTTACACACTCCGCTAATTGCAACAAAAGGGTTTACTCATCTACTTCGCCAGCTCCGCGTACTTCGCTCTAGCGTCCAGCAACATCGAGATCACCGATTCCTTCTCCGCCACCGTATTCCACGAAGTATTACTCCGCGCCGCCGCAATCAACCGGTCAACCCATGTCACAAAGTAAGCCGCATCGGCCGCATTGCGCACCGGCGCACCCGCCACATTTACATACACCGGACTGGTCGTAGCATAAGGATACAAATCTAGAATCGGATACTCCGCCTTATCGCCAAAAGCGCGCAAAACGCACCACCCGCTTTCGTCCAGCGGGATCGAGCCATCGACATGCGCAGAGCTACGGTTGTTGTCCATAACCAACTCCTGAGCAACTTTTCCGTTGCAGACAATCTGCAGATGATCCACCGGAACCATCGAAAACAGCTCGGCCGAAAATCGCACCTCTTGTTTCTTCTCTAACTGCACTTCCCCGCCGATCGCCTGCCCTCCTAACGAAAACCGTAGCAGCGGACCATTCGTCGCAAATGTCCGCCCCGCCTTGATCGATGCCAGCCACGGCTCAATCTTTAACGGACCAGGTTTCACCTCGGCATAGACGCGATTCAATCCCACAGGTCCACGCAATGACGCATAGTTACCCATGAAATCCGTGCCCGCAGCTGTAGGCAAACGAAATCCACAATTCAGCAGCTTGTACCAAACTTCGGCTGTCGACTTATGATCGGAAAACCCAAGCACCTCGATGTAATCCACCTTACCCAACGCCACATCGGCAGGTAACTCGGCGGTAAGAGAAACGTCCTTAGCTGGATCGGGGAAACTGTCAAAAGGATGCACATATCCCACCAGCGCCCCTTGTTCATGTGCCATGTCGGCAACGTTCGCGTTCGCCGGATACAGGCTGGCCGCTGCCGTATTGGGATACGCGGCATATCCCGGAAGTATGAAGTTGCGCGTCAGGTTGAGTAATCCAAGATGTCCCCAGTAACTCGTATGGAATTCCTGCCCGTGCAACAGCAGATGTTCCGCAGTTGAAGCGGGATCGAGTTGCGGCGAGAAATAGGTGATGTCGGGAATACGCTGTTCCTTATTTACGACCAGATCTTCTACGATCCCAACATTCTCAGCCGCCGCCTGCTTCATCAGATGAGCTGGGGTATTCCGATACGTTCCCGCGTAGTTCATGTGTACATGAACATCGCCACTCACCCACTTCGATGTGGCATTCATTTCGCTAGTAAGCGGTGTCAACCGCACTGAAAGCTGCGCTGTGCTTTCGACCCTTACATCCACCTTACGCTGCTCAAAATGGTTCTCGAATCCATGCATAACATCCACTTCAACTTCGCCCGCCGGTACAGCGATCTCAGACTCGCCCGCAGTGTCGAAGTAGTGCGCTTCAAACGACCGCTCCGCGCGATCAAAGCTATCGTCGGCATGCATCCATGCGTTATCGGGCGCATAGGCTAGTCCGTCAGTACCGGCTATGAAGACTCGCGCCGCTACTGGCTTTCCGCTAGCATCCACTACGCGTAGCGAAATGCGCCCCATCGGTTTCAGATATTTCCGCTCACTCGCGACTACCTCGGTCTGCTCTCCACCTGGAATCGTCTGTACCCACAGCGAGGTATTTCCATTTCGATTGGAGATGAATGCAATCTTCGATCCATCCGGCGACCACCGCGGATTCACGTTGTCAAAAGCGCCATAAGAAATCGGGAACGCATCCCCGCCTGCGGCAGGCATCACCCACAGCTGATGCCAACTCTGCCCCAGATACGACGCGTACACCATTCGCTTACCATCCGGTGAAAAGTCGGGGCGAGCCTTCCAATTCGTCTCCTCGTAATGGATCTCGTGCGCCTCAGAGCCTGGCTCTGCCTTGATCCTCCAGAATCCGCCCGTACCGTGAATGTGTCCGCGATTCGAGACGAACAGAATTTCCGAGCCATCTCGAGTCCACACCGGACTGATCTCGTGATCTACTTGGCTGTAGTAATAACGCGGGAGCGGACTGACATTTTCCGGAGTAAGTTGCTGCACGTCGCTTAGCAGCCCGTCGTCGAAACGGCCGATAAAAATATGGAAGTGTCCTTTATAGGACGTCGACACAAATGCCAGTCGTTTCCCGTCCGGCGAGAACCGCGGCTCTACATTCACGGTGCCTCCAGACGTCATCTTTCGCGTTTGCCCATCCCGCATATCGAGCGACCACAACTCAACAGCGTCGTGATCGTAGCGTGCAAACACTAACCACCGGCCATCGGCCGACCAATCCGGCTGATAGTCGTAGCCCGGTCCAGCAGTAAGCTGTTCCGCCTTCGCGCTTCGCAACTCCTGTCGCCATAACGAGCCCGCCATCGAATACACCAGGCTATAAGAATCGGGCGACCAACCCGCAGCACTTGGACCCGTCGTGAGCTGCGGCAGATACATTTCTCTGAAGTAATAGGGATGCGGGAGGTCGATCTGCTTGAGCACCGGTTCACGCTGTGCGAAGCAATAAACACAGGTAACGAGCAACAAGCAGACAAAACGAAACTTTAACAAGGACCCTCCGTTTTGCGATCTCAAAAATCGCGACCTCAAAAACGATTTACTCCGCAATGCGAGTCCGCCGTGCCCACAGCCAATTAAGCAAAGCCAGCACGACCGTCGCGCCCAGGATCAGCGACTTACTCCGATCTACCTGAGTCGCGAGAACCACGGTAATCCCCACTCCCAGCACGGCCACTAACTGTCCTCCTGGCAGCCGGAAACCGGCGGCCAGTGGCTGTTTTCGCCGCAAAGCGATTAGGGCTGCACAAACCACGGCGTAGTAAAACAGCCGTGCTACGACCGACAGCGTCACATTCCAGGCAAAATTCCCGGCGATTGCCAATCCCCAGACGGCGGCAGCATAGAACAAAATCGAAAACCAAGGCGTGTGAAATCGGCGGCTCACCGCGGCAAACACTTCCGGCAGATCGCCACCTTCCGCAAGCGCGAATGAAACGCGTGGCATTCCCAGCAACTTGGCGCTTAAGTAACCATAGACTGAAACCAGCGCACCGATCGCAACCAGCCCCGCTCCGCGATTGCCCATGGTGTAGCGCGCAACCTCAGCCAACGGACGGTCTGTCGTTGCCCCCGGCCCCAGCACTCCCACCACTACCCATTGCACCAGCGTATAAATCACGGTACAGGCGATCAGCGCCGCGAACAGCGCGAAAGCCGCATCCCGCCCCGGATTCTTTGCTTCGCTCATGGGGGTCATTGCCGTTTCAAACCCACCGTATGCGAAAATCAGTAGAATCATCGCCTTCATCCACATGCTGGCCGGTATCGTCGTGGCCGCTCCCCATGGTGCGGGATGGATGAGCGTAACTGCGGCTCCGGCCGACACCACCATGAGCAGCGGCAGAATTTTCGCCACAGTGAATACGTTACTCACAGCTGTGCCCTGCCGCGCACCCCGGACATTGATAAGCGCCAGCACTCCCACCAGCAAAGTCAGGATCACAAAACGCGGCCAAGGTTGTTTCGCCGCCGGCCAGAATTCCGCCAGATAAATGACAAACAAATTGGCATTCGCTGCCGGAGCTGCCGTCTGCGCCAGGTAAAGCATCCAACCAACCAGAATCCCCGTCAGCCGGCCGAAGGCGGTGCGTGCGTATAGGTAAGGTCCGCCCGCCTCGGAAAATTGCGAAGCCACTTCGGCGAAACAGGCCATAATGATGCCCATTGCAGCGCCCGCAATCAAGACGGCCACAACGCTGCGTTTGCCGAGCAGCCCGGCTACCGTGGACGGCAACCCAAAAATGCCACTCCCGATAATCGAGTTCACCGCCAGTGCGGCCAGGCTCCAACGGCCAATGGCCCGCACCAATCCAGCCTGCACCGAGCCAGTTTGCGGTGATGTCATGGCGAAAACGTTTGTATCACACCCAGCCCTTGCCTTGAATTAAACTTCTTCATAGGCCACTAAAATCCAAAGCGGCCTCCGGGAGCGTACTACGCTGTGGCGGCATCCATCTCCGATATCCGGCTCTTGCTAAGAGTCAAATCATTGCCCAAATCGGCCGACTCCCGGCGAGTCTTCATCACGGGGGGAACGGGCTATGTCGGCCACAGACTCATTCCCATCCTTCTCGAACGTCAACATCGAGTTCGCGTACTGGTGCGCCCCGGTTCGAAAGCCAAGCTGCCCGCTGCATGTGAAGTGGTCTCCGGTAATGCGCTCGACGCCAATAGTTATCGCCAATTGATCCGCCCCGCCGACACCTTCATTCATTTGGTTGGCGTCCCTCATCCATCGTCGGCTAAAGCTGCCGAACTTCGCGCCATTGACCTGGTCGCAGCCCGCGAAGCCATCGAGGCTTGCGCCGAACTCAAGGTCCATCATTTTATCTATCTCAGCGTCGCCCACCCGGCTCCGATCAGGCGGGATTACATCGCCGTGCGCGCCGAGTGCGAACAAATGATTCAGGACCGACAGCTCAATTCCACTATCCTCCAACCTTGGTACGTGCTGGGCCCAGGACACCGCTGGCCTTATGCACTGCTGCCTCTTTACAAGGTGTGCGAGTGGCTTCCATTCACACGTACTGCCGCTCTGCGCCTTGGTCTGGTTACTCTTGAACAATTGATCCTTGCGCTGGTCGGGACGGTGGAATCGCCCATACAGGGCACCCGCGTCGTCGGTGTGCCTGAAATTCGGACTGCCGGACTGAACCTGTCCCGTGAAATAACCCGCAAAAGTGCATGAAATCGCCCGCCCCGCGCGGCTTTCGATCTAAAGTAACTTCAATTACCGAAGCTCATGCACACGGGGAACCTTTCCCCTAACGCTCCGGGATGCGATCTTAGTTAGGACGCACGAAGTTAGGATGTACGAATCGGTAAAGCTTGTCAGGACGGAAAGGGACCCATGGATCGCGAGAACCGGGAAAGCATGGAAGAAATTCATCTCCGCATTTTGCGAGTTACTGACGACCTGCGCGTGATCCAGCGCGAACTCAACTGTGCAGCCATGCAGGCCCCGAGCGATCCCGAACTTATGGAAGCACTGGCCGATCCGCCTGAGATGGAATCCATCCAGATGCTCAAGTCCGCGCTTGACCAGATGCGCCACTTCCTCTGGTTCTACATGCAGGTCGTGACAAGCGATTCTGAAATGGGTGAGAAATTCCGCCAGACGCTGCGCCAGGAAGTCCCGGTGCGAGCCCCTGAACTGGAGCAGCAGTTTCAGAGCGCCACGGATGCCATCATGCTTCGCTATCTGGCCGATAGTAAGTTCCGCAAGCCCAACTAACGGATGTGGCGCGAGTACCCTCGCCCGCGAAAATTCTATCCAGCCATCGGGTTTAAGTGTTCTCATGCCACAGCCTTTTCTTCTGAAGTAAAATTACCCGTTGCCGAATCCTTCAGAAATCCGTACCGCGGAATTAACTGACGCACCAGCAATCGCGCGACTGGTGAACGACGCCTTTCGACCCGAACGTTTCTTCAGGGACGCTGATCGCACAGACCCCGACAAAGTCGCTGCCTTTCTTCAGAAGGGGAAATTCTTCATGCTGTTCGAAGATGGAATACTGGCCGGTTGCATTTACACCGAACTGCGCGGCGAACGCGGTTACTTCGGGTTGCTGGCCGTCGATCCGCAACGCCAGCGCTCCGGAATCGGGGCTCGTCTGATCGCCGCCGCCGAACAGGACTGCCGTTCCAACGGATGCCGCTTCATGGATCTTACCTTTGTGAACGTGCGTCAGGAACTGCTCGCTTACTACCAGCAATTTGGATATGTTGAGAACGGTACCTTACCTTTCCCCACAGACCGATTCACCAGAATTCCCGTCCACCTCGTCCAAATGTCAAAGCCGCTGTAATACAAGAACCAATGCAGCGCAACTTGCATATCTCGCAGCTTGCAAAATCTACCGGGCTCAGGCAACCTCAGAAATCCGAGGAGACAAGGGTCGGGCCAGCTCTCGGTTAGACGCCTTCATCTCACCGGCCATAACGCAGATTCTCCCGGGACATCCTATGCGTACATTTTCGCGGTCTTTATTCGCTGCAATCGCATTATGCTTTTTTCTCTCACTCAGCGCATTTCCGCAAGCTCCTGATTCTTCCGCTGCGCCATCCTCCCCCGAGTCTGCTGCACCTCGAAAAAGGCTGAAGATTGGCGTCGCCCTCGAAGGCGGCGGCGCATTGGGCCTCGCGCATATCGGCGTACTCAAATGGCTTGAGGATCACCACATTCCCGTCGACTATGTCGCTGGAACCAGTATGGGCGGCTTGGTAGGCGGCCTCTACGCCACCGGCAAGTCTCCCGCGGAGCTGAAAGGCATCGTCGAGAATCAGGATTGGACTACCATTATCGCTGGCCAAACCGACTACCGCGACTTGTCCTACCGCCGTAAGGAAGACCAGCAAGCTTTCCCCAATCGTGTCGAGTTCGGTCTAAAAAATGGCTTCTCATTACCCTCGGGCTTGAACTCAGGCCAGGGCGTCAGCCTGCTGATCGACCGAGAAACTCTTCCCTACACTCACAATGGATCGTTCGATAACCTTCCCATTCCCTTTCGATGTGTGGCCACCGATCTGGTGACTGGCAGAGCCGTTGTCTTCGATCACGGCTCCATTGCCCAGGCCATGCGCTCAACTATGTCCATTCCGGGCCTCTTCGCTCCCGTTCGTATTGGCAAGGATGTTTATGTCGATGGCGGACTTCTCGACAATCTGCCGACCGATGTTGTCAGAAAGATGGGGGCGGATGTGGTTATCGCCATCCATCTTGAAATTGCCCCAACCGATGCGGCACAGCTTCAATCGCTGTTTAGCGCTCTCGGACGCTCCGTGGAAGTAGTGATTCACCAGAACGAAATTCGCGGCCTCGCCGGCGCGGACCTGGTCGTCAATGTCGATCTCAAAGCCTTCACCTCCCTGGAATACAACAAAGCAGAGACCATTATCGATCGGGGCGCGCAAGCCGCTGCCGATAAGTCGAATATCCTGTCTCCTTATGCGCTGAACGATGCCGATTGGAACGCATACTTAGAACAGCGCAAAGAACGAGTGAAGACGGACGTTCCCGTCCCCCAATTTGTGGAGGTACGAGGGACCAGCTCGCTAACCGCGCGGAGTTTACAGCATTTTCTCCAGCCGCTGGTCGGCAAGCCGATCAACGTGCCACCGATGGAAGATATGTTTAACCGGCTGACCGGAGTCGGTAAATTTGATTCCGTCGACTATTGGCTCGAAGACAAAGACGGACAGACGGGGCTGATTGTAAACGTCCACGAAAAAAATTACGCACCTCCGACAGTTCAACTTGGCTTTGAGGCCGATGGCTCCGAACCAAAAGATGTTACTTTCACCCAAGCCGGCCGCCTTACCTTCATGGACGTCGCCGGTTACAGATCCGAATGGCGAACTGACTTCGCCTTCGGCAACACCTACCGTATCTCCAGCGAACTTTATCGGCCATTCAATGCGCTCAGTAAGTGGTTCTTCGCGCCTCACGTCAACGCCAGCAACACAGGATTCAAATTCTTCGATCAGACGGATCCGATCGCTTTGTATCGCTTCTACCAGGATGACGGCGGCATTGACCTGGGCTACGGGTTCAGCCGCTTCACCGAACTGCGCGTGGGGTACGACATCGGCTATACCGCTGCCCATCTCAATCTAGGCCGACCGGATTTCTTTTCAGCTAGCGGACGATTGGGCGACACCCACATCCATTTCCGCACCGACCACACGGACGATCCCATCGTTCCTAGACTGGGCTACAAAGTCGAGTCCACATTTCACTGGTATGACGCGTATCCTGGCGCTGACCAGGCGCTTCCCGCCATGGATGCTCACCTTGAGGGCTTCAAGCCAGTCAGTTCCAAGAGCTCGGTTTTCGCTTCCGCCGAGGGCGGGACTACCTTTGGTATCCACGACTCCGGTTTTCCTATTTTCTTTCTGGGCGCGCCGCTGCACTTGAGCGCCTACGGAACCAATGAGCTCTTCGGAAGCCAGTATTACCTGTTCCGCGCGGGCTACATTCATGAACTCCTGACCCTGCCTCCGTTCGTCGGCAAAAAGATTTACATTGTCAGCTCGTACGAAGTAGCCAAGATGTACAGAACTTCGTCGACCATTAATACAGTTGGTTATTTCCCGGAATCGGGGTTCCCTACCGACGTGGAGGCGGGCGTGGTAGCCGAAACTGCCTTCGGCCCACTTTTCTTCGGTGGCAGCGTAGGCGATTCTGGCCATCAGAAATGGTTCTTCCAACTGGGACGAGTCTTCTAACGTCAAGTGCGGCGCGGGGGTCATGGCCCGCGCATCGCTGGCCGTGCGATGATTACTAGTTGG
>JBATZM010000029.1:0-50693 GCA_049674665.1 Terriglobales bacterium
CAGGAGTCAATTGAGATGCAGAAGCGAGCCCTCCGTCGTCAGAAGATAAATCTTATAATCTTAGGTCTTTTCCTTTTGGCTCTCCTAGCCATTTCGGTTTGGTCTTCGCATCCTACGTGAGGCTATACGCGGCCCGGAGTTCGGCCAAGGCTCTCATGGTATGGTACATTTCATTGTTTACGCCGACAATTGGAAGGGATCAGAGTGCGCGCGGAAATCCTTAAAATTCATGCGGTAAGGCCCGAAACTTCACTGATCAAGTATGCCGCCGAACAGATTCAGGCTGGGCAGGTGTTGGGGATGCCAACCGACACGTTCTATGGTTTGGCCGCGGACCCATTTAACCTGCGTGCGGTGGAACGAGTCTATGAGATCAAATCGCGTTTGCGGCACAAGCCACTCTCATTATTGATTGAGAACGTGGACCAGGCGGAGGAATTTGCACGTCCCTTGCCAGATGATTTTCATCTTCTGGCGAGACGTTTCTGGCCGGGGCCGCTGACCATGATCGTGCCGGCAGCGTCGCATCTGCCATTGAAGGTAACCGCGAATACGGGGAATGTTGCTTTGCGTGTGCCAGCGGCTGAGATTCCGCTGGCGGTGGTGCGTGCGGCAAAAATTCCTATCACAGCGACATCGGCCAATCTGAGCGGAGCGACAGAATGCACGACGGCCGAACAGGTCCGCGAGCAATTGGAAGATCGTATCTCGATGATCGTGGATGGTGGAGCGTCTCCACGAACAACTTCATCGACGATCGTCCACTTCAGAGAAGACGGTACCTGGCAAATTCTGCGCGAAGGTGCGATTCCTGCCAAGGATATTGTTGAAGCCTTGTCTTAAAGTAGGACCGTTTTAAATATGAGTGTCTCAAGATAGCCGTCTTGAGATGACGCTAAGTTGCAGCATTGAGATGGCCGAAGATACGAATCCATCTAACCGAGAAAAGTCTTTTTGGATGCGTCCCTGGCTGCTTTTGTTTCTGGCAGTGGTGGGAGCGCTGTTGTTATTTCTTGGTGTTATTGGATCTCGCATCGTGCGCGCATCCGCCGAAACTCCTACGAAAAAAGCGGACGTGATTGTTGTTTTCGGAGCGGCCGAATATGTGGGACATCCTTCGCCAGTTTATCGGGCGCGACTTGACCATGCTTATGAATTGTTTCAGAAGGGCATGGCGCCGGTGGTGATTACGACTGGCGGAGCGGCGTTGGATCCGGATTTCAGCGAGGGTGGGGTTGGTCGCGACTACCTACTGCGGCGTGGTATCCCAGAGCAGGCTCTGATCGCGGAAACACAAGGTTCCGATACGGCGCAATCGGCGGGGCGAGTGGCCAATATCATGCGCGCGAACGGCATGCACAGTTGCATTGCGGTGAGTGACGCGTATCACGTATTTCGCATTCGCGCCCTGCTTGAACACGAAGGCGTGCAAGTGGAAGTTGCGCCCCGGCCAGAGTCGCGTCCACTTTGGGAACGTTTTTCAGCGTTGATGCGGGAGGCGATGAGCTATCTGGTGTGGAAAGCAGGGATGACTTAGAAGCAGCCGCGGCTTACCAGCCCATCTTCTCTCGCAAGCTCGTGACATGCGCCACGTGATGGCGTCCGTGCCAGGAGTAGAGTGCGAGATTTTTTTCGAGCGACATCGGGCCCATTTGAGGATGCCGAAATGTGCGCTTCCATTCGGCGTCGGTGAATTCGCGAAGCATCAGCATCCAGCGCTGGTGGAGAGAATCGAGCAATGCCAGCGAAACTTCAATGGGGGCATGCTTGGCCTCGGGCAACTCGGCCCAGAGATCTTCCGCGTAGGGTTTGATGATGGGGTCCTCTTCGGTGAGTGCCAGCTTGAAACGAATATAAGAATTCATGTGACTGTCGACGAGGTGATGCGCGACTTGGCGCGGCGTCCAGCCGCCTTCACGGTAAGGGGTATCCAGTTGCTGGTCTGAAAGCCCGTGGAGCGCAGCGCGCAAACGCACGGGAGTCTGCTCGATGTCAGTCAGGCATTGCTGCTTCTGTTCAGCCGTAAGCGGGCCGGAGTAAGAAAATTTACCAATCGGAAAGCGTGGATCAGACATGAACGTTCCTCCGCAAAAGTAGATGACTGCGGAGTGAAGGGTGATGCAGAAAAACTGCGAATCAGATGATCTTCAGCGACTAACCAGGCTGCGGAAAAGTCGTGGAGGACGCAACCAACTCTCCTCAGGCGCTAAAGCGCGGCGTATTTTCAAGGACTTGATGGCACGAGTGAACTCGTGCCCTTCCAAAAGCGGCGCGAAATCGGAGTTTTCCCGCAGCCTGTACGCGCAGTAATTAGCGAACCACCACTGGCACGCCGCCGCTAGCGCACGATAACTAAACTAACGAACCATGGCGAGCACACGGACAGGAACTTCGCCCGATTTCTTGTTCTTTGCCGGGGCGACAATGACGAGCGAGCCGGTCGCAGGCAGCGAGGTAAAGCGTGCGGTTCCTTCCACCACATAGCTGCCGTGGAGGGCGAGTTGCTGCGCCAGCGTGCGGTCGGAGGCGAAGTTCACGGGCGTTTCGACGGCGAAGCCGATGGTGTAGCGGGCGTCGATGAGAAACTCAGCCGCGTCGCGAGTGATAGGAAACGGCTTGGTGGACAGATTATCGAGTGCGCCTCCGCGACGAATGGCGACAACCGCTCCTTGCGGAATCATGCCGTGGTGCGATTCCCACGCGGCGATATCGTCGAGAGAAATCTGCTGGCTGCTCTCGGGCGCTGCATTTAAATCCATAACGACCAGTGGAGCTATGAGCCGTTCAGGCGGAATCTGTCCGGCAGCCCAAGTCCCGGGAATGAGAGTACCGGGAGCAATAATATGGGTTCTCGATTCCGTGGCCGTCGCCTGCAACGTCGCGGCGTTTTGGCCATCTGTCAGGTCCAGGACATGCGAATAGCGATCCTGTTGTGTGGAACCGGGGCGCCGGTCGGCGAACAGCAGGATGGCGAGTACGAGAGCGTAAGCGATGATGAAGCTGCGAATCTGCATTTAGTCCTTAATCAGAAATAAGTAGGCGGAAATAAGTAAGACGTAAGCCTTTTCAGTATTGTTGCCCCGAGGGGGTGTTGAGATCAATCCACGGTTGTACATGACCCACGGGTTGTCTGTTTTGTCTTTTTGAAGATGGCTAGAGGGTGTTTTCCCGATTTCCACTCTACTGCTTGTATTTGAGTAGAAAACTTTCGTTTCCGTCGCAAATTCCTCGCATGACTCCGTTGCGGGTTAGAATATGGTTAACGTTTCCATTAGCTTTTACGCCGATCGCGGGCCCGCGCCTGCCGACAAGCACTGAGGGTTGCAGAGGCTACTGGGGATTGCAGAAACTGAGGATTGATGTTCGGCCGCGAAGAAAAAGTTTCGGCTCTCCGGCTTACCGCCGTGCAGTATGTCGTGCTGTTCATTTTCCTGTTGCTGGCGTACGGGCTGTGGAAGCTGCAGGTGATGCAAAGCGGCAAGTATGCGCAACTGGCGGAGCAGAATCGCATCCGGACGGTGCCGATCTTGGCGCCGCGGGGCAAAATTCTGGATCGCGAAGGGCGGATCATTGTCGATAACTATCCTTCGTTTTCCGCGTTGTTGCTGCGCGATTCCGCGCGCGATCTGAATGCTGATGCGGACGCGATTGCGAAAGGACTGCACCTGAACCCCGACGAAGTGCGGCAGCGCATCAAGCACTTTTCGTCTACGCCGCAGTACCAGCCGATTTTCTTAAAAGAAGACATCACGCCCGACGAGCTGGCATTCATCGAGGCGCACAAAAACGAACTTCCAGAACTTGAAACCATCATGGCGCACCGCCGCCTCTATCCGCGCAATGGGTTTATGGCGCACCTGATCGGCTATGTGGGCGAAGTAACCGAGGACATGCTCAACCAGCCGCAGTTCGAGCTATACACGCCGGGGGACGTGGTCGGCGTGAGTGGAGTCGAGAAGCAGTACAACGACATTCTCATGGGTAAGAACGGATCGCGGCGCGCGATTGTGAACAGCCGCGGACGCGAAGTTGGACGTCTGGACGAAACGCCGGCGGAGCCTGGCAAACAACTGAAGCTGACCATCGATTTGGATTTGCAGATTGCCGCAGAAGAGGCAATCGAGGGAAAAAACGGCGCGATCGTCGCGATGGATCCACACAACGGCGAAATCCTGGCCATGGTGAGCCGTCCGACTTTCGATCCGAACGATTTCGCTGTGAAGATCTCACGCGACGAGTGGGACAAGCTGGTCAACGATCCTGACAAGCCGCTACTGAACAAAGCGATTCAGGCACAGCTCGCGCCCGGCTCAACATTCAAGATCATTATGGCGACCGCGGGTTGGCAAGAAGGGATTGCCCAGACGCTCAACGTACATTGCACCGGTGGCGCTGTGTTCTATGGCCGGCGTTTCGGATGCTGGGTGAAAGGCGGCCACGGCGCAGTCGATATAACGAAAGCGATTTATCAATCCTGCGACGTCTTCTTTTATACGCTGGCGGAAAAACTTGGCATCGACCGCATTGCAAAATACGCCACTGCTTTTGGCTTGGGGCAGAAGACTGGCATCGACCTGCCTAATGAAGTCAGCGGGGTGATGCCGTCGGAAGAATGGAAAATTCATAATTTCCACCAAAAGTGGTTTGCCGGAGAGACGATTTCAGTGGGCATCGGCCAGGGCGCGATTGCGATCACCCCTGTGCAACTGATGCGCGCTGTCGGCGCCATCTCGATGGATGGCCGGATGGTGGTTCCGCATGTAATCAATCCCACGAACCTGCCGACGGGATTTGTTCAGACCACGCACTATACGGAAGTAAAAGACATCCCGATCGATCCGACGGGATGGAACACCATCACCGACGCGTTGGGCCGAGTCTTGTTGCCGGAAGGTACGGCTCCCTCCGCGCACATTCCGGGAATTGATATCGCCGGCAAGACCGGCTCGGCGCAGATCGTTTCGCTTGCCCTGCGGGCTAAGCACCAGAACAATGCTGATTTCGCTCAGAACGGATGGTTCGTGGGATTCACGCCTCGACGTAATCCGGACATCATTGTGTGCGTGTTGTTCGAAGGCGGCGAGCACGGGAAACTGGCGGCGCGCCTGGCGACCCAGGTCATCAAAGCTTACGTTGACAAGCAACGGCGTCAGCCCACGAAGATGGCGGCGGGATCGGGCTCGGTAGAGGTTGGTGGCCTGTGGACAGATCCCAGCGGCGCAGACGGCCCGGACCAAGATGGCCTGCACAAAGATAGTCAGAGCAAAGATGACAGAAGTGACGACCATCTTCACGGAGGCAGCTTTCTGCTCGACGTTGCGCGTAAGAAAGCTCCGCTGGCGGTTGCAGCTCCCGGCATGCGGTGACTTGTACTCTTCAACAAAATTCCAATCTTCAAGTGCTCGTGATAGGTTAAATCTGCAACGTTAAGTCAGCGGCGTTACTCGGTAATGCTGAATCTGTCGTGCTAAATTCGTAATGAAATCTGCTACCCAACTCGCGCTGGACGCGGCATCTGCCCGCGGAGTGACATATGCTGACGCGCGCGTGGTCGCGATCCGCAATCGCTCGCTGACCACCAAGAACGGACGAGTTGGTCATACCTCGGAATCGGAGTCGCTCGGCATTGGCGTGCGCGTGATCGCGCATGGGGCGTGGGGCTTTGCGGCGTCCGCGGATTTGAGCCACGCAGCAGTGGAAACGGCGGCTGCGCGGGCAGTCGAAATTGCGAAGGCCTCGGCGCGGGTGAAGCGCGAAGATGTTCGACTGGCTCCAGAACCTGTGGCGGTTGCGGAGTGGACGACACCATACAAAGTCGATCCATTCACCACATCGGCGGAGCAGAATCTCGATCTATTGCTGAAGGTTGACGCGGAGCTGCGCGCTGTCTCCGGCGTCACGCTCGCCGAAACCGGCATGAACTTCCTGCGCGAAGAGTCGTGGTTTCTTTCTTCGGAGGGCTCGGACATCCATCAGACAAAATATTCGACCGGCGCAGGCTATACGGCGTATGCGTTTGCAGGTTCCGAGATTCAGAAACGGTCGTATCCGAACTCGTTCGGCGGGCAATGGCAGAACCGCGGTTATGAGTTGATCGAAGAGATGAAGTTGGTGGAGAATGGCCGCCGCGTGGCGGAGGAGGCCGTCGCGCTGCATCATGCGGACCAATGTCCAGAGGGTACGTACACAATTATTCTGGATGGGTCGCAACTTGGATTACAGATTCACGAGTCTGTCGGGCATCCGATTGAACTGGATCGTGTGCTGGGCATGGAAGCGAATTTTGCGGGCACTTCATTTCTTACTCTCGAGAAAATGGGGAATCTGCGTTACGGCAGCGAACTTGTGAATGTGGTGGCCGACGCCCGGCAGGAACACGGACCGGGTCTGGGGACCTTCGCTTATGACGATGAAGGGGTGGCCGCGCAGTCGACGCCAATTATCACAAATGGACGATTCACGGGATATCTGAGTTCGCGCGAGACTGCACATACTATCGGCGCTGAGCGATCGGGTGGGACGCTGCGCGCTGAAGGTTGGAACCGGTTGCCCATGATTCGCATGACAAATATCAGCATTTTGCCCGGAGAAAAGTCGCTGAGTTTAGAGCAGCTCATTGCATCGACCGATGATGGCATTTATATGGAGACCAATAAATCCTGGTCGATTGACGACAAACGCTACAACTTTCAGTTCGGATGCGAGATTGCGTGGGAGATCAAGAACGGCAAGCGGGTGCGGATGCTGAAGAATCCTTCGTATTCTGGGATCACGACGGAGTTTTGGAATTCGATGGACGCGATTTGTTCGCGCGACGAGTGGACTTTGTGGGGAACTCCTAATTGCGGCAAGGGACAGCCGCAGCAGGTCGTGGGGACGGGGCATGGTGCTAGTCCGGCGCGGTTTCGAAATATTCGCGTTGGCTCGGCGTACAAGGGAAGCTAGTTCACCGCCGAGACACAAAGAAAAACAGAGAAATGCTGACTCGTGAACACGCCGCCAATATCTTCGACCGTATTCGCCGCTTCTCGTCCGCTGACGAAGTCGAAGCGATCTTTACCGGTTCTCGCTTTGCCCTGACACGGTTTGCGAACAACACTATCCATCAGAATGTTGAAGAATTAAATTCCATCGTTTCGATCCGCACGAATTTTGGCGGACGGACGGCGCGATCTACGGCTAATCAGTTTGACGATGAGAGCTTGCAGCGGGCGGTTGCCGCTTCGGAGAATCTTGCTCGGGTGCAGGCACCGGACCCGGATTTGCTGCCGATACCTACCATGGAAGAGGCGAATTTTGGGGAGGCATTCGCGGGCGAGGGCGCCCGCGCCACACGTTTCTTCGAGTCGACGGCGGCGATTACTCCGGCGGATCGCGCGGAGGTGGTCAAGAGTATCGTGTCGGTTGCGGGCAGACACAAGCTGACAACGGCAGGCATCTACTCGACTTCAGAATCTGTGGAAGGAATCTTCAACTCTCGTGGATTAGCGAATTGGCATTACCAGACATTGGCCGAGGTCTCCATCACCATGCTGGCTTCGGATTCTTCTGGCTGGCAGAAAGCAAACTCACCGAACGTGAATGACCTCGACCCAGCCCGGTTGGCGGAGACGGCAGCGCAAAAGGCGGTCGAATCGGCTCATCCCAGGGAGATTGCTCCGGGGAAGTACACGGTGATTCTTGAACCGGCAGCTGTCCTCGACGTTGTCGGTTTCATGTTTTGGGACTTCAGCGGTGTTGCGATTCTCGACCAACGCTCGTTTTTGAACGACCGGATTGGCACCAAACTTTTCGGAGAAAATATCAATATCTGCGATGACTATGCGCATCGTCTGCAAGCGGGTTCGCCTTTTGATGGCGAGGGCATGCGGCGCCAGCGCGTGCAATTGGTCGGGAACGGAGTGGTTGAGCGCGTAGTCTATGCGCGCGCCACAGCACAGAAAATGAAGAATTCGGAGTATGCCGCCAAGGTTGGCCCGATCAAACCTACTGGACATGGATTTCCTCTACCGAACGAGGTGGGCGAGATGCCGATGAATATCGTATTCGGTGCGTCCGCGAACCCGCGAAGCGTTGCGGAGATGATTGCTTCGACCGAGCGCGGAGTGCTGGTCACGCGCTTGTGGTATATCCGGGAAGTCGATCCCTACGAGAAGATCGTGACCGGTATGACGCGCGACGGAACTTTCCTGATCGAGAACGGTAAGATCCAGTGTGGGCTGCGTAACTTTCGCTTTAATCAAAGCCTGATC
The DNA here is from genome assembly GCA_049674665.1 of Terriglobales bacterium. Lineage (GTDB taxonomy): Bacteria > Acidobacteriota > Terriglobia > Terriglobales > Acidobacteriaceae > Acidiflorens. Next base: position 8,253 of record JBATZM010000029.1, read on the forward strand.
TCGATGCTTTCGAGTGTGGAGGCGATGAGCGTTCCGGTGCGCGCTAGCGGAGAGGAATCGTTCGATATGGTGGTGCCGGCGATGAAGGTCAGAGAGTTTAACTTCACGGAAGCGACAAAGTTTTGAGCCGTCAGGCATCAGGCTTCAGCTATTAGCTATTAGCCATCAGCCATCAGCTTCTCCTGCCGACCGAGCTCCCAGCGCTGCTTAACGAGGCCAGCCGATTTTCTCCGACAGGTCGGCGCTAACATATCGCGCGAGCAATTCGAATGACCTGAGCGCTGATGGCTAACAGCTGAATGCTCTGCTACGCCCCTAAGTCCCTGTACCACTGGCACTTCGCCGCAATTGTTCCATGACCTCCGTAACTTTGCATTGCAGATGCGGGGGTGTAATCTCGCCCTGAAATGTGCACATGCTCAATCGGAGTGGTGCACGGCACCAACCGGAAGGAAGGTCGTCGCAAACGTGTCTGAAACCGCCAAGGGAACAGTTACAGATGTCAGTAAGAATCGAAGGGGTTATACGGACGTGCAAGGCGCGCCGCGCTTTCCGATCAAACTGCCGGTGGCTTTGAAGTCGGCAGTTAGTCAGTCGGGAGTGTCGCAGTCTGGAATTTCGGGCCAGTCCGGATTAATCGGGAAGACGATTGAGACCGAAAACATTTCCGCCAACGGCGTCTTGTTCCGGATGGATGCCGATGTGCCCGTGGGTTCGGCTGTCGACTTTACGATCTCTCTTCCCGCCGATGTCGTGGGCGCAGAAACCGACGTGCAGGTGGATTGTCGCGGACGAGTGGTGCGCAGTTTTGCAGATGGTGGCCGGCGTGGAGTCGGTGTGGTCATTGACGAGTACCGATTTGAGCGCAAGTAGTTTGCGCAGTTCGACTGTATAAGTCAGGTCTTGCAATTTCGGCCGCGCAGGTAAGGCGCGACGAGTAGGACTCGAGAAGAGGACAGATGGGCAGCACTTCGGTCAGTACCTCGGTCGGCAATTCGGTGAGTGTCGAGCCAGGCGAAGGCATTCAGCTCGAGGACGGCAAAGGCACGATCCGCGTGATAGTGGCGGACAGCCAAGCCATCTTCCGGGCCGGGCTGCGCAAGATTTTTGCTCTCGAAGACGACGTTCGAGTGGTTGGTCAGGCTGAGAGTCTCGATCAGACTGTTGCCGCCATTCAGAAGTTTTCCGCCGACATTGTGATCTTCGAGGCAGCTCTGGCACCGAATCCAGCGGACGCTGTTTCCGATCTTATGCGGCAAAGTGCGAGCTGTCGTTTGGTGGTCGTACTGCAAGAGCCCGATCAGGAGATGACGCTCGACTTGTTCCGCCGAGGCGCGCATGGCGTCGTTTCTCGCGAAGTTGAGCCGGAAATGCTGGTGGAATGTCTGCGCAAAGTTTCTCAGGGCGAGCCCTGGCTCGAAAGCCGCGCGGTCGCTTGGGTGTTGCAGGCTTATCGCACGCAAGGGTTGCGCCCCGCCGGGTCGCGTCCCAAGGTTTCACTCACTCCTAAAGAATCGCTCATCGTTTCCTGCGTCACTCAGGGGATGAAGAACAAAGAAATTGCCCTGCGAGTTGGCACCACCGAGCAGGTGGTCAAAAATTATCTCCGCAAAGTCTACGACAAGCTGGGCGTAGCTGACCGTCTGGAACTTGCGCTCTACTGCTTGAATCACCGTGTGGTTGAAGGCGTGGGTCAAGCCAAACCTGTAGCGCAACCAACCAATGGGCACACTCCGGCATCACCCGACACACCGAACGCCGCAGCCGCTGCTTCGGGTTCCCGCTCCTGATTCTTTTCTTCTAGTACAATTCTGTGTCGCGAACTGATTGCCGATCCGTATCCATGGGCTTGATATTATTGATTCGCGCCGGTTCTCGGTTCTCATATAGAACTGTGAATGTTTCACTACGTTTTTCACAATGACAGGGAATCGGTAACTGCAGCTGTCCCCAAAAAGAGAGGCGAATCATGAAAGGCGACGCAAAAGTCATTGCCATTCTGAACGATGTGCTCAAAGCCGAGCTTACCGCCATCAACCAGTATTTTCTTCATTCGGAGATGTGCGAGAACTGGGGCTACGAACGGATGGCCAAGCAGGTCCGCAAAGAATCCATCGAAGAAATGCAACACGCTGAAATTCTGATGGAGCGCATTCTCTACCTTGATGGCGCTCCTAACATGACCGACTATTTCAAGATCAATATAGGACAGACCCTGAAACAGCAATTGCAGAATGACTTGGAACTCGAATACACCGCTGTGAAACGTCTGAACGACGGCATCAAAACTGCCGTAGCGGTCGGTGATAACGGTTCGCGCGAGCTGATGGAGAAGATCCTGCACGATGAAGAACACCACATCGACTGGCTGGAAGGCCAACTGCACGCGATCAAAGAGATGACATACGAGAACTATCTCGCCCAGCAGTTGCACAAGCCCGAGGAAAGCTAAGAGTAACGATGGCAGATTATCGACGCCAGTCTGCCAATCGTGGCCAGTCTGGGTGCTGTTGCCTCGACCCTGAGCGAAGGCGAAGTTGAGGAATATGCAGGTGCGCGGGCAATCCGCTGCGCTGTTAGAATCAAAGTAATCACTTTTCGCTGAGCGACGGAGAGATGGCCGAGTGGCTGAAGGCGCACGCTTGGAAAGCTTACCCGGTGTGCCGGATAGTGCATCTCAACGGAATCAAGTCTTTACGCTGATTACGCTCCGGGCCGGAATTCTAAAGCGAGTTGTCATTCAATGCAAGGTCATTTCTCTTGGTTGGCTTGACATTCGAGACACAACCCTACCATCGAAACACCGGGGTCCGGTTCGCCGGGCACATCAGGAATGCTTGCAAGTGGAGGGGTAGGTGTGTTGGAACACCACTCTCCGCGACCGTGGTGCTTACATTGTCCGCCAGTACAAATGCACTCCATCTCGAAGAAATTATACGCCCGGCACATCCCATTCCACTATCACACTACGAGAGCTTTAGCTCGTAGTAGTGGGGAGTGGTACGTTGTGTTGAATACCAACCACCACCAATAGATTCTCTATAGGGTGGTGGTCACGCGGACGATTTAACGCCCACATTAAATAGGTCAAATTTCTTGTTACCAACCCACGATGAGCTGCGTTCGATTCCCCGCTCGGCCAGCTTGAGCACAATTTTCTTGTGTGACAGCGTGGGGTTATCTCGGATAACCTGCAACGCCTCCTCCTCGCGCCCGTCCGCATTGCCTACCGTCCCTTTTTTCTTGCCGTTCAAGACCACGTTAGAGCCGGGCGCAGTGACAATGTGCAACCGGCCCAACTTGTCACTCTTGACCTCGAATGGGTCGCTTTCAAAGTCCCTTTGCTTGACATTTTTCAAGTAAGAGGCCGATTCCCACGGTGCATCCGGGTCCTGTAATCGCGTTGCCCAACAGGATGAGACAAACGCGCCAAGGTCACCACTCCCGCGCATGGCGTTCTCCAGGGTCAATTCGGATGCTTCCTTGGTTCCCTTTGGACTGTGAAACAGCACAAGCACGGACGCCGCTCCGTTTTTCATTAGCTTGAAACAGTCCTCGGCAAACACTTTCATGTCCTCCGATGAGTTTTCGTCACCCTCAATAAATCGGACGGCAGTGTCCACAACTACCAGCGCACCGGCCAACTCCTCCGGCATCATCTCGGACAACAATAATTTCCCCTCACTATTCATGGTTCGACAAAACAAAGTTTTCCCTACGTACTGCATCAGTCCGAGATTCCGCATTCTCTTAGTGAACGAAAGCAGTCCCATTTCTGGACAGAGGTACAAAACACGGGCGGGCCGTTGAACCACAGCAAAGTGGTCAAACAATCGTTCTCCCGTGAGAACCGCGTGGACCACGTTAGCCGCAATAATCGTCTTACGTTGACCAACCGGCGCTGCAATCGAGGAAATCACATCTTTCTGCAAGAATCCTTCAATTAGAAATGTCGGTTCAGGCGCGTTGTCCATCTCCTCGAATGAGTGGTATCGCTCACGCCAATTTGTGACCGGCTTGGGTTGCGAACTGCCAAAAATCACCTCGGGCACAATAGCCGGGTCCGCGTATCGGCGATAGAGCGAGGTCACTGTGTCCTCAACCTCAGATTCATCCATCGGACTGGCGCATTCATCCTGATTCCATTGCAGGGCATAGGCCAACGCCGCCTCCAGAGATGGCCTCGGCACCATCCGTTCACGAAGCCTGCCAATCATGGAGGTTAGCTCCATGTTGCGGTTTTCGAGAATCTTCTCTCCAGGCTGGCGCGGAGTGAGCGCGATTTGCTCGGCTTGCTTGACTGCTTGCTCAATGACTGATGGCCTCGGCGCTAATGGTGCTTCCACTAAGAGCTGGTATGCTTCGCCCGTGTCCGGGTGAATACTTCCCGCTGCGCAGACATATCCGCCGATGCTGCGAATCTCGCCTTTGCATCCGTCTAACTCCCATTTGCCGTTGCATTCAACCGCGCCTGTGTAATACATCTGGACGCGAAACTCGGGGCGTCCTCCACTGCGGACGGTGTATGTCATAGGCACGTTGTTTCGCATCCTCCAGGCGTGGAAGTCCTCCTCACTGTTTAAGCCGTGGTCAATGTCCACCACGTATTGGTCACTCGCTCCGCAAGCAATCCCGATGTTGGCCGTTGGGTACTTGGTCCACCATCCTGTGATTTGTTCCAGGTCAAGGGTTGCATCCTTGAATCCATTGCCGCCCGCGGCCTTTGAGATGCGCGGGTGCTTGCCATTGAGAGGGAATACATGCCAACCGCGGGCGGCATTGCTCTGTGCGCTTTCCAAGAATTGACTCATGGCTAATAGGACCATTCCAGGTCAGCATCAGCGTCCGGTGTCTCAACAAAACGCAACTCGCTGGCATGTTCCTTGGCAAAGTCCTCCCAAGTGCGCCCGTCATCAAGCACCAAATCATCAGCCGTGCTGGTCCTCATGGCAAATAATCCGCAGAGAGATGAATCAATCATCTGTAGTTTTCGAGCGTAGAACGCCGCGTTACTGGCATTGATTTTGAATTGGTCGGTGCGGTTGGTTCCTGCGTTCGCATAACGCATCTCTTCGATGATTGCCGACACACCGAAAATGCGGCGGCCTTCGGCTTTCATGTTCTGTGCCGTGCTGAGCATCGCGTCAAACAACTCGGGATTCTGTTGGTCAAATTCGTGGAATCGTTCGTGGAGAACCGCATCCGTGGGAACGTCTAACCCCATTGCTCGTTGGACGCGGTTGCTATTCGTGAGGGAATCGGCCTGTGCGCTGAATGCCTTCCAATCCGTTGTTACGATGTCACGCCGGAATCTCTTAGACCATTTCACCCACGCGAATAAGGGCGCGGATTCCACGGTCTGTAGTATCACCCTTTGCGGTGCGTCCTCCATTGTTGAAATGTAGTCGGCCACGGCCTTGGGGAAACTTCTGAGTTGTGGAACGCCCGCGATTCCGCACCCAACGTGAAATACTCGCTCAGTGCGCGGGTCAATGAAGCCAACGATAATGTGCTCTGCGTTTCCTGTGTCGCTCATATTTTTCACTCCGTCAAAACAAAAGTTAGGGGCGAGCTGCCCTGAAATCTCCCCATGAAACAAGGCAGCAGCCCCAAGTGCCAATTCTGCCCACGCCTAAAAAACCGGGGAGTGCGAGACCCCGGTTAGCGGGAACGTGATGCAGCGCATGGCGGGCGTTTTAACGACTCCCGCAAACAACCCCCACGTTACCGTGTAGGGCAGCCTTAAAACTGTTACGCGCCCGAACCAAGCAGGTTCGTGTACACAACCGGCTGATACGTGGCCGCCGTGCCACTGGCAAAGAATTTCCAATCGGCAAACTGATAGCCCGTGACGCCAATCAATCCCTCGTTGGCATACAGTTCCAAGAGAGTCTGAATGTAAAGCGGCGTGCGTGACCGATAGCAGCCCACTGAGAAGTCACCGTAAAAAACTCTGGTGGCATCGGGATGGACCACGTAAGGCTTGCCAAGAATCGTGTCTGTCTTTTCATCAAACAGAGGCACGTTCTGAGTGGAGCGCGTGTTCTTGACCAGCTTGAGCAACATAGGACTGAGCAAGAATTTCAGGTTGGGCGAGTTTTGCCAGAAGTACGGAAGGCCGTACTTGAGGTCAAGCATCGCGCTGTAGTTGTCGGCGGGCGAGTCGCTGGAATCGCTGCCGGATTCGATGTAGCAGTTGGATGCGTTGGCTTGCATGGCGGCAAGGAATGCAGCCATGAACGCCGCGTTCTGCGTTTGTACTTGACCTAATGCAAGTGCCCACAGCACGTTGCTCACGATAGGAATCGCCAAATTCATCCGCGATTCAATCGAATACTTGGTCAAGTTTTGATACTTCAACCCTTGCAATGTAACCGTCTGGTAGGTCGGAGGCGTTGAGTCAGTGGGTGCCGTGCCTTCGACATACGCGGCGGAGGCGGGTGCAGCAACCACCATCGTGACTACCAAAGGATTCGTTGTCTCGCGTGGAAAATCTCGGACGCCGAGTTTGGTAGGAATGTCGAAATCGTTAATGCCCAAAACAATTTCAGGCACTACGTCAGTCGGAACGGCTGCCGCCGCGCCACTGACAGGCGATTGCTGAATTTGCAAGGGAACGTCAGTTGCCATCACGCCGGTACGGAGGAAGCCGTCCAGGGCTTTGGTATAGGCCGCTTTGCGGTCAATCTGTGTTGGGTTGAAACTGCGATGAATGGTGGGCTTCGTTGCGCCGTTGTCAAACGATTCGAGCACAGCGTAACGCGATTCGAGGCTACCAAGGCGTTCTCCCTCGGCTTTCAAATCCGAGAGCATCTGAGTTTCTTCTGTAGACATTTCACGGCTTGCGGTGCGGCCAAGCAAATCCTCTACTTTGGCCCGGCACGTTTGCCGCATGGTTTTAATTTCTGCGAGGTTCATAAACTACAACTCCGTTTAAGGTGCAAGGCACCATTTGTTATCCGCCGTTAGCCGGGCCAGCCGGTGATGGGCAGAGTCACGGGGTCACCCCGCAATCAAAAATCGCGTGAGCAGTTCCACAGCGTCATCCGAGGCACCGGCTAATCGTGCCGCGCAATACTCGGCACATTTCGCAATGGACATCCCTGCTTTGTCCCTCAGATAACCGGGCAGTAATTTCGTGTACACATCGGACGCGGCCTTGCCATCGGCCAATAGCTTTTCTTCGTGCGCTACTGCGTTCTTGGCAAGCTGATGGGCAAGGCGTGCGCCCGCGCCTGAAGCCGGAGGTATTTGGCCGTTTCCGCTGGCCATGCTCAACGGGCTTAGCGGCTCGTCCAGTCCAGGCAGCACGGGGAGGTTTTCCATTCGCCGCGCTTCGTTGCGGGTCAAGAATCCTGCATTGATTCCCGCCGCATGAGCTGAATAGCGGGTTTGTAGGTCCGCCCGTGTCAGTGAGTCAGTATCGTGCTTGACGAAAAGGTCTGCCGTTTCGCTGGTAGCCAAGAGGTCACGGTGAATGGATTGTTCGATTCTTCGGCACCACGGTTGCAGCGTGTACTTGACATAAGCCAAAAAGAATTGCTCCGCGCTGGCATACGTGGATGACTTGCCTTGGCTGATGCCGAGCAGCACATCGGGAATACGGAAGATGCGGGCGATGTCTCCAAGCTGAAAGTTCCGCGCTTCGATGTACTGTGATTCTTGCGCGGTCAGTCCTATGCGTGACGCCTTTAGGCCGTTCTCCAATAGCATCGGCATGAAGGCATTAGCAGAACCCGCGTGACGTTTCATAAACGAATCACGAAGTTGCTGCTTGCCTTCGTCATCCAACTCGGAATCTGTGGTGAGAGCAAGGTCCGTTTGAATGCCGTGGTCAAAGAGCCGTGCGCCTTGCTCCTCTGCCGCCAATGCCAACCCGATGGCCTCGCGTGCAAGCAGGATGAGTGACTGGCCTTGCAGCGTGCCAGCCGGTGCGAGCATCCGTGTAATCCACAAATCATCTGACAGGAGGATGCGTTGACCGATACGTGGGTCAGCGTAGCGCCAGAAAGTAGGCACCGGCTCTGGAATCCATAAATCCAGCGGATTCGCCATCGTCATCAACCCGGCAGCCAACGGCCATAGCGCCTCGATGCCGTTAGGCCCAATCACCTTTTCCACAAATGATTGTCCAAAGGCCATCGTGTCCAAAATCATCGCCTCGCGTAGTTCCATGCTCGTTTGCCAAGGATTGGGCGCGTGACCGAGCAACGCGGACAACGGATGATTAGTCTCACGCACCGGGCCTTGTGGCGTATTCCGGTAGAGATTCAGCGGGAGTGCGGAGATGTCCTCCATCAGGATGCGGATGCAAGCGAGCACGGCAGCCGAGCGCATCGCACGTTCTGGAGTGACGTATTGACCACTCAGTGAGCGCACGCCGCCGAGCATGTCTGTTAGCCGTGCCAGGTTGTACGGTGCCCCGTTGGGCAGTAATGCTTTCGTGCCCGGCTCGGGATTAGGGAGATTGAGGAGAGTGAGGGACATGGCTATGCAACAACCTTTCGGAGAGATTCACGTTGCGCGAATTGCTCATCCAGTACGTGGATGCGTACGGTTAGCGCGTCAAATTGGACTTGCTCGGCAATGGTGAGCGTGCGGGATTCGGCCACAGCTTTATCAAGCAGCCCGGATGCCTCCGCCTTTGCCTTTTTTCTTTGGTAGGACAACTCAAGTAGGTTCAAAACCCACCTCCATTTACGAAATCAATCATTCCCGAGACCAGCGCATCGGGCGCACGGAGCATCCTGCCTCCGCCGAACGTGCTGCCAGCGTGAGCACGGATGCCACGCCCGCGCCGAATCGCAGAGAGGAAATCGCCGTACCACGCATCCACGCCGGTTTGCATGTGGGCTTTGGCCTCGTCAGACAGCGGAGTGAATGGGGCACGCTCAACCTTGTGAGGCCCGGCAGTCACGGCGGTGATTTTCACGCCTTGGTTATCGAGAGCCTTGCTAATGTCCGCGTGCAAGTCCAGGACGCCCACGCTGCCCACTTCGCCACTCGGCGTGAGGGTAATGGTGCTGGCCTGACTCGCAAGCCAGTAAGCGGCGGATGCTGCAATGCCGGTGATATAGGCACGAACGGGCTTGGTCTTATTGGCCCGGTGAATCACGTCCGCCGTCTCAGGAAGTCCGAGGACTGAGCCTCCAGGCGAATCAATCAAGAGGTCAATCGTCTTTGTGCCGGGGTCGGCAAGGGCACGTTTGACATCCGCTCGGATGTCGCTGTAATCGCAGTCGCTGAACCAATCGCCCGAACCGAGTACGCCGAAAATGTGAACGGCACCACCTCGAAACGGCTGAGCACGTTGTTGTGGCTGCCGGGCCTCAGGTCCAGCGAGCAGTTGGGGAACGTAATGTTCCATGATTGCAAAGTAGGGAGATTTGAGGGGCTGCATTTAGTTAAACTCCGTTTCAATTTCAAGCATGGTCACAAATTGCCGCGTGACCGGATGGCCTTGTGTTAACGAGGTCAAATCGGCGCGTAGCTTGACCAAGAAATTGTGTTGATAAACAGGCGGCCATCCTGCCTCACACATCAGGGCGCGGCAGCGGGAGAGGATGTTCGTGATTGGCTCCATGTTGATTTGGTGTTCCTCACACTCGGTAATCATCTGGACCAACTCCCGCGCAATCAGTCCCTCAAGGGTATTTTCGGGGTATGCGATAAGTGAACTCATGCTGTTTAGTCCTTAGCCTTTTTGGGTGTTAGCAGTTCGAGCAGTTCCGAGCGGCTTATTACCGTGTGTTGGCCGGATTTGTACCGGGTAATGCGTCCTGTCTGGAGCCATCGTCTGATGGTCCAATGCGTGACGCCCACAAGCCGGGCCGCGCCATCCACAGTTAAGAAATCCGGGTTTAGATTGCCTTTCATCTAGGAAAATGCTAGCCTTTCTAATGTGTCATGTAAATGACACGAATTATGACACAGACAACTATTCCTATCCGCTTGAAATTCTTGAGAGTCCCTACCACTTGGGAGATTCGTGAGGTGCGGAAAGTTACAGGGCGGGGTCATCGTTCGGGACTATTTGCTTTTGCCACGCCGGATGACTCCTCCGAAGATGTGTCCGAGCTGGACGGCTGGAGGTGCCGAGACGAGTTTCTCGCGCTTCCGCAAAATGACAATAACGCGCTCTTGAAATTCCTTACAAAGATGGGGCTGTTTCATCGCCGCTCAGAGGGGTTGTTGGGTCATTGGTCACGCGAGGTGATGAGTCACTACCGGCAAGGAAATCCCGTTCCAGTTGACGTGCGGGGCTTGTGGAAGTTTCGGGACAATCTCAAACGTGACCTTCTAGGCAAGGGGCTGCCGGAAACGTCGGACGTTGAATTTCCCTTGAGCTTTGAGTTGACTAGTGCCGCGGCGGGCGTAGTGACCACCACAGATGCCTACCATTTGCTACTCGCTACCGTGTTCGTTGATGCAGCTAAGAGAATTCGTTTCAAAATTTGCCAACGAAAGGATTGTGGGAAGCCCTTTCCCCTAGAAAATAAGCACAAGAAAAAATTCTGTTGTTGGTACTGTGGGCACATCACAACCGTGCGAAAAAACCGTCCCCGAACTGGCGGCAAGAAAAAGACTCTAAAATCCTTGCGTTAGAAGTGTCAGAAGTTAACCAACCCGGAAATCGTCTTGATGGTTCGGGTGCTCCGCTTCAATTACCTGACGTGCGGTAAGGCGGTGCTCAGTGAGGTTTTTTTGCTGGTCCTCTGTGTAACGAAGCCGGTATTCTGTCGCTTGCTTGCAACGGCTGCACTCCAGAAACTCGCTATCAACTTGAAAACCGATGTACGGGCCATGTTCGTGTTCTTCGCGGACAGCAATTACCGTGCTCATGCGGCCAATTCTACGCCGGGACGCGCGGGAAGATGTGCCCGGTGATTAAGTTCCCGCGGTAGCGTCCTCCGCCGTCGCCTTTGTTTTCATGGCGTTACAGGGAAAATCTCTCTATCTAACTGATTCTAAAGCCATTCCTTCTGTCTCAAATTGAGAAATTGACCGATTGTGTAAATAAAAGGCTTCGGCGGGCGTAGACGACATTGCTCTCAACATCTGACCCGCCCTCCGCTCACTGTATCGCCATGTGATTAGCGGCGACGGAAAAGCGGGGCTATTGCCTCGCCATCTAACCACCTCATCACACTACGAAGAACTCCGTTCGTAGTAGTGGGTGAGTGGTACTGTGTGGATAAACAACCACCACCAATAGATTCTCTATAGGGTGGTGGTTGGTCTCGTCCTCTGCTACGCGGCCAACAGGCTAATACGCTCATGCGCGGCTGACAAATCTTCCGTCTGCACATGAACGTACCGCATTGTCATGGTGATTGTGCTGTGCCCGAGAATGCGTTGGAGTGCGGCAACGGAACCACCACGCCTGATGTAATTCGTCGCCATCGTGTGCCGGAATGCGTGCAAGGTTCGTGCTGGAGGTTCAAAGCCGAGTTGCTGACACAGTAGTTTCACGCTTCGCAATGGTGTCATGCGACCAACCCGCGTGTCTTGATGCGTAGCAAATAGCAGCAAGTCCGGTTTGCGGTTAAAGTCCGTGATGAAACGATGCAATGCTTTCCTCAACACGAACGAAAACGGGACAATTCTTTGCTTGCGTCCTTTGCCGTTCAATGTGACAAGCATGTTGTCCAAGTCCACGTCACGGACTCGCAGACCAAGTGCCTCGCTGATACGGCAACCAGTGTCAAGCAACAAGAGAGTGAGCAGATGCAACCGGCGTTGATAAAAATGCTTGGACTTTGGTTTCCAGTTCACAAGCAAGGTGACTTGGGCCGCGGTCAACGTGGGCAGGATGTTTTGCGGTTCTTTTAGCTGAGAAATTCGCAAGTGGTTACAACCGGCTCCGCACTTGCGCTCTGACCCGGTGCTCCAATGCAGGTAGGCGTTAATCGCGCGAATGTTCGCATTGCATCCTGTTTCTTTCAGTCCCTTTTCCCGCATCCGCATGACCGCATCTTTCAGGTCCGCTTGTGACGGGGATTCAGACGGCAGCCATTTGAAGGCGTGCGTGTACCAAGAAACTGTGGAAGGTGATACATTTTTTAAGTACCGGCGTTCCTGAATAAAAGCTGCAAAACGGCTCATAGCGGCCCTCCCAAGGCGTGTTATTAATTTGGGAGCTAATCCGCGTAAGTCCTTGAGGCGACGGAGAGATGGCCGAGTGGCTGAAGGCGCACGCTTGGAAAGCGTGTTTACTCGAAAGGGTAACGTGGGTTCGAATCCCACTCTCTCCGCCATTTTGATTCTGATGGACTTAGACCAGATTTCCACGCGGCTACCGCAGGGAAGCCGACAAAAGAGTTTGCGAGCAAAAGGACTTCGCGACATTTTCAAGAGGACGTTCATGGTAAGGAATCTTGCGGCGGGACTGTTGCAAAACTCCCTTTGACCTCCGGAGGCGGATTCATGATTGAGTGGTACGCCGAACTTCAAAAAACGTTGCGCGACATAAGAACCAAAGCAATGGTTTGCCGGGCGTGTTGGAAAGCGTGTCAGACCCCGCTAGCTCCATCCGGGACGAACTGCGTATTCGCCCCTTCTTTGAAGATGACGTAGGCGCGTTTCCACGGTTCGTCCATTGATTAGGCGCCATTTGTGGCCAGAACCGGTGTGGTCCTCTGCCACAAGTACGTCACCCGGGCGGACGGTGAACGTCTCACCAGCTACCGTCGTAAATTCCAGCACGCCCGACAACGTAATGACGTGCTGAGGAATTGGGTCATTGTGCCAGTCAAAAGTTGAATGTGCCGGCGTCTCTTTGAACTCGACCGACTTCGCATCACCAATTTCGCGCCGTTCACACTTCCACGCACTACGTGTGAGTTCCCATCAGGCCCCGTGTACAACCGATAAGCGCGAATCATTCTCAGCCTCCTTGGTTGTGATGTTGTTGATGTTCAATACCGCCGCCGTTTCTGCGCGCACGCGCGCGGCCAGAGCCGGATTGTCGATCAAAGATTGCCCGTAGGAAGGAATCATCTTCTTTAATTTGTCCGCCCATCCGACATTCTTCAGTTTGTCGCCGAAGCAGCGTTCGATGACCTGAAGCATGATCCAGACTGCGGTCGAGGCACCCGGCGATGCGCCCAGCATGGCAACAATGGATCCATCCGGCGCGGTAACGAGTTCGGTCCCGAATTCCAGAATGCCGCCGTGCGCCGGATCCTTCTTGATGATCTGCACGCGCTGCCCGGCCACCTCAATCTTCCAATCCTCCTCGTTTACATTTGGGTAGAACTCGCGGAGCGCAGCGAAGCGCTGCTCAGAGGATTCTAGAACTTGGCCGATTAAATACTCTTCAAGGGCCAGATTGCTTTTTCCGACCGCCAACAGTGGGAGATGTTTTCAGGATCGATAGAGCTGAACAGATCCAGATAGGACCCATGCTTCAGAAACTTTGTTGAAAAGCCGGCGTAGGGCCCGAAAAGAATTCCCAGCTTCGTCACAACCATCGATCTTCCTTGGCCAGGGACGGAGGAAAACTGCTGAGCCGCAACCATGGAACAGAGCGAAAACATAAGGACAGCCACAAGGGTCTTCATAACAAGGTCCTTTCCGAATCCTTTAGGCTTGAGGCGGTCAGGAGTAGGAATCGGCAATGGCCATCTCGCGCCTTCAGTTGATCCATCATTTTCTCAGCAATAGCTCCGAGAACTGGAAAATACGATCAACCACTACCGCAGCTATGCCCGGGAGTCGTCACGCTGGTCATGCCGCGTGCTCGCGGAGAATCCGTGCGAGCTGCTCGGCGACTATTTGGTCTTCGCCTGGCTGTAGCATGAACGAGTTCATGGTGAGCCCAGGACGTTCCTCACCAGCACTCATCGCAATCGAAGGCTTCGAATCGCGCAGCAATTTCGATACTTCTCGTGGCTTAAGCGATATGTGCGATGCATCCCAGGTGATACTCATGTGTGGCACATGATTGGCGATGTCAGGAACAAAGAAAGATGTGCTGACTCCTGGAATTTTCGTGAGCTCGCGGGAGATGCTCTCCAGCCGGTCTTGCCATTCCCTGTTCAAGGCTTCATGGTCCTCTGCCAAAAACATCTCCAGCGCTTTGACCATGCCGACGATCTCTTCTTTGCCTACTTTCTGGCTGCGACCGAGCGTGTCTTCATGTGGACTATTATTGAGCATCGCATTCGCCACCATTTCGTTGCGACCGATCAACATTCCAGCGCATTGAGGTCCGCGAATCGCCTTCCCGCCGCTGAAAGTCACCAAGTCGTAACCCATTTGTGTGTAGTCCCAAAGATGGGAAACCGGCGGTGTATCGGCAGCGGCGTCGTTCATGCAAGGAATTTTGTATTCTTTTGCAAGTTGCACCCACTCATCAACTTTGATTTGCCCGGCAGCATTGGCGAAATTGGAGAAGTGCATCATCGCCGTGCGATCACTGACGGCGGCGCGTAATTGCTCCCGGGTTTCGATCACAATGAGCTTGACGCCCGTGGATCGCAACTGATGGTCAAATGGATTGCGATGCGACTTCTGGATGATCACTTCCGACTTCATTCCGGTCAGATCAGGCAATTGGCGAATCAACTCTTCTTTTCCTCCGGTGAGAATGCCAGCAAGTCCTGATTGAATGGCCGCCGCTGCCCCCGAAGTCACTAACGCTGTGTAGCCCTCAGGCAGCTTCAACATTTCTGCAATCCGCTTGCCCGCGGCGACCTCTAGTTCCGGAATGTTCACAAAGTGTCGTCCAGCGATTGCCATCACTATTTCCAGCTCTGGATGCGGGAGGGAACCGCCCAGCATGGTCATCGTCCCCTCACAATTGATCACAGTGGTGACACCTAGCTCATCGTATGGATTTCCGGTGTGCCCGAACCCTTCTACAGGAGAGTCCGCAGGTTTGGAACTACGATCCAAGGAAAATAACTTGCGCGGGACTGTGATCGCGCTTGCGATCATCCCAATGGTGCCAAGAAATATGCGACGGTTCCACTGCGCACGAAATACCATGTTGATGCTCCTTGCCACTATTTGTTAACGGCTGCGATGCAATTGACTTCGACCAGCGAATCCCCCGGCAATGCCGCGACAGCAACCGTGGTGCGCGACGGACCGCCATGAGGAAAGTAAGTAGAGAACACTTTGTGCATTCCATCCCAATGTTCAATCTTCACGAGGAAGACATTGACTTGGAGGACGGTGTCCATGGTGCCCCCACCCGTCTCCACCAGCTTCTTGATCTTGTCCATGACCATTGTAGTGTGGGATTCGATGGTCCACTCTTTCGAGTCGCGGCTGTCATGGGCGCCTTGTCCGGAGATGTACATCAACCCGTTGTGGAGCACAATGGGCATAATGATTTCCTTTTCGCCGGCTGGCTTGCCTTCGGCATTTAGCTTTGTAATTCCTGCGACCTGTGCCGCAGGTGCCTCTGCCAGGGCGAGCTTTGGCATGACTGCCGAAGCAACTCCAAAGGCGGAAAGCAGCGAAGCAAATCGTGCTGCAAATGTTCTTCGAGAAACCGTCGCATTCATCTTTATTCTCCCTTCGATTCTTTTCTTCTACATCGTTGCCCGGTCAGGGTAACGCAAAACTAAACACATCACTGCCGGCAGCAATCGCAACGTACTGCTTGCCGCCGATCGCGTAGCTCATGGGAGACGCGCTGATGTCTTGCCCAGTGTTGAAGTGCCACAAAGGCTTGCCACTGCGCGCGTCAATCGCCTCAAATGAACTGGCGTCATCTCCGAAAAAGACTAGCGTTCCGGCAGTGGTCATGGTTCCTGCCGAGGAACGAGCGAAGCCAGTTTGCCGATATTTCCAGGCAATCGAATCGCTGTCAAGATTGAAAGCCACCAGCACTTTTTGTGAAGTCTCGCTCGGGATGCGTTTGACTCCCGTCGAATAGAAGCCCTGTCCCTCTTGAAAGCTCTCGGATTTGAAAAAATAGGTTTCGCATTCTTCGAGGGCCATGAAATACACGGAATGAGTCGCTTCGTTGTACGAAGGCGCGAACCAGTTGGTGGCGCCGGAGTAACCGGGACAAACGCGCGTTCCCGCGGCTGACGGTTCGATGCTGGTCAACATAGGCTTGCCGTGCGCATCGATTCCTTTTGCCCAGTTCAACTTGTCCACGAATGGAGTAGCGGAAAGGAATTTTCCGCTCTCGCGATCGAGCACGTAGATGTAGCCATTCCGGTTTGCCTGTATCAAAAGTTTTCGGGCTGTACCGCGGTAGACCGCATCGATCAAAATCGGAGTTTCCACCGCATCGAAATCGAACAAATCATGTGGTGTAAACTGGAAATACCACTTCAATTTTCCCGTGTCCGGATCGAGGGCCAGCACGCAATCGGTATAGAGGTCGTCCCCGGGACGCACTCCGCCTTCAAAATCGGGCGCGGGATTGCTCGTCCCCCAGTAAATTGTGTTGAGCTGAGGATCGTAGGTCCCAGGCATCCAGGTAGTCCCGCCACCATGGAGATAGAGCTTTCCCGGCCAGCTTTCCGAGCCAAATTCGCGTGGGCCGGGGATAGTCCAGAAACGCCATACAAGTTTGCCGGTCATTGCATCGTACGCGGCAACAAAGCCGCGCACTCCGTCGTCGCCGCCTGACGTACCCACCAGCACTTTGTCTTTGATTACGAGCGGTGCGCTGGTTGCGCCATAATTTTTGTTCCAGTCGGCGTATGCTACGTCCCAAAGTAGATTGCCCGAGCGTGCATCAAGGCAGAGAAGATGCGCGTTGTCGGTTTCCATATAGACCCGATCGTGCCAGACACCGACACCGCGGTTAATGTGTCCAGCGGCGTCGTCAATCAAGTCATTCGAAATGGGCCAACTGTGGTGCCAGACAACTCGGCCAGTACGCCCGTCAAGAGCGACTGCGTCATTCGCTGCTGTAATGAGCATCGTTCCATCGATCACAACGGGAGTGACTTCGAGCCGTTTTGTATTGCGAGCGTGAAACACCCACTCCGCGCGCAACCCTCCGACGTTGCCCGTGTTGATTTCCGAAAGATTGCTGAAGCGCCGCCCAGAGTAGTCGCCGTTGTACAAAGGCCAATTCGCAGCCGGAGGCTGAACCAGAAGGTCTTCAGACCGCTCATCGATCGTCGTTGCATACCCAGTCGAAGGACCGCTCGCAATCAAATTGTTTTCAGATGTCGAGGCAGCCGCCCCCTTTCGCTGAGCGCGCAAGAATCCAGCGCTAAACAAACTGGCACCCGAGAGGCCAATCACTACGACAATCGATGCAATAGTGCGGTATTTCCTTCGCGAGCGAATTTCATTCATTTCTTCCGGACACATGTGCGTGCGCGGACTTTAACACCGTTTTGCGCTGCGTGGAAGCATAAATCAACCCAGGCGGATGAAAGAAGCCAAGCAAGACTCCTGTTGAGTTTTGAATATCTGGAACCCGCAAAATTCAATCGTCAAAATTAAAAGTGAGGCACATCCCATCAATACTTATGATTGACAGCGCTTTGCAATTGAGGTAAACCGTCATGCACGGTTTCAAATCAACTTTCATTCTTTGGTCACCATTTTCAATAGATGAAAGTGTTGAAACTATGAGGACCAGGTTTAGGAATGCCCAGATCTGGCGGAGAAGAATCAATGCGGGATTTGCGTAGCGCCGTTTTCGTGTTGGGTGCGTTCGTGCTGTTGGCTTTCGTGCCTGCCCTGGCAAGCATAACCGGAGGCATCTCCGGTGTCGTTGCGGACCCTTCGGGCGCTGTTCTGTCCGGCGCATCGGTCGTGGCGACCGATATACAAACCGGCGTCCGGACTTCCGCCAAGACCGACGGCAAAGGCTTTTACAATCTTCCAACTCTTGCGATTGGAACCTATGATTTGGAAATCCAGCATCCTGGGTTTAAAAGTTTCCGGAAAACTGGTCTGGTGATCGACGCCAACTCGGCGTTGCGGGTGGACGCGAGCCTCGAGGTTGGCGCGATCAGCGAACAGATCGAGATCAGCGCGGACGCGGTCCACGTGGAAACTCAGAGCACGCAGATGGGACAAGTAATCGACTCGAAGAGAATCGAGGCAGTCCCTCTGAACGGGCGCAGTTACACGGATCTGCTGGCACTGCAACCAGGAGTGTCTCCCTATCTTAGCTCCGACACACAAACACCCGGAATCAGTGACCGCTCTCCCAGCGGCGGCCTGAATTCCGGAAACCAGTCAGTCAACGGTCAGCGCGAAACGTCCAATGGCTTCATGGTCAATGGATCCAATGTGGAGGAAGGCAAAAACAACGGAGCCGCCGTGATTCCCAACCTGGATTCGATCGCTGAGTTCCGCATCATCACCAACAACTTCGACGCAGAATACGGCAACTATAGCGGTGGACAAATCAATGTCGTGACCAAGTCAGGGACCAATCAATTTCATGGCAGCGGGTTCGAATTCTTGCGGAATACTATATTGGATGCCACGCAGTACTTCACTTCCTCCGTTCCCGTTTTCCAGCAACACCAGTTTGGCGGCACTTTTGGTGGTCCACTTCGAAAGGACAAGACCTTTTTCTTTCTCGATTACCAAGGCCAGCGCCAGAAGCAATCTTCGCCTGCTACGACACAGCTACCGTCAGGCGCAAATTTTGGCGGCGATTTTTCCGATTCCGCGAGTTCGTTCACCACTGGCGTCGATGCAAATAATAACCCGATAGCTTCTACGGTGGGTGGTAGCAGTTTTGCCAGTCTTCTAAGCGCTGGCGGTTTGGGGCGTCGAGGGTTGGGGTATGCGGTTGTGAGCGGAGAGCCCTACTACTTCACCGCATCTACGATTAACCCTGCGACGATTGACCCAACTACAGGCGCCGGAACTCCCTATGGATACGATTGCACGACTAGCAGCGTTACGACAGGTTGCGTGTTTCCTAGCGCTGCCATTCCACAGTCAGCCTGGTCTCCCGTGGCGGTAAACATGGTGAACCTTGGACTCATTCCGCAGCCGAATGTGACGAACAATTCCGCATTCAATTTCTCTTCTTCGAAATACGCCCAAATACTGCGCGACGATAAAGGCGGCGCTCGGGTCGATCAGAACACTCACTACGGCACAATTTTCGCCTACTATTTTGCTGACGACTATCTGTTGAACAGTCCCTATCCCAACGGTGGAGCGTCGGTCCCAGCCACCAGCTTTGCCTATAACGCAACCACTGCGGGACGGGCACAACTCATAAATCTTGGCGATACGAGAAATTTCGGTTCGTTCGCCGTCAACGAACTTCGGCTTAGCTACGTGCGCAACACCATTGCCCTTACAACGCCAACCGGCGGTGTTGGGTCGGCTTACAGCTTGGCAAATTTGGGGTTCATTACTCCTTGGAGCAATCCTTTGGGCGGCATTAGTGCAATTGCTCCTGGGCTGGAAGGCGTGCCCTACATTACCTTCAATAACTTTAGTATAGGGGTTCCGCAAGTCAGCACGCGGCAGTTCAACAACTCGTTTCAAGTGCTGGACAACTTCACCAAAGTCATCGGTACACACTCGATCCAGTTCGGCGGCCAATTTCACTACGATCAGATTGACGAAAGAAACTTTGCCGCGGAGAATGGCCAGTACGGATTTTCCGGCAGCGAGACAGGAATCGATTTCGCCGATTTCCTCATCGGAGCCCCCGACAACCTGACCCAGGCTAGCCCGCAAATTTTGGATTCGCGTAGCAAGTATTACGCTTTGTACGGGCAAGACAGTTGGCGAGCGACCAGCGACTTGGTGTTGAACTTTGGATTGCGCTGGGAAGCCAGCATGCCTTGGTATGACACACAGAACAAGATCGAGACCATCATTCCCGGGGAACAGTCGATTGTGTTCCCGGGCGCGCCGACGGGCTGGGTTGTTCCCGGCGATCCAGGTGTGCCTCGCACTCTGGCGCCCACGCAGTGGCACAATTTTTCACCTCGATTAGGTCTGGCTTATTCTCCCAGCGCCTCGTCTGGTTTTCTGGGAAAGCTCGTAGGCGGTCCGGGCAAAACCAGTATTCGCGCGGGCGCTGGTCTCTATTACACCGCTGTGGAGGATCTTTCGCAGTTTCTCGAAGTGGGCGATCCGCCGTATGGGCTCTACTATGGAAGTTCCAATCCTCCTCTTCTCGAAGCTCCTTATACAGTCCGTTCCATCGGTGGACTTGTATCCGGCTGGCCTCGATTTCCGTTCACGTTCCCTCCGACGAATGTTTCGCCGAAAAATCCAGATACCACCTTCGATTGGGCGGGTGTAGAGCCGATTTCCTACGGTTTTTCTTTCGACCACAACAATAAGTTGCCTTATTCCGAACACTACGAACTCTCGCTCCAGCGCGAGGTAGGAAAGAACCTTGTCGTCAGTGTCAGCTATGTCGGCAATCAGGGGCATCGATTAGTGACTTCGATAGAGGCTAATCCCGCCAATCCGGCGCTGTGCTTGTATTTGAGTAATCCAGCCAATCTTGATCCCGCGACAACTGCGCCGCCATGCGGCCAATTTGGAGAGACACCTCCGACGGGCACAGTATGGGTGACACTGCCGGGGTCGTCACCGTTCGCGGGACAGACCTTCACCAGCACGCGGCCTCTTGGGCCAGAGTTCGACACTAATCCCTATGAGAGCACGGTGGCGAACTCACGCTACAACTCGCTCCAGGTCAGCGTCACTCGCAGCACGTCGTCCTTGAGCTTTCTTGCCGGGTACACCTACAGCAAGTGCATGGACAACGCTTCCGGTTTGCAGGACTCCACATATCCATTCGATCCGCATTTGAGTATCGGTCTCTGCAATTTCGACCTTACACATAATTTTGTGTTCAGTTATACCTGGCTATTGCCATTCGACAAATTCCTCGGCTCAGGTTCCAAAAAATGGCTCGGTGGCTGGAGCTTGAGCGGCATCACCACGTTTGCGACCGGTCTGCCGGTTTCATTAAGCGAAAACGATGACAACGCTTTGATCGGTGCGAATGCCGCTCCGGTGGACGTCCCGAATTTCTCTGGTGGAAAAGTTCTCGTCGATACCAATCCGCGTCATCTGAATCCATACTTCAATCCCGCTCTGTTTAGCGTTGAGCAACTTGGGCAATTCGGAGATTCCCGCCGTCGTTTCTTTCATGGTCCTGGACTGAACAACTTCGACATGGCTTTATCAAAAAGCACGAAATTCACGGAGTCTAAGGAGTTGCAGATGCGGTTGGAAGCTTTTAATGCCTTCAACCATGCCCAGTTTAATGGTCCTAACGGCTTGATTAACTCAAACAACTTTGGTTTTGTTAATTCAGCAAGACCGGCGCGCATCTTGCAGGCAGGCGCGAAGTTCATATTTTGAAAATCGGAATTTGAAAAGAAGTTACTTGCTGGCCTTCGTGATTCGCGGTCGTATCTTAACGTCGCTAATGTTCTCAAATTCAAAATTCCTGCTCGCATTGGCTACGTGGCTGATGATTTGTTGTGCCACCAATACTTTTCTCGCCCAGTCGCAAGTAGCGCCACAAAAGCGACCGCGCGGGGAACGGAACTCGGGCGCTGCTCGGGGAGCACAGACTTTTTCCTCGACCTGTGCCAGTTGTCATGGCCTGGACGGCCGGGGTGGGGAACGTGCCCCCAACATTGCGGAGACGCCCAGGGTGCAGCGCCTATCTGATGTGCAGATTATCCACATCATCGAAAACGGAATCCCAAGTGGCGGAATGCCCGCCTTTCACTTGTTCGATGGTTCTCAGATCAAAGCAATTGTTGCGTACCTACGAACACTTCAGGGAACTAAAAAGACGGTTCCTCCCCCCGGCGATGCCAAACGTGGAGAGGCTGTTTTCACAGGTAAGGCGAATTGCTCTACATGTCACATGGTTGCCGGAAAAGGAGGGTTCATTGCATCCGACCTATCCTCCTATGCTCGCACTCACACCGCGGAAGAGATTCGGAGCGCCATCGCCAATCCTCCGGGAGACGATCGGCAGGTACGGATGGTAACGGTGATCGCACGCAGTGGCGAAAAATGTACCGGCAGGGTGCGGAATGAGGACAATTTTTCTTTGCAGTTGCAGTCGCTCGATGGAGTATTTCATTTTTTCTCGAAGTCGGAGATTGAGAAGCTGGAATTAGACCCGCAGACGCTGATGCCGTCCGATTATCGTTCCACGCTCACTCCAGATGAATTGAAGGATGTCGTCAGTTATCTGATGAGTGTGGCAGCTGCCAGCGAGTCAAATGCTCCCAAGAAAGAGAATAATTGGGACGACGACTAAGTCTCTCAGGGAATTCTGAGACAGCTTTTCTCTATGATCGCAATGTTGGAGTCGACGTAAAGACGTAAGGCGGTTGTTGCGTAGTAGAACTTTCGCGTCGCTCTGTCCATTTTTTTTCGAGTTGGCCCAATCGGAAGAGTTCGGCTTCTCCTAATGATCAAGCCAGAAATTGCGGAACAGGATTCGTCATTATATTCATCCTCATCATCCTGTAATCTGGTTCGGCTCAGGCAGGAGGCACAAAACATGAGATCGAATAGTTCGATGTGGCTGTCTATCTTCATTTTGGCTGCGATGTGCGTAGTCTCGCGGAAGAACGTTGCAGCACAAGCCACTGCAGCTTCGATATCCATAGGCATTATCGCGCAGTACGATGTGCCTATGAAAACACGGGATGGCGTTACTCTATACGCGGACATTTATCGGCCGAAATCTTCCGAAAAGTTTCCCGTCATTCTCATGCGTACGCCGTACGACAAAAACGTCAATTGGGCGGTTGCTCCCACATCCAAAATGGTGTCGCGCGGATATGTCGTCATAATTCAAGATGTGCGAGGCCGTTATCGTTCGGAAGGGGAGTGGTATCCGTTCAGGCACGAGCAGGCCGACGGCTTCGATGCAGTCGAATGGGCTGCGGCGCTTCCTTATTCCGATGGAAAAGTTGGCATGATGGGTGCCTCTTACGTAGGCGCTACGCAAATGCTGGCGGCGATTGCTCAACCTCCGCATCTGGCGGCAATTGCACCGAACATGACCGCGAGTAATTATCACGATGGCTGGACCTATCAGTCAGGGGCGTTAGAGCAATGGTTCGATCAGAACTGGACTTCCCAGTTGGCGCAGAACACGCTCGAGCGTCTCATCCATCAGAATACAAATGCGCTAGTCGGAGCACCTACTCTGCCGCTAACGAATTATCCGGTTTTCAATTTCGGGCAGTTACCGGCCGACGCACAGCTCACACAGATGATTGCGCCATATTATTTTGACTGGCTGGCGCATCCCGATTACGACAATTATTGGAAGCAGTGGTCGATCGAGGAAAATTTTTCGAAGATCGCTATCCCTATGCTGCAGGTGGGCGGCTGGTACGACATTTTTAATGCCGGCACGTTGCGTAACTACATGGGTGCCAAAAAATACGGCGCGAATGAAGCAGCTCGCACCCAGCAACACCTTCTGATCGAAATTGGCGGCCACGCTGGTTTCGGCCGCCGCATCGGCGACGTGGACTTCGGCCCACACGCACTCGAAAACGTGTATACGGACGTCATCCTCGATTGGTACGATTTTCTCTTTAAGGGAATCAAAAACGAATTTGCCATTGATAAACCAGTGAAGCTTTTTACTATGGGTGCGAACGAATACCGTCAGGAAGACGATTGGCCCCCACCACAAGCTCACGCGACCAAGTATTTTCTGCACTCGAACGGACACGCGAACTCATTGCACGGCGATGGCTCTCTTTCGACTTCCACACCCAAGTCTGAGTCGCCTGATAGCTATGTTTACTACCCAGGCAATCCCGTACCAACCATCGGCGGACCGCTTTGTTGCGATGAGGAGCACATGGAGCCCGGACCACGCGATCAGCGACCCGTAGAAAACCGGGATGACGTTGTTGTCTATTCGATAGGCCCACTGGCCCAGGATATCGAGGTTGCAGGCCCTGTTACCGCCGATCTGTTCGTTAAATCTTCAGCTGTCGATACCGATTTTACAGGGAAGCTCGTCGACGTGGGTCCTGACGGTTTCGCACAAGATCTCACAGAAGGAATTCTTCGCATGCGCTATCGTGCGTCGCAGGAACACTCGGAGTTAATGAATCCCGGGCAGATTTATGAGATTACGGTCGATCTCTGGGCTACGAGCAACGTTTTTCTTCGCGGGCACTCGTTGCGCCTTGAGATTTCTAGCAGCAATTTTCCGCGGTTTGATCGCAATATGAATACTGGAGAAGAAGCCCGATTTGCCCGAAACTTTGTTCCGGCTACGAACATGATTCTTCACGACACTCAACATCCGTCCGCCCTGATACTTCCAGTTGTGTCGAGGAAATGATGTTTGTAGTGCCCATACCCCCAGGTTGTTTGCTATAACGATGCCCGCAATAGTGAAGACGCCTCAAATTTCAGTTGCCGGTTGCTCCAATAACTGTTGGTCACGAGTAAGCAGGTGTGCAGCCAGGCGCAAACCGTTCTGACGTGCGCTCTTCGATCCGCGAGCGCCAGATACCGGTCGTCTTTGTCATCGCACGTTGCCTCCACCAGTTGCTTCTTCAGAAACTTTCCGACGGCAGCAGCCGGAAAGGCGAAAGAACCTGAATTCGCATTGAGCGACTAGAAGAAGAATCCGGGACATACAGGTCTCCGAAACGAAAAGAACGTGATCGCAGGCGATGGAGCGTCTCGCGCTCTTGCCAAATGAAAGTCCCGCCGGGCAGTCTGAGCAATCCAGCCCGATCGCGACAACTTCTTTTCAACTATTCTCGTTGACTTGCGAGCAGCCAATGTCATCGAGGTTGCAGATTTTCGATTCAAGTTGTCGGTGTCCTTTAGCTGTCCAATAAGGAGTCCTTCACGCTTCTTACAAGGTTTTTCGAGGGCCAACCCGTGTCCTGTAAGTTGTTGAAAATACTGGTAATTTTGGACTCGTAACCCAAAGGTCGGTGGTTCAAATCCACCCCCCGCAACCAAATTCTCTATTTGGTTTCAATGGGTTGAGCCAATCTCACAACTGGCTCGGTGACTCTAAACCCAACTTCCCAGCCCAAATTTCAGGTTTTCTTTACGCACAGTTTTACGCAAGCTCGGTGTCTCCGAGCCTGCTCACCCATTCACGACCGCTGACCCGCGCTCGAAACCCGCGTCGATCTTCTGTCGCCCAGCTTGAAAATTCCCGTCTCGATTGTGCGATGATGAGTCTCCACGCGCCAGGGCACGATGCGACCTCTCACCAAAGCCTCTGGACGTTCACTGTCGAGCAGGTGCAACGAATTGCCGGGTCCGACCGAGCTGCGCAGGCATCCGTCGCGCTTTGGGCGTTCCTACATGGAGCGGCGACGCTAGAAGCCGCTCAAGTGTTAGGCGAGATCAAACCGGCGAGCGGGCTCGAATTTGGGTTTGAGGCGTGGTTGATGGCTGTTTCTACGCGTCGGGAGCCCATAGATGCACTCCGAATCGAGCCCAAGAAAAAGGGGGCAAACAAGAGGGTGTCTGCGCGTGCAAGGTCGGTGCGAAGCGGCAAGTGAGGATTCAGGTTGGTGTCATCGATAAGTCCCTGTGTCCCCCTAAGTCCCTATTAGTTGACATTTGGAACGTGGGGCTTTCCGACTGAAGTATGCGTGATTGGATTACTCTCGAATGACAGACAACTCGGACGTTACGCCCCGGGCGGCGCGAGCCAGAAGTCGGGTTGTAGGAAGTTTCACCACATAGATAACGAGAATCGCACTTATGTTACGCGATAGCGAGCAATTGGGGAAACGACCAGAAGCAGCATGCGAACGGACGAGAGAAACCATCTCTTCCGCACGCTCATCTCATAGGGGATGAAGAACCGGATGAGAACTATTACGCTTGAGGAGCATTTCGTCACCGAATCCTTCCTTCGCGCTACGGGCGCCTATGGCAACGCTACCCCGGCCTGGCTCGAGGCACTCCAACCAAAGCTTCTGGACCTGGGCGCCGGCCGCATCGCGGCCATGGACGATGCCGGCATCGATCTCCAGGTGCTCTCACTCGCCGCCATCGGCTTCGATGCGCTCGACGCATCCAACGCTACCTCGCTCGCCAGCGACGTAAATGACGAACTAGCTGCCGCTGTTCGCGCGAACCCTTCCCGTCTGGCCGGCTTCGCCTGTCTCGCATTGAAGGATCCTGAATCGGCGGCCAAAGAACTCGAGCGTTCAATCAAGAAGCTTGGTTTCTGCGGGGTCCTTCTCGATGGCACAACGGCGGGGAGATTTCTGGACGACCTTCAGTTCACTCCCGTCTTTGAAGCGGCGGTTGCTCTCAACATCCCGATATACCTCCATCCCGCGCCGCTCCAGAGGCTGTTTTCGATACCTATTTCACAGGGGCTACCGACTGGGGTAGGCCAAATGCTCTCCATCGCCGGCTGGGGCTGGCATGCGGAGACCGCGCTCCACACACTCCGCCTAATCGCCTCCGGTATCTTCGATCGTTTCCCCACTTTGCAGCTCATGATCGGTCACATGGGCGAGATGCTAGCGGACCTGAATGGTTGCGCGGAGTAGACCTCTTCGGAGGAAGTCAGCAGTACACAGGCAAGGTTTTCAATCTGGACGTTGACACGGATGAACCAAAAGAGTTCTGCTACAGCCCAACCTCAGAGCACAGCTACATGCTGGTGAATGGTCACGTGGTCCACAACGGACCAGAAACGGATAAGTAATGGCACGCGATTTGTACATCGTCCCAAAGGGACTGCACATGCATCACGGCTCGAAGTTCGGCAACTTCCACGGAATGCCACTCAACGATAAAGAGGACATCGTGAGCGTGCTCTTCACCCATGATGCGTCACGAGATGAATGGGAGAGAGTCCGCGGAGTGCAGGTCATTGGGAATGAGAACAGTTCAGATCCGGTTCATCCAGATGTGGCGAACAAGCTATCTGAGTTCGGAGTCGTGGGATCCAAGGTAGGAGACATCAGCAAGCTGGATAAGATTCTAGCTTTCCTACGCGAGCTATTCAAAATGAGTGTTGCGCCAGTTAACACTGTGCGCGGTCATACGGCGAGAGACGTCCGCAAGATTATCAAAGCAGCGAGGAAGCATCCGCTGTTCTAATTTACTAGTCCATCCTCGTTGCAGGAGTAGGGCCAGCACCCCTAGCATTTTCGAAAGATTTCACTCGTTCAAATCCATTTACCGGTGCAAGCCTCCACAACGTGGGGTGATCGGTCACGCCATCTGATTCCAGGTATTTCAGAATGCTTTTGGCCCACAACTCCACAGTTCGCAAGAACGCAGCATACTCTGTACGGAATTCCTCTAATTGCTCAATGTAGAATGCGGGCAAAACCCTGATAGTTCTTTCTGCCATCCCCTTGGCTTTCTTCCCCGGCTCAGTACTAAACCTCCTTCGTGCGCGTGATGGCGCGGAAGCAATTCCGCTGTTCTTCTTCCATCTCGGGACTCGGATTGCCTTTTTCACCATTTCTACTGATTAAGGGGGAAAATCGACAGGTGATGTGTTCTCTGGGTTGTCGGGGGACGACCCGAAGCAGTAGCGTTCACACCAGTGGCGGGGCGGGTTCAGATTGGCGGGGACGAGGCGTGGACAAAAACCCTCTCCCCGGTCATAGGGGAGAGGGCGGTTGCAGTCGAAACGCGCTTTAGTCGTCCGCGTCTTCGCCGGCGGGTGCCGGGTTGTTGAATTCGCTTGGTGGACGAACCGTTTTCTCACCAGGATAGGGCCGCGTAAACCCGGTCGACATGTACCAGTTCAGATGGTTCACGGTATCCGGGTCTTCGGAGTCGGGATTGGTCAGTTTGCCGGCGAAAATTTCCGCCTTCTTCTTGAGCCAAGCTGTTCTCAGTTCCTGGACCTTACGGCTGTCCTTCGAGTGGTCTTCGTTGGCTCCAACGCCCTGGTTCAACGCGACCTGGTTCGGCACGTGTGTCCACGGTTTGAAGTTCGCCGCGGGCGGCGTGCCCTTGACGAAATCCGTCCCCATTGGCGACGCCACGAGGTCGAACTGGTTCATCGGCGGCAGACCAAGGATTTGCTCGATCGTCCGCGTCATGTTGACCTGCGTGTAGTACGTGCTGTCGGCGCCTCCGCCCTGCACCGCGTATGGGCTGACGACATAGCCTGGACTGCGATGACCGTCGACGTGGTCGACGCCGTTCTGCGCGTCGTCTTCCTCCACAAAGATCGCCGACGTGGACCACACGTTGCTGTGGCTGATGTAGTCGATGATGCGCCCAACGGCCAGGTCGTTATCGGCCTCCTCGGCAATCGGGACCGGCGGGCCGCCCGTGTGGTCGCACATGACCCACAGGAGGCTTAACACGGGCACCGTACCCGCCTTGACGTCATTGTTGAAGTCCTGTACCCACACATCGACCCGGAACTGGTCGGGAATGCCCAGATCGAACTGCGGGAAGTTCTTGATGAGGTGGTTATACACGGCCGGGAGAGAGGACTGCGCCTGGACCGTGTTTTGATAGTACAGCGTCGACTCGCCCGCGGTCCCCGGAGGTCCGCAATTAGGCCCTCCCTCGAAGCACTGCGAATCGGCGTAAAACTGGCTCCAGCTCGGTTCGCTGGTCGACCCGTTTGGCTGTAAGAACGTATCGTTCTCGACATATTCGCCGTAGATCTTCACCGGTAGACCGGCGGCTGCCGCTTCCGAAAACAGGAAGCCCTTGTTCTGATAAGCGAGTGCATCGCCGGCGTTTCCGCCCGGATAGCTGCGGACCCAGTCAGGCGACTGGATGTCGTCGGCGTAAGGTGCCATGCCCTCGGTGATCCACTGGTGACCGTCCGCCGACTGCCGGCTCGGGTCGTAGAAATTGTCCAGTAGAGGGAATCGCTTCACCAGCGCATGCACGTTCGGCGTGACCGGAGTGCCTCCGGCTGCGGAGCCGTCGCCGAACACTGCCAACGTAGCGTCGCCATTGCCGGCGGCCACGTCGCCCAGTACCTGATCATACGTACGGTTTTCACGAATGATCATGAATACGTGCTTGATCAGCGATGGATCGCCGATGTTCTTCGGGATTGCCACCGGCTTAGCCTTCGGACTGCCACCACTGGCGGACTGGATATTTTTCGCCAGATCCCAGTGGTTGTTCACGAAAACCTGCTGCGTCATCGTCGCCAACGTCGTGCTATCCGGCACCGGGACGATGCTGACAGTGCCATTGTCCTGGTGGGTGTTGTAGTCGCAGACGTTGTAGTCGCACTCGAACGAATCGCGTGCGCCGATGCCCTTGTCGTTGGCAACGATCAGCGCATTAGCGGTCTGGTCCAGTACGATCGAGCTCGGCGCGTAGGCTACCGGAATCATACCGATAACGGGATTCGCCGCGCCCTTGGTGAGGTCGACCACCCCGATTGCGTTGGCATTGTAGAGCGCGACATAGGCGACGCCTGCCTTGGAATCCACGGCGATCGAGTTTGGCGCGGCTCCATAAGCTGAGCCTTGGCCGGCTATTCCGATCGGCAACCCAAGGTTGATCGTCCAAGCCACCGCGTTTTTGGTCGTGTCGATCACCGAGATGGTGTCGCTATAGGTGTTGGCGACCAAAAGGAAGTTTCCGTGGAACGCCATCCCGGTCGGGTGCAGACCGGTCGAGATGCTGGCGGTGACCTTCATCGTGGCCAGATCAACCACAGAAACGGTACCGGTGATCGCGGCGCCAACTACCGGGTCAGCGACGATTTCAGTGCCAGCGGAGTTGATCTGGAAGTCAGCCTCTGTAGCGGCTCGGCCACCCTCATTGCTGACGTAGGCGGTCGTGCCCGTCCCGTTGATTACGATGCTGTGCGGCGCGTTGCCAACGCGGATCTGCTTACCCTGCTTCGGAGACGTCGCGGTCATGTCGATCTGGGTGAGCGTATCGTTCTGGTTGAGCAGGGCGTAAGCGCTCTTGCCATCCTTGGAGAGCGCGACGCCGCCAGGATAAGACGTGTACCCGGAATAGAACGAGCCGCAGGGGTTGTCATAAGCGGCCGGAGGGCTGTTCGGAAAGCAGGCGATGAAGGAATTGTTCGGCGCCACGTAGACCTGTGCGTCGTCGCTCAGCAAGCCGTCTTTATTGACTGTGGCGATGGTGACATTACTACTGTCCTGGCTGAACACCAGGTACTTGCCGTCCGCCGAATAGGCGATACCGCTATAGCTGCCGCTCGAATCTTGTCCTGACGGTCCCGACGGGATGTAATTCTGGATAACTGCACCGGTGCTGGTGTCGAACACCTCGACGGCTCCGTTGCCATCGGATGCCGACGTACCCATGGTGAGGACGGCGGCGGTGTGACTTTTAACACTGGGGTTCAGCGCGATGGCTTTCGCACGGACCCGTATTCCGAGGTTAACTTGGGTGCCGGCCGGGTTGATGACCTGGCCACTGCTGACAACCCACGAGCCGTTCGGCTGCGGGCCGGCGACATAGGTCGGGTACTCCTTGGACTGAGCAGCGGCGAGCGTCGACAAGCTCAACCCCGCTGCCAGCATGCCGGTGAGCGGACGCAGATGGTTGATCCGAGATTTATTTCGAGACTTCTTTTGAGGTTTATTTCGAGACGCTTTTCCAGACATGTACCGTTTCTCCTCTTTGGATTTTTTCCTCGCGCAACCAGTGTCGGCCGTGCAACATCGCGGTGGACCTCTGATCGGCGATAATAGACCCGGGCCCCAGACAAAATATGAAGGTTCTATGAAGATCAGGTGAAAGTTCCGTCAACGTGGGCCGAAACTTTTCTGGCGGATTGTTATCGAGGATTGCGACGCGCGCAGTCGACCCCTAAACAGAGTCTGTCAAGCAGAGTCTGTTTCGTGGACAAGCTATGCCAACAGTTTGATCCCTCGGGACCGGCTCTGAGCGCTATCGCCTGCTTTCGAGAATTAACCAATATCAATCGTTTAACATCGTTGCTGACAACAGGGTCTTCGCTGAGGGAGGTCCGATATGCTGAGGTTCGTATGGGCGCTTTTGCTTCTCGGAGGGGCATCGGCAGGGCAAAGCCCTTTTGACGGCTCGTGGGTGAACAAAATGGAAGAGCGACTTCCCGAAGGCCTGATTTCCTATTCACTCACCGAAGAGACGTTCCGCTGTTCCTGTGCAATCGGTGGCATCGAGATGAAGCCGGATGGGTACGACCACAAAACTCCCGAAACAGCCTACTGGGACACGCTCAATGTCCAAGCGGTGGACGCGCACACAGTGCTGTTAATCGCCAAGAAGGCTGGACGAACGATGTTCACGGAAGTGGACACGGTGTCCCAAGACGGAAAAACGCTCACCCAGATGGTAAAGGACTCAACCGAAGTAGAAACGGTGACTATTGAAACTCAGAGCCACAGACTCGAAGGCGGAAGTCTTGGTTCCCACGTCACCTCGGGCACATGGAAAGCATTCAAAATCAGTCGCTCCCTCAATGGCTCATTGATCAAGTACACCTGCACGAAGGATTCGTTCAGCGCTGAAACGCCTCTTGGTGAGAGGTACGCGGCGAAATTCGATGGGCAGTTCTATCCTGTGGAAGATGACCCCGGCCACACTATGGTTTCCGCCAAACTGTTGGATGCTCGGACCGTGGAGCTTACGAGTAAACGCAATGGAAAAATTGTGAGTGTTTCGCGTTTGTCCGTTGCTCCCGATGGAAACTCGATTCACGTGGTTTTCGAGAACAAAGAATCAGGTGGCAAGACAGCCTTCGATTTCGAGAAGCAACAATAGGCTTTCTCAGCTGGTGTCACATCGCGATTACACTCAGCTAGTGCTAACGCCTGTGGGTGTTGAAATAGTCACTTTTCGTCCGAAACAGCCGAAAGTTGGGGAATAGGAAACGTCTAGGCGACCGGAGCAAATCGATTGTGGGGCTTCCTGACGCGATTTTGTTTTTGCGAATTTCGCGGACTGGAGTTTTCTAACAGCAGGGTGCCCCATCCTAACGTCGCGTTCTGTGCTACGTTAGGGTGGGATTCCACGTACATCGACCGCATGGGATTTTGACGTTGTCTTGAAGAGCAAATTAGACAACGTCCCGTCTGTCCCCACATTTTTGGCTCGCTTCAGAGAACCAGCCAGACCTTGAGAACGACGTTGCGAAGTAACAGCACCTGGTGCCCCACCCTCGCGCTCTTTGCAATGAGTGGCCGCGCAGCCATGCCCGTCAACGGAAATTTATTTTCTACAGTCGTCGACGAGAGCGCGCAGGGGCCCCAGCCAGGGTTCGTAGCGTCGCCAGCGCGCGACGGAGGTGCGATAGATCGGCTGCCGTGCTTGCCACTTGCTGGGCGTGTTCACAGCTCGCGTATTCGATTCGGGGCGCAGGCACGCGGCGTCCCACGCCAGGCCGCAAGCCGCGATGATCCGCCGGATGACTGGTTCGGGCGCGCGGGTCAGGTCCTCGTAATCGATCTCGATAAACCGATCCGGCGGCAGCACCCTCCGCCAATGATCGGTGAGGCGCTGGTAGTCGCGGAAATACGCGACCAGTTCGGAACCCCCTGTCGGAAACGCCAGGCCGGGACGGAAATGAGTTTGATGGATCGATAGCGCCGTGTCGATTGCAGCGCGGCGGCAATGGATGATGATTGCCCGCGGGAATGCCATGTGGATCAGCCCGGCCCAGAGGAAGTTGAACGGCATCTTGTCGGTCACTCGCGCCGCCGTGGGCGCGATTGCGCGCAGCGCGCCGAGATAGTCTGCCGCCGCCTTGGGCAAGAACTGCGAGACCTGATACTCCGTGGAAACTAACGGTGTCTCGTTCCCGATAGCGTCCGAGCGGTGCCACGCTGGCCCGCACTGGTTCCAGAAATGCAACTCGCCGCCAGCCCCGACCTCGGGATGGATGGAGACGATCTGCTCAACCAGAGTTGTGCCGGACCGCGGCATGCCGATGATCAGCACCGGCGTCGCATCCGAGCTGCCGAATTCGGGCGCCCGCGCCATCAATTCGGGTGTGCAGCGGGCAATCAGGCGATCGATCTCGGTAGAGAACGCGGCCGCGTCGAACGCGACAGTGCTCCGGCGCACCGCGTCTGCAGCGTCGAAATGCTGCATGGCCAAGGCGTAGTCGCCAACATCCTCCGCAGCCTTGCCGATCGCGAGGTGAACCCGCAGGCGTTGCGCCGCCTCCAGTCCCGGCATGGCCAGTGCGGCTTGCATCTTTTGCAGCAGACCGTCGTCATCGCTGGTGACCGGGCGGCACCGGACCAGTTCGTAGTAGCTTCCCGCCAGCAGCGGCGCGATCGCGATCGCGCGTTCGAAGCATGCGCGAGCCTCGTCGAAACGGCCGAACTCAGAGAGCTGATTGCCCAGCAACTCATACGCCATGGCGTTGGTCGGATCGGCCACCAGCGCCTCTCGCAATACTTGTTCGGCTTCCTTATTGCGATCTTCGATTAGCAGCGCCCGCGCCTTGGCAAGGCGGCCGTAGCTGGTCTGAGCGGCGGTCGCTGCCGCACGGCGGAAACAGCCGATCGCCTGGTCGCGATGGCCCAGCGTGTAGGTCAGGGCGCCAGCGCGGAACCACGCCTCAGCCAGGGATGGAAGCAGTTTGGTGGCGCGGTCGTACGCAGCGATTGCCCCGCCGATGTCGCCTAGTTTCTCGAGCGCGATTCCCAGGCGGAAATATGCATCGCCGTAACGCGGGTTGCTGGCGACGGCCCGCCGCAATGCCGCGATGGCATCCGGTACACTGCCGACCTCAAGGCAGGCGAGGCCGAGATCGTGATGGATGATGGCATTGGACGGCTGCAGCAACGCGGCATCGCGCAACGGCGCGATCGCATCGGCTGGTCGCCCAGCCAGCAGGAACTTAGTGGCTAACGCAAGCAAAAACGCCACCTGCTGCGGCACGGCTGGGTTTGGAGACTGGGACATTCCGGATTCTCTTATAAGTCATCGCAAAATCAAAAAAAACTGAATGCGCCTACCAATCAGAAAACGAAGCGCAACGCAAATTGAATCTCGCGCGGCGTCCCGGTACCGACCGGGCTCACGGGAGTGTTGGTGTTTACACCATTAATAATGCTACCGAAGCCCGAAGCGTTGAAGGTTGCCTGGGGCAAGCCGTACTGTGGGTGATTAAATATGTTGAAGAATTCAGCCCGGAACTGCATGCCTGCCCTCTCAGTTATAGGAACCTGCTTCCCTAAACCCATGTCGATCTGCCACGCGCCCGGACCGCGAAATAAGTCGCGTGGCGCATCGCCCCATGTTCCCCCGACTGGAACGGCAAACGCGGCCGGATTGATCCATGCCCCAATCGAAGATCCTCCCGGCGGAGTGAGCGAAACTCCCGGCACAAGATCGGGACGCTGATCGGTGGTGTTGCCGTCGGGTGTCGCGCTCGCCGAGCGGTTGATTAACACGTTGATAGGAAAACCGGTGCGCGCGACGAGAGTGGAAGTTGCTTCCCATGAGCCAGCGATGTCGCGCCAGATTCCCGGCGCATTCAAATACGGCTTGCCCGCTCCGAAGGGAAGTTGATATACGGCGTTGGCGTTGAAAACGTGGCGGACATCCCAAATGCCGCTGGTGCGTTCACAGGCAGGACAATTTACATTTTGCGCCACCAGGGAATCGCCATCGCCACTGCCATTGGAGCCGTTGTCGATTTCGTGCGAGTAGGTGTAATTGCCGGAGAACAGAAAGCCGCGCGAGAAGGAACGCTTAACAGCAACGGAAAGCGCGTTGTAGTTGCTGCTGTCCTTGTTACCGCGCCAGCTTACCTCGCCAAAACTGGGGTAAGGACGGGTTCCCGTAACTGGATCTATGACGTTCACCTCGGACAGTGTGAGCAGATGAACCCCCTGGCTTCCCACGTAGCCGATGGTGCTCACGAAATTTGCCGGTAGAGCCTGCTGCACGGAAAGGCCCCATTGTTCGACATACATGTCCTTGCGCCGCCGGTCATCGTCACGGGGAGAGATGATTCCGGTGGTATCGGACAGAAATGGAGTGATCGGATAACTGAGATTGGGAATGGTCGCGCTCGACAGGCTGTAGGCAAAGACTTCGTTGCTGATGGGAAGATTCTGATCGTCGAGCTGGCCGTCTTCGTGATAGATGCCAAAACCGGCGCGAATCACGGTCTGCTCGTTCGCGCGCGGCGACCAGGCGAGAGCGATGCGGGGATCGATGTCGTGGTAATTCGGCTGGCCGAAGCTGGCACCCACGCCGCAAAAGCCTTGCGGTCCGCAGGTGGCGAAATCGAAGGGATTGGCACGGCCTAAGACTTCGTGAAAAAGATTAAAGAAGCTGTAGCGGACACCTGCATTTACGTTGAACCTGGGGGTCCATTTAACTTCATCCTGAATGTAGCCGTAGAACCCGGTCTTGCGCAGGCCGTTGATGGGTAGATCTCCGTTGAGCGTTGCCGTGTTTACCTGGTTCGCCTCGAAGTTGCTGAGCGAGCTATACGAGACGGTTCCGGCCTCGGTGTTTCCCTGGTTCAGCTGAATGCGTCGAATCTCAACTCCGGCTTTAATGGTGTGACGACTTTTGACCCAGGTAAGGTTGTCGATTTCGGAGAAGGAGTTGCCCACGCCAATGCTTGTCCGGTTGTTGTTCAGACTCGTCAGGCTGTTGACGGAGATTACGTATGGTATTCCGGTCAGGTTGACGTCGTACGTGTTGGCGGTGCCGCGGTTAAATCCGAATTTGAATTCGTTGACGAGTGTCGGCGAAAAGAGATGCAACAACTCGATCGCGCCATTCACGGGCGCTGAAGTGAGTTCCTGTTTGTCCTCGAGATATTGGTTGCTGCTGGCGAGGGGTTGTCGATTGACGGCCCGATCAATACTGAAGCGTAAGAAGGCGGTGGTACGGTCGGAGAAATGCTGATCGAGGCGGAACATGGCGGAATTTTCGAAGTTATCCTGCCTAGCATCGCTCGAAAATATGTCAACGCCGGGAGTGGAGCTTGACGCCTGGCCGATCGGATAAGCGTTGAGAATTGGGATTAGAGCCTGCGAATTCGGATTCGCCATCACTGCGGCGCGAGTAGCGGCATCGGGAACATATCCAATCCCTGGAAAACCCCAATACGAGCTGTAGCCTTCGTAGGCGAGAAAGAAGAAAGTCTTGTCGTGCACGATTGGGCCGCCGAGCGAACCTCCGAATTGATTCAGATGAAAAGGCGGTTGCGGGGTGGAGACAAGCGGAACGGGTTGCAACGCATCAAACGCGTTGTTGCGAAAAAATTCAAACGCATCGCCGTGCAAGCGGTTGGTTCCGGAGGGAGAAGTTACAGCTAATTGCGGGCCTCCCGTTGCCCCCACCTCGGCCGTGGAGAGCATGGAATCGACGCGAAATTCGTCAATCGTGTCGAGGGGAATTGCGAGGCGAACATAAGCCTGCTGAGGCTGGTTCACGATGTTGGTAGCGTCAATGCCATCGTAGGTGAAGTTGTCGTCGTCGCGCCCTCGACCGGCGAAGCGAACTGCGCGTTGGCTGCTGCCGCCAGTGTCGACGGCGGTGGGCTGCAGCGCCGTGAGTGTGGCCCAATTGCGGCCGTTGAGGGGCAGTTGGTCGGCCTGCACGTCGCTAATGCTGACGCCGATCGCAGCAGAAGTCTTGTCCAACTGCTCGGAACTGGACGACACTTCCACTCGCTGCAGACCGCCGGATACCTGCAGGGTTGCGTTAAGGGTGCGCGTCCGGCCAATCACTTGCTCAACATCTACGAAGGTGAGCGACTTGAAGCCCGCGTGCTCAAACGTAATCGTATAGACACCTACGGGCAGTTCGGGAATGTCGTAGGTTCCGCTGCCCGAGGACGTGGTTTCGCGCCGGAGTCCGGTAGCGGTCAGGACTGCAGTGATGTGGGTCTGCGGCAAGACGCGCCTGGAGGAATCAGTGACTGTGCCATTCAACCCCGCGCGGTCCACCTGCGCCGACGACAAGCACACAAGACACAGGATGATTGCAACAAAACAGAAGAGTTGACTGGCTTCCAGAAAAAGTTTGCGGGTTCGCAGACTGGGAACAAGAGTGGTGGAAAAGCAATTCCTGCAAGACAGACGGTGAGAGTGTTCGCCTGGTTTCATAAATATTGTCCTTAGCGTGCGCAGCACGGCGTGGATAACTCCATCACATTGCGAGACACAGGACAGTAATCGCTTATTGTTAACGGGATCTGACAAACGGGTAAACGTTTGAAGAATAATCTCAATCGAATCAATGTATTACCAGCGATAATAGATCGGATATGTGTACTATTTTGCAGTCATTTTTGCGCCGATTGTTGAGGCGCCATGAATTCTGTAGCTCGCTCGTTGACTCACAGAAAATCCAGGCTTAAAGTTCTCTTGATCGGAACACGATCTGCTCCACCGTCGAAAAAAATGGACTCCGACTCGCTTCATCCTTTCCTCGAAACCACTCTCTCGGCCCAGCTTGGACCACTGGAGCGACAAGTCCTCCGGGCAGTATGGGCGCGAGGAACGGCTACCGTACGTGAAGTGCGCGAGGATGGCAAGATCTGGCAAACGTATCCCACGATCATGACGACGATGGATCGTCTTTTTAAGAAAGGACTCCTCGACCGCGTTCCCGACGGAAGAGCATTTCGCTATTCAGCACGGTATAGACCGGAAGAACTGGAACGCATCGCGGCTGTTAATGGCATCCGCCAGCTCTTAGGGTCGGAGTATGCTTCGCTGCACCTTTCGTATCTTGTAGAAGCGGTCAGTATGCAGGACGGAAAATTGCTCGATGAGTTGCAGGCGCTCGTGGAACGTCAGCGTGCCCAACTCAAGAAGGGAGCGCAGGAGTGATATTTGCGGCGCGGGGTCTTCTCGTCTCTCTTGCATTCTTCGCAACCATGTACTGCCCTTTGTCTTTGCTGATTGTGATGGCATGGCCGAGCATAAGGCGTATGAACCAAGAGTCTAGGGCGAACTCCGCTAATTTCCTGTTCGGACTGCGGATTTTTCCGTTTGCGTTCTCTGCCATGGTTACCTTGTTCTTCACGTTCCCGTCATTCTGGTTGCTGGAAAGAGCATCGCTCGACGAGGACGCGGCAACGTTTATTCTCGCCGTGTGTTCGTTGGTTATCCTCAGTGCTGGCTTGTTCCGTGTGCTGAGAACACAAGCGAGAACGACGCGTGCAGTCGCTCAATGGTTGGTGGAAGCGACGAGTATCGGTAGCGATGCGATCACTCCCGAACTGAGCGCATCGGACGGCGCGCCAGCGTTGATTCTTGTTGGTATTCGAAGACCCAGAGTGATGGTCTCTGACATGGCGACGATAGTGCTCAGTGACGACGAATTGCAAGTGGCGGTCCGGCACGAGCTAGGGCACATGCGCTCCTGGGATAACCTGAAGAAAGTTCTAATCAGTGCGACTCCATTTCCCGGAATGGGCAGCATCGAGAGTGCATGGCGGGAGGCTGCCGAACTAGCCGCAGATGATGCAGCGGTGTCGAATCGCCAGGAAGCGCTGGATCTAGCAGCGGCATTGATCAAACTTTCCAGATCCTCCCAGCAATTGCCCAAGCGTCTGTTCGCGACTGGACTAGTTATCGGGTCGTGTTCGATTAGACTGCGCGTGGAACGTTTGCTCCAGTGGCGCACGGCTAGCCGGCACATCCGACGCGCCTGGACTGGGACCCTTCTTGTTCTGTTCACAATGATCATCGGCATTGTCTGCAAGTACGGCGCAGCGCTGGCGCTGACCCATCGCTTGACTGAACTCCTTGTGCCTTAGTCGAATCTCCCCAGAGAAATCAGAGGCTCGTTTTGTCCCACGCTCAAGCTGGGAGTATTTGCGCCAGCGCGAGACGCCGCCCAGAAGCTCTGTGTAGACTTGTTGCCACTCGGCACTGACGCTCGGAGCGCATGCATCTCGCGCTAGCGTCCGCCGGACAGCGGCACCTATAACCTCTATTTTTGGGGCAAGTATAGGCGCGCCACGCAGGCTGCCAGAGCAACACTGCTTGCCAACGAGTGGGCGCAAAAAGAAGTGACAGTCCACTTTGGTGGCTGACCTGGCGACCGCTTATTTTCAGCTCCGCGAATTGGATCTTGAGTTGGAAATCTCGAAGCGTACCTTTGCGTCGCGCAGCGATTCTCTGCACTTGACTACGACCCTGGAGGAACACGGCATCGGAGACAAGGGAGCAGGAGTACCAAGATTTTGACGTGCGCCCCTATCGGGCCGCTGTTCGGG
Organism: Terriglobales bacterium; assembly: GCA_049674665.1. GTDB lineage: Bacteria > Acidobacteriota > Terriglobia > Terriglobales > Acidobacteriaceae > Acidiflorens. The sequence goes on from JBATZM010000029.1 coordinate 47,347, forward strand.
TCCTGCAAGCATGCGAAGGGTGGATCAACCGTGATGAGTACGACCTGTTTCTCTCTCGCATTAGACATCGCGCGGAGACGAATTGGGCCATACAAGGCATTCGGGAGTTTCGGACGCTGAGAGATGACGAGAAACTCGCATTACTGGATGAAGTTCGCATTCGAGTTCCCGGTGCAAAACGTTACCCCCAGCAACCTCCGCCGGTCAATGGCACTTTAAGGTGATCATTGGTTAATTGCTGGAAGGGATGGCCGGGGAAACGAGTCTGGTTACCAACCCATTCTATGTTTGAAAAAGAACATTTGATAGACATCCGAAGTCTCTAGAATCGGCGGACGCTTCGTGTAGCCGAGATTGATCCCTGCCCGCTTCGCGGCCTTCTCAAGGAATATGACTTGTTCGATGACCGACTCACTGGCAAAAGTGTTGGGAAGTTCAACTTGGAAGACGCCGCGCTCGCGGCTATTGTTTCCCCCACGACCGAGGATGAATGTGGCTACGTGCTGCTGGCTCCTTCGTAGACGCTCATCGCGCAGGAACAGCAAGAATTCGACGCCGAAAGAGCGGGTGTGTGGACCGTATGTACACCCACCAACGCGAACCTCTACAACGGGTCCGGCACCAAGCACGTCTCGTTCGTCGGACTTGTGACAGCAGGGTTCAGTCGAACTCGACTGCGATGGGGTTAGACCGTTGTCGCGCGTGCTAACGGCCAGAATGGAAGGCACCAATTTTGATACAGACATGATAGGACACCAGCCTCGGATCTGCCGAGGTTTTCGTTTGGTATCCCCACATGCCGACTGTGGGATTTCCCGTGATATCAAGGCTCACCGGCTTGTCTGCAAGCAGAGGCAGCGTCACGCCTAGCAGGTTTTCTCCCCGCGTCGGAGTAGCTGCACTTTAGGGACGGGGGACCGAGGATTGCGTTCTGCAAGTCCGCGGTGTCGCGCCTTTTCTATGTTCGGTCAGCGACGTTTAGATATACCCCGACACCCTGTGCGGCCTGTCGGAAAAACCGATACAGCAAGAATGCAGCTTCAAGGTGAAAATTTCAAGGAAATAAATGCGCGAGACTCTGCAAAGGGGGGCTTCGATAGCGACGTACTCCTAGCGAGTTCGGGTTTCATCGGGACGCTCAGTTTCGAGCGGGCCAGCGTTCGTCAATTGTCTTCATGATTTCCTCGGCCCACCGTACCGCATCCGCGATTGCGCCCATGGTCGCCGGAACTCTTTTCCCGCCATCGAACTGCGCCAGTTTGCGCGCAGCGAGAATACTCGCCGCGATCAGGAGCACGCGTTTGCGGCCCTCGTCCATGCAGGGCATGGTAGCATATTCGCCTTTTGTTCGCCTACACGTTGGAGTGGATTTTACTTCCTATCCGCGATCAAATAGGATTTCGGCTACCTAATCGGCTACCTAAAGTGGCCGTTTTAGGCAAGAAAAAGTACCCAGTTCAACTGGGAAATTCAAGCAGGGCCAATACGAGGTCTTTGGTAGACAGTGTCTTAGCCAGTGTTTACGAGGGGTTCGGAAAATTCTTTGAGGGTCCCACTCTCTCCGCCAGTACCTCACTTTTCCCCAATGGCGTAGCGAAAATCGACTCATTTCCTTAACACCCCTTCCTTAACCACGGATTCGTGATTTTCCCCGAGACTCAGTAACTATCTCAGAGGAAGTCATGAGTATTTGGAAATACGTGAAGTTTGATGGTGCTTGGCGCTACACGAGACTATTGGGGACACGCGTGGGATTACTGGGACAGGTCGGTGCAGGATCTGCTGCGGGCAGCCGCAGACACAGTGTCGAGTCATCGTAGAGGCATTTCAGAATAAGCGGGTGTGAGTTCGTTCCACCCACGACTGCCAATGGCAAGGGGAACCAACACGTGCACTGAAGTTGATGTTTACGGTCTGTTCCCTTAGCGTAGTGCAATCAACAAGAACTCGAGCTTTTCATCCGGGAACCTCAGAAAGGAACAACATGAAAGCCATCGTTTCGTTGCGGATTCTCGTTCTCGTTCTAATGGTGTGCGGAGTGGTATTCGGTCAGGCAAATGGCGAGCAGAACGAGACCGCCGAGAAGCCCGACTTAACCAAACAGCCAACCCTCTACGTGGTCGGGTATGCCCATCTCGATACGGAATGGCGCTGGGAATATCCCCAGGTTATCGACGAATATCTTCGCAAGACGATGGAGGATAACTTCAAGCTGTTCGATAAGTATCCGCACTATGTTTTCAATTTCAGCGGCGCTAATCGCTATCGTTTGATGAAGGAATATTATCCGGCCGATTTTGCCAGGTTGAAGAAGTATGTGGATGCAGACAGGTGGTTTCCTGCGGGCTCGTCCATGGAAGAGGGCGACGTCAACGCGCCCAGCGCCGAAGCGATCATCCGCCAGATTTTGTACGGAAATGATTGGTTCCGCAAAGAATTTGGCAAGGCAAGCGTGGAATACATGCTGCCCGATTGCTTTGGATTTCCCGCATCGCTGCCCACAATTCTTGCGCACTCCGGAGTGAAAGGTTTCTCGACGCAGAAGTTGGTGTGGGGATCTTCGGCCAATGCCGGAGGTCCGGAATCGCTGGAGAAAACGCCGGAAGGTACGCCCTTCAATGTCGGTGTGTGGGTAGGTCCGGACGGCGAAAGCGTACTGGCGGGACTCAACCCCGGCAGCTACAGCGGCGGCATCGACACCGATCTCAGCCAGCCGTTGCCTCCGCTGCCGCCGAACCAAGCCTTCCAGGATCTTCAGAAGAAACTCGGGGAACTGCAACAAAAATTGCAAAAGGCACAGCAGACCCGGCAGCCGTTCGACCAAAAGCAAATTCAGGAGTTCTTCGACCTGCGGGGTGAGCAGCGCGGATTAGTCAGATATCAGCGCGATCAAGCTCATGATCGCTATCAGGATGATTGGGCGGCACGCGTCGAGCAGAACGGCAAAGTCAGCGGCGTATTCACCGACTATCACTATTATGGTACGGGAGACATCGGTGGTGCTCCCGATGAAGATTCCGTAAAACTGCTGGAGACTATCGTCACGAAGGGCACGGCCAGCCTGCCGCAGGGGCAACTTCTCTATGAAGGGCAGCCGCATCCGGAATGGCCGTCGGTGAAGGTTGGTGAAGGTCCGGTGCATGTGATCTCCGCCACAGCGGATCAGATGTTCTTGAACATCACGCCCACCGAAGTTGCGGGACTTCCACGCTACACCGGAGAAATGGAATTGACGAACCACTCCGCCGGTTCACTGACTTCCCAGGGTTACCAAAAACGCTGGCTGCGTAAAGAAGAATTGCTGGCCGATGCGGCGGAGAAGGCTTCAATCGCGGCGGAATGGTTAG
>JBATZM010000030.1:0-142735 GCA_049674665.1 Terriglobales bacterium
CGCACACTGGGCGTGGTGCGCGGAATCGTGGTGCGTTCGCGATCGATCTTCGGAACCATTGGAGCGGGACTGCAGACGCTGGTCGGCGGCAATATTACTCTACTGACCAATTTATGCGAGAAGACACGGGCCGAAGCATTCGACCTGATGCTGCAACACGCGGCGCAACTCGGAGGCAACGCCGTTGTCGGCGCTCGCTATGACGCCACCGAAGTGATGCAGAACGTCACGGAAGTTCTGGCTTATGGGACAGCGGTTTATGTTGAGCCCACTAATAAGTAGGGGCTAGTGAGTTCTCAGTTCCCGGTTCTCAGTTCTCAGAAAAAGAAGAAGGCTGATTCTCGTCATTCGGCGGATCCGACTTTTTTAAATTCATAGATCTTTAGAATCATAGTTGTAGCGGGAAATTCCTTCTAGATCTTTGAATTTAAATGGGTTATTTGGAAAATCTTCTGGAATAAGGGGTTAGAGGCGATTTTCGGTTGCCGGTTCTCCGTTTTTGGGTTGTCGGTGCTCTGAATCTCGATGCTCTGAAAAGAGCTGGCTTCCCTGAGTTGCCGACGCGGCTCTGGGCTTGTGCGGACGGTCGAGGTAATTTGGATCGCGGGCCACGCCATCCATTAGTTCTTGCAGGTAGTCGGCTTGCTCGCGGCGGAGGGCTGCGGCCGCGCATGCTACGGGGTCGTGCTCGTTTAGCTGGTCTTTCTTTGCTGCATCTTTATTCACTCCACGCTTCTTCACTTGATCCTTTTCTTCGTCCTTCTGCATGGCATTCTCGACGAGATCGTAGTCGCGGCCTTCCATGGTGGACCATGCGGTCGCACCCAAGGGACGATTCTCGACGCACTTGGGATCGATGACGATGTGGGTGGGCTTGGGTTCAAGGTTAGTGAATTTGACGTTGGCGGCGGCGGTGCGCAAGGCACGAAGGAGCAGCGACGCGGTCGGGTGATCGGTCTGCTTGCTGACGAGCAGGCGCATGACTTCGGCGAGGCCGAGCTGGATGGAGTTGGCGTCTTCTAGCGTGGGAAGCTGGATAATGCCGTGCTCCGTATATTTCATGTTGATGTGGCGGCTCATGAGACGGCATTGCTCGTGGAAGTAACAGTGCATTTCATTGCGCTTGGCAGGCGATCCGCATTGGATGCCGTTGACTTTGATGTGCTGACAGCGGCGGATGGTTACGGGATAAGTTGACATTTGAATGCACTCCTTGGAGCAGAGGTCTCAGGTTTCAGATCTTTTGGGACTCAACTTCGTTGCGGAATTTCCCGGTGAGCATCTCTGCCGGCGAGGACGCCCGGCGCTCCACCAATAATCCAGCAATAGAAAAAGGGTGCGGGAGGTGATCCGCACCCTTTTTCTTCTACTTATTAGTTCTATTATATCAATTCGTAACTGGTGAACTGGACAATGTTACGGACTTTATTTTCGCCGCGCTCTCATTGACTTAGCGGGAAAATCGGGAAAATGGGGGCTTGACAAGATTTCTTGGCAATCTTACTGCTGCGGATTTTGGGACGCCAAGTCTTGGGGAACATGAGAGCTGTTGCTGGGTTAGTGGGGAGTGGGCTGTTTTAAATTTCAGGCTCTTGGAGTCGAACCTGCTGCGTGTTTATAGACTATCCGGCACGCGACTCCGGCTATTACCGCTGAAATCCCAATAATGATAAAGAGCGCGTACCAAGTAACTAAGCCTGAAAACCATACGTCCGGCATTTTGCGCTGTAGTGCTTTTGCGGTGAGATATGCCGGCACCCTAAGTTCGTGATAGGAAAGTATCGCCAACATAACTCCGACCACAGTGCTCTCTAAAACAGCCTTAATCTTCATCACGCTGCCTTGCTGACCAGTATTTTTAATAATCAAATTGAGCCACTACCCGGATGCGCTGAGGATGACACGTTTAAGTTTAGGTACGCTCTTTGTACAAGAAGCCGGCGACTAGCGCGGCTAAGATTGCGCCTACCCACAGGTCGAGCATCCACCCTAGCGGTAAGAGTTGGGGAACGAGAGACCATGATGCTTGCGCAAAATTGCCCGGCACACCCGCGCAAAATCCAACGATCATCCCGATCTTGAGGGCAGTTTTCGGTCCAGGGCCAGCGGTGGCGCGAGCCCACGCGTAGAGGTACGCGATTAGAATCGACATTACGAAGATCAGTAGAATCCAATAGGCGGCGAAGAGCTGGTAACGTGGCTGCTGCAGGAACAATCCCTGTTTTTGCATGGCCGCGTAAAGCGGCGCCTGCCGCATCCCGATAAGAAAGCCCCAAGCGATCCAGACTACTCCGCCAACAATTCCGCCTAACCACACCCTTGTTGTGTTGAGCTTCATTGTGTCCCCTAGTTTCGATTTAAATCGGCATAAAGTGTACCCCAACTCGTCCATGTGGGGGAAGCAGGGAGAGCATGAAGTCCTTCGCTTCGCTCAGGATGACAACTATGGGGCAGCAAGCGAAAAATTCAAAATTTTGCGATCGGCGAACCACTTTTCTAAACACAAGGTCTAGTGGTCATCTTTCTGGTAAACCGCAACATCTCGCGCTTCGAGCTGTGAGTCTGTAACTCCAGTCTCAACCTGAAACTTTGTTATTGACAACAAACGATTTAGGCGTAGGATGTGGACAAAAGTGGTTGAAAGTGGAATAAATATTAGAGGTCGTGGGTAAGAACGCTAACTTTCGAGGCGCCAGTGGTTTCCGAGACTGACACCGACAAAAACGAGCTCCCCAACGTACCCGAATCCACTGCCATTGTGACCGCTTCTACCTCCCTCGTGCTTGTGGCTGTGGTAGCAGCCATAAAAAATAAACGGACCCCGTCGTTTTCATCAACAGCAGCGAGCAGGGCACATGTTTCGCGGAAATCATCCAACGCGCGTCGACGAAAAGGGACGGTTAAAAGTCCCGGCGGAATTCAAGCGCGTGATCGACGAGAAATATGCGCAGAAATTTTACATCACGAGCCTCGATGGAATTGTTGCTCAAGTGTATCCCTTCGAGGAATGGGAGCGGATCGAGCAGAAGCTGGCAGCGCTATCGACTTTCAATCCGACGAAGAAAAAGTTTTTGAATCGCACGAATTATTACGGGCAGGTTGTGGAGATGGACGGGCAGGGGCGCCTGCTGGTGCCGCAGATATTGCGTGAGTCGGCGCAGATTCGCGGTGAAGTGGCAGTGCTCGGAAATCTGACTTATCTGGAAGTAAGGAATTTAGAAGCGCTCGATAAAGAGGTCAAAGAGCCATTCACGGATGACGACACGAAGACGCTCGACGAGTTGGGGATCTAGTAGTTCGGCAACCGTTAGTTCGGTAAACAGTGGAAACGGATTCAGGTTCGACAAACACCCCCGAGTGGGGTGGGCATGGGGCGGGTGGCCATGTCCCGGTTCTTTTAAAAGAAGCGATCGATTTTTTAGCCGTAAAGCGTGGCGGAACTTATCTGGATGCCACGGTGGGTTTGGGCGGGCACAGTTACGAAATCGCAAAACGCCTCGGCGCACCGGGACATTTGATTGGCTTCGATAAGGATCCGGCGGCGCTGGAGAAAGCAGCTGTCAGCCTTCAGCCTTCAGCCGTCAGTGAAAGCGGCGCGGAGCAGATGGATTGGCCGGCTGTCACTTTGATCCATGGATCGTTTGCGGAGGTGGGTGAGCGCATCGCTCCCGCATTTCTGGACGGCATGATGGCGGATCTGGGGGTTAGCAGTTTGCAGCTCTCGGACCCGGCGCGAGGATTTAGTTTTCAGGCGGAAGGACCGCTGGACATGCGGATGAACCCGATGTCCGGCGAGACCGCCGAACAAGTGGTAAACCACATCGACGAGCGCGAGCTGGCCGATGTGATTTACGAATTCGGTGAGGAAAGGAGGTCGCGGAGAATCGCCAGAGCCATTGTCCGGTCGCGGCCGATACGCACGACGAAGCAACTTGTCGAGGTTGTATCAGCCGCGGCCCGGTCAATGAACTGGAAACATGAGCGAATTCGAATTCATCCTGCGACCCGAACTTTTCAAGCTCTCCGAATATTCGTAAACCATGAACTGGACGATCTGAAAGCGCTTCTGGAGGCGGCTCCCAGAGTGCTGAAACCGGGAGGAAGGCTGGTGGTGATCAGCTTTCACTCGCTGGAAGACAGGATCGTCAAGGATGCAATGCGCGAGGGTGCAAAGGACGGGTACTTTCGATTGCTCACAAAGAAGCCGGTAGTGGCATCTGAAGACGAGATCGAGCGCAATCCGCGGTCGCGCAGCGCGAAGATGCGGGCGGCTGAAAGAGTTTGAGCAGGGACGAGTTTAAGTCCGACCAAGTTTAGTTTGCCCCGGAGAAACTGCCGGGCTCCCGGTGCGGTGATAGTACGGCGTGCCGGGTAAAGATTTTGAAAAAAACTCTGTGGTGGAGTTTTTTCGGAGCGGCCAAGAAAAAGAAAAAACAAGGCAGCGTCCGGAAAAGAAAACTGGAATATCGAAATGACATTTACCGGCACGCTTATTGAAAGTTTGATGGCAACCGTCGAGCGCGTTGAACAGAGGACGTACTCGGATGAACCATTTTTCGCAGAACACAGGGTTGGCGAACCTTTACTGGTTGAATCTTTGCTCGTCGAGCCTTGGTTCGCATCCGCGCAGGAAAACGCAGACTACGATTCTAAATTTATTGGAGTGGCATAAATCATGAGCGCCGTGGCAATGCAAACTGCAATTCTTTCCAGCCGGCGCAAGTCCTGCTGGCTGGGGACACCGGAAATTTATTTCCGCAAGAGCATCGATAACTCGCGTCTGGTGAAGGTCGAAGACCCGCGCCGCGAGCGCGAGATGAAACAATTTGGCTTGGCGCTGTGTTGCCTGTTCCTGCTGGTGATGGGATACGCGTTGCAGCATTTCCGCGCGATTGAATACGGCTACAAGATCGAGACGCTACGAGTGCAGCGCGACGGGCTCACGGAGATGAACCGGGCCCTGCGTCTGGAAGAGGCATCGCTGCGCGATCCGGAACGAATCGATGTGATGGCGCGCAAGCTAGGCCTGCAATCGCCGCAGCCGGGGCAGGTACTGCGTATGGATGCGGCTTCTGATGCGGGCGCGCCGGTTATGGCTAGTATGACTCCGGTCGCGGTGGTGTCGGCCAGATAGTTTGATCACAGCGTGAGCACGCGGGCGAGGGCTCACGCGCCACATTTTTTCACGGCGGCTCCTTGGATTTGGACTTGGAGCCGCCGAAAGTGTCTGAGGGCTGAAGTGACGGCGAGTACCTCTTCGAACGGCGCACGATTCAGGCTGTATGCCTTGTCTGGATTGCTTTGTCTCTGGCTGGTGACGATCTGCGTGCGGCTGGTTTATCTCCAAATATTTTGTTACGGGGACTTTGAGCGCCGGGCGCAGCATCAGCAGCAGCGAAGCTTCGATCTGTCAGCCAAGCGTGGTGTTATCTATGATCGCGCCGGGCGCGAGCTGGCGATGTCGATCCAAGTGGACTCGGCGTTTGTGGTGCCATCGGAAGCTCCGGACCTCGCCAATACCATCAGCCTGATTTCGCGCATCACTAAGGACGATCCTCGGGTGGTGCTCGCGGATTGCCGCGCGCACAAATTCTGCTGGGTGGCGCGCAAGGCCGATGCCGAAGTGATTGACCGCATCCGCACGCTGAATCTGCAGGGTGTTCACTTTCAGAAAGAGCCGAAGCGCTTTTATCCTAAGCGTGAACTGGCGGCGCAAGTTCTGGGGTATGTTGGCACCGACGATCAGGGATTGAGCGGTTTGGAGCGGGAATTCAACCAGCAACTACAGGGCAAGCCTGGGAAGCTGATGATTTCGGTCGACGCGCGCAAACATTGGTTTGCGAGTGTTGAAAAAGAGCCTGAAGCCGGCGATAGCGTGGTCCTCACTCTTGATCAGAATATCCAGTACATTGCGGAACGCGAACTGGAGCGCGGGATGGAGGAGACGCACGCTATCGCCGGCACGGTGATCGTGGAGAATCCTCACACCGGCGAAATTCTGGCGCTGACGAACCGGCCGACATTCAATCCTAATATTCGGAAGGAAATTAAGAACGAGGCGCTGAAAAACCGCGCGGTGAGCGACATTTACGAGCCAGGCTCGACTTTTAAAATGGTGACGATTTCCGCCGGTCTGGAAGAGAAGATCACGCGTCCAGACGAAGTATTTGACTGCCAGATGGGATCGATCGTGATCAATGGCATGCGCATCCGCGACAGCCACAAGAATGGTTTGCTCACGGTTGCGGGAATTCTGGCGGAATCGAGCGACGTGGGCGCGATTAAAGTTGCGATGCGTTTGGGAAACGACCGTTTCTACAAGTACATTCGGGCTTTCGGATTTGGGCAGCGAACCGGAATCGAACTTCCCGGCGAAACGGCGGGTATGACAAAACCAGTGGATCGCTGGTCCAGGGTTTCGTTCGCTGCGATTTCCATGGGGCAGGAGATTGGTATTTCGGCGCTGCAGCTCTCGTCGTTGATCTCCACGATTGCCAACGACGGTGTGCACGTTCCCCCGCGCATTGTGGCGGGCACGATGGCGCCGCAAAATGAGCCGCAGAATACTCCGCAAACTATTGCGTTCCAGCCCGTCGAAGGGACGCGAGTGATTTCATCGCTGACTGCGGCCGAGATGCGAGAGATGCTGCAGGGAGTGGTGCTCCACGGCACCGGACGCAAAGCTATTCTCGAAGGCTATAGTTCGGCGGGCAAGACTGGGACGGGGCAGAAGGTGGATCCAGCCACCGGCGCTTACTCGAAGACGAAATATGTCGCGTCGTTTGCGGGATTCGCTCCTATCAACGACCCGCAGATTGCGGTGGTGGTGATTCTTGATTCCGCGGTTGGCCTACACCAGGGAGGTCAAGTTTCGGCGCCGATTTTTCAACGGGTCACGCAGCAGGTGCTTGAGTATCTGCATGTGCCGCATGACGTTCAGCTTCCGGCCAATCGGCAAGTGTTACTCGCTCGCCGCGAAGTGCCGGATGAGAGTTTGGACGAAAGCTCACCCGATCACCTGGGCGCCGCCTTGGATATAACGGAAGCGAGCGATGCGCCCGCTATTCCAACAGCGGTCAAATCCGGCGCCGGCGCAATTGGCGGCCAGGTAGTACAAGCCGCGCAGACTACGAGAGAACCCGGCCAAATGGCTAAGAGCGTGGAGACAACGGCAGCAGCGAGCGAGGCGACTGGACATTCGGTTGCACCGGCTAGAGAATCGGCTGGACAATCCGCTGTGCAATCTCCTCTGCAATCCGACGATTCACTTGCGCAGAAGTTGCCGAGCAGCGGCACGGTGGTTCTCGACGTAGAAGAGGGAGGGATTGAGGTGCCATCGTTTCTCGGCAAGAACCTGCGGGTTGCGATTGAAGCCGCGCAGGATGCGGGACTCGACCTCGACGCCATTGGCAGCGGCGTGGCGCGAGAGCAATCGCCTGTGGCTGGCGCGCACGTCGCGGCTGGATCGCACATCACCGTGCATTTCGGTCGATAGGTTTTGCTTCTCAGCGTACCGCTGTGGCCCCTTTGGTTGCGAACAAAAACTGAACCACAGGGAACACGGGGGGACACAGAGACAACACAGGGGAAAACTTCGACTATTTATAATCACTCCAATGACATTTCAACAACTGCTGGACGGCGCCGAGGTCCTCTTCCAGAGCGGAAACCCGGTTGTTGCCGGGGTGGAATACGATTCGCGGCGGGTGCGTCCCGGAACTGTTTTTGTCGCGATTAGGGGCGAGACCAGCGACGGCAATCGGTTCATCGATCAAGCTATTGCGGCCGGAGCAGTTGCGATTGTCAGCGACTCCGCAGGTGAAACGCCACGTGCGGGGGTGGCATGGGCGCAGGTGGTGCATGGTCGCCGCGCGCTAGCTCGGCTAAGTGCTAATTTCTACAAGCGTCCGGCGGAGCGAATTGCTGATACTGGGATTACGGGCACCAATGGAAAGAGCACGACTGCATTTCTGATTGAATCCATTTTGCAGGCGGCTGGACGCAAGACTGCGTTGGTCGGAACGATTGAATATCATGTGGCCGGAAAGATTCTTCCAGCTCCACACACTACGCCGGAAGCGCTGGAGTTGAATCGGCTTTTGGCGGAGAGCCTGGAATTGGGAGTTACCGAAGCGGTGATGGAAGTCTCGTCGCATGCGCTCGAGCAACAGCGTGTTTTTGGAATTCCTTTTGATGTGGCCGTTTTCACGAATCTTACTCGCGATCATCTCGATTACCACGGCACGATGGAAAATTATTTCCGCGCCAAGCAGGTGCTGTTTGAAGGCTGCGGGACGGAACCGCCGCGCGCCGCCGTTCTTAACATTGACGATGAATATGGCCGCCAGCTATTGAAGGTGTGTAAGCAGAAGAGTGCGCTCGTGCTGTCCTACGGTTTGATGACTGGCGATTTTCATGCCGAGTCGGTCGAAATCACGCCGAATGGAACGCGTTTTCAAATGGTGACGCCCGCGGAGAAGATTGCCATGTGGTCTCCGCTGATCGGCAATGTGAATGTGTACAACGTGCTCGCAGCATCGGCTGCCGGGTATGCGCGGGATTGTTCGGTCGAGGCGATCGCAAAGGGAATCCTCGATCTCAGCAGTGTTCCCGGCCGCTTTGAGTGGGTGGATTGTGGCCAACCCTTCACGGTGGTGGTGGACTATGCGCACACTGACGACGCACTTCGCAACCTTACCGTGCTGGCGCGCGATTTTGTGGCTCGCGCTGGACTTAAAGGCAAGGTCATCACACTTTTCGGCTGTGGCGGCGATCGCGATCGGGCCAAGCGTCCGCTGATGGGCGAGGCGGCGGGGAAGGGCAGCGACTTTGTCGTGCTTACTTCCGATAACCCGCGTTCGGAAGATCCGCTGGCGATCATGAACGATGCGGTGGTTGGATTGCAGAAATCCGGCGTCAAATATTCCATGGAACCCGACCGCCGCAAGGCAATCGCTTTCGCTTTGCAACAGGCGACGCCTGGCGACATCGTGCTGCTGGCGGGCAAAGGGCATGAAAAAGTACAGATCACGAAGGATGGAACAATCCCGTTCGACGACGTTGATGTTGCGCGCGAGAATCTGAAAGCATTGGGCTATGAGTGCAAGAGTGTCGCGAAAGCGAGCAGTGCGGGGAAGGTTGTATGAAACTTTCTCTCTCCCGCATTGCCGAGTTCATTGCTCCGGCGACCCAAGTTCCGGCTGGCCACGCTTCGACCGACCAAGTGACAACTAGTCAATACGACGGTCGCGCCATCGCTCAGGGATATTCCATCGACTCCCGCACCGTGCTGCCCGGTGAACTTTTTTTTGCAGTCAAAGGCGAACGCCTTGATGGCCACGACTTTATCGAGCAGGCATTGAGCCGAGGGGCGATTGCCGCCGTCGTTCGAAAAGATCAATTGGCGCGCTATTCGAACCTCTCATCTAGTGTTTCCGCTGGCGCTTCATCTGGATCGGCAGGCCTGCTGGCCGTGGACGACACTCTCGTTGCGCTCCAGACACTGGCGACGGCGGTGCGAAAAATATGGGGCAAGACGGCCATCGGCGTCACCGGTTCGATGGGCAAGACCACGACCAAAGAAGCGATGGCCCATTTGCTGGCGATCAAATACCGCGTGCATCGCACCAAGGGAAATTTCAATAATCATTTTGGATTGCCGCTCGGGTTGCTGACGCTGGAGCCGGAGTATGACGTCGCGGTGGTTGAGATGGGGATGTCGCACTCCGGTGAAATCGCGGCTTTGGCTCGCATTGCCCTGCCGAACCAAGGCGTAGTTACGAACGTTGCGCCCGTGCATCTGGAGAGCTTCGACTCCATCGCTGGAATCGCACGCGCGAAATATGAACTGATCGAAGCGCTTCCTCATGGAGGCACAGCGGTTCTGAATGCCGACGATGAATATGTGTCCCAGTTCGGCCGCGACTTCAAGGGCAAGGTGATCATGTTTGGCTTCAAGGTCGCAGCAGACGTGCGGGCGGAAAATGTCGAGATGCTTGGGTCCGAAGGCACGCGCTTCGATCTTGTCAGCCACGAAGTTCGTCAGCCGGTGCAGAGTCCGTTGCTCGGCAAGCACAATGTGTACAACGTGCTTGCGGCGGCTGCCATTGCGCTTGAACATGGCATTACTCCGTCAGAGATTGCGGCGGCGCTGCCGTTGTTGCGGCCTGCGGATAAGCGTGGACAGGTCGTCCAACTGGGTAACATCACGGTGCTCTACGATTGTTACAATTCAAGTCCGACGGCGCTTATGGCTGCGGTGGATACGCTGGCTGCCATGCCTGCGCGTCGCCGGATTGTTGTTGCCGGCGAAATGCTGGAACTCGGCACGACTGCCGAGCAACTGCATCGCGAGTGCGGGAGTTACATGGCAGGAAGCAATGTTGATTTTCTGCTCGGCGTACGGGGTATGGCGAAGCCGATGGTGGAAGCGGCTCGCGAAGCGGGTTTGAAAGCGGAATTCGTCGCGACGCCGGAAGAGGCGGGCGATTGGCTTGCGCGCGAGAGTCGCGAAGGTGATGTAGTGTTGCTGAAAGCGTCGCGCGGGGTGAAGCTGGAAAAAGCGCTGGAGACGTGGCAAAAGAAAAGTGGTATTCCCTCCGCCCCTGGCGCAGGGAACTGATAGCTGATAACTGGTGTCGGAGGCGGATTGCTCTACTGGCTGCTCTACCTGAAGCTCTTCCATTATTTTCCGCCGTTCCGTATTTTTCGTTATTTGACTTTTCGTACGGCGTTCGCCAGCCTGACCGCGCTTTTCACCGGGCTGATCGTTGGGCCTATCGTGATTCGGCGGCTGCGCGATTTTCAGATCGGTCAATACATTCGCGAAGAAGGACCGCAGGCTCATCAGAAAAAGGCGGGCACTCCTACGATGGGTGGTCTGCTGATTGCCATTGCGATTCTGGTGCCTACTTTGCTTTGGGCGGACCTGAGCAATCCGTTTGTCTGGATTGCCGTGTTTTCCACGCTCGCATTTGGTGCGATCGGCTTTACCGACGATTATCTTAAAGTCGTTCATCGCCGAAATCTTGGCCTTACGGCGCGCGCCAAGATTGGCTATCAGGTCGCGGCGAGTGTGGTGATCGCGGTTGCGCTGATTGTTTTACAACACCGCGGGGAATATTCCACTCGGTTGGTGGTCCCATTCTTTAAGCAGTTTCACCCGGATCTGGTGATCGAACGATGGGCGGCTCATCCTCAGCTATGGCCGCTGGCGTTTCTGCCGTTTGTCGCGTTTGTTGCGCTGGTGATTGTTGGATCGAGCAACGCTGTGAATCTTACCGACGGACTCGACGGACTCGCCATCGGTTGCACGGTGATTGCGGCGGGAGCGCTTGCGGTGCTGACCTACCTGAGCGGCCATGCCACTTTTGCGACCTATCTTGAGTTGCAACGTATGCCGCAGATCGGCGAGCTTACTATCTTTTGCGGAGCCATGGTTGGTTCGGCGATTGGGTTTCTCTGGTATAACGCGCATCCGGCGGAAGTGTTTATGGGCGACGTGGGCTCGTTGGCGCTGGGCGGCGCGATTGGCACGGTGGCGGTCATGATCAAACAGGAACTTTTGCTGCCGTTCATCGGAGGAATTTTTGTGATTGAGGCGCTGTCGGTGATCCTGCAGGTTGGATCGTACAAGCTGCGCAAGAAACGCATTTTCAAGATGGCGCCAATTCACCATCACTTTGAACTGCTGGGGTGGTCAGAGTCGAAGGTGATTGTGAGGTTCTGGATTGCGTCGCTGGTGTTTGCGCTGTTTGCGCTGACAACGCTGAAATTAAGATAAGGAAATCCACCACGGAGACACAGAGAAAACCAGGTTCTTTCTGTCCTGTCTCGGTGACTCTGTACCTCTATGGTGAAATGGACTTGATGGATCTCAATAACAAACGTGTGCTTGTCGTCGGTCTCGGTAAATCTGGCGTAGCTTCGGCGCTTTTTCTCAAGTCGCGCGGGGCGCGCGTGACGGTGTCGGATTCGAAGCCGGAGGCCGAGCTACGCGATGAAATCCTGCTGCTTCTGGAGCATGGGATCACGGTCGAAACCGGCGGCCATGGTGACCGTACTTTTCGCGGACAAGATCTAATCGTCGTCAGCCCGGGCGTGCCCATCGATGCGCCGCAACTGGTGCAGGCGCGCAATCTGGGAGAGCCGGTCATTGGCGAAATCGAACTTGCCGCGCAGTTTCTGGCCGGTCACATCGTCGCCATTACGGGGGCCAACGGCAAAACGACGACTACTTCATTGGCGGGCGAGATTATTGCCGCCGGGGAGTTCTCTGCGCTGGTGGGCGGGAATATTGGAACGCCGGCCATCAGTTTTGTGGATCAGGCCGGACCCGCGACCTGGACGGTACTTGAAGTATCGAGCTTTCAACTGGAAACGATTGTTGAATTTCGTCCGCGGATTGCGGTGATTCTGAACATTACACCCGACCACCTTGATCGTCACAAGACTTTTGACAATTATGTCAATGCCAAAGCGCGTGTTTTTGAGAACCAACGTGCGGATGATTTCACGGTTCTTAACGCCGACGATGCTACTACCGCTGGATTGTCGGACCGTACGCGGGCGCAGGTATTTTGGTTCAGCCGCAAGAAGGAAGTTGAAAGGGGAGCCTTCGTTCGCGGCACGCACGTTTACTTCCGAGATGGCCATAATGAACTTGAAATCCTCCCACTTTCTGAAGTCTCGTTGAAAGGCGGGCACAATTTGGAAAATGTTCTGGCAGGAGTCTCGATTGGAATGCTTGTGGGATGCCAGCCGGAACAGATCCGTCATGCGGTACGTCTTTTTAAAGCGGTCGAGCACCGACTGGAATTCGTCGCGCGATTCGCGGGCGTGGATTACTACAACGATTCGAAGGCGACGAATGTGGATGCGACCATCAAGGCGCTGGAATCGTTTCCGGCGAATGTACACCTGATTCTGGGGGGCAAGGATAAGGGCAGCGATTACACCGTGTTGCATGAATTGCTGCGGCAGCGCGTGAAGCGTGTATACACAATCGGGGCGGCGGCGGCGAAGATTGAATCGCAGATTCAGGGCGCTGCAGAAATCGAGCATGCAGAGACTCTGGAAAATGCGATTCGGCGCGCCAGTGAAATCGCGGTGGCGGGCGATGTCATTCTTCTGGCTCCTGCGTGCGCTAGTTTTGATCAGTTTCAGAGCTACGAACATCGGGGACGCGTGTTCAAAGAGACGGTGCATTCGCTGGCCATGTCGCGAACTACGTAGGATGAGACATCGCAGCCCCTAAAGGGGCGTCTGGTTTGCAGAATTTTCGGTATCGCTAAAGCGATACTCCGAAACGAACCAACCCTGATTGCGAACCAGCCCGAATACGAATCCTGCGTTGGAACCAACTCAGTTATCCCCTGCTCAAAATCCAGGCGCGAAACTTCTCCTGTCTTCGCGTCTCCGTGGTGAAATGAATTCTTATGGCCAAGCGGGTTAGCGTCGATCGCTGGATGTTTACTGTGACCATGATCCTGGTCTTTATCGGGCTGGTCATGATCTTCAGCGCATCTGCCGTGATGGCCAAGGAACGGTTTGGATCGGCTTACGAATTCCTGTTGAAGCAACTGGTATGGGCGGTCGCGGGGCTCGTCGTGATGGTTGTGGCCATGAAGGTAGATTACAAACGACTGCAACATCCGGCGCTGGTCTTTTCGCTTCTGGGCTTTACCACGCTGCTGCTGATCTCGGTTTTTTTTCTCGATCGCGCGCACGGCACGCACCGCTGGTTTCATGTGGGTCCGATTTCGTTGCAACCCTCGGAGTTAGCAAAACCAGCGCTTATCCTGTTTCTCGCCTGGTTTCTTGAAAACAAAACCAAGGCCATGGACGACTGGCGCGAGACGCTGATTCCGGCGGTCGCACCCACCATGGTTTTTATCGGACTGATTGTTTTTCAGCCCGACCTCGGGACCGCCATTGCGTGTGTAGGGATAACCGCTTGCGTGCTGTTTGTTGCCGGCATACAGCTGCGCTACTTTGGATATGCTCTCGTGGCCGCGCTGCTACCGCTTTACTTTTTGATTTTTCACGTTGCGTATAGAAGGGACCGCATCCTCGCCTTTCTGAATCCTTACGCTGATCCGAAAGGATTTGGATTTCATATTATTCAATCGCTGATTGCGGTCTCTACCGGCGGTGTGACCGGGCTTGGCCTGATGGAAGGGAAGCAGAAATTGTTCTATCTTCCCGAACCGCACACGGATTTTATCTTTGCCGTTACCGCCGAAGAGTTGGGGCTGGTCGGGGCAATGGCTGTCATTATTCTTTTTGCTATCTTTCTTTGGCGCGGAACGCGTGCTGCGCTGCGGACGCAGGATAATTTTGGCCGCTTCCTGGCGGTTGGAATCACCAGCATGATCGTGCTGCAGGCTTTCATCAACATCAGCGTGGTGCTGGGGCTGATGCCTACCAAAGGGATTCCGCTGCCGTTCGTTTCCTATGGAGGATCGTCGCTGTTTGTGACATTGATGTGTGTTGGGGTGCTGCTGAATATCACGAAGCAGGCAGAGTAGGGTACGCCTTCAAATCCGGCACTTACTCACGACTTATGATTACCTCTGCCACCTTCCCGGCGGGGGCTGAGAGACTTCCGGTTAGCTGACCTTTCTGTGCGTGGACCTCGACCATCTGCCCTTTCCCGGCGTGCGCTGGCAGAACGAAATTGCCCTTCTGATCGGTCACAGCCACATCGGGATATCCAGCGATCGAAACGGTTGCGCCAGCGATTGCGCTTAGGTCTTCGTCGACCACGACCCCACGAAGCATGGCTGAGGTTTCGGCTACGAGCTGAATGGTGGCGGTTGGGTAATAATCCTGGGTCAGAACGAGCGTGGAGCTGCCCTTCAGAAACTCATCTTTTACGGATGCTGAGAGCGTTACTTTGCCGTCGGCCGGGCGCGATTGCGGGGGAATATCGAGTTGCCATCCGCCGGCGACCATCTTTAGCTCTCCCCTCAGCTCTCCGCCGTTCGACGATTTCACCTGAGCAATATCGGCAAGGGATTGGTCAGGTCGCACTACAACGACCTGAACATGATAGATACCGCGCGATTGGAGATGGGCGGAGGCTGCGTAGGGGGCAACTCCGAGGATGATGATTCCCGCAGCTGCGATCGACGCCAAGACGGGCCTTTTTGCGCGAAGCAGAAGAGCGAAAACGGTTGCCGCAATGACGAACGCAAACGCGGCAACCATCACGGGATGGCCGATGTGGCTGACTATCTTCAAAACCAGACCTAGAGCTGGCTCCTCCATAAGTCAGTTCTCCTGCTTCTGAGTAGAACTCGCCGGGCGGAGGGGTGCAAGTTACCGGAGAGGGGGGAGATTAAGGGCTGTAAGAGTAGACGATGGCTGACAATGATTATCGTCGCAGATGCGTAACATCACGTTGAACAAAATCACATTTCCGAGGGGTCTGGCGGCTTTGGAGCATTCGCCAGGACCTTCAACTCTAAACCCGTTAGCGTACCCAGCGAGTAAGCCGCAGATTCGCGTTCTTGAACACCGTTGTTGAAATCCAGCAATTCGCGGAGGCGTCCAACGACGATACGTTTGACATCTCTGATTCTTTCGGCAAATTCGTCGAGGCGTATTTCTACCAGACCAGCTTCGGAGAGCACTCTCCAAACCTTCTGCTCTTCGGTTTCCTCATTGGAATTGGATAGGTTCACATGTCCTTCACTTTGTTTTGAATTCTACCTGGCACTTTGCCCCCGGTCTGCTTGAACCTGAGGTAGGTGTATGCCAGATACTGGTTCAGTTCCGCCCAGAAAGACTGGTCCCGTTTGCGAGGGTCCATTCCGGCCCCGGCCATGGAGAAGAGCCGCTCCTCACACTCCTCTCGCTCTTGGTCAGTGACCTCATCAATTTTCCGCCTTGCCTGCGGATGGGGACAGCCCGAGATCCTGTGCTCGGGTATGACTCGTCCGTCCGCAAGAATGAAATCCCGCCACACTAAACCCCAGCGTATTTCTTTGAGAATCGTAGTTTCGAAACCGGTGGAAGATTGGAATGAAATGATCTGGCCTTGCTCCGGAGGCCAGTTCGCACCGATACGTAGTTGCTTTGCGGGGGATTTCATCGTCTGCGCACCGGTGTGAATCAGGTTTAATGGCTCTCTGTAATTATCAATATTAATTGCCCTCTTCGGGATTGGGTTTGCGGCTGACGATCCGAGATCCATCTGTAATTGGTCTCGGCCAATCGCTGCGCGACAAGACCCGGTCCACGGCCTGCTCTACCCTCAGCATAAAGCCTGCGTCGGGATCCAGGACAGCGGCTGACGTAGCCAATGTCAAACCAAGAGTATTCGCATTCGCAGCTGCCTCAAGCTTTGGCACCAGGTGCGGCTGCTGTTTCAGATAGCCGATCCAGACCAGAGTGACGGCGTTGTAAGCCGTGCTCTTCAGAAGACTGATCATCGCGGCTTGACCGGTACCATACCACATCACAAAACTAACCAGGATGAGCTCAACGCTGGCAAAGACTCCGAATCCGAGCGCTATGCCGAAGACCTGTTGCCGCCAGCAATTTCTGAGAAGACGGCAAAGAAGCATCAAGAGCAGGAACAGCCCAACCTGCATCAGGCGCACGCTGCGATCAAAGTCAAACACCGCCGCCACTAACCGGTCTGCACTTGCTTCGCTGCTGGAAAATGCACCTATGACCGCAAGCAGAAGGAGCAGCCCGCATGACCATCGGAATATGGTGGTTCCTAAAATCTGAATACCTCCATACTCTTTAAAGAGACTGCGCAATATTTCATCCATCACCGCGACGGTAAAGATCACGCTGAGGGCGCTACCGGTCCAGTAGGCGTCAAAATAGCTCTCGTGGAAATACCTGTACACGACAAACAAACATGCGGATTTGAGGGTCTGAAACAGGATGTAGGAAAAGAATCGAGGAAACACCTTGTGAAGCTGGCGCCGGACCATGAAGATCAGAAGTGTGATCTGCAACAGCGGGCCCGAGAGCCAGTTCAAATACATTAACCAGTTCATCGCATTACGAACACGTAACGATCGAAAGCATACCTATCCCTTGACCGCTGTGCAAGATCAATTTTGAGCGGCCTGATGTCGATTTATGAATTCAGTTCCCTATCCTTAATTGCTGCAGTGTTTGCCGCGGCACAAGGGCATCGGGTCGCTACCATCAGCAACGACCACAGCCTGTTCTGCTCGAATGGCCGAATTGCCAGGCCGCGAGACGTTCGTCGGAATTGCGCAGTACAACCCAACCAGTGCCACAACGGTGAGCAGGACTTCTATTACTTTGTTCATTGGGGGAGGTCTCCTTCGCGCATACTTCTACGCGTGGCGAAGTATATGCCTAGACGATGCTTCGTGAGTAGGAAGATCTGTGGATATTTTCGTTTTTCACCTAGTGAAATCGTGTTTACGATAGTCACACTAGAGATGATGCCTGGCAGCGAATCAGAATAGCGCTGTTGCACTACTCAAATTCCTTCTAGCGATTGCCTTACTGACACTGATCGTTGGCGTGATCCGAATCCCTATATTGTTTCGCGCTTGGGCCATCCGCGCTCTTCGCTGCCAGACGGGACTTCCAGCCAAGGCATTCGTGAAGGAATTTCTGACGGTTTACCGGCGTGGGAATCGCTGACTGCGGCCCGTCTTATTCCAACGACTGTTGACACCCTCTCCTCGCGGGCGAATAATTATCGCCGTCCGAGTTTCACTGACTCCCCTGCGGACATAGCACCCGGCCCCCACAATCTTAAGGAGGCGAATCATGCATTCAGCACGATTGAATGTTTCCGTTGTGACCCTTGCCGTGCTTTCCGCGCTGTTGCTCGTTGCCGCTCGTCCAGCGACGGCACAAACTGAGACGGTGCTCTACAATTTCGCGGGCCCTCCCGATGGCGCCGCTCCCCAGTCGAATCTCACTCCTGACGGTATGGGCAACTTCTATGGGACTACCCAAGAAGGCGGTGTGTTTGGAACCGTATTCGAACTCTCGCCGAACGGCAGTGGAGGGTGGAACGAGACCGTGCTTTACAGGTTCTGCTCCGAAGGTGGTGCCAGTTGTACGGACGGCTCGTATCCAGACGGGAATTTGGTATTCGACAGCGCCGGAAACCTCTACGGAACGACAAGCGAAGGCGGTTCGACGTGTGTCGTTAGCGAAGGTTGCGGTGTCGTGTTCGAACTTAGTCCAGTGGGAAGGAACTGGACGGAAACCGTTATCTACAGCTTTTGCCCGGACGGCGATTGTATGCCTCTCGGTGGTTTCCCACTGCCCGGCCTGGTCATAGACCCGGCGGGCAATCTCTACGGCACAGATAACGAAGGCGTTTTCGAACTGAGCCCGTCCGGCGGAGGATGGACGGGTCAAGTGATTTCCCATAATGCCGAAAATCCCCTCTCCGGATTGGCAATGGATGCGTCTGGAAACATCTTCACCATCGCACCGTCGAGTACGACCGGCAAGCCGACAGTTTTCGAGGTGTCCCCGTCCGGCAAGGGTCGCTGGAATACGACTGGACTCTACACCTTTTCTTCGATTCCCAGCGGCACCTTCATATGGAGCAGTCCAACGCTGGACCAGGCCGGAAACATCTATGGTACGGAGACGGCTTGGTACAACGTCAGAAGGAAGCCGCTTAATTTTCGTGGAACGGTCTACAAGCTGAGTCTGGGAGAGTCAGGATGGACGAAGAAGATTCTTTTTACCTTCACACCAGATGACAGCGAGGTCCAGGGCAACGCGCCCTCCGGTGGGATTGTGCTCGATGCGGCTGGGAACATTTACGGCACTACAATCCAGGGCGGCACGAACGGCTTGGGGACTGTGTTCGAGCTGGTGGCCCCAGTGGGCAAGAGCAAGAAATACGAGGAGCAGGTTCTCTGGAGTTTCAACGGTGGGGACGGGAGCCAACCGCTCGGCGGCCTGATTCTCGACGCAGGCAACTTCTATGGCACCACCTCTGCAGGGGGATTGAGCGGCAACGGCGTTGTGTTCGAAGTGATTCCGTAGAACGGATGATTCTTTGTCCAAGAAACTTGCTTCTGTATAGGATGGTTGGCGTAACATTGCGATCACACTCCCAACCACAACCCAGACCGTGACCAATCAGATTGGTTTTTATTATCGCGAAAAGTGTGATGGAGAGGGCCCTGCGCGATAGAGGAGATGTGTGGCCACGCCCGAAGAACGCGTTCGACAGAGCTTTTCCAAGCAGGCCTTCATGTCCACTTTGGGAGCCGAACTTGCAGCAGTGGTTCAAGGCGGTGTGGAGATTCGCCTGCCATTTTCGCCGAACCTTACGCAACAGAACGGTTACCTGCACGCGGCTGCTATCACTGCGGTGTTGGATTCTGCTTGCGGTTATGCCGCCTTGACCGTGGCAGCAGACGATAAGGAGGTGCTCACGGTGGAGTTCAAGGTGAACCTTCTAGCACCCGCTGTCGGCGAGGTCTTCGTGGCCAGAGCGCAAGTGAAGAAAGCAGGGCGGACGCTTACAGTTTGTACGGCGGATGCCTTCGCTATCAACGGCGGCAAAGAGAAGGCGGTTGCAACCATGCTGGCCACAATCATGGCTGTGCCGATAACGTCCGCGAAATAATACGAGATTCACCTAACCAACTGGAAGCGAAGAACGCCCCGGCAGGAATTGGGAGGAAATTGCGCGATCAAATAGTCGGACGCACCCGTTTCGTATTAAGATTCGAGTTGCGTGAAGGCCGATTCGACTGACCTCACCTAAACGTAGGAGGAATTCTGATGATCAAAACACGTCCAGCGATTCTATTCGCAATAGCGTTGTCGTTACTCCTGCCAGGAACGATGGTGGCGGCTCCTGGCCAGTTTCTGATTCTCAGCGCGCAGTATGGGAACCGACGGCGGCATATCGATGTCACGGCCCAACTGAAGCAAATGGCGGCTACGAACCAGATGTATCGAGTCAACTACAAAACGTTCGGCGACCCAGCTCCTGGCCAAGCGAAGGTGCTGCGGATTTATGCGCGTGGTCCAAACGGGCGCGAGCGCATGTTTGAGTATCGCGATAACATGGTGATTGACGGCTCGCAGTTCCGAGGCTGGGGCAGCGGCCAGTGGGGTGGTCCCAACGACAGATGGAGTGGAAATTGGGGAAGGTGACGAGAGCGAGACAAGGATAGAGAAAGATAAAGAAAGTGGCTGTAAAAGCGTGGGTCCAGGGGGACTGGTCCACGCTTTATTTTTGTTATTTTTGTGAAGAGGAATGCCTGGCGAAAAATCGTGATTACACTAACGTTTTAAGCGCCGGCCTCTTTCTCCAAAGCGAGCAATTGCTCTTTGCGTTCGATGCCCCAGCGGTATCCACCCAGGTTGCCGTCTTCGCGGATGACGCGATGGCAGGGGATGGCTACTGCGACCGGGTTGGTGGCGCAGGCTCGGGCTACGGCTCGCGTGGCTTTTGGCATACCGATCTTCTTGGCTACAGCGCTGTAGGAGCGAGTTTCTCCGCGAGGAATTCTTTGCAGGGCTTCCCAGACTCGCCGTTGAAATGCAGTCGCTCTTATGTCCAGCGGGAGCGAGGGGTTCGTTTGGCGTCCTTCCATTAAACGGGTGAGATTTACTCGCCATTCGGCCATGGCGGCATCGTCGCGTCGGCGGGTGGCGAAGGGAAATTCACGCATCAGGCCTTGCTGAAGTTGATCATCGGAATCGGCGAATTGGATGGAGCAGATGCCCTTGTCGGTGGCGGCGATCAGCATTCGACCTAAAGGCGATTTGGTGATGGTGTAACGGACTACGGCGGCTACGGCTCCACGGCGGTATTTTTCAGGAGTCATGCCTAGTTGCGTGGCGGTGCGCTCGTAGAGGCGGCTGCTGGAGCCGTATCCGGCATCGTAGAGTGCGGTGGTGACGTCGTTGCCGGCTTGTAAATTGTGTTTCACCTGGCGCAAGCGGACAGCGTCGATGTAGGCCTTGGGCGATACGCCTAGCGCGGATTTGAATGTCCGCTGGAGGTGAAATGGACTGCGGCGGAATTCCTTGGCTAGCAAGGCAAGCGTTAGGCGGTCCTCGATATGCTGTTCGATGTAACGGCAAATGGCGCGGACCTGCGCCGATTGCGGATCTCCGTCTACCGCCTTTGGACGGCAGCGCAGACAGGCGCGATAGCCGGACTGCTCGGCTTCGAGGGCATGATTGAAAAAGCTCACATTCTCGCGGCGCGGGCGTTTGGCGGGGCATGAGGGACGGCAGAATATTCCGGTGCTCGATACGGCAAAAACGAAGGCGCCGTCGCGGGAGCTGTCGCGATCGAGGACGGCTTGCCAGCGGTGGTCGTTTATTGGGTCCGCAGAGTTCATTGGTCCCGTTTGATTTGGGGCTGGTTGTGAAGTTCGGTTCATCGTTTCTTCTTCTGAAAGTATCGCATTGGTTACCATGCATGTAACATAGGGCAGTCGCGCGGCACGGACTATCCGAATGTTGCGGTCAAACGAATTTTCCTGCCGAATTTTTCCGCGAAGTTGGCGAATTCAAAACCTGAAGAGGATCCTCCATGAATTGCAATCGCAAGACGATGTGGCTGGTTGTAGTGGCGGCGCTGGTGGCGCAGGCGGGCGCACAAATTCTGACGGGCGATCAAGTGAAGAAGCTTGCTCCCAGCAACTATTATTTTGCCGGCCAGAGCGCGGCGGTGCAGGTGCGGAATACGGCCGGCCTGAAGAATGCGGCGGGCAAGGTGGTGATGGCGGGCCTGGTGGATACGTCAGGGTATTCCACAGCGATCCAGGAGAAATACCAGGGATTTCTGATCACCGAGACTAAGCTCAGCTTTGATGGAGCCACGCTCGATCCGGGAGAGTATGGATTCGGCTTTGCGAACGGCAAGTTCATTGTGATGAACGTGGCGTCGACGGATTTGTTTTCGATTGCGGGTCAGAACGACGATCAACTCAAACACCCGGTTCCGCTGAAATTTGAAAAGGATGGTGCGGGCTACCGGCTGTATGCGGGACGGAAATACGTGGTGCTGAAAGCAGACTAGCAGCGGCGACCACCTGATGAATCCCATCGTGGGTGGCCGGGCGGGGATGCCCGGCTCTCCAGTTCAAGGCGGGTTTCAGCAAACCTTGGTAACGCTTGGATCGTTACTCATAAAGACTCATAAAGTGCAGAGCCTTGCACCTGCCGCTTCCGGCAGGGTTCGTTTGGTCTCACTAACTCCCTTTACAACAAACACTTACGCCATTTCTCTCGGATGGTTTCATGGGTGCACTATCCCCAAGTGAAAGCTCGGATCGTACGGGCTAGCCTGGGGGCAAACTTGACCGTCATTTACAGCGCTGAGAGCGTAGCTCCTCGAACGACGCGGCCTACTGCCATACTGCCGCTGCTGGTGATTTTGTTCATCGTCTCTTATGGAATTTTGACTATGCTGGTTTTCGAGCAGGGTCAGACCATCGAATCGCAACGCGGTTTGATCCACGAGATGTTGAAGGACAGCACTCAATTGGCTGCCATAAAAGGTAAGCTGGCGCGCGACGACAGCAAGCGGGTGCAGCACGAGCAAGCTGCGGCGCCTGCGGATCGCAAAGACGCGGACGCCGGCACTCCTGCGGCTGGTACACAAGGACCGGACGCAAAAGGATTGGATAAGGAAACGAAACGACCTAGTAAGTCGACGCATGCCACGAAGGAAGTTCCCGGGAAGCCGGCTGCGGATTTAGAGGATGTGCGGCGTTCCACGCGCGTGATTTAGCGGTTGTACTAGATGGAGTAGTACGGACTGTCAAGAGCGAGTCGGATTGGACTCCAAAAGCCGACTTCAAAAAGAGACTCTAGAAGAAAAATGGTTTTGTGAAAACGCGGCCTTTTGTGGGGGCCGCGATGTACGCAAGAGGCAATTATGAAGACCCTGGCCCTAGCCCTACTTCTATCCTTTCCGCTCCCCAAGTTGACACCGCCAGCCCAGCTTACCCCTATTCCCACCCAGCAGACGGCAAAGAAAAAGGGAGGGCAATGGTACTTCGCAGCAACCGGGCACGCCGTGTATTGCTATGGACCGGTGATGACCATGCCCCAGGCGCACGGAGGCCTGATGAAAGTCGCCACTTTTTGTCGTGGCGATCGAACCATGGTACCGCTCAAAGACTAAAGCAAGCTAGCTACAAGCCTATACCCTAAGGTCCTACGCGCCGGATCAGTTTCCGCCTGAATCAGTCTCCGCAACGTACACCCGCGCCTGCTTCCCCTATAATCGGTAGTCGGAACCCCATTTTGCCAAGGGCCCGTAGCTCAAGCGGATAGAGCATCGGTTTTCTAAACCGAGGGTTGCAGGTTCGATTCCTGCCGGGCCTACCAGATTGTCCTATAGAAATGCCACGTTCGTGCCATTCCCCCAGCGGCCATCAAAACGTAGAGTAGGTGGTGAGCAGACTTCGGGGGAGGGCTGTTCAAACGGGCGTCCGATGACTCTAACTGAGTCCGGGCGCTTTCGTTTTTTGCGGTGATTCTTTCGGTAGTCTTAGATAAGCCTTAAGGTCTTGGGCGGAGTTTTCTTCGGTTTCATCATCGCCCATTCTTTGTCAGTCAGCTCCCGTCCCAGCGCCGTGAATTCGCCAGCACCTTGCAGCCACTCGCCGCCATCCATGGTTACGACTTCTCCATTTACGTAGCCGGAGCCATCGCTGATCAGGAATGCAGCGAGGTTGGCGAACTCTTCCATCGTGCCAAAGCGCCCCAGAGGATTGCGTTTCTTTGCCGCGTCCTCCAGTTCGGGACGTGGTAGCAGACGGGAGAACGCGCCCTCGGTTGGAATGGGACCCGGCGCTATGGCGTTCATCCGAATACCGCGATTGCCCCACTCGACTGCCAGGCTTCGCGTGAGTGCCTGCACGCCTGCCTTTGCCACGGCTGAGGGCACCACATATGCCGAGCCCGTTGTCGTGTAGGTAGTGGTCACGTTGAGCACTACGCCTCCGCGCCCGGCGCCCAGCCAGCGCCGCCCGCAAGCCATCGTGGTGTGCAGAGTGCCCATCAGAACAATGCCAATCACCGACTGAAACGCTCCCAACGAAAGTTCTTCGGTGCGAGCCAGGAAATTTCCGGCGGCATTGTTCATGAGAATGTCGAGTGGACCTTCGGCCCAAATGATCTCAATCATTTCTTCGACTGCCGCGGCATCGCGCACGTCGCAGGGACGGGAGTGGATCTTGCCGCCGGTGCGCTCGTGCAATTCCTGCCTGGTGGCAAGGAGTACTTCTTCACGGCGTCCGCAGATGTAAACTTCCGCGCCCAGTTCCAGGAAGCGCTGGGCCGTGGCTTTGCCTAAACCTGTGCCGCCGCCGGTGATCAGGATGCGCTTGCTGTGGAGCAGATCTTTCTGGAACATTGGTCCCCCCTACGCCGCCCCTAAAGAGTGCGTCTGTGTTCGAAACTCCCGGGTAGCGGATTAATGTTTTGTCCGATTCTCGTCACTGCCCAGCTGGCGTGTTCCGCGACCACCGGGTCTGAATCTTCGCAGAGTTTCTTTAGCGTTGGAACGAATTTTTCGTCGCCGCTGTTTCCCATGGCAATCACCGCATTTCGCCGCAGGCCGGAAAGCTTGGCGCGCCGGATGGGAGATCCGCGAAACTTCACTTGAAACTCTTCCGGCTGCATTTCGGCTAGCCAGTCGAGCGCTGGATTGACCAGCCCTTCGCGTGCTTCAAACTCGGGCGCGGAAGTTACTGGCGCTTTGCGGTTCCACGGGCACACGTCCTGACAGATGTCGCATCCGAAAACGTGCCGCCCCATACCTGAGCGCAGCTCTTCTGGAATTTCGCCGCGCTTTTCGATGGTCAGATAGGAGATGCATAAGCGCGCATCGAGTTCACCGGGCGCAACGATCGCTTGCGTTGGACAGGCTGTGATGCACCGCGTGCAGGTTCCGCAACGATCCGGTGCGGGGAGATCGGCAGCGAACGCATTTTCCGTCGAATCGAGTTTCGCAACATCAAGCGTGGTGAGGATGACGCCGAGAAACAGCCACGATCCAAGCTTCTGGTTGATGATGCACGTGTTCTTGCCGATCCATCCGATGCCGGCGTATTTAGCATAGACGCGCTCGATGAGCGGACCGGTGTCGACGTAGGAACGAAGCTGGAGCGAGTCATCTACGTCGGATAGTTTGCGTAAATCGTCTTCTAATTTCCGCAGGCGGCGCAGCACAGCGTCGTGGTAATCCTCACTGGCCCAGGCGTAGCGCGAGATCCAGCCTCGGGTGGCGTCTTGCTGCATTTGGGTCGAATAGGGATGCGCCGTGTTGTAGTTGATGGCGCAGACGATCACACTGCGCGCCCAGGGAGCGACTCGGGCGAGCGAGGCACGCTTGAGTTTGTCAGTCTCATCGCGTGCTTCCAGGTACTTCATTTCGCCGTGCATTCCATCTGCGATCCAGCGGGGAAAGATGCGCAATTCGCCGAAATCGTGGACCGGCGCGATGCCGCAAAGATCGAATCCGGCGTCATGAGCGCACTGCTTGATGCGGGTTGGGAGATTGGGTAACAATGTCGGGTAACAACATGGATCGGGGCGGCCAATTTTCGCCTGAACGAAACTGACGCCTCAGAAGAGGCTAACACTTCCGCACTCACCTGAATCCGGCCTGCGGAGTTTGATTTTCTAGTTTTTCCGCGCACGTACAGACGACGTTTTCTTGGCGATTGGGGTGAAGTGCTCGATCCGGTTCCGGCCGTTCGCTTTGGCTGCGTAGAGGCCGGCGTCGGCTTGGTTTAGCAACACCTCCACATCGGTCTTTCCTTCGCAAGAAGAGATGGCGACTCCCATGCTCATGGTGAGAGGTCTTTCCGCGCCGGAATAAAACACGGGTGTGCTGGCAATGATTTCGCGCACCTCATTCGCACGCTGCAGGGCGTTGGGCAAGTCGCAGTTGGGCAGAATCATAAGAAATTCCTCTCCGCCGTATCGGCCCACACCGTCGTAGATGCGGAGTTGCGTACGCAGTCTCCGGCCAATTTCACGGAGTGCCTCATCGCCAAAAAGATGGCCGAGGGTGTCGTTGACGCTCTTGAAATGATCGACGTCGCCAAGGATCACTCCAACCGGTTTGTGTTCGCGGCGGGCACGCTCCAATTCGCGTTGAAGCATGGCTAGGATCTCCCCGCGATTCATCAATCCAGTGAGGTTGTCGTGGGTGGCAGCGTGGCGCATGGCCTCCCGGGCAGAAACCAGTTCCTCTTGAAGATCAAGAATCCGTTTGCCGACGAGCAGGCGGGCTTTCAGTTCGAGTTCGTCAAAGGGCTTCGCGAGATAGTCGTCGGCTCCGGCTTGCAGGGCATCGAGCATGTTCT
This sequence comes from Terriglobales bacterium, assembly GCA_049674665.1. GTDB lineage: Bacteria > Acidobacteriota > Terriglobia > Terriglobales > Acidobacteriaceae > Acidiflorens. The sequence continues at coordinate 26,331 of JBATZM010000030.1, forward strand.
GGCGTCCCTCTTTGCCGGTGAGCAGGATGACGTAGACGTAAGAATCGTTGGATGCAGCCTGCCGAATACGCTGGCAAAGTTCCGGGCCCTCCAGATCGGGGAGCACCCAATCGAGCAGAACCAGTTTGGGGGAATCCGCTTGCTCGAGGATTTCCCACGCCTCGCAGCCATTTTCAGCGAGGGTGACGCCAAAACCCCAGCTTCGCAAATGATCTCCGATCAATTTGCGGTAGACGGCGGAATCGTCGACGACCAAAGCCTGCATAGTCTTAAACCTCGCGCACACAAGCTGCGCCCAATAGCGAACAGCTTAGTCCCCGTGGAAGGTCAGTGGCTTTCGGACGTCTAAAAAACGAACGCCTAAAACTAACGGCGTTTAAACAACGAACGTCTAGCCAACATCATAAGACGAGGAAGATGCATTGGGAATCCGGCAATTCGCTGGCCCCGTGTATCCAGTGGTACATCTTGAAGAATCGGCAGAGCGAGCAAAATGCTTGAATACAGAGGAATACTAAGTTCCTTTCCCGTCCGAGGGTTGACCGCGACTCTGCTGGCGGCCTAACATAGCCGCCGACGGCACTGAGGCCTTTTAATGATCGGCCAGACAGTCTCCCACTATCACATTGTGGGAAAGCTCGGTGGTGGTGGAATGGGCGTGGTGTATGAGGCGGAAGACACGCGCCTGTCCCGTCATGTTGCGCTCAAGTTCATTCCCGCGGAGATGGTCCACGACCCCAAGTCACTTGACCGCTTCGTGCGCGAAGCCCGCGCCGCTTCACAGCTTAACCATCCGGGCATTTGTACCATTCACGATATTGATGACAATAATGGACATCCCTTCATTGTCATGGAGAAGCTCGAAGGGGTAAGCCTTAAGGAGCGGATCCGCGGGAAGGCGATGGAAGTCGATGAGGTTCTCGACATCGGAATTCAGGTGGCGGATGCTTTGGCGGCTTCACATGCGAAGGGGATTATTCATCGCGACATTAAACCGGCAAATATCTTTGTGTCGCAGAGCGGTCAAACAAAAATTCTCGATTTTGGACTGGCCAAGTCGGCGCGCGACCCGAGCTCGAACGAGGCCGCGATGGAAGACTCACTGACTGCCGTCGGTGTGATTCCAGGAACCGCGGTTTACATGTCTCCAGAGCAGGCGCGCGGCGAGGAATTGGATCCGCGCAGCGATCTATTTTCGCTCGGAGTCGTGCTTTACGAAATGTCGACCGGCAAGAAACCTTTTGCCACCGGCAATGTGATCACTACGCTGGATGCGGTGCTGAACCAGAAGCCGGTTTCCCCTCGCAGTCTCAATCCGTCGATTCCCCAGGATCTAGAAGGCATTATCGGCCGCGCCATGGAGAAAGACCGTGGACATCGCTACCCGGATGCGCTGGCGATGAAGGGCGATCTGCAATCGTTGAGGAGAGAATCGGACTCCGGGTTGACCAAAGCCGGGGCGCGGCGGCCGGCTTTGCCGTATCGGCTGGCCACGAGCACGTTTCAGACCTCGAGCAAAGTTTCAACTTATCTTTTACTCGGAGTCAGCGCGCTGCTGCTGACGGTTCTGGTGGCAGTGGGAGCGTGGTGGTATAAACAGCACCAACTAACGGGCGGAGGCGCGCCGAAGAACACCATCGCAGTGTTGCCATTGCAGAACATGAATGGCGACATCAGCGTGGAGTTTCTTCGCTTCGCGCTGGCCGATGAAATCGCCAACACGCTTACCTACACGCGGACGCTTGACGTTCGTCCCTCCGCCATCACGCGAAAGTTTGTGGGCAACGATGTCGATCCGCAACAAGCAGGCAGGGAAGTGCATGTCGCTAACGTTCTTACTGGACACTTTCTGAAGCAGGGCAACCGCCTTCTGATTACTTTGGAAGCGATTCAGGTGGAAGGCAACAAACTTTTGTGGCAGGCAAACATTACTGCGCCCGCTCAGGATTTGATCGCATTGCAAGCGCAAATGGCTGCTCAGATGCGTCAAGGATTGCTGCCTGCACTTGGCGCTGCCGGCGGTTTTCTCGATACCGGCACGCGCCCGAAAAATGCGGAGGCTTACGATCTCTACCTGCATAGCCTCGCGCTGCCGCATGATCCCGGGCCCAATAAGGATGCAATCGCGGTGCTGGAACATGTGGTCGATGTCGATCCAACTTACGCACCAGCATGGGAACAGCTCTGCGTGCGTTCCTACTATGACGCGGATTATTCCGATGGTGGCGAGCCGATGTTCCAACGCTCCAATAAAGCCTGCGAACGTGCCGTGGAGCTGGATCCGAACCGGACCACTGCCGCCCGACAGTTGATCGCCAACCGGGTTGAGCGAGGGGAGCTTGGCAAGGCGTACCAGGCAGCACAGACGCTGGTGCAGCATCGTCCGGAAAGTGCCGAGGCCCATTTCGCGATTGCCTACGTCTATCGCTACGCTGGGATGTTGCAGCAATCGACGATTGAGTGCAACACGGCGCTGGCGCTCGACCCCGGTAACTATTCTTTCCGTTCTTGCGCCTGGGCGTTCATGGAATTAGGCAAGACGGAACGTGCGGCGGATTTTGTCCGCCTGGATGCTGGTTCGGAGTGGGCCGCCTATGTTATGCCATCAATTCTGCTGCGCGAAGGCAAGGTTGCGGAAGCGCGCGAGGCCGTGAAGCACATGCCGAATACGCCGCGCTATCACCGCGATCTGTTGGAGGCTTGTCTACAGTTGCGGCCCGCTGCTGATCTGGACCGTATGGCGGAGGAAGCGGAAACCAGCTTGCCCACCGAGCCCGATCCTGAGACCTGGTACTACCAGGGAGCGATCTTCGCCTACTGTGGCAAGAAACAAGCGGCTCTCCATTTGCTCCAGAGCGCAGTTGAACAGAACTATTGCGCCTACTCGAATCTTCTTAATGATCCTCTGCTCGCAAAACTTCGTACAGATACAGCGTTTGACAAAGTGTTGACCTCGGCAGGTCTTTGCCAGGAAGCTATGAAAGCCGCCAGCAGCGCGCAAAATCAGAATTAGTATTCGAAGTAGCAGCGTGCAAACTGATACAATTCGCTGTCGAAATGCGCCTTCCATCGCTAATTAATTTCGCAATCAAGCGTCTAAAACATCCAAGAGGATACCTGATGAAATTCAATTCTTTCCGCAGCATTTTTACGTTTACGGTCGTCGCTTGTGTCATTGCTTGTACCTGCCTGGCGACTGCACAAGAAACTCAAGAAGGCCGTCTGTTGCGCTTCCCCGATATTTATAAAGACAAAATTGCATTCATGTACGCGGGCGATCTCTGGCTGGCGTCAAGCGCGGGAGGCACGGCGCGTCGCATTACTTCGCATCCTGGCCGCGAATTGTTTCCAAAATTTTCCCCTGATGGAAAATGGCTCGCATTCACGGGCCAATACGATGGCAACTTCAACGTCTATGTAATGCCGTCCGATGGCGGTCAACCGAAACAGTTAACCTTCTATCAAGGATCGGCGCAGCCGCTTAGCGACCGTATGGGCATACTCAATGAAGTGGTCGGATGGACACCGGATGGCAAGAGCGTCGTCTTCCTTTCACGTCGCGACGCTTCGAACGGCTGGATCAAGCGCCCTTATATGGTGAGTGTAGATGGCGGGCTGCCGCAACCGATGCCCATGGATGAGGGCGGCTTGCTTTCGTTCTCAGCGGACGGCACCAAGGTTGCTTATAACCGAATCTTCCGCAATTTTCGAACATGGAAACGCTACACCGGTGGTTTAGCGCAAGACATCACCATTTATGACATCAAGAACAACGTTGTCGATCAGGTTATTCCGCATACGGATTACACGGACACGTTTCCGATGTGGCATGGGAACACGATTTATTTCACCTCCGATCGCGGGCCCGAACACCGGCTCAATCTTTATAGCTATGACCAGGCCAGTAAACAGGTCGAGCAACTTACTAAGTTCAGCGAATTCGATGTGATGTGGCCGAGCCTTGGTCCCGACGCGATCATTTTTGAGAATGGCGGCTACCTGTATAGCTTCGATCTGCAGAGCCAACAACCGAAAAAACTGGCCATTTATGTGAATGGAGAGCGCGATCAGGCGATGAAGCACTGGGTAAGCGCGAGCCACCACATCACCGACTTCGACATTGCACCCGACGGCAAGCGAGCCGTATTCGCTGCTCGCGGAGAAGTCTTTACCGTTCCAGCGAAGGATGGAAGCACGCGCAATCTTACGCGCTCTCCTGGTGTACGTGAACAAAAAGTAGCTTGGTCGCCGGATGGTAAATGGATCGCTTATGTTTCGGACCGGACCGGTGAAGATGAGATCTACATCACTCCGCAAGACGGGCTGGGCGCCGAGGAGGCGATCACCAGCGGACACAAGGGCTTTATGTTCCAGCCAGCGTGGTCTCCGGACAGTTCGAAGATTGTTTGGGCCGATAAGGACCTGAAACTCTGGTATGTCGACCTCAAGGAGAAAAAGCCTGTCGAGGTGGATCGCGGAAAATTCTTTGAGATTCAGAATTACAGCTGGTCTCCGGATAGCAAGTGGCTGGCTTATGACAAGAATTTAGACTCCGGTTTTTCGGTCGTGTACCTGTACAGTTTGGCGGACCAAAAAATCACGGCTGTAACTTCGACGCTCAATAATAGTTTCGCGGCGGTTTTCGATCCCGATAAGCGATACCTGTACTTCCTTTCTGATCGCGATTACAACGAGGTGTTGGGTAACGTCGATTTCGAGTTTGCGAATCCGAAAACAACGCGCGTTTACGTAGTTACATTGACAGCGGACGAGCCTTCGCCTTTTCCCGCCTTGAGCGACGAGGTCAAGGTGAAAGAAGAGGAACCGGTCGCGGCGGCTGCTCCTGAGCCGGGTGACAATAGTAATAAGAAAAACGCGAAGCAGACGCCGTCCAAGAAAGAACAGGAAAAAAAGCCCGAAGAAAAAGCCGCGCAAACAGAGACGAAAGAGCCTCCGAAAGTTTTCAAGATTGATTTGGAGGGGATTCAGGATCGGATCGTGGCTCTCGCGGTGCCGCCGGCCGTGATTCGCGGCCTGGACGCGTCGAAGGACGCGATCTATTACTCAACTTCGCCGATTCAAGGATTGTCAGGACCACTCCCCGGAGAGAGTCCCGCGATCCATGCTTACGATTTGAAAGAACGCAAAGACAAAGTGCTATTGGAGGGCGCGGACCGTTTCGCGCTTTCGCATGACGGTTCGAAGTTGTTGTATAGGGCCGAGGGCGATGGTCCGGTTGGGATCATCGATGCCAAGCCGCCAGACGCGCCGCACAAGGTGGGAGATGGCTCGATCAAACTTGACGGCATGAAAGCTGAGGTCGATCCTCCACAGGAATGGAAGGAAATGTTCGACGAGGTTTGGCGGCAGGAGCGCGATTACTTCTTTGAGCCTTCGATGAATGGAGTGGATTGGCAGAAGACGAAAGATCAATATGCGCAGTTACTGCCATATGTGGCCGACCGTTATTCGCTGACTTACATCATGGGCGAAATGATTGGTGAGTTATCGAATTCCCACACTTATGTCGGGGGCGGCGATTTTCCGGAACTGCATCCGGTAAATGTAGGGTTGTTGGGTGCTGACTATGAGGTCGACGCCAGCGGCATGTACCGCATCAAGAAAATCTTCACAGGCGAGAACTGGGATGCGCGCGCTCGCTCTCCGTTGACCGAACCGGGCGTCAATATTAAAGAGGGCGATTACCTGGTTGCAATCAACGGGCGTGCACTGCGCGCTCCGCAGACCCCGGATGAATTGCTGACGAACACTGCCAATGAAGTCGTCACGCTTACGGTCAACTCCAAGCCAACGGCGGATGGCGCACGTAAAGTGGTGGTAAAGCCGATTGGCGATGAGTACAGCTTGCGCCAATTGAACATGATTGAGACCAACCGCAAAAAGGTGGACGCAGCCAGCGGCGGCCGCATCGGCTATGTTTACCTGCCCGATATGGGCGACGCCGGACTCAACGAATTCGTTAAACAGTACTTCCCGCAGATTCGCAAAGAAGGCATCATTTTTGATGTCCGCTATAACGGCGGCGGCTTCGTGGACGAACTTGTCTTTGAGCGGCTGCGGCGCGTCTTGTCTGGCATGAGTTCGGCCCGCAACTTTGAGTCGGGCACGACCCCGGCCAACGTTTTCTATGGATACATGGCCTGCGTGACCAATCATTACGCCGCATCCGATGGAGACATTTTCAGCTACATGTTCAAGCAATACAAGCTGGGACCACTCATCGGCGAGCGGACTTGGGGTGGCGTGCGCGGCATTCGGGGGCAAATGCCACTCATGGATGGCGGTTATATCACGCGCCCGGAGTTTTCTCTGTACGGGCTCGACAGCAAGTGGGTGATTGAGAACCACGGCGTGCAGCCCGACATAGTGGTCGACAACCCACCCGACCTCGTCGTGAAGGGACAAGATCCACAGCTGGAGAAAGCCGTCGAGATGCTGATGGAACAGATCAAGGCTAATCCAAAGACACTGCCGACGCGGCCTCCAGATTTGCCGACTTACCCGGATGGGCCGGGGCTCTAGAGGCCGACAAATTTGATCGTGCGGCTGTACTCACTGGCAGAACTTCGCGAGCGGTTCGATGAGACTATTTCTTGATAAGTCCTCGAACCGCATCGCTATATTGTTTTCCGCTACTTAATCGCGTGCCACCGTGCAACTCCAACTGATAGGTTCCACTCAGAAAAGGGCGGACTGCTGCAATCCGGGATACATTGACGATCCGGCAGCGATGAACTCGCAGGAATTTTTCAGGATTGAGCCTGCTTTCCAGGTTCGTAAGAGTCTCTCCCATAAGGTGCTGCTTCGGACCGCAGTGTAGTACGACATAGTTGTTAGCTGACTCAACCCAATCCACCGTGTCCACAGGCACAAAACTAAAATGGTCGCCATTCTTGAATGTGAGCCGTTCCGGCCATTTGCGCTCCTTCATCTCCAAGAGTGCCTGGAGTTGCTGAGCCAGCGAAGCGTCTCGCTGTCCGGAGATTCGTTCGCGAGCCCGCTCAATCGCGGCTTGCAGCCTGTCTTCATCAAATGGCTTCAGCAAATAATCGACGGCATTCAACTCGAACGCTGTTACTGCATATTCGTCGTAGGCTGTGACAAAAACTACGGCGGGCATTTGTCGCGGCCCTATTTGACGCACCACATCAAGTCCCGAACAGTCAGGCATCTGGACATCGAGCAGGACGAGATCTGGGCGTGCTGAAAGAATCGTTTCCATGGCTCGCGAGCCAGAATCGCATTCCCCTATGACCTCGATTCCCTCTATGGTGGAGAGGCCGCTGCGGATGCCCTCTCGAATCAGAGGTTCGTCGTCAACGATCAACAGTCGAAGGTTGTTCACTTAGGACGTCCTCCTCAGAATGCTCTTTTAGCCGGAAAGGAATTGCGATGCGAACCTCGGTTCCACCTTCGCTCAGCTTCCGGATTACGAACTCGTGTTCTTCCGGATACATTCTGCGCAGTCTCTCTCTGGTCGAGCTGAGCCCAAGGCCAACGTTGCCAACTTTGAGTTCAGTTGGCCAGTCATCCGATAGACCGACACCATTGTCGGCAATAATCAGCACAAGCTGATCGCCCTCTTTCAGCGTTCGCATTACGATTGTCCCTGCTTGGGATATGCCTCGAAGACCGTGGATGATAGCGTTTTCTACCAGAGGCTGCAGCAGGAAGCTTGGAATCAAGGCTTGGTCCGAATCCGGTGCCACGTCCACCAGGATCGTGAGCCGATCTCCGAACCGCATTTTTTCGACAGTCAGATAATTTTGGGTTAAGGCTATCTCGTCCCTCACCGTCGACTCCAACGAGTTATCGCGACGAAGGGCCACGCGGAGAAGATCTCCCAATCGCGTGAGCATTTGACTCGCAAGCTTTGGGTTCTGCTGGGCGAGAACGGAAATATTCTGCAGGGTGTTGAAGAGGAAATGTGGATTAAGGCGCATCCGCAAAGTTTCTAATTCTGCTTGTCGCAGACTTGCTTCGAGTTGGGATTTCTCTAGCGCAAGCTGGGTTACCTGGCGCGCCTGTTGATGGAATTGAGCGAAGCTTCGGATCGCGTAACTGGCGCCCAGAGTGGACCAGAAAAAGAACTGCTCCAAATAGAATTCCCGGGAAAAATGCCAATTCCAGAGAAAGCCGTTAAACGAAGCCTGCCCCCTGAACGCATAGTCGATCCCGAAGTCCAGAGCTGTCGTGAGTTGCAGAGCCACATACGAAAAAACAAAACTGGCGAGAGCCAGAATCCCCAATCTTCGCTTCCATTCACTCCTTGTGAGACGGAATCGAGCCTCGAGCCAAAACACTGCTGGTGTAAGAAGAATCCAGGGATAGAAGCAGGCTAGCCATGAGAGGAAGTCGAGCCAAATCCCATCGGACCCTCCGAGTTGTCGGCACACCAAGTACTGACGGAGATAGCTGCCCGTTGCGAGCACGGTCCAAATCAGCCATACGCCAGCCATGAAATGCGTACTCTTTTTTTCGCTTTGCAAATTGTTTTCAACCATCTCGGCTATCTCGGGATACGGCCCATCGAGTAATTCTGGCCCCACTTGTGGCCTAGCGCAACAAAAACAGGGCCAACGTACAGTTTTATCTGGCGAACGTTTGTAGTGGGAGACTTGAAGACGGGTTTCATCTTTGCGGGCTGTCTCTTCGAGATTTCTGAACAAGACGGCGGCAGATGATTTCCCTTAGCTCTGCTGCTCTTCTGCCAAACGAATCAGTCCGTTCATCCGTTCTCGATTGCCCGGCAGGCCGTGTCTTGGCAAATTCGGCCCATGACTACACCTTGCCCCTCCAATCGACTATTTATGCTCATATTCCGCACTTTCTTGATCTGTGCGGTCACTGTCTGCGGCAAGCGCCCTTCTGCTAACGCCGCCACGAGCCCGAAACTGAAGCCTATGAATGCTCTTACCACGCAAAATTTTTACTGCAATGCCGGATACGACCCCCATGAGTGCGAACAGCACGTCGCCAAGCTCAAGGCAGTGTTGATCCACTATCCCGCCAGCGCTCCAAAACATTGGAGTTGGGTGCTCGTGCGTTCCGAGGATTGGCAACCCTTACTTCTAAGGCTGCACCTGCCTCAGGGCAGCCCCGCATTTACTGCTTTTGATCAACACGAAATTTTCCTGGAAGAGGCTCTTTTCTTGCCCCAATCGATACGAGCCGATGAATTAGTGCGTGATTTTCATGCTACATCCGACCAACTTCTTTCCCTTGCTGTAAGTCATGAATTGGGGCACGTCATTTGTGACGGCGGGACAGAGGCTATTGCAAACCGAATAGCTGAACAGTTGCGAAGCGGGAAGTACCCCGAATGCGGTAAATCGCTCTCTCCGATCGACGAATTATATTTGCATAGTCACTTGCCCGGCTTCCCACATTTGCAGTGATCACCGGCGCAGTGTTGGCTGGAATGGCCGACTTTCGAACCCAAGACACTTTCAGCCACTTTTCTCTTGCAACCGACCGGTCGGTTTGTTATCATTCAAGTCAATTCTCGCTGCGACCGTGATGAATGGACAGAGTCTCCGACGAATTAGTTTTCGAATCCCCGGGGTACGAGTGTGGCCGTCGGTCGCGGTGCGGGGGAAAGAGTGAGCTGAGAAATTCGAAATTGTGAGTGCTCCCCGAATCCCACCCGCCAAAGACGCTGGCACGGTGGGTTTTGTGTTTCTATAAAAGCAGCGGAACTGAACAATCGCAGAGAGGTTGCATGACGGATCCGAAAAGTACCCCAGCCAAAAACAAGAGCAAGGCCGAGGCAATGACCGGCGCCAGCATTCTCTGGGAATGTCTCGAGCGCGAAGGCGTGAAGCAGGTCTTTGGCTACCCCGGCGGCGCTATTCTGCCCGCCTATGACGCGCTGAAAGGCAGCAAGATCCATCACATTCTGGTGCGCCACGAACAGGGCGCAACCCACATGGCCGACGGCTACGCGCGCGCCAGTGGCGAGGTAGGAGTGGCGGTTGCGACTTCGGGACCGGGCGCGACCAACATGGTTACAGGAATCGCGACGGCCATGCTCGATTCTTCGCCGATCGTCTGCATCACGGGTCAGGTTGGCAGCAAGCTGATTGGATCGGATGCGTTTCAGGAAACTGACATCACCGGAGTGACTCTGCCTATTACCAAACATAATTATTTGGTGACCCACGCCAGCGAAGTGGCGCGCACGGTGCGTGAGGCTTTCTATGTGGCACGCTCGGGACGGCCTGGGCCGGTGCTGATCGATATCACCAAAGATGCGCAGCAGACCACATGCGAATTTGACTGGGAATCAGCCAAGCCACAATTACCGGGTTACCGTCCCGACCTTTCGCCCGCACCCGCGGAGTATGAACAGGCGCTGAAGTTGATCCACAATTCGAAGCGGCCTGTGATTCTTGCTGGGCACGGGATCATTATTTCTGGAGCCATGCGCGAGGTGCGCGATTTTGCCGAGCGTGCCGGCATTCCGGTGGCACTAACGCTGCTTGGCCTGGGCGCGTTTCCCGCTTCACATCCGCTGAATCTCGGCATGATGGGCATGCACGGCGAAGCCTGGGTGAATCACATGATCCAGGAGGCCGACTTGCTGCTGGCCTTCGGCATGCGCTTCGACGATCGCGTCACCGGTAATCTCAAAAATTACGCGCCCAATGCCAAGAAGATTCACATCGAGATTGATCCGGCGGAGATCAACAAGAACGTGAAGGTCGATGTGCCGCTGGTCGGCGATTTGCGAGAAGTTTTGCTGGAGTTGATGCCGAAGGTTGAATCCATTGATCGTAGTGACTGGCTCGATCATATCGACCAGTTGAAGGGCGATTCAGCCGTGCGCGATATCCAGAACCTGCCCGATAGCGGCCATCTTTATGCCGCGCATGTGATCAATGATTTGTGGCGGCAGACGCGTGATGGCAACACTATCGTCGTCACCGACGTCGGTCAGCACCAGATGTGGGAGGCGCAGTATTACAAGCATGAGCATCCGCGTTCGCTGATTACTTCGGGCGGATTAGGCACGATGGGCTTCGCTTTGCCAGCCGCCATCGGCGCCAAGGTTGCTCGCCCTGAGGCTGAAGTCTGGGTGATTGTCGGCGATGGCGGGTTCCAGATGACAATGTGCGAACTGGCGACGATTGTGCAGGAAAACCTGAAGATTAATATCGCCATCATCAACAACGGCTTTCTGGGCATGGTGCGGCAGTGGCAGGAATTTTTCTACGACCGCAACTACGCGGCAACGCCCTTGCTGAATCCAGACTTCGCCCGGCTGGCGGACGCTTACGGTATTCGCAGCGCGACCGTCTCCGAGCGGTCGCAGGTCGTTCCAACCGTGCAGTCGGCGCGTCAGCACGATGGGCCGGTGCTGATCAACTTTAAGGTAGAACAGGAAGACACGGTTTATCCGATGGTTGCAGCGGGCGCTGCTCTGCACGACATGATTCGGCGGCCTAGCCCGATTGTTGAGACTGCCGACGACGAATAAGAAGGAAACAATATGCTGAATACCTTCATGGTATATGTCGAAAATAAACCGGGTGTACTTACTCGCGTGGCGTCGCTATTTCGCCGTCGTGCCTTCAATATCGATTCGCTCACGGTAGGGCGAACTGAGAAGCCGGAAGTGTCGCGCATGACGATTACCGTAGACGCCGACCACGATCAAGCACGCCGCATTGAAGCGAATCTATACAAACTGGTGAATGTGCTGCTGGTCGAAAATATCACCAATCAACCGGCTATTATTCGCGATCTGGCCATGATCCGGGTTGCGGTCGCTCACGAAGCGCGCTCGCACGTGCTGGAACTCGCCAACGTGTTTCGGGCGCGGGTGGTCGATGTTGCTCCCGAATCGTTGACTATCGAAATTACTGGCGCGGAAGACAAGATCGACGGACTGCTTGAACTGCTGCGTCCGTATGGCGTGTTGGAGATGGTGCGCACCGGCATTGTCGCCATGCGGCGAGGAAGTAAGTCTTCTGGAGTTCTCGCTACAGCGGAAAGCACGGCACTGGGGACTGCGAGGGCAGGCTCCGAAGCTCCAAGCATGGCGAATGACGATGTCTCTTACTCTGTTTAGAGTGGCGCAGTTCGAGTTCCGCGAATCGGAAGTTATCAGACTACTGCGTTGGCAATCCTAAGTTAACTTAATTGAATCGAGATTTGAGGGCAATGAAAAACGTCCTGAGCGATTAAGCTCAGGACGCCTCTGGCAGCCCTCCCCCAGAACTGCCAAACCACATGCCCATCCTATGTCCATCTGGCCCCGGTGTAAATGTCACCTTCGTAATGACAAGCCTGCAAATGAGTACCACAGGCCATGCACAGAAGTAACTTCAGTTTGGGGAGCTATTGTGTGATATCTGCATGAAAACAATAGGGAAAGTTAAAAAATTTCTGAGAGCGGTTACGCGTAAACTTTAATTAAGACGTCGGCTAAGATGTTGCGCAAGGCAGGCTGTCAGAAGCTACCAGGTCAATTTTTCTGCCATGTATTTCCGTCGTCAGCGCTAGTCCAGACTTGGTTGTTACTGGTGGAAACTACAATCTGTGCCGGACGGCTCACATCGCTCTGGATATCATCGCCGCGAATATCAATGTGAGTTATGTCGGAGCTAAGTTTCTGGTCCTTGACGGAGGGTTGTACTTGTACCCAAGTTACACCGCTGTCGACAGAGTGAAAGATAGTGCCGGCCTGTCCGCCGGTCCACACATCTTCGCCATGACTCGCATAGCACAGCAGCGGATGGTCCGTGTGTAAGGCATTTTGCCAGTTTTGGCCTTTGTCCTGGGACCGTTGCAGGATGCCCGCGGTAATTGTCCAAGTGACATTCTGTGTCAAAGTCCGCTGCGTCAAAGTCTGGCTTGCCAGGGATTCCTGTTTCTTCGCAAAAGCTAGTTCAGGAACAGCCTTGTTTTTCTGCTGCCGTTTGGCTTCGGTTGCCTCGGTATCTTGTAGCGCCGGCTTTGCCTTTTGGATCGCTGGGACATCATTGCGCGCCATCTGGCTGCCTTCGAAGGAAGGCGCTACCTCTACGGCGACGGTCTCAGTTGACCCTCTACTAAGTGGCGCTGCCGAAGGGTTTGCCGCCAAGCCTGGATTGCTTTTGTTGTCGGCAAGTACCATCCCAGATTCCGCGCGATGAATGGGCGGCAAAGCTCGCTCAGCATTAGGCTCTTTAGGTGACTGTTGCTTGGATAACAGTGGTGTGGAACTGGATCGTGTGTCGTCACTAGCTTTAGTTACTATCTGGTTAGCTGATAACGATGCAACCGGCGAGCTAGAGGCTGGCGTAGTTGAAGCCTGTTGATTCACTGTAAACGGGATCGGTTGATTCAGCTTGCCCGGATGCACTAGAAGCACCGAGGCAGCCACCACAACGCCCGCTGCCAGCGCGGCCCAGCGCATACTGGGACGAACAAGCATGGTCAGCCTGGTTCTCTCAGGAGCGGTCGAAATTCGCCTTACCTGGTCAGATTCAGTCTGGGCTGCAATCGGAGCGGTGATTGTTGCATCCGCCGCGGGAAGCGCCAGAACAAGCACCTCGCGGCAATCTTCGCAGAGCGCGAGATGCTGGAGTACGCCGTCGCGCTCGGTCGACGAAAGCGCCTGCTCGGCAAACGCTGTCAGCAGATTCGCATCCGGATGCGCATGCTCGGGGGAGGCTACGTCTGACAAAGCCCGCTCCGGCGAAGCTACCCGAAGGCGGTCATACACGATTTTGGGTACTTCAGTCATTCCTTCTTTGCGCTCGTTCCTTCTTACCTTCCAGCTCCTGCTATTTGCTACCTTCAGTCACTGCCCCCGTCACCTGTATCCTGTGCCGGGATCTTACTACTACCAGGGAACGTTTTGGCCTGGGAATCTTGCGTCAAACGGGAGCGCAAATTCAGTCGTATGTCTCGCACGTCGGTTTCCAGGGCTTCCGCAGCTTGGGCATGGCTCATGCCCTGCGCCCGCAGCCCGGCCAGAATACGCTTTCGGAGCCCGGTTGCCAGGCGATCGAGCCGGCGGCTGACGCTCGATTCATGCAGCCCCAATGTACGCGCAATCTCGGCCAGCGTTCGTCCATCAAGATAATAGGACGCCAGGGTAACCCGGTCCTCTGACGAAAGTTCCGCCAGGGCCTCATCGGTTGCCGTTTCTAGTCGTTGGTCTGAAGTAGATGTCGGCTCAGGAACCGCCGCTGCAAATTGCATACCCTCTTCCGTTTGCTCCTCCAGACTGACGGTGCGTTTCTGTTTTCGATAGCGATTGATGAACTCCTGTGCCATCACTGTGCGTAACCAGCCTTCGAGCGAACCGCGGCCGGTATAGGAAATCAGCTTTGAACTGCGCACTCCATCGCGCGCATTGACGCCGTACAGATCGGCAAACAGCGAATCTGCCAACTCGGCCGCGCTGGCGCTGTCGCGCGTAATGTGGAGCGCCATTTTATGCAGCTTCTGCCGAAAGCGACTAATAAAGTCTTGCCAAGCCTGCGCGTTGCCGGCGGCGCAGGCACGCGCCAGAGCCAGTTCTTCCAGTCGCAGTCCGGCGTAGAAGTCGGCTTTCTGCTCGGTTGAAATGTGAGCTGAATCGGGGGTCGAAGAATTAAAAGCCGAACTTGAAAAAAGATATTTGCGCAGAATTTCATCTAGGATGGACGCGAACTGATCGGCGTTCATGCCATAGGCCACGGCCCCACTGCGCTCATAAAGAGCTGCGGCGAATTCTGCGCTATGACCGGATGAAGCGGATCTTGGCACGTCCTACCTTGGCATGTCCCAGACAATGCTAGCAATTTTTTTGATGCAAGGAAGAATAAATCGTGCGTTCTTCGATCAGCGAGCAAGAAAGACACTCCTGGAAGCCTCGCAGAATAGTTCCCCGGCACGCTCTACCTTGGCGTGCCGGGGTGGGGCATGGCGAGCGGCACACGCGAAGCATCGCGTGCACACGGGGAGCATAAGTGTATTCACCGGTGTCATAACTATTGAGTCCTAACTGGTGTCTTGTCTACGGGCTTCGCGGTACACGTGGCCAAGATGGCGGATTAAGATGGCGGATTAGCTTTGCGTCCGTGCCAATCCTTTGCGTACGACGTCGTTCGCGTCGTATGCCAGGTTGAGGGCAGGCAATTCCTTACGCGTGAACCAGCGCACATCCGCCGCGTCGCTTCCAGCTTTGAGATCGCCGCCGACTGCGCTACACAGAAAATCAATCAATACATAGTGATACCGCACCCTTCCGTCGTCGCTTCTGATGATGCGCTCATATGCGCCCAGCATCTCACTCGGTTCGATCACTAATCCTGTTTCTTCGCGCGCTTCGCGAGCCACTGCTTCGCGAAGAGTTTCTCCACATTCGAGAACGCCGCCGGGCAGGGACCATTCGCCCAGCAGCGGCGGGGTTCCTCGGCGAATCAACAGGACGCGGTCCCCCTCGATGATGACTGCTCCTACTCCCACCAGCGGAGATTCCGGGTATTCACGTTTCATGCGGCTAGTTTCATGCAATATCTTTCATGCAGCACGTTTCACGCAAAGCCAAGCGTATGCCGATTATTTCGCGCCGACTTGATACTGCTCAATCTTGCCGTCGGGCATGATCCGTTCCCACACCTCGACCGTCTTTTGCGGAAAGTGTACTTCGAACAGGCGGAACGTCATTCCTCCACGATCTTGCCTGGAGGTTTGCGTAAACTTGGTGGGCGATCCCAGCGGGCCCAGGCTGCTGGCGAAATCCTGGAGAGCTTGTTCGGTGAAATAACTGTTGCAGTTGCCGGTGAATAAGGCGCGATTGATTTTGCCTTGCTGCAGCGCCGCGAATATTTCACGGGACTGATCCTCTTGCTTGCCGGCATCGGCCTCGCGGAAAAGCAGTGTGGCGATGCCGCGGGCAATGTCTGCTGAGGCTCCGACCGAGTCTTCGTTGACTAGAACAACGACCGCCATGCGCGCGTCCGGGAAGACCATATTGTGCGCGGTGAATCCGGAGACTTCGCCACCGTGCTCGATAGCGCGCTGTCCGAATTCCTGTCGCACACCGACACCCAGGCCATAGCCTGTACCTAGACCATTTTTGAGCACGATTTCTTTTTCCATCTGCGCGTAAGAGGCTGGCTGGAGCACGGTCTGCTTGATCATGCTGATATCCCATTTCGCCAGATCTTCGACGGGCATGGCCAATTCGCCCGCGGCAAATAGCCAGCCTTTGCCTTCTTTTGGAGCCAATCGCGGCGGGCCTAGCGCGTAGCGCAGGTAGCCGGTGGCATCGGTTTCGGTGAGCCGATTCTGGTCGATGTTCATGACGCTCTTCATTCCCAGAGGCGCAAAGATGTGCTCGCTTAGAAATTGCAGCAGCGGTTCGCCGCTAGCCTTCTCTACAATCAGCCCTGCAATTACAAAATTGGTGTTGCTGTATTGCCATTCGGTTCCGGGATCAAAATCGAGTGGTTTGCGTGCCCATTGGTCGAGAATCTTGTCTGCCGTGATGGCCTGGAGCATGAACGGCGGAACGTAGTCTTGCGGCCAGTAATCCTGATAGCCCGATGTATGCGAGAGCAATTCACGAATCGTGATCTCGTTGTCGCGAGTCAGGTTGGGTACGAATCGCGATACGGGATCGTCGAGCGAGAGTTTTCCTTGTTCCGCCAGCAGCAGCACGGCGGTTGCCGTAAATTGTTTGCTGATGGAACCGATGCTGTAGCGCATCGAAGGCAATGCGGGTGTTGGCGGCTCGATGCGGCCGTCCCCGTAGGCCTGGAGATAGGTGATTGCTGCATCTTGCACAATGGCAATGGAAACGCTTGGAACGCCGGTGGTGGTCAGTGCCTGTCGGACGATGGCGTCAACTTTTTCCCGCAATGTAGCAGAGATTGGCGGCGGAGCTTGCGCTTGCAGAAGGGAAGCGGCTAGCAAAATGAAAACAGCGCGCAGATTTCGCGGTCGCGGCAGACAGTTCATGGAGCACTCCTCGGAAACCGGAACAGTATACGGCTTCGGGTTCGTATCCTGGTGAGTGACAGCTTGCGCACAAGTCCGTCCCCACACGAACTGGAATTACAATAGCGACCATGTCTCTTGATGAATACAAACGGAAACGACGATTTGAGGAAACGCCTGAGCCTCCAGCCAAAATCGAAAAGCAATCGCGGCACCGCTTTGTGGTGCAGCGCCACGCCGCAACGCGCCTGCATTACGATTTTCGGCTGGAGATGGATGGCGTGCTCAAGTCTTGGGCTGTTCCCAAGGGTCCATCGCTTGACCCTGCTGACAAGCGTCTCGCGATGCAAGTCGAGGATCATCCCGTTTCGTACTTCGACTTTGAAGGAACCATCCCCGAGGGCAATTACGGCGGCGGAACCGTGATGGTTTGGGATGCCGGCACATGGGAGCCGCTATCGCCGGAGCCAGTTGACGGCGTGTATGTTCCCGGCACAGAGAAAGAAGCTGTGGCCATGCTGGCGAAAGGGGATCTCAAGTTTCGACTGAGAGGGAAACGGCTCAAGGGCGATTTTGCGCTGGTACACATCAAGGCACGCCGACCTGGGAGCAAAGGAAACGAATGGCTGCTGATCAAGAAGAAAGACGATCACGTTGTTGCTGGATTCGACATCAATAAAGATGCGTATGACACTTCCATTCTCACGGATCGCACTATGGCGCAGATCGCGGGCGATGCAGGTTCCACGGAATGGACGAGCAGCCGTCCGGCGTCGCAGGGCAAAGTGAAGGCAGCATGGCTGGCAGACGCGATTGCGCGGGCCGACAAGAAGCGAAAAGCTTCAACCGCAGAGGACGCGAAGAGCGCAGAGAAAGATAAAAAAAGAGTCTCAAGACGTAGCGCGCAAAAAATAACTAACGCACAGATTGCCGATGACGCAGAGTTTGCGCCCAAAGACGTTGCGGCAAAAGAGGCGGTCAAATCTGGAAATAGGAAATCGTCTGCGAACTCTGCCTCCTCTGCGGTTCAAGCTCTCGCTGGCGCGGAGTTAAAGCCGATGCCAACGGTGATCCATCCGATGCTGGCGAGTGTAGCTGGCAAAGCTTTTGACGATCCTAACTGGCTGTTTGAAATTAAATGGGACGGCTACCGGGCTGTCGCCTTTATTGAAGGCGGCCATTTGCGTTTGGTGTCGCGCACTCAGAATGATCTTACTGCACAATTTTCCGAGCTTGGCAGTCTGCCGCAATTTGTAAAGGCTGAGCGAGCGATTCTTGATGGAGAAATTGTTGCGCTCGATGACGAGGGCCGGCCCTCGTTCAGCCTGATGCAGCAGCGTACAGGATTCCAGCCCGGCAAGCGTAGTCTGCAACGACGTAAGGGTGTGCCGGTTATCTATTACGCGTTCGATTTGCTTTACCTCGATGGTCTCGATCTGCGTCGCGTCGGGCTTGAGCAACGGAAGCAGTTGCTGCAAAACAGGATCACACCTGGTACAGTCGTTCATTTTTCTGACCACTATGCCGAGAAGGGTCTCGATCTTTTGGAAGCAGCCAAGCAACGCGGACTGGAAGGGATTGTCGCCAAGAAACGTAGTAGCGCTTATGAAGAGAAGCGTTCCTCCAATTGGCTCAAAATTAAAATCACGCAACGTCAGGAGTGCGTCATTGGGGGCTACACAGATCCGGAGGGGAGCCGCGAATATTTCGGAGCGCTGGTGCTAGGTTTGTATGACGGGAAGCAACGTCTCATCCACGTCGGCCAGGTTGGCACAGGCTTCGATCAGAAAATGCTCAAGGAGATATTCACGCGCTTGCAGCCGCTTAAGATGAAGCAGAATCCGTTTTATGGAGAGATTGGCGGATTACGAAAAGTTCAGTTCGTGCGCCCCGAGCTTGTGGCCGAGATCAAGTTTGCGGAGTGGACCCATGAGAATGCTGAGGGTGGGATGAAGCTGCGGGCACCGGTGTTCATGGGGCTCCGAGCGGAAAGTCAGCGGAGGAATGCCGGCTGGAAGAAGCGGTTGCAAGCTAGAACGCGCACACGCTCTTCAAAATCTGGAAATTACTGCCGAGGAGCGTAGTATCCGCGCCGGGCGCGGACTTGCAGGTCTTTCTTGAGGGCGGTGATCTCGATGGAGTGATAGCGTCCGTCGGCGTCGAAGTCGGATGGCTTGTAGGAGACGGCGTACTGGCTGCGCAGTTCGTCTTCAATGGCGGCGAAGGAACGCGTGATGTCTTTCATCTTGTAGGGGAAGAAGGCGCGTCCACCGGTGGCAGATGCGAGGTCTTCGAGAACTTTGTCGCCGCGCAGAATCAGGCCGCTGTCGTCGGTGGAGATAGCATAGATAAGGACTTCGGCGCGCTGCGCCATTTCGATGGCCTGGGCGCGCGTGTATTCGCTCTGATTGTCCTCGCCGTCGCTGAGTACGACAATGGCTTTACGAATGGGATGGTCGGATTGTTCGCGCAGCAACTTTTCCTTGCACGCTTTGTAAATGGCGTCATAGAGCGCGGTGCCGCCGCCATTGCTAAGGCGCTGCACACCGGCGGCTAATAAGGGTACCTGGTCAGTGAAATCCTGAGTAAGATGGCTCTGCTTGTTGAACCCTACGACGAACGCGTGGTCGTAGCCAGGACGGATAATGTGCTGCAAGAATCCGGTGGCGGCTTCTTTTTCAAATCCAAAACGACCCTGTACCGAGCCGCTCACGTCCATGAGCAGGCCTAATTCGATGGGCAGGTCGGTTTCGCGGCGGAAATTGAGGATGGATTCCACGGGCTTGTGGTCGTCGAAAATGTTGAAGTCGGCCTGGTTCAAATTGCGGACGAATTTGCCGTGGCGATCGGTTGCGATGAAGAGCACATTAACTTCGTCGACGCGTTTCTTGATGGTAAGGATGGGTTCGTCCGCATCGTCGCTGGTGGCGGGAAGAGCAGTGCCATTGGAGTCTACTGCCACATTGGAAGCGGCAACGACGTAGGGGGTAGTTTGGGCGCATGCGGCAACGGACAGCGCGACGGCAATCGCAAATACAAGGAGTGCCAATCGGCTCGCTATCTGCCCGAATTTGTTGTCCTTCGTCATTCAAGTATTAATGCCTAACTGGTAAATCTTAATTCGGACGCCTGTGAATACGGAACCTCCAACTGATTCGATGCACGCCGGGGGCCGAAAACGGCAAAAACACGGTTCAGTTGAATGTAGGCTGTTATCGGGTGCAAGTCCAAGTTACAAAAGGAGTACGCAAACGGTGCTTTCTTTAAGCATAGGCCGGTCAATAGTTTGGGAATCATGCCCAAGATATTTTTTTCATGATTGGGCGAGCTCCGTGCAAAAACTTCTGAATGTCGCGCCGACCCCGGAAGTGTACTTTTGAATGGAGCCGCCATGGCCGCACCTGGCGGGCTACAGTGGTAATCTGACAATCGCAGGATGCTGTATTCGGTTTGGAGTCGCGATATGTATTTTGAACAATTTTATCTGACCTGTCTGGCTCACGCTTCGTACATGATTGGATCGGAGGGAGAGGCAGCGGTGGTTGATCCGCAGCGCGATGTGGATATTTATTTGAAGGCCGCAGAAGAACAAAATCTCAAAATCCGACACATATTTGAAACTCACCTGCATGCCGATTTTGTTTCCGGGCACAAAGAGCTGGCGGCACGCACCGGCGCAAAAATCTACATCGGAGCGCACGCCGATGCTGGGTTTCCACATAGACCACTGATCGATGGTTTCGAAGTGAAGATGGGGGCGGTGCGGATTCGCGCATTGGAGACGCCTGGCCACACTCCCGAGAGCGTTTGCCTGGTGATTACCGATGAGGAAAAATCAACTCAGCCTTGCGCGGTGCTAACTGGCGATACTTTATTTATTGGCGATGTTGGACGTCCGGATCTTTCGAAGACGCACACGCCACGGCAACTTGCGGGCTTGCTTTATGACAGTCTGCACAAGAAATTGATGGCGCTGCCGGATGCGGTGATGGTGTATCCAGCGCACGGGGCGGGATCGCTTTGCGGACGCGCCATGCGAGCGGAGCGGTCGTCCACGATTGGGACAGAGCGGCTTACGAACTATGCGTTGCAGATCGCGAACCGTGAGGAATTCATTGCGCAGTTGACCGCGAATCTTCCGGCTCGTCCCGAATATTTTCTTGAAGATGCTGAGATCAATCGCTCGGGTGCGGGTACGCTGACGGAATTGCCTCCGCTTCCGGCGCTTTCTCCGGCTGAGGTGCAGACGCTATTACAGCAGAATGCTAATGTCAATTTGCTGGATGTTCGTCCGAGCGATGACTTCGCAACGGGGCACGTGCCGGGGTCGATTGGCATTGCGCTCTCGGGACAATTCGCTTCGTGGGCAGGAGGGATTTTCGGGATCCATTCCGAGCCGATTTTAATCGGCGACAGCGAAGCGCAGATTGAGGAAGCTCGGCTGCGGCTGGCTCGTGTAGGCATTGAAGAATTGCGTGGTTATCTGGCCGGCGGCGTGGGGGCGTGGCAGAAGGCCGGTCTGCCGGTGGTGAAGACGGCGCAGATTTCTCCGCAGGAACTGAATCAGAAACTGCGCGAGGGCAGCTTGTGCGTCGCCGATGTGCTTGACGTCCGTCGCGAAGGCGAATGGCAAGCGGGGCATATTGAGCAAGTACAGTGCCGGGCGCTGGATACGTTTCCGCAGGGACTGCCTGCAATAGATAAGGAGCGCGCGGTTGCGGTTTACTGCAAGAGCGGATATCGCAGCATGATTGCCTGTAGTTTGCTGGAGCGCGCGGGTCATCGCAACGTAATCAATGTCGCGGGAGGGTTTGACGCGTGGCATGCGGCTGGACTTGCAGAAGTTGCGGAACAACTGGTCAAGGCATGATGCGTCTTATTATCTGCGGATTCGTAGTTCTGATGGCACTTCTGTCGTGGTCCAGCGCCGCTTCTGCGCAGGTGTCAACCGCGGCGATTGACGGCTTGTTTTCGAAATTCGTCAGCACGCACGATCCTGGTTGCGCGGTGCTGGTGATCAAGCATGGCCAGCCGGTATTTCGGAAGGGCTATGGCGTGGCCGATCTGCGAACATTGCAAAAGATTGGTCCGGAAACGAACTTTCGGCTGGCATCCCTGACGAAGCAATTTACCGCAATGTCGGTGATGCTGCTGGTGCACGATGACAAACTGCATTACGAAGACCGTCTCACCGATATCTTTCCAGACTTCCCCGCTTATGGGAAGACGATCACGATCCGGCAGATTTTGAATCACACCTCAGGTCTGGTCGATTACGAAGACATCATGGCGAAGCAATATGCCGGTATTGCCGATGACAAGATTCCGCAGATCAAGGATGCCGGAGTGCTCGACCTGCTGAAACACGAGACTGGCACAAAGTTTGCGCCGGGCACGCACTGGGCTTACAGCAATTCAGGCTACGTGGTGCTGGCGATGGTCATAGAAAAACGGTCGGGGATGGAGTTTGGAGATTTTTTGCGCGCGAGAATCTTCACCCCTCTGGGGATGACGGGCACGATTGCTTATGAAAAGGGCAAGAACGAAGTCGGGCATCGCGCCTACGGAAACACCAAGACGACGGACGGCTGGCGGGAGACGGATCAGAGTTCGACTTCGGCTACGCTGGGCGATGGAGGGGTTTATACATCGCTCGACGATCTTGAGAAATGGGACCGCGCGCTCGCCAATCACACATTGCTCAGCACGAAAGAAATGGAGCCGGCATTGACTCCGCCGGCTGGCGCGAACGGCGCTCCTTTGCTGCAACCGGACGGCAGCATCGCGCCGCTCTATGGATTCGGGTGGTTTCTCGATCCTTACAGGGGGCATCGCCGCTACTCTCATTATGGCGAGACGGTGGGATTTCGAAACGCCATTCAGCGTTTTCCCGACGATCATCTTACTGTGATTGTGCTTTCAAATCGTGCCGAGGTCGATGCACCCGCGCTGGCCGAAAGTGTGGCGGCCTTGTATTTCCCGACGCGCTAGCTGGTTGCGGAACCTCCAAGCTATCAGGCCGTCAAATCGTTTATTTCATCAAATCATTATTTCGTCGTCATTCTGCGGTTGCGGCTTGCGCCTTTGCTAAGGATGTTTCACGGCGCGTGGGAAGCTGCGGTAAAGCGGACATAAGTCGCTGGGTGTAGGCGTGGACGGGCGCAGTGAAAATTTGTTCGGTCGGGCCGCATTCGACAATCTGGCCTTCGTGCAAAATGGCGATGCGGTGACAGATTCCGGCGACCGATGGCAGATCGTGCGAGATGTAGAGGATCGACATACCCGTTTCGCGATTCAAGCGCGCGAATAATTCGAGGATTTCAGATTGCGTGATTACGTCGAGTGCGCTGGTCGCTTCATCGGCGATCAACAGCGCCGGGCGGTGCAGGACGGCCATGGCGATGAGCACGCGTTGTGCCTGACCGACGCTGAGTTGGGAGGTGCGCTTGCGCAGGAAGTCTTCGCTATTGTCATCCTTGTCGTTCGGCAGGCTGACGCTTTTCAGAGCGGACTGGATGGCGCGGTCGCAGTCTTCACTTTTGGCAATGCCCGTGGCGTTGCTGTCGCTGTGGGCGCGCCAAGCTTCTCTTAGTTGCGTGCGAATTTGGAGCGCGGGATTGAGCGAGGCCAGAGGGCTCTGAAGAACGAGACTCAGGGAGCGTCCGCGGAGATTGCGCAATTCGCGTTCGCGCATGGTGAGCAGGTCGGCACCCTGAAAAATAATTTTGCCTTCCACGATGGCGCGCTGGCGGCCAAGTAAGCCCAGGACGGCTAATGCCAGCGTGCTTTTGCCGGAGCCGCTCTGCCCCACTAAACCAACGATTTCACCGCGCGCAATTTCGAGTGAGATTCCGCGGAGCACCGGAGTTTTGCCGGGATAGCGCACGGTCACCTGCGCGGAGAGCAGGTTTGACGAGGTGTCCGGTGTAGAGGTCATTAGTGTTATCGGCTCGCCCGCGTGTTAGGGCTCAAAGTGAGGCGCTCGGCGTTCCAGAACGTTTGCGGACTAAGGATTCCGGGGTTGGCGCCTTCGACTGCGCTGGAAACCGCGGATAGCGCATTTTGATTGACCAGGTAAATCATTGGCGACTGTTCGGTGACGATTTCCTGTACACGATCAAAACTCTCTTTGCGTTTCTTGGGATCGTTAGTGGAGGCCTGGGCGCGCATGAGGCGGTCAATCTCGGCTTCCCACGCGGTTTCTGGAGACTTCTGCTGCGGATTCCAGGCGTGATCTTCGGCTGAGCTCAGCCAAATGTTCATCTGGCCATTGGGGTCGAGGTCGACATTGCGGAAGCCTAACATCGCGGCTTCATAATTAAATTTTTGCGAAATACGTTCGATAAGCGAGGGGAAGTCGAGTGTGACCACGTTGACCTTGATGCCAAGTTTGCCGAGATCCTCCTGCACCATGACGGCCATGCGTTCTCTCGGTTTGCTGCCGGCATTGGTGACGATGGAAAACTCGACGGCATTACCTCCCTTATCGAATAACGCCCCGTTTTGCAGATGGAAACCGTCGACTTGCAGACGCTGCATCGCGGCGTCGGGACGATATGGTTCGGCTTTGAGCTTGCTGTTGAACCAGAATTTATTGGCTGGCGAAACCGGGCCGACGGCGGGCTGGGCGTGTCCATTGAAGGCTACGCGGCTGAGATCGTCGCGGTTGATGGCCTGAGAAATCGCACGCCGGAAATTTGTGTCGCGGAACCAGACGCGTTTGTATTCCGGGATGGGTGCGCTCGCCACTTGGTTGAACCACATGAAATCGGAATCGAGCGATGCCCCGGCATCGTGAGCGAGTTGCGGCGAAGTGGCCGCCAGACGGTCGAAATAATCACTGTCGATGACGTTGATCAGGTCGAGTTCTCCGCGCTTGAAGCGCAGCATTTCAACGTCGCGATTCGATTGAATGTCGAGGCGGATGGAATCGAGATAGGGCAAGCGGCGTCCCTGAGAATCTTTCTTCCAGTAGTTGGGATTGCGGCGCAGAAGCACGCTTGATCCAGCTTTATATTCCGCGACCATGAAGGGTCCGAGCACGGCTGCTTCTTTTTTGGGAGAATGTGCGGACATAATCGCGACCTGATCGAACAGGCGATCGAGTCCGGCAATGGGCGAAGGAAAGATGATGACGATCTGGTCGGGCGCGATGATTCTGGTGGTGACGGTGCCGCTTCCAGAGCGGAACGCGTCTCCGGTCGAGGAGTGCAGCGCGGGATCCATGAGCCGCTGCATGGTAAAGGCTACATCCTCAGACGAAAAAGGACTGCCGTCGGAAAACATGATGTCGTGGCGAAGTTTGAATGTGATCTGCTTGCCATCTTTCGATAGCTTCCACGATTCTGCCAGTTCGGGTTCGAGGTCCTGCGTGTGACGGTTGACGCGTACGAGCACTCCGCCGGTCAGATAGCGAATCGACAGTGAGGAGTCGTCATCGACCAGGAGCGGATCGAAAGTTGTTGGCTCCGAGCGCAGGCAGAAGCGCAGTTCGCCACCGCTTTGCGGGAATGCTGCGGCAGATGTCAGGGCAAGAAGAAGCGTGAAACAGAGAAGAAAGCGTAGAAATTTACGGCGGCCGATCGTATTTATGTTCATGCGATCACTCATGCGGTCACCTCCTCATTCGATAAGAGCAGTTGGAACGATGTCATCACAACCATCAGGAGCACTAGAGGCGCCAGACGCCAAGGTTCTTCGCGGAATGAAATTAAGCCTTCCAGTTCGCGCAGAAGACTTCCCCAGGAAGGCAGCGGTTCGGCAACGCCTAATCCAAGGATGCCCAGATTCGCTTCGGCCAGGATAAAGACAGGAATCGAAATCCAGAATTGTGCGTAGAGCACCGGCTTCAGGTTAGGCAGAACGTGAATTAGAAAGAGCCGCGGACCGTGCAATCCCGAAGCGCGCGCCTGCAAAACAAAATCGGAGTTACGCAAAGCGTCGGCGCTAGTCGAAAGCACGCGCGCCGAAGCGGCCCAACCTAGCAGTCCGAGGATGAGAAATGTAATTAGAACCGAGACCAGCGGTGAAACATTCAAGGGCATGAGCGCGCGAACCGTGATCAGCAGAAATAGCCAGGGCAGGGAGAGAAACAGGTCGGTAAAGCCACGAGCCAGGCGCAGCCAGACTCCTCCCAGATATCCTGCGAGTCCGCCGACCAACGCGGCCAATGCGGTGGAGACGAGAGCGGCGGCGGGAGCGAGCAGCAGCGAGATGCGTGTGCCATACAAGACGCGCGCGAAGCGATCGCGGCCAACGTCATCGGTGCCGAGCAGATGCTGATGCGAAGGAGGTGCGTTGGGAGCTTCACGAAACTGTTTGGAGTATCCAGCAGGTGCCAGCCAATTTGCGGCGAGCGAGGCCGCGCACACGGCGACCACTACCACACACGCGAGCTTGCGGGCTGTGTTCATGCGGCGTTTTATGCTTCTCGCGGCTTCAGCATGTGAATCATTACATCGGCCCCTGAGTTCGCCAGCAAGGTTACCAGCGTAACCAGGACGGTCAGGTTGACCAATAGAGGGAGGTCTCGTGAAAGCGCAGCCTGCCAGGCGAGTTGACCTATGCCGGGCAGTCCGCATAAGGCTTCGACAGGAATACTTGCGCCGAGAGCGACGCTGACGGTGATACCTGCGAGTGCGATCATCTGCGGCCCGGCAACGGGGAGCACGTGCCAGGCCAGAATGCGAACTTCGCCGAGTCCACGGGCGCGAGCGGCGGTGATATGCGGCGAGGCATAGGATTTGGCGAGCAGGTTGCGCGAATAGCGGTAAATTTTAGGGAAGACGATCAGTGCTATGGCGAGATATCCGGGGGCGTTGAGGATCACTGAAAGCAAAGCCAGCACTGCGGCTGGAATACAGAGAAAAGCGCCGCTGATGGTGATACCGAAAATCTCAAAAGCCGGGCGACGCCAGAGGCAGGTCGTGAAAGCGAGACACAAAGCCAGCAGCCATGCCAACAAGAGTCCGACGCCAGCCACGCGCACGGTCACGGGCCAGCGCTCGCGCAAAAGGGTTTGCACGGGTTGTCCGAGGGCATGAGACGTGCCGAGATCGCCGTGGATGGCGCCGTGGAGGTAATTAACGTAAAAGCCGAGGATGTTGTGTTCGCCAGCGCGCGACTGGTGGATGGCTCGTACACTTTCGGCGCTCAAACTGGGATCGAGTTCGCGCTCGTCGGAATCGAAACCGGGAGCCATGCGCACCAGCGTGGCCGAAAGCAGTCCGCCGAGCAGGATAAGCGCGGCTATGGCTCCCAGTTTTCGTGCGAGGTATTGTGTGCTTCTCCACCACGAAATTTTCTTCGACATAGGAGCGTCCTAGTTCACGGCCGCACCGCGCGAGCGGGAAGGAGGAACGTTGGCGTCGCGATCGGCTGCGGGTTCGGAGTGGTGAATCTTTTTCATGGAATACATGCGGCGGTCAGCTTCGGCTAGCAGGCGCTCGACATCGAAACTATCCTCCGGACAGAAAGCCGTTCCCACGCTGAGGGCAACCAGATTGCGGCCGGTAATTTTCTTACCTGACTCGATAGCCAGCTGATTCAGACGGCTGGCTTTTTCATTGGAAGCTTCCGGGCTCAAGCCGGGAGCGACAATCACGAATTCATCTCCGCCCATGCGGGCAACATAATCGTAGCCACGGCAGGATTCCTTCAGATGACCCGCAAAATCCTTGAGCAGGTTGTCGCCTTCGAGGTGGCCATGAAGATCGTTAATCTGTTTAAAATTGTCGAGGTCACAGACCATCACAGCGAGCGACGTGCCGGTGCGGCGACAACGGGCCAGTTCGCGCGACAGATGAACGAACAACGAGCGGGCGTTGGGCAATCCGGTTAGGTAATCGGTGGTTGCCGAGTCCTCGGCCTGCTGATACTTGAGCGCATTTTCGACGGAGAGCGCGATCTTTGAGCTGACTGCGAGCAGAATACGGAGATGATCGGCCGAGAAAGCATCGCGGTCGGTACGGTACATGGCCAGCACGCCGACCACACCATTGAGTCCTTCAAGGGGCACGGCGAGCGTCGAGCGCAGGGTGGTGAACTTTGCGGGATCGCTGACATACCCTGCTTCGGCTTCGGGATTGCCGTTAACGATCGGCTTACGTTTTTCCGCTACCCAGCCGCACAGGCCTTCTCCAAATCCAATGTTTAACGACGAAAGCAGACGGAAATTGTCGCCGCTCACCAGTTCGGGCACGAGCCTGTTTTCCTTTAGTAAAAACACGGCCATCGAATCGTAAGGAATCATCTTGCGCAGCCGGATCGAAAGTACAGAAAGTGTTTCGCCGAGGCTTAGCGAGTTGCCGAGATCCTGGCTGAGTTCGAACATGGTCTGCGCTTCCTGACGTGCCGATGCAATCGAGGTGAGAAAATCCGCGTCGTTTGTGGAACTCTGAATCGAGAGAGACGGTTCAAATCCGCCCGCCGGCTCTACACCTGGTTCGACGCGAACGTCGATCGATGCTGGGAGGGCAGCTTCATCTGTGGTCCCTGAAACTGAATCCGACTGCACCATCTTTTCCAGTTCGCGATAACGGCGCCTCAGGACCTCGACAATTATGGGCTCGAAGGCCGAGCCCGACATCGAGGCGACTTTTTCCATGGCGGCATCGAGCGACATGGCGTTGCGATACTGCCGATGGGAGGCCAACGCATCCAGGCAATCGACCGCCGCGAGTACACGCGCGCCTTTCGGAATCTGCTCACCTTTCAGTGCGTCGGGATAGCCGGTTCCGTCCCAGCGCTCGTGGTGCGAGCGAACGATGGGCGCGACCGGGTAGGGGAACGCGACCCGTTGCAAGATTTCGGAGCCCACCACGGTGTGAATTTTCATTTTTTCAAATTCTTCCGGGGACAGGCGTCCAGGCTTGTTGATGATGTGCTCGGGAATCGCCAGCTTGCCTATGTCGTGCAGCAGTGCGGCCGCACGCAACGCTTCGATTTCATCTTCGGGGAGGCCTAATTCTTTTGCGACCTCAACCGCAAAAACGCGTACGCGCTGCAGGTGCTGGTGTGAGGTGTGGTCTTTGGCTTCAATGGCGAGTGCCAGAGACTCGATGGTGCGCAAGTGTAAAGAAGCAACATCTTCGGCATTGCGTTTTTCGATCTCGACTTGTTTCTTTTCCGTGGCCAGCTTGGCGAGATAGAGGTGATAAGAGCGATAAACCCAGTAGACCAAAGGCAGAACGAGAAGTGAGGTCTGCCATCCGACCTGTTTGCTAATGAACCCCACCGCAAAAACCACAGCCGCTCCAACCATGTAGAAGGGGAACGACCAGAAATGGCATTCCGCCCACACTTTGTGTGCCGACTTGCCTTCGGTCAGTGAAATGATGACTGCCACTGGAACGGTGTTCGCCACGAAAAAAACCAAAGCAGTGATGATCAGCAGCGGCAGCGTGCCCGCGCCGAGCACCCGTTGCAAATCGTGATAGGCGAAGTATGACAGGACGATGGCGTTTGCCATCATGCTGAAGACGTTGAAAACGATCTTGACGGGAACCAATTTCTGCCGCGTTCCAAAAAGACATTGCGCCAAAGTCGCGGTGCAGCCGAGGATCAGGGTCTCAGGAAGATTGAGTTCGAGCACGCTCAGCAAAATAAACAGGAAGTTGACCGACATGGTGCCGTCGAGGCCGGGCAGTTGAATCTTAAGACCGGAGGCAATCACGGCGACCAGCAGGTAACAGGCAAACCGGGTCAGGTCGACGCTCTGCCAATGCCATAGAGAGTGCAGCATCGCCGATGCGCCAAGCGCTGCGGTTACTCCGATGAACAGTTTTGCCCGAAAAGGCATAGGCCGACCCGCAACTTCTGCTTATATCGTGTGCATCTGCACGTCCACGCCAGTGCTTGTCATTACCTTTGTTACAGCATTGAATCTGGGGAAGTTATGCTCATCCAATCCGTCGGTTTCCTATGCATCTCGGTGGATTGTCCCGAGATTGTCCCCAAAAGTGGTCAGGATTCAGCCACTTTTTGACTTGTCACCGGCCCAGGGAGTGGCGAAAAATTGGTCCTCCCGCTGTAACGGATACTAGTTCAGCGTCCAGAGAATCAGATACTTACCGAGGTAACTGTGGATGGAAATGGTGATGACACGCAGGGCGAGATGGAACAACGAGGCTTGGCTCAACTCTTTAGTAAGAGGTATGTGGTAGTTACTTCGGTGTGAAGGTCGATGCTGAACTACGCCGCGAAGTGATAGGGGATGTGGCAGCATCATGCGGTAGGCGCGTTTTTGCAACGTCTGAATTCCGTGCACTAGGTAGTAAGGCCCGAAGGCGAAGCGCACGTTGGGCACTCCCCCGATACCAACGAAACCGAAATGTCAATTTCCTCGAAGACTCCGCCGGCGGAGAAGGCGCAGAAATCCGTAACTGGGAGCCGTGCTAGCAATAGCCCTGCCCGGTCGACCGGGGCCAATCTCCAATCTACTTTTCATTCCGGCATTCTGGAGCAGTTACAGGACGCAGCTTTTATCTTTACCGCTGACCTTCACGGAATCATAACCAGTTGTAATCAGGAGATAGATCGATACGGCTTTGCAACACAGGATCTGATCGGTCGCAGCGTCGCCGATTTTTATGGTGCCGAAAACCAGTCGAGTCTCGCCAGTCGCGCGATTACTTCGGCTCTGGAGAATGGACGATTCGAGGGCAAAACTTGCTGTTGCAGCAAGTCCGGTCAGAACGTCGACGTTCATCTGCAATTGATGCTGTTGCGCGATTCGAATGGAACTCCGGCAAGCATTCTGGGGTTTTCGATTGAGATCGCTGAGCCGAAGGGGTTCGGCAATGTACTTTCACCCACGCTGGCCGAAATCGCGGCTGGCGCGCTCCCACTGGCGCGGCGTGAGATCGGCGGCACACAATTTCTGATAGCGAGCCCGATCATGCACAAGTTTATGGGCATGGTGGATCGTGTAGCCGGGCACACCGAGACTGTGTTAGTAACAGGAGAAACCGGCACGGGTAAGGAGTTAGTGGCGCGCACCATCCATGAGTCATCTTATCGATATAAAAGTGCACTGATAGATATCAACTGCGCCGCGCTGCCTGAACATCTGGTGGAGAGTGAATTGTTTGGTTACGAGAAGGGAGCATTCAGTGGCGCGGATTCCTCGAAGCCCGGCTTGTTTGAACTGGCCGACAAGAGCACGATTTTTCTCGATGAAATCGGCGAATTGCAGCCGCAAATCCAAGTGAAACTTCTGCGTGTTCTGGACGGAGCGCCCTATTACCGTTTGGGAGGGAATCGCAAAATCACGGTTGACGTGCGTGTGGTTGCCGCCACCAATCAGGATCTTGAGCTGGCAGTGACGGAAGGCCGCTTCCGCAAAGATCTTTTCCACCGCCTGAGCCAGTTCCAGTTGCGCGTTCCGCCATTGCGTGAGCGCCCAGAGGATATTGCCGCTCTGGCACGCTACTTCTTGTCGCTGAAAGCGGCGGATAAAGTTTTTGCCGCAGACGCGCTGGCTGCGCTGCGGGCTCATCCATGGCCGGGTAACATCCGCGAACTGAGGAATCTGGTTGCGAAACTGGCGATGGCCACGGACGAGCGGGAGATTACGGGGGCTGAAGTTGCAGCTGAATTGCGTGGAGAAGCCGCCGCCGAACGCCGCGCCAGCGGCGCAGTGCCGCTTGGCAACCTTGAGAACATGGAAGAACAGATGATCATTCGGGCGCTCGAGCAAACCGGCGGACATCGCGCCCAGGCTGCAGAACAGCTCGGAATTTCCCGCCGCACTCTTAGCCGCAAATTGCGCGAGTATGAGATTGATGTGCCTTCGGGCGATGCTTCCGCCAGGCTCGGCATCATCAGCGAAGATCAGCAAAAATTCTTTCGCGCGAAAGTTAATGTGTCCGTGACTCTTAGAAATGCGCATGGCAAGGAATTGCAGGTGCAAGCGGTCAATCTCAGCACGGGAGGCATGGGCCTGGATGCCATTGCCGACTCCACCGGCTTTGCTGGATTACTCGACGTTAGTTTCTTGTTGCCAGAGAGCGATATCGTGGTCCAGGCGAAAGGCCGATTAGTCTGGGCCGACGCTGGAGGCAGGGCCGGCCTGCGATTTGTCGTGATCGAACCTGCTCTGTTTGAGCAATTGCAGCATTGGACGAATCGGAAAATGAAGGACGAAGGATGGGAAATTCCGTCATGAGTTGCACGATTAAACATTGCGCCAACGGTCACACCCTTCGGTAACCTGTCGTAATACGGCCTTTCGTGCGATTCTCTTTTTGTCGTTACTAGTAGCAGTTGTCACAAGCCCATCGACCACGACCGCAGGGCCAACTCCCACTGCGATTGCGGATCTTAAGTGAGGTTTATTCATGTTGCAGTCTCCGGAACCGAAGTTCTCTCCAAACGTGGCGCCCACCAACAGTTACACTCCGGTTAAGCCGGCCACCTCACCCATGGATCAGGCCCACATCGGACGTTCGTTAGTCATCAAGGGTGAAGTAACGGGCGCGGAAGCGCTTTTTATTGATGGACGCGTCGAAGGCACCATCAACTTTCCCGACAATCGTGTCACCATCGGTCGCAATGGAAACGTCGCGGCCAACATCACCGCCAAAGAAATCGTGATCATGGGTAAAGTGCAGGGCAACGTCGACTGTGCGGACCGGCTGGACATCCGCAGTGAAGGCCTGCTCTCGGGCGACGTGATTACGCATCGTATCAGCGTTGAAGAAGGCGCAATTCTCAAGGGCGGCGTCGAAGTGCGCAACCCTGAGAAGAAAGATCAGAAGAATCAGGCGCAAAACCAGAATAAGCAGGAAGCGCCCAAGGCGATGGCCGCGGTCGCCGGCAACGCCTAATTTCCACAAAGTTGAATTAAAACAAAAACGATGGAGCGCCTGGCAAACCAGCCCGCGTTCCATCGTTTTTTTTACTTTTTTGGCTTGAAGTCGAGCGATGCCGAATTCATGCAGTAGCGCAGCCCAGTCGGTCCGGGACCATCCGGGAATACATGGCCTAAATGCGCATCGCAGCGGGCGCAGCGCGCCTCCGTGCGAGCCATGCCATAACTGGTGTCGGTGTGCTCCGCAATATTCTGGCGGTCGGCAGCGGCAAAAAAACTTGGCCATCCGGTACCCGAATCAAATTTTGTTTCCGAACCAAACAGTAGTGCGCCACAGCAGACGCAGTGGTAGGTCCCGTCGTCGTGCTTGTTCCAGTACTGGCCGGTAAAGGCGCGCTCGGTACCGCACGCGCGGGCCACCTGAAACTGTTCCGGAGTAAGCTGCTGCTTCCACTCGGCATCGGTTTTGGTGATTTTTTTCTCGGTGATCGGGTCGCTCAATTTTTCGGTCATGTTCTCTCTCCATGAATAGGATGTCGAACGGCCGCTAAAGTTGCAAGCCGTTACTTACGGCTTCCCATCAATCTTCAGCAAATTCCCATAGTATTCAGATCTGCAAAATTGCGCCCTGCACGGTATCGCCCGACCACTAAAAAGTTTTGAAGCGATGAGGGAATTTCCCGAGCAACGTCGCTCTTAAGGGTGAGCAGTAAATCAAGACCCAAATCAAACCTAAAAATCAGGAAGGAACTACCATGAAACTCAAAAGTTTAGCTCTCTCCCTTGGCGCGGCCGTATTGCTTTGCATGTCCAGTGCCTTTGCCCAAACCTATAACTTCCAGACCGTCAACTATCCCGGCGACACGTTCACGCAGTTGCTTGGCATCAATAACTCCAACGAGATTGCCGGCTACCACGGTGCGTCCGTGAACATGGGATTCACCTACGTTTTGAAGACCAACAAGTTCACCAACGAAAACTACCCGGGTTCGCAGCAGACCCAGGTGATTGGCATCAACAACAATCCTTTCAAGACTTCCGGATTTTACATTTTGCACGGAAAGACCATCGGGTTCACCGATTTCCAGGGAACATTCACCAGCGTGGCCTATCCGAAGAAGCCGTTCAACCAGCTCCTCAGCCAGAACGATTTCGGCCAAGCCGCCGGGTACTACAGCAGCAACGCAAGTGGCTCCGACCCGGATGTGCCGTACGTTTATGACGAAGTCGGCGGCATTTTTGAAGTCTACGAAATTCCCGGCGCCACCGGCGGCGCGCAGGCCACCGGCATCAACAACTCCAGCAGCGTTTGCGGATTCTACATCGACAGTAACCAGGTGAATCACGGCTGGCTCCAGGTTCTCGGACATTTCACCGTCCTCGACTATCCGGGATCGACTGGGACACAGGCGCTTGGGCTGAACAACAAAGGCCTGGTAGTTGGTTCCTGGACCGACACCTCCGGCAACAGCCACGGCTTTGTCTACACCGTGTCCAGTGGCACATTTGCGTCGGTCGACGATCCGGACGGGATCGGCACGACCATCGTAAATGGGATCAACGACAACGGCGTGCTGGTTGGCTTCTACGGCTCGGCACCAATTAACTCTGGATTCGTCGCGACCCCGGCCGAGTAAGGCTGAGTAATGTTGGATCGCAGAAGGGGGACGTGGGAGTCTGAGAACTTGCAGACTTCCACGTTTCTGCGGCTGTGAAGGCGCGACAAAAATACTCCATCAGAGAGAAGAAATTTTTAAGAGATCTAGTTCGTCCGGAGAAGCCGGGCGATTTGCTATTAAAGGTTAGTCCGCCAAGGGCTGATGCGTGCCGAGCAGCAATCCGATGCCAGCACGTTTGCGCAACTCCGAGAGCAATGCCGTAGCGGCGTTCAAGTAGGTAGTGTTGGGATCGGACGTATCTGCCCAGACTGCTTCATAGACAATCTTTGCTCCCTCTTTCGCGTCCATGTGGAGAGCGGCTTCCAGACGGTCGGCCTGCTGTCGAGCCTCGCTGTAGCAGGTATGGCAAACCGCCGCCGCTGCCGGTTCGATCGCCCCGGTGTGCTGGTGTTCGAGCACGCAACGGAACGTGGCGGCAGCATTGATCTGCGTGTGGGAAGCGAAGGCCTGCGACTTGAGTTCTTTCAGGAAGCGTTCGCGTTCGTCGTCGATTTGCGCGTTGGGCGCGGGTTCGGGTGTGACGGCAACCATGGAATGCATGACCGGTTCAGTGGGCGAGACCCGCTCGGCAGACTTACATATCGGACAGACGTTCATGTCGGCGGGATAATAGGCGTGGCAATGCGAGCAGGGCAAGCCATAGCCTATGGCTTTCTTCTCCGGCGCCAAGGCTCCGTGTGCGGACCGCTGCGGAATGTGCCGTTCTGGGGTGGGTATTGCTGCGGGGTTGACGGACTTGTCGCGGGCTTGCTTGGCAGCGCTGGTTTCCATAGATCTTTCCTTATGATCTTTATAGTGACCGACCCGGCCAGTGACCGACCCAGCGGCGCGACCAGCGCCGCATTTCATCCCATATTCTAGGTTTATTGGGGCTGGGAGGCGATGCACGAGAGTGCATACCAAAAGGTAATGTGTAGACATGGGGCGTTGGCCCGCCTCCAAGACGGGTAAGCCGTGTCTCTACTTCGAAGTGGTGATCAGGCGGACGACCTCTTGCATGCGGGCCCGGTAAAGGTTCTGGCTGGGATCCATACGGGAAGCGATTTCGAGCTCTCCGAGAGCGTCTTCGTATTGGTTCAGGGCCATCAGGCAGGCAGCTAGGGAATAGTGGTTTTCGGCGCTGGGTTCGAGACGGAGGGCCTCGCGAAATTCCTTTTCAGCGTCAGCCAGTTGTTGGGTATTCACGAGTGCGGTGCCTAGATAGTGGTGGCCCAGACCGGATTCGGGATTGAGCGCAACGGCTTCGCGCAACACCTTGACGGCTTCTTCATCTTTTCCCGAAAGTAGCAAAGCCTGCCCCAGGACGCGGTGTTCGGCCGCACCAGCGGGGTTGTCGGCAATGGCTGCTCGCAGCTCACGAATGGCCGATGGATAATCGCGCTTGGACATATACGCGCGAGCCAGACAATTGTGACCGCCTTCCCACTCCGGATTCTGACGATAGAGATCCGAGAATTCTGCGATGGCTCCGTCGAATTCTTCTTTATCGCAAAGCGTGTTTCCCAGGTTGTTGCGAACGCTGGCTTCGTCTGGGTTCAACCGCTTGGCGATGTGGTATTCCGCGATCGCGTCATCGAGTTTGCCCTGATCATGCAGTACCACGCCAAGATTGCTGTGCGCCTCCCAATAATCGGGACGCAGGTTGAGGGCGTGACGGTAGGCGATGGCGGCGCGGCGCAAATCTCCCTGATCGCGATAGGTGATTCCCATATCGAAGTAGACATCGGCGTTTGCCAGAGATTGGGCAGGTTCGCGCTGCAGCGACTCGTCAAAGGCATGCACCGCTGCATCGTAGTGACCGTCGGCGTAGAGAGCGAGTCCAAGATAGCGATAGGCCTCGGCGTTAGCGGGATCGATGCTGAGGGCGGTGCGCGCTTCGGCGAGCGCGTCCTCGGCATCGTCTGTACGGTAAAAAAGGTAAGCAAGCTGGCTGTGGGTTTCGGGGGAACCGGGCATCAGCCTTGAAGATTCCGTAAATTCATCGAGCGCTTCGTCAAACTGGTCTTGCCGGCGCAAGATGGTTCCGAGGACAAAATGCAGTAAGGCACTATTGGTCGAAGCAGTGTCCGCGTCGTCGCGAAGCAGTATGCGGATTTTTCCTTCTGCGGCGCTGAAGTTCTTGGCGTGAACTAAGGCGGCAACTTGAGCCGTGGGGCTGGAGCTGGCACAGGCGTCAACCGGAGCAGTCTTCAGGTCTCGCTGATGAGCCGAATTCCGGTCTAAATTCTGATGGTCATTCTGATGACCGAGGCTTTGAATCAATCCTGAATCAGCCCCGGCTTTTTGCAGGGCGCGAGTGTATTGTGCAGTGACGTGGCACGAGTTGTGGCCGTCGCTCTGGGTTTGAGCCAGGCGCTGGATGCGTGCGCTGGAAATCCCCCCTGCCAGCCACAGAAAAACGGTGTCGGAGGCTGATGTGGGAGGAACCTGTTCAGCCTGCAAGGACCCCGCCGCCAGCAGAAGCAAAAGCAATCTCAGAACACAGCCCTTCACGAAGCCCTCCAGCGGTTTGACACGCGACAATCGCCCTGTGGCAAAAATAGTCCGCGAAGGGTGCCGCCGATAGGTCACCGAAGTAATTTTGAGGGACATGGCCCAGCGATGCAGGGAGGTCAACCATAGCCAGATCGGCAAGACTGCCGGGTTCAGTTGGGGTACACTACGTAAAGGTCGTGTTGTCTGGTGGTTCCGGCCAGTATGGCTGGCTTGGAGGTTTTATGTTCGAAGGTCTGTTTCAACCGATGCACCTGCTGATTATCTTCGCCATCGCGTTGCTGGTATTTGGCCCCAAGAAATTACCGGAGTTGGGAAAAGGACTGGGCGAGGGCATTCGCGCCCTGAAAAATGGTATGAAAGACAGCGAAACCAAGTCTGAAGTTAAGACAGAAGTGAAGGCAGAAGTAAAGCCTGAAAATAAAGCCTGATACGCGGTGACATCCCGGTTGCCAGCGTGCTGAATTGTGGCTAGTTCGATATAATTCCTTCATCCAAATCTAAATAGATTGTGGGCGAGCCGGGGGTTTTATAACTCCCTTCCTGCCTTGAATATCGTGCTGTCTTCGCAAGCTTGGGGTAAATTCCATTTCTAAAATCTGAATAACTTAGGAGGTTCTGTGCATAAGAAATTTGTGGTAGGTATTCTTCTTTTACTGACAATTCCGGCGTTTGGCGACCAAGTGGTCCTAAAGAACGGCGACCGGTTGACTGGCTCGATCACGAAGTCCGATGGGAAAGTATTGGTGATTAAGACCGATGCTGCTGGTGACGTAACCATAAAGTTTGACTCTATCCAAAGCATAACCTCGACGGGCGACCTGAATGTAACGCTGGGTGGCAAGACGGTAGTTGGTCCTGTGACCACGAACGGCGACAACGTCGTTGTGACGACTAAGACTGCGGGCCCGGTAGAGGCGCCAAAAGCATCTGTCACTTTGGTGCGTAGTCCTGCGGAGCAGGCGGCGTACGAGAAGAGCTTGCATCCAGGACTGCTCGAGGGCTGGGCTGGTGGTCTGAATCTGGGTTTTGCCGTGACGGCAGGTAACAGCGAAACCAAGAGCCTGAACATCGCTTTCAATGCCGCGCGCACGGGATTCCACGACAAACTGGTCCTCTACACCAACTCGATCTATGCCACTACTTCCAAGCCCGCGTCCCTGACTACGGCGGACACGAACGGCGGCGGAATTCGCTACGATCACGATTTCTCTCCGCGCACGTTCGGGTTTGTGAGTGGCGATTTCTTTTCCAACTCGCTGCAAGACTTGAGTCTGCGTTCGATTCTAGGAGGTGGTTATGGCGAGCACGTGATCAAGAGTCCAACCACTACTCTCGATCTGCTGGCTGGATTGAACTACACGCATGAGAGCTTTTCGGATGTCTCGAACCCGAACGCACCGCCGCCACCAGCATCGCAAACCTACTCGCCGTCCGATAGTTCGGCAGCCTTAACCCTGGGAGATACCTTCACGCACAAGCTGGGAAAGAGCACACTGCTTACACAGAGTTTTCTGTTTTACCCGGGACTTACCAAAACCAGCATCGTCGTAATCGAGCCCACTCCTCCGAATTCTTCAGAAGACGTCCGGCAATACCGCGGCGCATTCAATCTGAGTACGGTCACCAAAATCAATAAGTGGCTGGGTTGGCAGAACTCGTTTGGAGATGTTTTTGTCACTCACCCACCAACCGTGGCTCTAGGTACGCCTCGAATTGAGAGGAACGACGTGCAGTTTGCTACCGG
This sequence comes from Terriglobales bacterium, assembly GCA_049674665.1. GTDB lineage: Bacteria > Acidobacteriota > Terriglobia > Terriglobales > Acidobacteriaceae > Acidiflorens. Next base: position 65,002 of record JBATZM010000030.1, read on the forward strand.
TCTGAATATTTCTTTCACACACTAAGCCGTATTTGTTCTGTTCAGCAAAGTATAAATTCAGATTGTCATCCTGAGCGAAGCGAAGGACCTCATGCTAGGCGAGTCCAAGGGCAGAGGATCTTCGCTGAGCTAGGATGATGCCCACTAGTGCTGTCGATCCGAGTTATCAAGCGTAGTTATCCAGCATAGCCATCAAGTGCAGTTTGTTATCCTAGCGGAGTGCCGCGCGCATTCCTCATCGACACCGATACTGCTTCCGATGACGCAGTAGCGCTCATCATGGCGTTACATGCGCCCGACGTTCGCGTGGTGGCGATCACGACCGTCGCAGGCAATGTTCCCGTCGAGCAATCAACCCGAAACGCTCTCTACACGGTCGAACTCTGCGGCGCGAATGTGCCCGTCTACACAGGCGCTGACAAACCTCTTCTGCGCATATACGAAAATGCAACCTGGTTTCATGGCCGCGATGGTCTCGGAGATCATAACTATCCCTCTTCTAGTCACTCTGCGGCGAGCATGCACGCGGTCGATGCCATCATCGACGCGATTGAGGCGAATCCCGGAATCGTAATCGTCACCCTGGCCCCGCTGACTAACATCGCGTTGGCGCTGGCGAAGAAACCAGAGATCGCGGCGAAGGTTGGACGCTGCGTAGTCATGGGTGGAGCGCCGTGCTGTGAAGGCAATGTGACGCCCGCCGCTGAGTACAACATCTGGGTCGATCCCGAAGCAGCCCGCATGGTCATGAATAGCGGGGTGCCGATCGAGCTCGTGGGCTGGCAACTTTCGCGCGGAGACGCCGTGGTTGGCGAGCACGACATCGCGCGTATTCTCGGATTCAACAATCCAATCGCGAAGTTTGCCATCGAGTGCAACAGCCACGCCCGCCATGCCTACAAAGTGCAAACCGGCGAAGATGGTATTTCGCTGCCCGATCCTGTGGCTATGGCAATTGCGCTTGATCCCAGTATTGGCACTGACTGGAGCGAGCATTTCGTTGAGGTCGAGACGCAGAGCGAATTGACGCGAGGCATGACCGTGGTCGATCGCCTGAACGTCGCTACCGATGACCGGAATCGAGCGGTATGGGCATCCGTCCTAGAAACGAAATGCAAAGCCAAAGTCTGCTGGACGATCGACAACCGACGCTGGAAAGAAGCGCTCTTTACAACTCTGCGGTAGAGACGGGGCTTGCCCCGTCTCCTTCGACGCCAGACACGGCGAGCGCGTCCATCGGAAAGCGTCTGATATATTTAGCGTTTCTCGGAGGTCCCCATGTCCCGGAATGTGCGCTGTGGTTTGATTCAGGCGAGCAATGCGCTCGGCACTAACCGCTCGTTGCCAGAGATCAAGAAAGCCATGATCGACAAGCACCTGAAGCTGATCGAGCAAGCTGCGAAAAAGAAAGTCAAAATTCTCTGCTTGCAGGAACTTTTTTACGGTCCTTATTTCTGTGCGGAGCAAAATATTCGCTGGTACGACCTCACCGAGCGCGTTCCCGATGGACCAACCACCCAGCTAATGCAGAAAATCGCAGCCAAGCACGGCATGGCGATCGTCGTCCCCGTATATGAGGAGCAGATGCCGGGCTTGTACTTCAACACTGCGGCGGTTATCGACGCCGACGGCAAGTATCTGGGCAAATATCGCAAGCACCACATTCCCCATGTGCATCCCGGATTTTGGGAGAAATTTTATTTCACTCCCGGAGACCTCGGTTATCCCGTCTTCGAAACGAAGTATGCTCGCGTCGGAGTTTACATCTGCTATGACCGCCATTTTCCCGAAGGCGCGCGCGTACTTGGATTGAACGGCGCAGAAATTGTTTTTAATCCTTCCGCCACTGTCGCGGGACTCTCCGAATATTTATGGGAGCTCGAACAGCCTGCCCATGCCGCGGCGAATGGATACTTCGTCGGTGCGATTAACCGTGTCGGTCGTGAAAAGCCGTGGAACATCGGCGAGTTTTATGGCAAGAGTTATTTCTGCAATCCGCGCGGCAAAATCGTAGCGCAGGCCAGCCGCACGAAAGATGAAGTGCTAGTCGCCGATCTCGATCTCGACATCATTCAGGAAGTGAGAAAGGTCTGGCAGTTTTATCGCGACCGCCGTCCGGAGACCTATGGCGCGTTGACGACGCAGACCGGACAAATCACGGCAACCGACTAGCTTCCTTTTTGAGTTGTCATCCTGAGCGAAGCGAAGGACCACAAATTCATCCCATCATAGGTCTTTCGCGTCGCTCAAGATGACAGTTCCGGTTTTATTGAGAACTGACAACTAAGAACCCTTCCACCGCGTTAAGAATATGTCGTCACGAATCGAATCCAGTCCGCTCTACAACAAAGACCTCGCGCCCTCCACGAGCGCCAGGCGCACGTGGGGCACCTACAGCTTTGCCGCGCTGTGGGTATCGATGTCGGTCAATATTTTGACCTACATGCTGGCCGCCAGCCTGATCCAGGGAGGAATGAACTGGAAACAGGCGGTGGCAACCGTTTTCATCGGCAATACGATTGTTCTGATCCCGATGCTCCTGAACTCCCATCCAGGAGCGCGTTACGGCATACCATTCCCCGTGCTGGCGCGCGCGAGTTTCGGAGTGCTAGGCGCAAACTTCGCCGCCGTCCTCCGCGCCCTAGTTGCCTGCGGATGGTTCGGCATCCAGACTTGGATAGGCGGCGAAGCCATCAACACTCTGATCACCGTGCTCGCGCCGGGATGGGCCAAAGTGACCTACGGGACCGCGATCTGCTTCATGGCCTTCTGGCTAATCAATCTCCTAGTCATTCTCAAAGGCATCGAATACATAAGATTTCTGCAAGGAATCAGCGCGCCTATTCTGCTGGCCGTAGGTCTCTTGCTGCTGGCATGGGCCTACAAAGCGGCCGGGGGATTCGGCCCCATGCTATCGGCCCCCTCGCGCTTCGTGAGCTTTTCTGATTTTCTGAAATTCCTCATCCCCGCGCTGAATGGCACAGTAGGCTTCTGGGCCACCGTATCGCTGAACATCCCCGACTTCACGCGCTTTGCGAAAAGTCAGCGCCAACAAGTAATCGGGCAAGCGCTAGGCCTACCAACAACGATGACGCTCTATTCCCTGATCGGAATCCTGGTGACCTCGGCGACCGTCGTCATTTACGGCACCGCCATCTGGGACCCAGTGCAACTGCTGAGTCGCTTTCATTCTCCCGTGGCCGTAGTGATTTCGCTGCTGGCGATTCTGCTGGCAACACTGAACGTAAATATCGGAGCCAACGTAGTTTCTCCAGCCAATGATTTTTCCAACCTGTGGCCTCGGAAAATAAATTTCCGTATTGGCGGCATCATCACCTGCTTTATGGGAATCGCACTGATGCCCTGGAAACTGCTCTCCGACTACGGCACCTTCATCTTCGGATGGCTAGGCGGGTATGCTGCATTCCTCGGCCCGGTAGCCGGCATCATGATCTGCGACTACTTCGTGATTCGTAGACGAGTGCTCGTGGTCGACGATCTCTATTTGCGTGGCGGCGTCTACGAATATTCGCGCGGCTTCAACTGGCGGGCAGTGCTTGCGCTGGCTTTGGGAGCGGGCACGGCGCTGGTCGGATTGGTGATCTCGCCGCTGCGGATTTTATATGCGTATTCTTGGTTCGTGGGATTTGCGGTTTCGTTTGTTGCCTACCTTGCCTTGATGAACTTTCAAAGAAAAACTGGGCGCCGGCGCACTGATCAATAACGCAGATTAGCGCCAAAGTCAGGACTGCTCCCTGCGAGCGCTATGGAGCGCCACTGACTTAGCTTTCCATCATCATTTGTCCAGAACTTACCGCATAAATCAAAGTACTCTACAACTGATTTGCGCTCACCTTTATCAAGGAGCTCTTTCGCAAGAATCATATTCGGACCAAAAGTGTCGAGATGGGGATTGCCTTTTACCGTCGCAGCTTTGAGAAGGTATGCAGAGGCAGTCGCGACATCACCCTGTTGTAGGGCAATCCTGCCGAGTACGATATTACCGTAATGAATTGCATCCGCGTTGTTGTTCGCATATTCGGGTCGGTCAGCTAAACTCAGTGCTTCCCGCGAATAGGCGGCCGCCCGCTGATACTCACCGGCTTCGAATGCTGCCTGAGCCGCTTCGGGCAGATCGTACAACCGCGCACGCGGATCATGAGTATCGTTCAAAGCTTGTGCAAATATCTTGAGAGACTTTGCCGCCATACCCGTGACTTGCTCCGCAGTCGAGGAATGCTTTGCATCGCGCCAATAGATGCCGGCTAGAAATGAAGCGATGTCGTGGTTCTCGGGTTCGATGGCATAAGCACGCTCAAGCAACGCTTCGGATTGTTGCCAGTCATCAACGAAAGAGAAGAACCTGCCTGCGTTATATAGAATGCGGGTATTCGTGGGTCTCGCTTGCACCTGTTGCAACCACAACTTTTTGCCTTGCTGCAACCCCTCGGGATCACGATCATCTCCGTTGAATGCCGTTGCAAAGTCACTTGCAAAAGTCGATGTAGGCTGGTGTTCAATAACCCACAATGTGTATTCTCTGCGGTTCGCAAGCTCCCCAGGCGTCAGACCATCCCTATAAATCTTGAAACTGTAGAATGCCAACAGCTCAATTCGGTCAGCAAGGCTGCCTGGATCGGATCTCAGGTCCCCTTCCAGTTTGTCAGCATTTTGTTTTGAGAGTTGTGTACCGCGGGCAAAATAAATGAACTCGAAGCGGTCCGCGAAGGTATTGCGAAGAACGTAGAGACCAATCGCAGCCGAAACTATAACAAGAAAGGTCGCGGCGAAGAGAAAGCGTGTTCGCATTGTCTTAGGGTCTCTCATTTGGGTGAATCATATACCTCAAGAGTTTCAATGTGCGCTTCGGCTGGACTAAGCAGCCAAAAGCGATCTACCCCTCACTCCTGAAACGTCACGCACACGCCATTGGGATCAATCGCGCCGAATTCTTTTGTCCCCCAAGGTTTGGTCTGTAACGGACCATTAGGATGCACCTTGCCGCCCCGCTCCTGGTATTCGGCATACAGCGCCTCAATACCTTTCACGGCGAGACGCACCATCGTTTGATCGCCAACTTTTCGTGCCAGCGTTTTGTCGCTCATGCCGGCGATGTGGAGATAAGCCTCGCCGCGGTTGATCCCAGCATAAGTTGGAGGAGTAGCGTCGCGAAAAGTTTCCTTGAAGCCGCAGACCTCCGTCCACCACTTCAGCGATTCCGCAGCGTCGGCAGCGGGTAGGACGGGGATCGCGCCTTTGATGATCGTGTCTCTAATGGACATGACTGGCTCCATCGCCAAAGCGTAAACCAATCAGCTTTAAATTGTAAGTGCAACAATTTCCGCTTCCGCTCCCGCTCTATAAATTGCTGAAAACCTCGCTCGTGCATTTGATTTTGGATGGCGCAGCGGTTCACCGCTGCGATAAGTCTCCTTTTTAACGCCGGCTTGACGGTTTGCTGGAAAACGCGGGTTTCGTATCAGGGTATCGCCTTCAGCGATACCACAAAGTTTTTCAAAATCAGACCCCTTTAGGGGCTTGGCGTCATGCTCGAGTTTTTCAGCGAACTGTTTAACCGCTATGATTGATGGCGGCGAGGAACGCACTTTTCAAGTTGACCGACGACGAAAGAAATTTTCCCTTGACACAGTGAGATATACTGGTAAGTAACAATCACTAACTTGATCGTCCAATTCAAGCTTAGTCTTTGACGGGCCTGCAGCCCCCGCAAAACGCTGGTATTTTGCGCCAGTTTTATTTGACATCAAGGTTGTGACAACCATCGCTGAAGTGCTGAGCGAACCATAGGATCGCTCCTAAGTTATTGGTTCTCAAAGACTTTAGCTATAAGTCATTAAGAACCAAAGATTTTGCGGGAATTTCCTGCTAAGCCCATGATTCCAATAGCGAGGGGGGGAGGGGGGTACCCCCCTAAATAGTGAGTGCCGAAGCGGGAATAGTAACAGCGGTAAGAGTAACTAAGAGCGGGAAGCTTTCCCAAACGCCGGCAGTACATCCTTCTTATAGCTTTCCAGCGTATCCTCCTCATCGCCGCACATCAGATAAATATTGAACTGAGTAACTCCGGCGCGAGCCAGCGCGTGAATCTTTTCAATATGAGCTTCAGCAGGACCAAGCAGGCAAAAGCGATCCGTCACTTCATCGGAAACGAAGTTCCGATTACTGCTGTCGACTTCGCAATGATGAAGGTAATCGTACTGGCCGCGATCGCGTATATAAGAGGTCAGCGCAGGAGGAAGTTCCTCAGGCTTATATCGCGATACCAGATCGACCACATGGTTCGATACCAGAGCAGGGAACCAGCGCACGCGTTCTCGTCCCACGTTCAAATCGTCAGAAACCCAGACTGGAGCCGCCGCCATGATCTCGATCTTCCGCGGATCTCGACCAGCAGCTTCTGCGCCTTTCCTAACGAAGCTAACGCACCACTCGATCAAGTCAGGATCGGCGAACTGCAAGATAACACCGTCGGCGATTCGGCCAGCCAAGTCGAGAACTTTGGGGCCGTATCCTGCAACCCACACAGGAGGAACGCCACCAGAAGCCCAAGTCAGTCGCGCTTTTCCGCCTTCGTAGTCAATCCCTTTGGTACTGGTGAGATCGCGAAAATCTTTTATTGACTCTTCCAACTGCGCAACTGTCACCGGCTTTTTGCCCAGCACGCGCCGCGAACTATCGCCGCGGCCGATGCCGAGCTGCATGCGTCCTCCGGAGATTAAATTCAGTGTCGCGAAAAGGCTTGACGTGACCGTAATATCACGCGTCGCCGGATTCGTAACACACGTGCCGAGCCGCATCTTCTTCGTGTTGGTAGCCATGAGCGTGAGCATGGGATAAGGCTCAAGCCAGAGGACATGCGAATCGAAGATCCAGCCATAGTCGAAGCCCGCTGCTTCGGCCTGACGAGTGAGTGCGACGATCCGCTCTACCGACATGTCGGGCTTGATGGTGATGCCGAACTGCATATTGTCTCCCAACTCAATATCTCAATATTCTGGGGCAAAATCGGCCCTCGTAAGTTGGCGAGTTTAGCATAAAATCTGTACTTCGCCGCTGGAGGAGAAGACACAGACATGAGCTTTGACACCATCATCGTTAACGGTCGTGTCGTTACCGCAACTGACACTTACACGAGCGACGTTGCGATCAACGACGGAAAGATTTCCGCTGTCGGGCAAAGCCTGCCGCGAGAGAATGCGGGAAAGATTATCGATGCAGCGAGCAAGTACGTATTTCCCGGCGGAATCGACGTGCATACTCACCTCGACATGCCCTTCGGCGGGACCACGAGCGCGGATGATTTTGAGACAGGCACGCGCGCCGCGACTTTCGGTGGGACGACAACTTTGATCGATTTCGCAATCCAGTACAAGGGTCAAACGTTGCAGACGGCGTTCGATACCTGGATGCAGAAAGCGTCCGGCAAAGCGGTTTGCGATTATGCCTTTCATTGCATCATTACGGAACTGGCAGACGCGCAGCTCGACGAAATGAATGCGTTGGTGCGCGAAGGGGTTACCAGCTTCAAGTTGTTCATGGCGTATCCCGGCGTCTTCATGCTCGATGACGCCAGTATTTTCAAGGCTTTTCGCGCGACCGCGAAGAATGGCGGACTGGTCTGCATGCACGCCGAAAACGGTAGCGCGATTGACGTGATCGTACAGCAGGCCCTGGCGGAAGGAAAAAAAGCGCCAAAGTATCACGCCTTGACTCGTCCTACGACGGCGGAAGCGGAAGCTGTCTCGCGGGCGATTGCGCTTGCCGAAATGGCGGGAGCTCCAGTTTACATTGTCCATTTGAGTTGCAATGAGGCGCTTGAAAAAGTGCGTGAAGCTCGTGATCGGGGGCTGCCCGTTTACGCCGAGACTTGCCCACAGTATCTATATCTTTCACTCGAAAACATGGACGCTCCCGGTTTCGAAGGCGCCAAGTATGTGTTTACGCCGCCTCTGCGTGAGAAGTGGCATCAGGAGAAATTGTGGAATGGATTAAAGACGGACCATCTGCAGGTAGTTTCGACCGATCACTGTCCTTTCTGTTTCAAAGAGCAGAAAGAGCTTGGCCGCGATGACTTCACCAAGATTCCGAACGGTGGTCCCGGCGTCGAGCACCGCATGAGCCTTATTTATTCTGGCGGCGTTGCTGGGGGAAGATTTAGCGTGAACCGTTTTGTGGAGATGGTGTCCACAACACCTGCAAAACTCTTTGGCTTGTATCCGCGCAAGGGCACGATCGCCGTGGGGAGTGACGCAGACCTGGTGATTTTTGATCCAGACCGCAAGCACACTATTAGTGCAAAGACACACCACATGCGTGTCGACTATTCGATGTTCGAGGGAATTCAAGTTACAGGCATGCCAGATATCGTGCTATCGCGCGGACGCGTCGTAGTAGAAGCAGATAAATTCCTGGGACGCGCGGGTGCGGGAGATTTCCTCAAGCGTGCTCTCTATTCTCAGCCGTAAAGGAGCGATTCTCGGCTAACTCTGTGGCTTCCGCTCGACCGCTCTAGAGATGAGGCGCGCCGCAGCGTGGTAAAATCCCCTATTGGCGTTGTGGAACCATGACGTGTTTTCTGGCCCGTGGTTTCGACAGTGCGCTGCAATCGATGTAGGCGCGTAGCTCAGTTGGTTAGAGCGCTACCTTGACACGGTAGAGGTCAGGAGTTCGAGTCTCCTCGTGCCTACCATTTCTTTCAATGATATACAGCTTTTCCGCAAATTGCGATGGGTTGTTTTTTGCTACCAATTTGCTACCAAATCCGCGTTGAGATGCAGTTCTTCGCTGAAAATTGGAAGATACAAACCAAAAGCTCCTGACCGCTACCTGGAATGTAAAGGCGATCATAGTCAACTGTGCATGCGGGAACATGCTCCTGGTGCGTCGCATCAGCTACGATGTTGGCTTTCGCCGGCCCACAGTGGTGCGCTAGACGAAACCCTTCGCCGGGTTGGCTGGCTGTGATCTTTCAGGACGTTGTACCTTTGCAGCTTCCTAGAAAGCTGTCGTAGCGGGAACGGTGCGAAAGTGGAAATCAGCCATAACGATTTCCAAGGCGCGGACTTATCGCGCCGTTTTTGCACGGCTCGGTAGCAAGCGGGACTCAAAATTGCCGCGTTGCGAGCGGTACAACGTCTTGAGGGATCACAGTTGGCCCACGGAACGCTGCGATCGAAGAAGAAGTCACGGGCAGACGAGTTTTTGCTGATTGAGGCTGATAATCGCTCTCTCCGGAAGGGCGGGCTGAAAGCGAGAGTAGACCACGGAGTACGTCTCACTGTTGTCGCTTGCTTTGCCCGAACTCCCTGTCACAGAAACAGCCAACGTCCCTTCGGGGTTGTAGAACGTATCTTGCGAGCGGTTGGCGGCGTAAGAGTGCGTTCTTTTGAAGCCCGAAAGGTGAGCACCGTACCAACCTAGCGTGGTGTCCACCTTGGAGTCATAAACGGTATAGAAGTTGGTTTGCATTTTGCTCCCGCACACGTTCGACTCGGGCAAACGGGTGGGTTCGTTACCTAAATGGAGCCGAGAATCGGTGGCTGGATAGAGAGGAAGATTTGTCAGTGGGTCCGCCGTCAGGAGTTTTGAGTTGCCACCCGCGATCACCACAAAGCAAAAGACCAGCGCTATTGCGAGAATTATTGAGGGTTTCATGTTTCTGTTATTAGCAACGTGAACCAGCTTGATCGCTCGCCATGCATTGCATCGGTATCCCCGTGATCTGGTTAGAGGCGACATTTGATTTCAACGCGAAGGTCGGGAGGCCCCTTTGAATCCGGTGCCTCCAAGATTTCAACGGCGTGCATGGGTTCGGGCTCCATCCAATGGGCACTCCAGGCGCCGGGATGAATTGGCTCGTTCGTGCTCGGAATGTCTCGAACACTACCATCCTGTCGACGGTAGTGAATATGTGGCGTCTTGCCGCCAGTATCCCAAGTGAGAAGGAGACTCGGCCATCGGTGGTGATGCATGGGCACGGTCGTGCCGGGCAAAACACTGACTTCAAGCACGCGTACTAATGCGTTTTCAAAAATTACCCTGTGGCTCTTGGGCGCAGCTTGCACTGCGTCAAAGCCGTCGGGGAAGTCCGATTTGTCCTGCCCGTAAACGTAATAGTGTCTTGCAAAGAGAACAAGGCAACTAAGGACTAATGCAGTGCACCACGCTCGCCTTGGGAAGCCTGCCTGATTTTTCATTCTGCTAACACTCCTGCCCTGGGAGCAGATTTTCGGAGTTTTCTGTATCGAGACGTGTAAATTACGGCTCGACCTTGTAGAACGCCATCATTCCGGCTTCCATGTGGTCATCAAGATGGCAGTGGAACATCCAAGTGCCCGGATCATCGGGGACCATGTCCACTGTGACCATCTGTGCTTGCATAAGGGAAACCACATCGGTACGCTTGCCATCCTGGAGCACGACATTTCCGTGCCAATGCGGGGTGTGAAAACTAAACCCCTCGCCGAGACCGACGAGATACCAGCGAACGCGCTCACCCTTTTTCATGGTCATGACGGGTCCAGTTCCATAGATGTATCCGTTAATCGCGAACTTTCCATTGGCGACCGAAAAGCCAGTGCCGGCGGGAGCCAGATTTCCATCGACGTCGACTGGAATGAACTCACCCTTATTCACGCCCTTAGGGTCGCTGGTGTAAGTCTGAATGTTGTAGTCCAGATACCAGCTCTGGTTTTCATCGAACAGCATGAATAAGCAGACGAACTCCCTGTCGACATCTTTAGGTTTCCCGGCAGCATCGGAGGCGCCGCGACGCGAGATAATGATTGCGCCCACCAGTCCGCTGTGGACGTCTCGCATTTCGTAAGCATGCGAGTGGTAGAGCCACACGATCGAACTTGGATCATTCGGTCCAGGCCCGGCCCGTTCCGGTACCTCCCAGGTGTAAACGTGAGTCTTGCCGGGCGGCACAGCGTCATCGGCTTTGTCCGAATCGGACGTCCCATCCTCATAGAGTGCGCCCTCTGAGTCTTTCTTATAGAAGACGCCATGAGGATGCATGCTGTAGGGATGCGTGGCATTGTTTTTGAAGACCACGCGAATCGTATCGCCGACCTCGGCCCGCAAAATCGGACCGAGAATTCCGGAGGACTCCCACTCTGCCGGCCGTGGTTTAAGACGGGCAAAGGTTTCGTCGGTATATTCACGATACAGCGCCTTGCGATAGATACTCCCAATGCGATGCGGGCCGCGCTCGACAAAGACTTTCGAGTAGCCCTCGAACTTCATGCCCATCATCTTGTTGACGCCTCCGGGAGCATAGTCCCAGTCGACCTCGTCGGCGGCCACGTAGTAGGTGCGAACCCTCGAGCCAGGTTCCGTCTCGGATGGCTGGGTGGCGCTCGCAGCTTGACAGGTCATGGCGGCGCCTATAAGTGCGACGAACAAAATTCTGAACATGTCGAAATCCCTCCTCGACTCTCTCTTGTCTTCCTCGTTCAATTTTCAACCGCCCCTGCAAAGTCGCTACTGGCTGATCGGGGCAATTCTTCGCGGCACCGATGGCGTTAGCCGACGGTGCTGGCCTCTCCTTGATCTGTGACTACTGGCTGACCGTCGCTTCAAACCCTCCAATTTCGCCGAGGCTGTCGACATACATGCCTACGAATTCGTTCCCGATCAATGTGCTGGTCCAGGTAACCTGCGCGTCGGCCACTGGTAATTCGATCGGGGTGAAGGTGCCTTGATCGAGGAAAAAAGCGTTAGGCGTGGGCCAGTTCTGTTGGCCGACGATGATGTCGTCTCCGTAATCACCAACCATCTGACCCTGATCATTGATGCCGCTAAGTTCCGTATTATTAGCGCCTGGATAGTCGACCGTCGTGAACTGACCGTTTTGAAAAACAAAGCCGTGGCTAAATTGGTCTTGATCAATCCAGAACCCGACAATCACACCGTTGGAATTGATCCCCATGGGCTCCGTGAACGTTGATCCCTCGGGATCGATCGTTGTATACACTCCTTTGTCGAGTACGAATCCGTGAATGGTCCCGGTCGTGTTCTGGTAGTGAGTGCCCACTATCTCCCCGGCATCATTGATGTTGCCGGCGATCGTATTATCCGAACCGGGATAATCAATGTTTGTGTAGACCTTTCCTTTTCGCAAAAAAGCATGGGCACTGCCATCCGACCCGGCATACCAGCCCACGATCTTTCGGCCTTTGTTGATTCCGAGTCCCAGTGTGTAGGAAGCCCCTGGATAAATGAGTTCCTGAAAGGCATTGCCCTCGAGCACGTAAGACTGCTCGGTTCCTTCGTAGGCGGGAAGATTCGGGCCATACAGTCCGACAATATCGCCACGGCTGTTCAGGCCCTGCGCAGTGCTGTCGGGAGAACGCGGAAAATCGACGAGGCCAAAGGTGAACGTTATACCCGATGGTGCGTGTACGGTTCGTGACCTAGCAGTGCTAGGCGAGGCCGGCGCCGGCTGCGCATCGCGATTGGCGCCGAATCGGGAAACTCGCTTGGCCGGAAGTTGCGCTTGGCTGGAAACGGATAGCATTCCAATCGCGAAGAGTAAAAGAACGCCGATGAGGCAGATCGAAAAGTGCGAACTGGCTCCCATCATTCTTCTGCTGTTGCTAGACATGGAATCCCCCTTTGTTTGTTGAGCGAATTGCGAATCAATTTCACTTCGGGTAAACGCCTCCGGGGAGCGCCGCCCATGACTGGACGGCGGCATCCCCGTGAAGCACAACTTCATTTCGCGACGTAATAGACGTACTGGTTGTTTTGAGACGCGTAGCCGGCCATTCCCGAAATACCGTTGACGTCGGGGCCTTTGGACTCAACCGTCAGGTCCTCGGTTTGCCATACCGAATCGATCGGCAAATAGAGCTGGTGGATGTGGCTTTTCGCTACGAAATAAACGTGGAAGTCATCGTTTGGCGTGGGGAAGGCGACAATCTGGTCGGTGGCGGTGGCCAAAGGCGCACCTGTCTGATCGGTCAAGTCGGCAAAGGTCCACGTCTGGTTGTTGGTCGAAGAAAGTGCCACCATGTGCTTATCGGTCCCGATGAAGAACGCCTCGAACTGATCGCTTCCGCCGGCAATTACGAAAGCGGCAACGCCGCTGCCCGCTGCCACAACCTCCGATCCGCTCAGAGCCGTGAGATCTTTCTCGGTCCAAGTGGAGTTGTTGTAAAACAACTGATGGACGTGGCCCGTGGTGGCCACGAAATAAACGTATTGGAGATTACCAATGTTGAATCCCGCCATCCAGACAGCACGGGCGGAAGCGCCGCCAGCGATTTTGGTCAGATCCTGGTCTTGCCAATTCGATCCAGTCGTCGTATAGGTCTGGTGAATGTGCCCGTTCGATGACTGGTAATAAACATGGATGGCTGGTGAGCCTGTCGTAAACGCCACCAGCTTCGTCGTGCTGCGGGCTAACGGGCCGCCGGAGATTTTGGTCAGGTCGGTATCGGCATATTGCGAGTTGTTGTAGAAAAGCTGGTGCAGGTGGTGGTCGCTCCCGATGTAATAAACATATTGAAGATTGTCTATCGAGAAGCCACTGACCGCACTCTTGGCAATAGCCAACGGAGCTCCCGTTTCGCTGGTCAGGTTTTCGTCACTCCAGCTCGCGCCGTTGTAAAACAGTTGGTGAACGCTATCGTCGCTAGCGAGGTAGAAAGTATGTACTGCGTCGTTCGGAGTTGTCAGGAACGCGGCCACTCCGGTCTTCGAGTCCGTTGTCGCGCCTGCGGGGTTTGTGTCGCTCCACGCGCCCGTGTAGGACAGTTGGTGGACCTGCTGCGCTGAGGCAGGCAAGGTGGCCAGTGAAAGCAAGAGCCCGAATGCACAAACGGCATGACGCAGGCGGTTTAGGGTGTCTTTGTAGGTAGTCTTGCGAATCATGATGTTCTCCTTGTCCGGAGTATTTTGAAAAAGCTCCAGAGGCCGGCCCCGTCGTCCCCCGTCCAGAAATCGCTTTCCTGAACGCGACATCCGGCCTCCGGCGAACGCGAATGTGATTCAAATCCGGTGCGTGGTCAATGAAACTGGGTTTTAAGCGTTCCTTAACTGAAAAGCGCTTACCCCATATCAACTTACGGGCGGACTTTAACTGGAGTTTTGCGCTGGCTGCCGTGCTACCATCTTCCAACTTGGGGTGGGGCATGCCGGGGGTGGTACCAAAGGGGATTCGTTACCGCTTCGGTCCGTTCGAATTGAACACCAGAGAGGAGTCGCTAGCGCGGAATGGCACCCGCGTGAAGGTCCAGGACCTTCCTTACCGGCTGCTCGTGATGCTCTTGGAGCGGCCCGGAGAAATTGTTACGCGAGAAGAAGTCCGGCAACGCCTGTGGCCGGAAAACACGTTCGTTGAGTTCGACAACAGCCTGGGCGTCGCCGTCCGAAAAGTACGGGACGCACTGAACGATGACGCCGAAACCCCTCGCTATGTGGAAACAGTTCCTCGGCGTGGATACCGTTTCGTGGCTCCTGTCACGGTACTGAGGTTCGAGAATTCGGCTCAAGCAGAGCGGCCATCAGAAATCCCAAACGCAGAACCGCTTGCCGCAGTCAGCCACGTGGAATCCGCTGAAGAAGTTAAGCCTGACAAGCGCCACCGCGATTGGGTCATTGCCGTTTCCTTGATCCTTATTATAGTGGGGGCCGCAGTCTATGGTCTGCGTTCGTTGCCCAAGCGAACGTCTGCCGTGGCCTCGCCAGAACGCTCCGGGCCGTCCATCCGCACGCGTCGCTCGGTCGCAGTTCTCGGCTTCCGCAACCTGCCCGGTCAGAAGGAAGACAACTGGCTCTCGCCGGCTTTTTCTGAGATGCTCAACACCGAGCTGGCTTCTGACGGAGCTCTGCGGATGGTGCCGGGAGAGGACGTTGCCCGCGTCAAACGTGAACTGCCGATCCTCGATGAAGATAGTCTCGCCAAAGCAACTCTGGAGCGTCTAAGAATTAACCCGGGCGCCGATGTCGTAATCCTCGGCTCTTACACCGCCCTGCCAGGCAATGGAGATAAGCGCATCCGCCTAGATCTTCGTGTGCAAGACACCGTCCGTGGCGAAACCATTGCGGAGAAATCGTTCACTGGCAGCGAGGGGGATTTGTTCGAGCTGGCCACCCAGGCGGGGCAGGCTCTTCGGCAAAGCCTGGGAATCAGCCCGGCTTCCAACGAGGCCAGCCTTCAGGCAAGGGCCGCACTTCCATCCAATCAAGAGGCAGTACGGTTTTATACCGAAGGCCAGGAAAGTTTATGGGCGTTCGACTATGGACATGCCCGCGATCTGCTGGTGAAAGCCGTGGCTGCCGATCCCGGCTATCCGCTCGCGCACGCCGCCTTGGCCGATGCGTGGAATCATCTGGGCTACGCGCCGAAGGCTCGCGCTGAAATCGAGCGGGCACGAGCTCTTACTGGGCATTTGGGGCCAGAAGATCGTCTGCTGATCGATGGCGAATACTACTCCACGATCCAGGATCGGCCGCGCGCCATCGATGCGTATCAGCAACTGTTTACCCTGTTCCCGGATAGTTTGGACTACGGTCTCCGACTCGCCGACGAACAGCGACGGGGGAATCCCGAAGATGCGTTGCATACCCTGGATACTCTTCGGCATCTGCCGCTTCCTTCGAGTGACGATCCACGCATCGACTATATCGAGGCGCGTTCGTGGGTCAATAACGATGTCGTAAAGACGAGGGCTGCCGCCCGGCGCGCCATTGAAAAGGGGAACGCTCAAGGCCTGCAACTGTTCGTCGCACGAGCCTACGGAATTCTCTGTCAGGTCGGTAATGGTGATTCCACAGCCCAAGACTGTGACAATGCTCGAAAGAGGTACACCGCAGTTGGCGATCGCGACAACGCAGCGCGCACCACGGCCGATTTCGCCATCCTCTACTATGAACAGGGGGACTTTGATCGTGCAGAGGCGATGTACCGGGAAGCGATCAAGGTCTTTCGTCAGATCGGCGATCTCGAGGGCGTCACAACCGCTTCCGCTAACCTGGGCGATATTTCGCTGGCTCGGGGGAATCTGACGGAAGCGGCACGCGCGCTCTCGGACGCGATTCCGGGCTACAAGGAAATGTTAGACAAAGATGGCGTCTCGCTAACCCTCGCTGATGTGGCTAAGATTGCGAGACTGCGTGGTGAACTGAAAGCCGCCCTTACCGGTTACAAGGAGGCCCGAACCATCGCGCTGGAAATTGATGACAAACGTGCCGTGGCCTACGCGCTCGCTGGAGCCGGAGACGTGCTTGCTGATCAAGGGGATTTGCAGGCAGCTCGCAAGTCTTACCAGGAATCGCTGGCTCTCTGCAAAGAGCTTGGGGATAAGCAAGCCGTCGCGGAAACAGAACTCGCACTGGCGCGGCTCTCGATTGAGGAAGGGCATGCCGCCGATGCCGAAACTGTACTCCGAAAGTGCAAAGAGCAGTTTCATCAAGACGGTCAAGCCGACGATGAACTGGCCGCCAGCGTCACCTTGATAGCGGGATTGCTGGACCAACGCAAGTCCATGGAAGCAGCCAAAGAAGAGCAAGCGACTCAGGGACTGGCCGCGAAGAGTACAAATCAAATCAACCGGCTCCAGTTCGAACTCGTCGCTGCTCGTCTCGAACTGGCTGTTGGCCAACTGGCGGAATCGCGCTCGCAACTGCAGCGCACTCTCCAAAGCGCTCACGCTCATCGTTTGTTGGGAATTGAACTCGAAACGCGGTTGGCCCTTGCGGAGCTGAAAAAGAAGCTAGACCCGAACATCGGTTCACAGTCTGACCTCGTCGCTCTGGAGAGAATTGCGCACGATATGGGATTCGGCCTGATAGCCAGTAAAGCCCAATCGTTCCGCAACAATGGCGAGAAGAGATCCGAATAAGTCACTTCTTTTGGGATAGTGATGGGCCGATCCGCAATTCTCAGTTTGTTCCAAAACGCCTCATTAGGGGCTGGGCCCCTTGCATTTTGGAGGCAATCGGATACAAGATCCCATTTCACTTGTCGGCTGGCTGCTCAAAACGCCGGTTCGCTCGGAGGTCGGGAGTCGGCTTCAATTTACCCGTTACTCCGACCGAAAAGCTCTGTTCATAGGGGACGTCGTCCGGTCCGTCCACCGTGAGCCGAACTGTGAAATCGGCGGCTCTTGTATAGCAATGAGAAACTTTGGATCCGTCAGAAACCGTCCCGTCGCCAAAGTCCCAGTGATAGCCAAGTGCAGGTACGCCGTCAGGGTCGGCCTGAGCCGAGAAGGCCATCGTCTCCCCAGCCTTCGATTGCGAAGGGACTCGCGCGGTGACGGTTGGGGCGGTCTTGGCGACGGCGGTGTCCACAAGCTTGATTACTACCGCCGATTGTGGTGCCTGATTCTCAAGCCGGATCGCGCCATCTGCGAGTGTAAAGATGGAGCTTGAATCCATGACCCCGGTCGCCACCATCGTCGAGCTGGCCGGGACTCCGAGGTCTTTGAGGCTCAGCAAGCGTGAGCGTGGTTGGTCGGTCCAATTGAAAACCGTCAAGATGCTCTGCCGCGGGCTTTGCCGGAGCAAGAAAACACTCGGTTGTCCATCTTCCGGCTCATAGGTCATCAAATCTATGGGCGTAGAAGCCCGGCCTGCTTTGGCCATGTTGAGCAAGTCTCGGTTTTCCACCAATGCAAGTCGATCCTTTTCACTGTTAAGCACCAGTAGGTCATCGCCGATCTCGTACATGCCTCCGGCGATTGCGGAAAGTGCGATCGAAGTCTGCGCTGTCGCCAGTGAATGTGAGGAACGTTCGCCCGAATGCTCTACCAGATATGTATCGGTGACGTTGAAAGCGTCCGGATCATCGATGAAGAAATTACCATTCATGTAGAAGCGTGCTGCGATACCGGGAGCAGCATTCTTCGACCGCAAAAAGCTATGTCCCGTGTCCGCGGAGATGCGGCCCGTGTCCACGATCCCGACCGGATTGAGCATGGGACTTCCGTCCTTGTCCAGAATCACGTCGTCGCCGACGGTGTCGCGGATCACCTGCAAACCGATACGTTGGGCTTCGAGTGCAGTGGTATTCGGACGGTAGTAATAGCCTTCAACCGCCGTTGTGTCCATGAAGTCCAACTTGATGAAGCGCACTCCCCATTCCTGAACCAACGTCTTGTAGGTTTGGCGCAAATATTCCTGCGCTCCGGGATGCGTCGTATCCAGCGCGTAGAGCGTGTCTACGTTCTGCTTCCACACATCCTCTAGGGGAATCGGCTGGCCCTTGGCATTGTGGACCAACCAATCCTTGTGATGTTCGTAGACCCACGCCCGGCTGCTCACCTCGAACGGCGCCGTCCACAGGCCAACGGTTAGGCCATCTTTCAAAATATGATGAGCCACAAACCCCATGCCGTCCGGGAATTGCGTCGCGTTGGCGGTGACGAACTCTCCGCGAGCGTACTGATAGCCTTCATCGATCTGGAAAAAGTTGTAACCGAGCGAATTCAAATGCTGTGATAGCCAATCGGCATTGGCCAGAGTTTCGCCCTCGTTGATCGCTGCATAATAAGCGGTCCAGCTCCACCATCCCATTGGAATCTCACCCGAAACACGTGCTCGATGCAGACGCCGAATTGCGGAGCCATATGCGCGAAGTTGCCCCAGGTAGTCAGGCCCCGCCGCGAACATCAATCGTTCAGAGCTCATCTCTGCGCCGGGATTGAGTGGAAGACTTAATTCGATCCGGTCGCTTTCCAGATGCTTTACTTTCAGAGACTCTGCCTCACTGTAATCCTTCTGAATCTCCGTGGTCCCGGTAGACTCGACGGTATATGATGCGATCTTAGCTTCGGCGCCTTTGCCATCGGTCTTTAACCGCAAAAGGGTCAAGAAGCGATCCGATGTAAGTGCACCGAGAAACAAACTCTGCTTGGTTTGCTGGTTATGGATAAGCTGGCTTCCGGCTCCGCGATGCATTCCGTCCGGAGCATCCCCGAGATCGTAGATCACCAGGTCCGGCCAATCTTCGCTAAAGCTATCGGAGAGAATCCGTTCATCCGATGGACGCCCACCCAAATTCAAGCTAATGGTCGACTCTCCCGTTACATCAACACTACGGATTGCCTGCACTGACGTAGCCTTGTTCGTTCCGTTCCTGACCCGCACTTGAACGGTGCCGTAGGGATTCTGAGTGTAAAGCTGTAATACATAAATAAGATCAGGACTGTCGCGTAATCCGCTGCAGGTGACTGTCAACTGTTTACCCGACCCAAGCGCATCGCTGAAGGGAGATTCGGCAACCGAATGCGAGGGATAGCTCCCTGAATGCAGCCACGCGTGATTGACCAGTGCGCTGACGCCTGTCTGGAGCACAGATCGACCGCCAATCGGCCCCAATTGATACGATCCATTCTGACCATCGACGGTCACGGAGAGAGTGCCGTTCGTCAGTTGTTGGGCCGGTTGTTGTGCCGGACACGGCACCGTGCCGAGCAGCAAGGCGGCAAGGCTCACGCCTATCATTCTGGACCGAAAGACTACGAGCACGTTTCGCGCGGTTTCGATCGCACTCCGTGCAATTGTTGGTTTTCGGATCAGACATTGTGCGTCGTTCATGAGTTGACTCCATCCTGCCCGTGGCGTTCCACTGCTGGCGCATGAAACTGGCCTCAGTTTTCTGACCCGATCGATACCACCGCGCCCCGCTCCAGTGGCGGCAGCGTAAATTCAATCAGCTCCCCGCGCTTTACTCCATGGACAATTTGCGTCTCGCCCAGGAACGGAAGATACGACAGTGAATCTCCCATTGCCGCCGGAACTTTCACCTGGATACTATTCACCGGTGCCGGAATCGCAATTTTTCCGGGGACTAATCCGCCAAAATTTGCCAGGTACACATGGGGCGCGCCGTTTACAATCGCGAAATTTGCCGCCACAGTAGGTGGAGCTTCCAGCTGGATGCCCTCACTTCTGCCCAGGGCATTCAAGAGGTCCCTGGGCGGATTTGCCGAACCGGCCGCGAATCCACTCTCCAATGCGTTGAAGTACTCTAGCGCCGGATCGGCCGGCAACACAATCTTCTGCGCTGACGGCGGAATACCGGAAACATCCTCTCCTGAAACAACGAGCCGTCCACCATGGTCCACAAATGCCTTTAGGTCTCCACGTTCGGTTTCATCCAGCACACTTACGCTCGGCAGGACCAGCGTGTCACCGTGAAACTCCGCAAGAGTTCTCGGCGTGACTACCTGCATCGCGCGGTGCTGTTGGATGAGCAGTACTATCGCACCACGATAAGACGGAAGAAATTCTTTCGCGTCATAGTCACGGCTTTTCGGAGAGAAATACACACCCACGGGATGGATCGGAGTTCGTGGGGAATACAAAGCCTTTTCGTTTTTTTCGATCCACGTGAAAATCTGTTTTCTTATGGCTTCATCATTCGAACCGGCCATCGAATGTCCGGGTGCATCCCAGAAGTTTGCCCCGTCCATTACGATGGAGTTGGCAAGATTCTTCATCGGCTCCGGCGCGGTGACACCCTTTTGCCCATCCCAGGAGTAATTCAAAATCCAGGTAGCCTTGCCCTGGGCAAAAGCCCGAAATGATAGCATCCCTGCCTGATATAAGAACCAGTCAACCTGTGAGCGAACTGCTGCCATGTGTCCGCCGTTGCCAAACTCATACTCATGCGCAATGACGTCCACCACGTCGTACATTTGGTAAACATCCGCACCGACTCGCGTTGCTTCTTCTTCGATTCCCGGATAGATCTCAGGAATCACCATGATGTTCGGATTTACGGAGCGGGCGTTCTCGCGGATTTCCCGCACAAAATCCGTCATGGTTGCAATGCGAAAATCGATCCATTTACGAAAATTGGCGTCCTGGAAATCGCCTAATTTCAGATCCTTTTTTGCATCCAGCCCGGTTTTTTCTTTAAAGGCGGCAACCGTGTAGTCATCGAAACTCGCCCAAGTCTGCTCCCAACCATCGAAATGCGTCATCCAGTAAGGGATGTCCACATAAATTCCGTCAATGCCGGTGGCGGCAATTTGGCGCACCCGTTCCATGTATTGCTTCCGCCACTCTTTCGCGTATGGGGTGATCCACACATCCTCATCGCCCTTCCGGATCCAGAAAGCCGCGCCGCCGGTAAATAACGCAGGTTCCCCCGTGATCTTCCGCTGCACCCAGTCCGGATGATCTTTCATCACCGTATGTGCGGACTTGTCGGCATTCGCTGTAATGCATTCGGTGCCGGCAATATATACAAAGGCCTTATTGT
Organism: Terriglobales bacterium; assembly: GCA_049674665.1. Taxonomy (GTDB): domain Bacteria; phylum Acidobacteriota; class Terriglobia; order Terriglobales; family Acidobacteriaceae; genus Acidiflorens. Next base: position 86,243 of record JBATZM010000030.1, read on the forward strand.
TGGCCTTGTGCGCTTGCTCCGCTACTTTGCGAATCGCTTCGAGTTTGGCTGTGGGATCGAGGAAACTTTCGTAGCGTCCCTCAATATCATTGTCCACTTCAATGCCATAAACATGATCAGCCGTTGCCGCGCGCACGATTTCTTCTGGAGGCTTGCGATCCAGTCCGTACGCGGCGATGCGTACCGTGTGGGTCCAATTTTGCTTGGGTTGTTCTTTGGGTTGTTCCTGGCTCGCCGCTTTGATCGATAAGCCACTCACAAGCATCAGGAAGCCGAACAACGATAGGAGCTTCATACCAGGGCAATCTCCTGTTTCAGTCGATATATTTTTAGGCGTGCAATGAGGAATCTCTTGATATACCGACTTCGGCAGAGTGTCAATCGAAATATTTCAAAGCGTTTCGAAATATTACGCATGTCGTATTTAACGAAAGGCGGCCTAAACCTGCTGACGTAGGTTGGAACGCAGAGTAAGAGAGCCATCGTCGTTCAACTTCTGATGACAGGCCCACTGCACCGGATAGCGCATTCCCTTGATCTCGACTTCTGCTCTAAGTTTCAATCCTTTCCAATCCGTCACTTCTGGAAGCACAAACTGTGCCTGCCGAATCTTGCCCGGCAACGGATAACCGGCGTCCAGACAGCCGCTCTTAAGCGTCTTTCCGTCTTCAGTCTCTACAGTTACCCTTAATACTCCGGGCACACCCGCGATGCCGTCATTTGCGAAGCCGACAATCAGCCCCAGACAACCGCTGTCTTTATAGCTCCAGATGAAAGACGGTCTCACCCGATAGCCAATTCGACGATTGATCCGGTCGAACCACGACGGAGAAGCCTGATAGTAGCTCAACAGATTCTTTGCGCTGATCTGGTGAAAGTTCCACAGCGACCAGTAATTGACCCCGAGGTCCATTACATGAGAGATCATGTTCTCTGCCGGAGATATCCCTTCGATCGCGGCGAGTGCATCGGGAGGCTTACCGGGAAGCCCTTGCTCCAGCAGCGCGGCTACCCATGGCGGGCGGTTGCTGAGTGCTTCAATCTGCTCGTTCTCGATGAAGATGGTGTCGCTCCGAATCCAATTGTTGCTGCGGATCGTGCGGTCCAGCAGTTCTGAATTGCCAACCCGGCTATAGTCCGGTTGCGTATTCGTCAGTAGAGGAGTCTTGGAAAAGTGCTCGATCTGGACTTCGAGCATATTGAGCCAGGTGCGCTCTGCCGTCTGGTAATCCGGAAAAGGATTGTTGCCGAATGGCCAAGTATGGCCTTCGCCCCAGAAGCCGTACATGAAGGTGTCGATGAACTCAATGAGCGGGTTGCCATTGAATTCCGCCGCCAATTGGCCAACCAGCTCTTGGAACGCCTGCTGAAAAAAAGGATGGTCATACCGAGGTTGATAGCGCGAATGCGGATTTTCCAAATACCTTCTTGCGGAGGCGCTGCTTTCTTGATCGCTAAGAACTAGATCCACTTTCGGCACTTTTTCGAGGACAAAATCCGGGAGGGCCGGTTCATGCGTATAGTCTGGAGCGCACATCTGAACTCGCATTCCGACTCGCTTGTTGTACTTTTTCGCCAATTCAAAAACGAGCTTCAGATACTCGGGCATCTCCAGGCGTCCGGGTCGCGGCTGAATTTCCCTCCAAGTCGGGCGGATGTAAAGCTGTTGGCCCAAGGGAAATCGAACCAGATCCTCAATCGCCTGGGAAACATTGTCTGACTTGATTTCCTCCGTGCCCATATCCGCCGTGATGTAGGTGATCAATCCCTTGCCATAGTTCGACTCGACTTCATCGGACGAAGTTGTGCTCATCACTACGTCGTCAGTGGGGATCACGGCATCGGGCGGGTATTGCGGAAACGGTCCCTGATTGAGGCGATCAGTCACCATGGGGCCACCGCCGAAGTCATAGCTTCCCCAGTTGTGGGCGGGAACCAGACCCTGAGCTTTACCGATTCCAAGTTCTCCAGCGACTGCAATCGCAACACTGCTTTTCAGGAAATCTCTACGCTGCATCGGAGTCATGTCCTTCTTAAGTTCAATTGAAATGTTCAGATTTAGATTTCGTCCAAGCTGCTAAAACTCCATTCTGGCAAACTGAATCAGACGTTACGAGTGTCGGACCATATTACTATTTGTATCGATTCATTGCGTTGTTTTAGGAATAAAGATTAACAATTTTTGGATAGGTTTGATAAGTTTATTGCAGCGCTTGAAAAACGGCCAACTATGACGGGTCGGATAGATCGCGGGGAATTCTGAGACGTAAGCTGATCCAGAGGATGAAACGAGTTGTTGTGGCTGCGAAGCTCCTCGAAAGGGCTTGACTTCGCAAGACTCCACTAATATTACGAATATCTGCTTTTGATTTCGTTTAATAACCGAACGACGAACTACAAGCAGTCTCGAGCCAGGTGCTCAGTATCACATTCGGTAAACTCTATGCGTGCAGGGATGAGTGCTCACGAAGCCGCCACTCAAAAGGTGTCGCCTATAGAGACCGTGCGGAGATCAAAAAGAGGGTGCTCAATGTTGCCAACCAAGTTGTCCACCAAAAAAGAGATTTTGCAAATTGACAGCAACCAGCTTCGAAAGCCGAAAGCCATGGCTACGAGCAGGCTTTGGGTCGCTCTCACGATTGTGTTTGCGTTTTGTGTGTTGGCGTCCCGCGCGTCCGCTGCGGCAGTGGACGCTCCAACCGGCAAGCCTCAGATTCAAGGAGGCAATCTACGAATTGAATTTGATAACCACTTGCGCAGCCGGGTGGTTGCTCGTTTCGACACCAAGGAGACGGTGATGGGACCATTCACTGCCTCTGAGACTGTGACAACCGCTGACAAGACTTGGGCCGGATTTCTCCTGGCCTCGCAAAAACGCGAGCATACAAAAGACGCATTTGGAGAGGGTGAACGTCTCATCGTGGAAGGAAAGGCGGGAATACTCACGAAGAGAGTCGCCGTTACGGTATATGACGACTTTCCAGCGATGGCGTTTTTCGAGGTTCAATACACCAACACCGGAACGGCGAAGCTCGCGATCAAAAGTTGGACCAACAACGCGTACACAGTGAACGCCCAAAGTAATTCGGCCCCGCCAGTTTTCTGGTCTTACCAGACCGGCTCTTACGAGAAACGCCCCAACTGGGTCTTACCGCTGCACACCAATTTTCAGCAGGAGAATTATCAAGGCATGAACGCCAGCGACTATGGTGGCGGAACGCCGATTCTTGATGTCTGGCGGCGTGACGTTGGCATGGCTGTGGGACATGTCGAGCCGCGGCCCAAACTGGTCTCCCTGCCTGTATCCATGCCCGATGCTGCGCACGCGAAAATCGCGGTACGCTTCACAAAAGCTATCCCATTAATCCCTGGTGAAAGTTTTCATACGTTTCGCACCTTCGTCTCCGTTCACCAGGGAGACTACTTCAGGACGCTCGCCGACTACCGGCGCTTCATGATGAAGCAAGGTTTCCAAATGGCCACGGCTCCCGATGATGCTTTCGGTGCGATCTGGTGCGCGTGGGGATATGGACGATCAGTGCAGCCCCAGCAGGTGTACGACACACTTCCGACGGCGAAGCGACTGGGATTTAAGTGGGTCACGCTCGACGATGGTTGGCAGAACAATGTGGGCGATTGGGCGCTCGACCCCAAAAAATTCCCTCACGGTGATGCTGACATCAAGGCTCTAGTAGATCGCATTCACCAGGAAGGATTCAAGGCTCAGCTCTGGTGGTCACCGCTCAGCGCTGTACCGGATTCGGAACTGCTCCACGATCATCCCGACTACGAATTACTCAACAGCGATGGCTCCAAGAGAAAAGTTTCCTGGTGGAACTCTTATTATTTGTGCCCGGCCGACCGCCGAGTGGTGGAGTACCACAAGGCATTGGTGCGAAAAATCCTGGTGGATTGGGGATTTGACGGGCTGAAGCTCGATGGCCAGCACATGAATGGAGTGCCAGCCTGCTATAACCCGGCGCACCATCACGCACAGCCGGAAGATTCTGTCGAAGCTCTGCCGGATTTCTTCAAAGCAATTTACGATACCGCGCAGGCGGTAAAGCCCGGAACGCTGGTTGAGTTCTGCCCTTGTGGCACTGCGTTCTCCTTTTTCACCATGCCGCACTTCAATATGTCGGTCGCTTCCGACCCCACCAGCTCCTTTCAGGTTCGCTCCAAGGCGAAAACGTTGAAGGCCCTGATGGGAGACAACATTCCATTCTTCGGTGATCACGTCGAACTAAGCGATGGCGGCAACGACTTTGCGTCCACTTTGGGCGTGGGCGGCGTCGTGGGAACGCAGTTTGTCATTCCGTCTCTGGTCACGAAAAGAAGTAAGTCCGATCTGACTCCGGAGCGGGAGAAAGAATTCGAAAAGTGGCTTCGCATTTATCACGAAAAGATGTTGTCTAAGGGAGAATATCTCGGGCAACTCTATGATATCGGCTTCGATAAGCCGGAAGCGCACGCCATCCGTAAGGGCCAGACCATGTACTACGCATTTTTTGCCAAACAGTGGAAAGGTCCAATTGAACTGCGCGGCCTCGAAGACCGCAACTACAGCGTAGTGGACTACGTCACAGGGAAAAGCTTCGGGACGGTGCCTGGACATCGCGCACATTTGTCGGTTGAGTTCGACGGAGATCTGCTTCTGGAAGTGCAACCACAATAGAAAAAATGCGCCGCGATTCAGTGTTCTAGCGAGAAACTGAATACATCGCTCCCTGCGGACAACGCAACATACTGCACACCATCCACGGCGTAGGTCATCGGCGATGCGCGGATCGTTTGGCCCGTATTGAAGTGCCACAGCTTCCTGCCTGTACTCGCGTCGACCGCTTCGAAAGATTCGCTATCGTCCGCAAAGAACAATATTCCCCCAGCCGTCGTCAACGTCCCGCCCCAGGATTTTCCAGTGCCTACTTGCGGGTAACTCCAGACCGCTCTTCCATCTGACGGTGAAAGCGCCAGCAATATCTTCTGGGAATGTTCCGTTCGTGGAAGAGTGGTACCGGTGTTATAAAACGTCTCGCCTGGCACGAATCTGTTGGTCTTTGCGAAAAAAAGATCACAGCTCTCCAATGCGAGTACGTAAAAGAGACCAGTATCCGGATTGTAAGAAGGAGAAAACCAATTCGTAGCCCCGTTGATTCCCGGACAGATATACGTGCCTTCAGGGGACGGAATTCGTCCGGTGAGAATGGGCCGGCCAGATGCATCTTCTCCCTTGGCCCAATTCAATTTCTGGACAAACGGCGTCGCGCGAAGAAACTTGCCATTCATCCGGTCGAGGACATAAAAATAGCCATTCCTGTTGGCCTGTAGCAAAAGGTGCCGTACCGTTCCCTCTTCGATGGTATCTACCAGAACCGGAGTTTCCGTCGCATCATAGTCATACAAGTCGTGCGGCGTGAATTGAAAGTACCACTTGAGTCGACCAGTGTCCGGGTCAAGGGCTAGGACGCAGGCAGTATAAAGGTCGTCGCCGGGGCGCGAGTCGCCCACAAAATCGGGTGAGGCGTTACTGGTTGTCCAATAGAGAGTGTTGAGTGCCGGATCATACGTCCCGGGCATCCAGGTGGTGGCTCCGCCGTGCAGATAGGAGTCGCCCGGCCAGCTAGAGGAGCCAACTTCTCCCGGTCCCGGAATTGTCCAGCGCTGCCACTTTTTCGTTCCAGTGGCAGCATCGTACGCAGCCACAAATCCTCTTACGCCGGAGTCTCCACCGGAAGTTCCCACAATAACCTGGTTCATCACCACCAGTGGGGCGCTGGTCGCTCCATAGCCCTTGGTCTTGTCAGCGTATTCCACGTCCCACAGCAGCCCACCCGAGCGCGCATCGAGAGACAGCAGATGCGCGTCGTCCGTTTCGACAAAAACGGAATTCTGCCATACCGCGACCCCGCGATTCTTGTGCGCCGCGGCATCGTCCAGCAGCCCGGAACTTACGGGCCGATGATAATGCCACAACTGACGACCAGTCCGGGCATCCAGAGCAAACACATCGTTAGCTGATGTCACGAACATTACGCCTAGAATTACCACCGGTGTTGCTTCCAGATTCTGGGAGTTACCGGGATGAAAGAGCCAGGCAGTTCGGAGTTGGTGGACATTTGTGGTATTGATTTCCCGCAATGCGCTGTAGCGGCGCCCAGTGTAGTCCCCGTTGTAGGAGGTCCAATTTGCTCCGACTGGAGTCGCCAGCAAATCTTCTGCGCGCGTTGTGCTGGCGGAGGCCGCCGGATGTTCCTGTCCGGTCAATGCCTGTCCAGTTAATGCCTGTCCCGCCAACGCCTGTGTCATCAATGATGCGCTAATCAGGAGGGCGTGAAGTACAAACAACGCGGCATTTTGCACTTTCATTTCAGCGAGCTTCCTTCGTCCTGATTGGAATTTCCTGGAGCGCGCCTCGATCCAATCCGTCCTGATCTTCCAAGTGCAGAGAGACACGCGTTGGTTCTCCTTGGGGAGCAATCTCTGTATCCAATACAACCAGATACGTTGGACTCACTGCGTCGAGCGGTAGGATGCCTGTCATCGAGCCATGTTCGTTATAAAAGTGCGCCACAAGCCTGCCGGAAAAAAATACTCCAAAAGAACCTGACAGTCTCACCTTGCCATTCTCCAGACGCACTCCCGACAGTGGTTTGGTCACTATTCCTGCGTCAGTCACACCATGAAATTCGCTATCGGTCCGCGTCGGAAACCAATCTGTATCCAGTTGGCAAGCCTCACCCGGACGCAAGCGGCACATAGGGCTATTGATCTCCGCTTCCATGTAGAACGGGGAAACATCCTTGGAATCGTCTGTGAGCGACGCCACTCCGTCGCTGCTCAACCTCAGTTCAGGGCCATTCGTCCAGAAGATGACGGAAGCATTCCCAGGATAGGGTTTACCCTTCTCGTATTGAAAACGCTCGACCATGGCATAGCGGCTGCTTCCGTCGACGACAGCGAGCCAACCATCGGTCGAATCCACCCACAGCTCCGCCGCCAGGTGCGCATAGTGCACCGAAAATAAGCCATCATCCCGCACCGCGGCGGCACGGTTCTCAGCCGGACCAAAGCGAACGTGATAACGATTTAAGTATCCGCTCGATCGATTGGTCGGGGTAAATCCCCAAAGCTCGCGATTGCTGTGTGCGGAATCCGTTGCGTCGCTTGTGTCGTACTGCGAAACCGACTGCATCGACCACTCGACGATGTGGCCGCTCACGTTCCTCATGGACGCACGAAAAGCTATATGAGGCGATTCTGGGTCCAGGCGAATGGTGCGTGAAAATTGGATGCCAGTGTGGGTGTCAAGCGGTCCGGTGAGTTCGATCCCACACCCCGGTCCACCCGAAAGTTTTCGAAAGTCGTACGGCCCGTCATCGAGTATGTCGGAGTTTCCACGCCAATGTTGTTCGTCATCGTCACCCTCAGGCAACAACCAAAGTTTGTCCCCGCCATAGTTGAACCACTCGTCTTGGGAAGGTGGAATGTACTTGCCCGTTAACTTTGGATTGACGAAAAGATAAGCATGCCCGTCGAAGCTGACCTGCATCAGGCGTCCACCATTTTGTGGCACGATGACGAGCTGAACCCATCGGTTGGAAACCCGTTGCGCCTTCCACCCTTGATAGTCAATGCTCTCTACTCGACACTCCGCGTTCACTGCCGGTTTAGCCTGCGATGCAGTCTGCGCGACGGCCGATGGTGTGTGGTATGCACAAAGCAAGACCACCACCGTAAAAACTGCTCCAGCGATTTGCTTTTCTGATCTAGCTGTCATACCCCTCCAACTTCGGCGGACACCGTCGCCAAGATTAACGGAATATACCTTGCAAACTAACAAAATGAAATAATTCAATATAAAACAAAAGAAAAAGATTGGCGTTCAGTAAAGTTCTGTGTTAAACCAAGAATCTTAGTTCATATCAGTTTCTTATCTTGTCTTGGCGGCTTTCCTTCCGTGGATACAGACTCGCCCGCTAGAAAGTTCGGCTCGCGTTCGGAGGTCGTGGATAAGAGACCATGTCGGGCAAGAGTATGTTTGGGCAGACTATGAGGAGAAATGATTATGGTAGGAAATGGTTCTAGTCGGCGTTCTTTCGTAAAGTTTTTGGCTGCAACACCGTTGCTGAGTCAAATTGCAGCCCACGATCTTTACGCACAAGCCGCCACGACGATGGGAATCAAATCCCAGCAGAACGTTTATTCCAGGCTCGGCGTGAAGACCGTCATCAATTGCCGCGGCACTTGGACCTATCTCAGTGGGTCCCTTGAGTTCCCAGAGGTCCGCCAAGCCCAGCTGGCAGCCAGTGATTATTTCGTGAACATGCTCGACCTCCAGCGTGCTGTGGGACGCCGCTTGGCGGAGTTGACGGGCGCGGAGTCAGGCATTGTAACCTCCGGTTCCGCCGGAGCTATGGCCGTGGCAACGGCCGCCTGCATGGCTGGTGCGGACGACAAACTGATCTGGCAGCTTCCCGATACCACCGGGATGAAACATGAAGTTGTAATGACGGGAGGCCGCAGCGCTTTTGACAGCGCCATTCGACTTGCCGGAGCAAAACTTGTTCTCGTGCGATCCCCCGAAGAAATCGCCAACGCCATCAACGAAAACACGGCGATGATTTACACAACCGACCTCGGCGAAAAGCTGCAACAGCAAGTTGTGATCTCCAAAGAGCGCAAAGTACCCCTCCTGCTCGATGACGCCGCCGGTATACCTCCCGTAGAAAACGCAAAACTCTATGCCAGGATGGGGGTTGACATGTATTGCTTTTCCGGAGGCAAAGGGCTTCGCGGGCCGCAGTGTAGCGGTTTGCTCCTCGGTCGCAAGGATCTTATCGAGGCCGCTCTCATGAATAGCAACCCACGTGAAGGCGCCGTTTGCCGTCCCATGAAGGTCGGCAAGGAAGAGGTCATCGGCTGTCTGGTTGCGCTTGAAACATGGTTGAAGGTCGACGAGAAAAAACTCTACGCGGAATGGAATACTCGCATCGACCGCATCCGTAAGCTGGTCGAAACCGTGCCTGGTGTTACCACAACTACCTATGTTCCGGATGATGGGAATCGATATCCAACCTTGAGAGTTAAGTGGGACCAGCAAGCCTGGGGCTATTCCATTTCCGATTGTGTCGGCGAACTTCGCGCCGGCGATCCCGTCATTGAGGTATTGGGCGCAGACAATCCGAGCTTGGTGACTGCGGTGCGTGAAGGCAATCCCAACCCCAAGGAGCGCCACAAGGGACCCGATCATATCGAACTGGTTTCTATGACGATCAAGCCCGGAGAGGAAATTATTGTTGGGCAAAGATTGCGCTCCGTTCTGGGTGCTGCCCAGAAGAAGGCTGCATAGCCAGCTCGAAAGGAAACCGTGTACCTGTCAACAATTGCTCGGCACTTAGGTGTTTGCCTGCTGGCTACTCTTCTCGCCGCGCGGGTCACCGCGCAGGAGCAAGTGCGCGTCGTGACGCCCGCCCACTCCGCTTCGAGCAGCAACCGTTTTCTCTCGCCAGGCGTGGATACCGGCGACTATCTCTACATTTCTGGCCAGGGACCACGCCGCACGGATGGCACAATACCCTCCGATCCAAACGCGCAATTCCGCCAAACTCTCGATAACATAAAGGTTGTGGTGGAGTCTGCAGGACTGACTCTGGATAACGTTGTATATGTGCAGGTTTATCTGACTGACATCGGTTTATATTCGGAGATGAATCGAGTGTTCGCCGAGTACTTCCCGAAGACTCCCCCAGCTCGAGCGGTACTCGGAGTTTACGGCCTTCCCGATCCGCCGGTTCAAATCAACGCCGTCGCTGTCCACAATCTGGATGGCCGAAAAGCGATTCATCCTCCGAATTTTCCCGCAGACGATTTCGCATCGCCCGGAATCCTTACCCATGACCGTCTTTTCATTTCCGGCATGGCTGGGATTGATCCCGTAACTGGCAAGGTTCCCGATGATCCTGCCGTGCAGGTGGATCTGGCACTCGACGGTATGCAGGCTGTAGTAAGAGCCGCCGGGCTGGAAATGAGTCATGTGGTTTTCGTCAATCCCTATCTGACGTCGTCAATCCCTTCGCACGTTATGAATCAGCACTATGCCAAGCGATTCGAATTCGGTAACACACCAGGGCGTGCCACAATCGAGGTATCCAGTCTTCCTGGAGGCGCTCACATCGAGTACACCGGTGTAGCGGTTCGCGACCTTCAGCAACGCAAAGCAGTGCGGCCGAAGAACATGCCTCCAAGTCCCACCGCCAGCCCCTGCGTCTTTGCCGGCGACACCTTATATTGCTCGGCCAAGAGCGGATTCATCCCTGGGCCACACGGCGGTGTTTATGCCGCCACCACCCCGCATCAACTCCGGCAAACGATGCGTAATCTCCTCGACAACCTCGAAGAAGCTGGGATGGACTTCAGTGAAGTCGTGGCTACCAATGTCTACTTAGACGATCTCGCTGATTTGCCAGCCTTTGACAACGTGTATGGTCAATATTTCGGCCCGATCATGCCGGCGAGCACCACGGTTCAACAGATTGCTCCCACGGAACGTAAAGCGGATCAGAATGACAACTATCCCGATCTGGAGCAAGTATCACTGATCGCCGTCCGCGGTAAATCCGCGCATTGAGGATGCCCATGCGTTGAGTGAAGGGCTTCGGAGTGAAGATCAATTGAGGTTTTATCGGTTGAAAGTAAGGGCCCGAGAAGCGAACCCGTATTCAGAGACTGGGCGATTCATTCAGTCGCTCGGAACACGGCGGTTCGTAATAAGGTATGCGGTTGTATTTATTCTTGCTCTTGCTGTGAGCCAAGCTCAAACAACGACGCATAACGCCGGGCGGCGAACGTTTGAATCTAGTTGTGCGCCGTGCCATGGATTGAATGGAAGAGGAGGCGAACACGCCCCGGACATTGCGACAAGGCCCGATATCGTGAGGTTATCGGACAGCGGAATTCTCAAGGTGCTGCGGGAGGGAAAACCGCAAGTGGGAATGCCTCCATTTGCCGGACTGGGACCAGCGAGACTCTTCGACACCTTGAATTATTTGCGATTTTTGCAATGCAAAGGTAAAACGCCTGCGGTGGTGGGAAACTCCGAAAAAGGCAAAGAAGTTTTTTCCGGCAAAGCAGGCTGTTCGGTGTGCCATATGGTCCATGGTTCGGGGGGATTTCTTGGCCCAGATCTCTCAGATTACGGGGCAAGCCACTCCGCCGACGAGATCCGTAGCGCCATAGTGAGCGCCGAGAAAAGACCGGGGACTCACAAAGGATTGGCCAAAGCAACAACCAGGGATGGCCGGCAGATTTCTGGCTTGGTCAGGAATGAGGACAATCTCTCAGTGCAATTGCAAACGCAGGATGGGGCTTTCTACTCGCTAGAGAAATCCGACCTCTCAGAGCTTATATTCGATTCCGAGCCCCTGATGTCAGACAACTATGGTGCGAAGCTCAGCAAATCAGAACTGGACCAACTCGTGGGCTACCTGCTGAGCGTTGTGGATGCAAAACGAGATGGACAAGTTGCGACGAGTAAATGAAGAAAGGAAAACTAAACGAATTCCTAACAAGGAGTGGCTTTGGCGCTACTTGTTGTCTTCCAAGGGTTGAACGTATGAAAAGACAGTTCAGGTTGGCCATGCGAGTGGGGTTGCTAATAGCGGTGACGTGGGCAACTGCGAAAGAACGGCCTCGGCAGTTCGAGTTGAAGGGACAGTCGGCCAAATTTTGGGAGCTTGTTCCGAAAGACGCTAAGTTGGAGTTAGTGGCTGGCGAGATGGGTTTTACCGAAGGACCGGTCTGGGATCCGACTGGCTTCGTTTATGTGAGCGACGAAGTGACAAACAAGATATTTCGTATTTACCCAGACGGGCACAAAGAAGAACTCATTTCATTGGGCGATCCAGATGGCAATACGTACGACGAGCATCGCCAGCTTATCGACTGCGCCAGCGTTCTCCGCGCGATTATTCGCATCAAGCCTGACGGCGCGTACACGGTTCTGGCTGATCATTATCAGGGCAAGCGGCTCAATAGTCCCAACGACGTAGTAATCGGCCCGGATGGGGCGATCTATTTCACCGACCCCACGTCTGACTTGCCAAAGGATCAGAAACAGGAACTGGACTTCAAGGGAGTTTTTCGATTGGATGCGCAGGGTCAAGTCACGCTGTTGACCAAGGAGCTCACCGAACCGAACGGCCTCGCCTTTTCTCCCGACGGGAAGAAGTTGTACGTGGATGACAGCACGCAAAGAAATATTCGTGTTTACGATTTTCAACCGGATGGGACGCTTCGCAATGGCCGCATTTTTGGAGAAGAACCAGGGGGCAAGGGAGAAGGCGTTCCGGATGGGATGAAACTCGATCTGGCCGGCAACCTCTACGTAACGGGTCCCGGAGGAATTTGGGTATGGGATTCCGGTGGGAATCATCTGGGAACAATCATCCTGCCCGAACAGCCGGCAAACCTAGCATGGGGAGATTCTGACATGAAAACCCTGTACATTACGGCTACAACGTCGCTATACAGGCTCAAGACGAATACACCGGGTTTCGTGCCCTACTTGGCGAAATGAGCGCGGCCAGGGCGCGTAGAATTCTTAGGCCTGCAATGCAAGGAGGATTACGCCGTGTTCATATTCTTTTGTCGACTGAAAGCGCTGAAGCAGACCTCCAAGCTGTCTCTCCTCACACTTCTACTAGTGGGCACGATCTCGCTGGTATGGGGACTCCACACGGTCAGAGCGCAAACGGCTAGCAACAATACGGCTGCCAATACTAAAGACGAAACCTCGCTGATCGAAGCTTTTCGACATGTCGAAGTTGCCTCCGTTTCCGACGCCCTGGAGCAGATTGCTGGCAAGAAAATGTATATGTCGCACCGCATGAGGCCAATTTTTTCAAGCAAGTTTGCCGGTATCGCGTTAACGGTGCACTTGAAAAAGGAAGAAAATGACGATCCGGCTGCCCTAAATGGCATGCTTGCGGCCATTGATGAGGGCCAAAAAAATTCTGTCTATGTCATGGTGGTGGATGATGGCGCTGACATCGCTGGCATGGGTGGCCTGATGGGCACGGCCATGTCAGCCCGAAATTATGCCGGTGCGGTAATCGACGGTGGAGTTCGCGACGTGGCCTACTTGCAGAAAATTGGGTTCCCTGTGTTTGCCCTGGGCATCGTACCGTCCACTTCGGTTCACCACTATCGTTTCGCTGGCGCTAATGTGCCTGTCGTATGCGACGGTGTGGCAGTGAATCCGGGAGACATTATCGTTGCCGATGCCGATGGCGTCGCGGTCGTACCACGTGGAGAGGCAGAAAAGACCCTCGCTCTCGCTCAGCAATTGGACTTCAAGGAGCACTCCATGTACGCCATCATCGAAAAAGCAAAATCCATTGTCGAAGCCGTAAAACAAGTCGGCCGCCTTTGAGACTGTTCGGTTCGTTCTGTACAAGCACTTCGTTATTAAATTATTTCGTATATTCAAATAAGGAGAATTACGATGCTTTCAACCACGCGCAGAAGCTTTGCATCCCGAATCGCTTGCCTATTCACTGGCATGAGCGCGGCCAGCCTGTTCGGCGGCTCAGCCCGTGCCGCAACCACTGCCTCAACCAACGAAGACCAAAGCGGTGTCCGAAAGCTGGGCTATGACGGAAAGCCAACCGATGGCACCGGATTTATCACGCCGCTGATCGTGCACAACGGAGTTATCTATATCGCCGGACAGGGAGCGCACTCTCGCAACCCGAAGGAAGAATTCCCCACCGATGTCGAGACGCACACGACAAAGGTTCTGGAAAACGTTAAGACCTTAGTCGAAGCAGGCGGCGGGAGCATGGATAGCATCCTGCAACTTACTGTTTTCCTGGCAAAGATTGAAGACTATGACGCCATGAACAAAGTCTTTAAAACCTATTTTCCCCATGGCGGCCCTGCCAGAACGACAATTGCTGTGGCGGCACTTCCCGGTCAGTCTCTTGTCGAAATCAATTGCACAGCTGCCGTTGTTCGCAAATAACGTTCGCAAGTAGCTTTCGCAAATAGCTTTCGAAAACCACAGCCATGAATATCAGTTCGAAGCCAACCGATCGCCGTGTGGCAGGTATCTACTTCCTACCGTTTTTTGATACGGAAGATGCCAGTGGCTGACCGGCCAAGCGGACGAGTGCGCTGGTTCCTGGTGTTCTGGCTGTTCGTTCTGGGAGCCGTTTCCTATCTAGATCGAGTCAATATCGCCATTGCTGGTACTGCCATGGCTGAGGAATACCACCTCACCCAAGTCCAGCTCGGCTCGATCTTCAGCGCTTTTCTGATCGGGTATGCATTTTTTCAGACACCCGGCGGATGGCTGGCAGACAGACTCGGGCCCCGCTATGTCCTCACCATTGGTGTTGTTTGGTGGGGAATATTTACCGCGCTTACGGCATCTCTGTCTTCGACGATTGCTGGGGCCCTTTCCTGCCTTATTCTTATTCGCTTTCTGCTCGGTGCAGGCGAAGCCATCATCTATCCAGCTTGCAACCGATTCGTTTCGCAATGGATTCCCTCGCAGGAGCGCGGCCTTGCCAATGGTTTGATCTTCGCGGGGGTGGGAGCAGGTACAGCCACCGCGCCTGTTTTTGTGACCTACTTAATGATCCACCACGGTTGGCGAGCACCTTTTTGGGGCAGCACAATTCTTGGGTTGATCGTCGGCCTGGTCTGGTGTATCGCTGCCCGCGATTCCCCGGAACAACATTCATCGGTTTCGCCAGCCGAACTTTCTTACATCCAGCAATTCCGTCAGGCAAAACCTCTCACGAATTCGACTTCTGATTTTATGCCTGACGATTCCGCGAGCACTACTTCTTCCCACCTCGGTTGGCAACAAATTGCCACAAACAAAAATATTCTCGCGGTCACCATCAGTTATTTCTGTTTCGGATATGTGGCTTGGATTTTCTTCAGCTGGTTCTACATCTACCTGGCGAAAGTACGTGGCCTGGATCTGAAAACCAGCGCCTTTTATAGCACTTTGCCACCTTTGGCCATCGTAGTTTGCAGCCTCGGTGGCGGCGTCATTTGCGACGCCATGACAAAAACCTACGGCAAGCGCATCGGTCGCTGTGGAGTAGCCTGTCTCGCGCTGGTTTTGGCCTCGGTGATTCTTGTGCTTGGATCTCGCGTCGCCAGCGCTTCCCTCGCCAGCATCGTGCTCTCGGGAGGCGTTGGCGCTCTCTATCTCGCGCAGAGCTCTTATTGGTCCGTTACCGCTGATATCGCCGGTAAGAGCGCTGGGCTTGTGTCTGGTTTTATGAACATGGGTGGCCAGTTGGGAGGAGCGCTAACCTCATCACTAACACCCGCAATCGCACAACGCTACGGTTGGACTTCTTCTTTTCTGGTAGCCGCGATCTTCAGTGGCGTTGGAGGCCTTGTTTGGTTGTTGGTCGAACCGGATCGCCGTCTCGCGCCGACCGGAAGACAGTCTTATTAATCACGCTTACGGCTTATGGTTGCTGATGTCGAACACCAGCCCGGTGTTGTTCAAACTAAGCGGCAAGACATAGCTGTCATAGCTAGGATCACCAGCGGCGTTCAAGGCACGAATCTGAAAATTTAGAGCCTGCGTGTGGCCGACGCCTGCCGTGTCGAAGCTTGCCGTCTGAACGCTTGCATCGAGTAGTTCGAAATCTGCTTTCGCTGCAACTTCCGTCCATTTCCAATCTGTGCCCGTGCCCGCGTATCGCAACAAATGGGCGGTGCTGCCATCGGTTTCGAGCATGTATTCCGCGCCAACGGCGATGCCACCGCCGTTGTATCCGGTCTTTGAATTTTGATCGGTGTCGAGAAATATCTGCCAATTTGCCGATCCCTCACCGCCCCAGCGAATCGAGGTGCGGCCGAGCAGGCGAGCGCCGCGGGGATCGAATGAGTCCGGCCATGCGCTGGCGAATGGAGCCTGCACGCCTTGGTGTTTCACCGTCGAAGTTTCCCGGGCCCAGAATTCTGGTGGGCTGGCATAAGGATTGCCCGTCTCCTGCGTCAGGTAAACCCAGCCGGCGTTGCGTTGCTTTGCGAGATCCAGCGCCGTCTGAAGTTGGTCCGCGCTCATGCCATAGACGATGTGCCAGAAGCGGTCGGGTGGATATTTATGTACCCAGGCAAAATCCACGTAGTAATTTTGATAATTTGCCAGACCCTGGTCTTCCCAGTTCATGAGGATGTTGGTGATTCCCATCCAGCAGTCGCTGGGGCTGTAGGTGCCGGGATTGAGTACGGTGATCCTTGCGCCAACTTGCTCGCGCACGTAGTTGGTGAGCGATTCGTAGTACAAAAACGCGTTGGGGAAAAATTGGTTGCTGGCGTTGCAGTCGGTCGGCGCTTCGTCGAAGAAAATGCCGTCGACCAGATAGTTGCGGTACACCGCATCAATCTTCTGCCGGACGATTTTCGGATCCCTCGCACCATAGCCCGTGTAGGTGTATCCGATTACGAAAATGCCCTGCCTTCGGCTGTCGCGGATCGCCCGGTCTACGCTCGCGTAGTAATGTTCATCGTCACCATTGTCGAGGTTGACGATCATAATGCCGACCGCCTTCGCCCCCGGTGCCGCCCATGCCGTCCATTGCACCGTCCCGGGATCCTGATATGCCGGCACACCCAGCCGTACTTGGCCCGCGGCCGTCGCAGCTGTGAAAAGGAAAAGGAAAAGGGTAAGGATAAGGACAAAAGGCCATCCGCTGAACCTCACGCCGCGCTGCGCGCTTGTCATGGCTAAACCTCTGTCATTCTGTAAAGCGACGCGCCTAGAATTCGAACCTTAGTCCGAACTGGAAGTACCGGGGCAGTTGCCCTCCCGCATCACTAGTTACTGTCCCGAATTGAGGATCCCCCACTCCCGAATTCGGCTGCCCAAAGCGAGGGTGATTGGTGAAGTTGAACATGTCCGCCCGCACTTCGATCCTGGTGCCCTCCTTGGGCACGAATGACTTGTAAAGGCTCAGATCCGCGTTATGGATGCCATCGACGCGCAAGTTGGAAAAGTAGCGTGGAGCGTTGCCGGGATTCTGGTCGCCTGGATCGCCGAAACAGTTCATATTAAGGTACGGAGCCAATGTCGAGTTTTGCCAGGTCACGGCTGCGTTATTGAAGCTTATCCCCGTCCTGAGTTGCGGACATAAGACGTTGGGTCGCTGGCTGCCGTTCGCTAGCCGAGGATTCGCCATAGTCATCGCCATGGGTTGGCCCGATTGTTCCGTGATCAAGGTCGAAATCGACCAGCCTCCGATGACTGCGTCGAGAACAC
Organism: Terriglobales bacterium; assembly: GCA_049674665.1. Classification (GTDB taxonomy): domain Bacteria; phylum Acidobacteriota; class Terriglobia; order Terriglobales; family Acidobacteriaceae; genus Acidiflorens. Next base: position 103,533 of record JBATZM010000030.1, read on the forward strand.
GGTTCATGTCGCCGCCAATCAATTGCTGCCGGCCGACGGGCAAGTCAACAATAATAGCCACTGCCAGCCGCTGCGGCGTGTCACTAGCGCTAATGCTGTGCTCCAGATTCAGGCGGTCCAGTTGTTGAATTGTGCCGTTGCCGAGTGCCCCGACCCAATTGTTCCTCCCTGCCGAAGAATCGTCGGTCCACTTCGATATCGTGTAACTGCCGTCGAAACTGATGTTGTGGGTGGTGCGCTTCTGGAAGCGAATCTGCATCGCGTTGTACCAGGAATTGGCTTCTTCTAGCATCAACCCTTCAAAGTCCCCCGAAAATTGCGGGTAGGAGTTGATCAGATTTCCCAGAGGCAGGGTGGACTGCCCGTAGTTCGAATCGGGCTCGTTGAAGCACGGGTTGGAAGGTGTCGGAGTACAAGGAGAATTGAACATGCCGGCAAATGGATTGGTCACCTGCGTCTGAAGAAAGTTAGTCACGCAACTGTCTGCCTGGCAGGTCGGATCAGTAGGTGTTACGGCAGCTGAAATCTGCGCCAACAGAGGCGACGAGATGAAATCCCTATTATTCGTGCCCGACCACGGCAGATGGGTGCTCCGGTTTGCGGAGTAGTCCACACCCAGCACGATCTGGCTGGGCAATTCCCGCTGAAAGCCAATGTTCCACTGATAAATGTTGGCGTCTCGCGCGGTGGTTGTGCCGAGATCATTATTGTTGACGTACCCCCAATTCGCCAGCTGGCCATACTGCATATTCTGCGGACCAGTGAATCCACTCGAAAACGGATTTTCCAGGGTAGCGGATTGAGTCACAAAATTGTCATTAGTGAAAAACATGGTCGCGGTTTTGCGGAAGGCGGTGCCGGTGTATTGAAAGTTTGTGGCTGGGCTCATCCCGAAATAAATGCCTGCCCCACCGCGCACAACCGTCTTCGAATCGATCTGATAGGCGAATCCTAACCTCGGTCCGAGATCCTTGCGGTATACCGGAATACTTCTGTTGCTGGGAGTGGCAAATATCGTAGTGCCTAGCAAAGGCACAGAGGAGGGGTAATTCACACCGACTCCCTGCAGAGTTGCCTGAGCGCCATTGGGCGCGCTCAGATCGAGGCTGACTCCAGTGTTTCCAGTGAAATCGCTGAATTCGATCTTGTTGTGGCGCTCGTTGTATGGCGTGCTCCACTGATAACGCAAGCCCAGATTAAGAGTGAGTTTCGAACTCACTTTCCAGTCGTCCTGGAAATAGAACCCCGTTTCCACAGATCGGTTCGCCACCGATGGATATAAATTAAGGTAAGTAGAAGCGTTTACGTTGTCAGCGTAACCATAGAGAAGGCTGGCGAACGGATTGCCCGTCGCATTTCCAAGCGCATCGGTATCGCTGTTCGGAGTAGGCGAGGTAACAAAGTCTGTAAAGCTAAAGTTGCCAGTCGGATTTGGCGGCTGAAAAAAATTGTTGTAGAAAAGTCTCTGCTCACCGCCGAATTTGAGCAGATGCGAGCCTTTGGAAATAACAAACTGGGACGAATAACTGTAGAGGGTGTGGGCGAAGGTTGTGTCGACGCAGCACTGATCGAAGAGATCGGTCCATGGCGACGCGCCCACCATCTGAAATGTTGGCATCCTGCCCAACCCGTTGGCCTGCAAAACGGAAGGCAATCCTTGAACTCCGGCCGGCAAGGAAGCATTGAAACTGGAGATCGTAGGTCCACCGGATGTCGACAACTCGTGCACTCGATCGACAGACACGTGGTTTGTCCAGATAACCCGTGGGTTAATCGTCCAGGAATATTCGAACGAGCCGTTTTGCGCGATCGTCGGACTGCCCGCGATTCCGTCCCCTGAAGGACTATCAAAGCCGTCCCCCAGAACGAACGGACTGGTGAAATTGCTTGAGCTCCGGCTGTAGCGGCCGTTAATGCGCTGCTTATCATTAAGCTGATGGTCTATCTTGATGTCGAACTGGTAGTCAGGCGCGCTCGCTGTGGTCGTGAAATTGAAGTTATCGAGTTCTTGCGAGAGATTGGGTTTTGGATAGAGATTGGCTACAGCCTGGCCGATGGGATCGATCTCGTTCTGGGGTATTACGTTTAGCTGACCCATGCTTTGGACCTGCGGCCTGATGCAGTTGCCAGCAGGGCAGGTGATTTGCGTCGGATCATAGATGGCATTCGCCGCCGCCGAGAAGTCGCCTGTTCTCTCAGCCAATGTTGGCACGGTCGCGAGCCCACTGGTCGATTGGATACTGCGGACTTTCTCGAAATCGCCGAAGAAAAAAGTTTTGTTCTTAATGATCGGACCGCCGATCGAAAAGCCACCCTGGTCACGCTTCACATCTGGCTTAGCGTTGGGCACGGGGTCGCCCACAAGGTACTTGGGATTAAAGAAATCGCGGGCGTCCATCTGCGGACGCTGCAGGAAATACCAGCCGCTGCCATGGAAAGCGTTGGTGCCGCTCTTCATGACCATGTTTACGACCGTGCCGCCGTTGTTGCCAAACTCTGCCGAGAAGCTGTTGTTCTGGACTTTCACCTCTTGCATGCTCTCGACCAGCGGCTCGTAGTAAACGTTGGAGTTTCCTCCTTCGCCCTGCTCCGGTGCGCTGATCAAGGCGCCATCCATCCGCACTTCGGCGGTCGCATTACGTTGCCCGTTGGAGACGAAATTCGTGCCCGTAGGATAGTTATCTCCCGTGCCCGACCCTGCTACTTCGGTCACGCCCGCCGACAAGAACATCATGCCGAAATAGTTGCGGTTGACCAGAGGAAGTTCCTTGATGTATTGGCTGGTGATGTCCGTGCCCAGCGTCGCGTCGTCCGTGTCAAGCAGCGGCTGCGTGCTCGTGACGCTGATCGTGGCCGATATGCCTGCGATCTCCAGCCTGAAGTTCAGTGATGACTCCTGATCGACCTGCAGGACCACACCGGTTCGCTCCGCTGAGCGGAAGCCGACAGCCTCGACCTTGACGACGTAGGTTGTGGGAACCAAACCCGTAAAGTAGTACTCCCCCTTGTCGTTGGTACGTGCAGTGCTGGAAATATTTGTACCGACATTCTGGATCGTAACCGCCGCATTGTTGACTGCCGCGCCCGATGGATCGGAAACAACACCGCGCAACTGCGCCCGATAACTTCCCTGAGCCCAAACAGTGAAAGCAGAACCTAGGACGGCGGCAATAGAGAGCAGCACGGTGAGTAGGAAACGATGACGAACTGGCAACCACACCGATCTTCGAACCTGCATGGACGGCCTCCAGCAAAGATCAAGCAGACAGTAATTCGCAATGCTTGTGTTTTATAACGTTTACTTTCGCTTACACTATTACTTTCCATTCCACCGTTTTGTCAAGCGTAAAACGCGAATCCGTGCTATCGGCCCCGACCTTTGGGTGCCCGAATATCAGGGGATGCCTGTGGCCATCACAATTCCAAAGCGCGCTAGCGAGAGTCCCTCGGTTTCTGCGAGGGAGGCCGTTCGCGACCCCCATGCGCAAGAACCCCTTGACAATAACCGAACAATAAAAAGGAAAACGAATCTATTCGTAATACATCATAATATTTTCAAATGGCGAAGATTGTCCCGACTAGACGCTGGCAGGATGAAAAACCAACCTGATCAGGACAGGGGATTGAAACTTTTCCACTAGACAACTGAATGTCATGCGGGATAAAAGAGAAGTGCCAAGAGTGTCTTCTATGGCAGATCTGCCGTGGAGCGGCGCATCAAATTCTGAATGCTAAACGAAGAGCGGCAAAGAGCGATCCTTGAGTTGCTGCGCCGGGACGGCCGGGTCGTGGTCGTAGACTTGGCCAAGCATTACGACACTTCCCAAGTCACCATCCGCAAGGACCTGGATGCGCTGCACCTAAAAGGCCTGATTCACCGCACCCATGGTGGGGCGCTCCCAGCCCGCGACGGCGCCTTGGAAGACCCCACTTTGCGAGAAAAGGAGAAACTGCATCGCAAGGAGAAGTTGCAGATTGCCGCGGCAGCCGCGAACATGGTGTCAGAAGGGCAAGTGGTCATTCTTGATTCCGGCACTACAACTACCGCCATTGCCCGCGCACTGCGAAACTTTCGGAACCTCACAATCATCACCAACTCGGTGAATATCGCCGCCGAGCTCTCTGGGTCAGCGGTGGAAGTGATTCTGAGCGGGGGCAATCTAAGGAAGAACTCGTTTTCTCTGGTAGGGCCTATCGCGGAAGAGACACTCCACAAATTGCACGCGGACATTCTTTTTCTCGGAGTAGACGGATTCGACGTTCATTATGGAATCAGCACACCAAATCTTTTGGAATCAAAAGTGAATCGCGCCATGATCGAGATCTCCAAGTTGGCGGTCGCGGTCTGCGACTCCAGCAAATTCGGACGGCGCAGTCTCTCCCTGATTGCTCCTCCATCTTCTCTTCGACACGTTATCACCGACTCTGGCATTCCTAAGGCAGACCTGGCCGCGCTGAAGAAATCCGGAGTTGAAGTGACAATTGTCTGACTCCTTGCTCCTGGGAACGTGGGCGAGATCAGAGTGGGCGCTTTAGAATCCGTCTCGCATTGTCCCGATACACACGGCGCAAAACTTCATCGGGAAGATAGAGTCCATAAATACTCCAACGGCCCTGACGAGACGCGTGGGACGGATATTCAAAGTACTGGTCATCGGTTTCCAGAAACCGAAAGTGCAACCGGTACATCTCGGATTCAGGGACCAGATCCGTGCCAAAGAGAATGCGATCGGAATACTTGAGGAAGAAATTGCGGGCGGTGTAGGGTTGGCGTCCCAATTCAGCGCAACGGGCACCGATGTCCACGAGTACATTCGGATAGGACTCCAGCAGGCAGCCAACGTATTCCAGATTTTCCGAACGTTCGGCAATGTGTGCCGCCACGAATGTTGTTTTGGGATGCCGTGCGAAGACGCGGTCGCGCTGCGCCAAAAGCTCTTGCTTACTAAAATGTGACCCGTAGAAGCTCCATTCGGGATGCGCGGCTAACTCTTCGTAACGCTCATTTTCTGGGTCGATGGGCAAGAAGAATGCGTCGGGATCCGACGTGTGGAACATGATGGGAACGCCCAGTTCCGCTGCTTTCTCGAATAATGGAGCGAGTCTTTCATCATCCACTCGTAGAAGCTTGCCGTCCGCATCGGAGAGGCTGGTTCCGAGGTCTTTCCACAACTTCAGCCCGCAGGAGCCGTGCTCCACCAAATCTTCGAACCGATCGACAGCTCTTACAAAGAACCCCGGAGACTGTAAGTCAGACCAATCCATCCATCCATAAGTTGCAAATCGGCCAGGCGCGGCCGCATGGTACTTGAAGATCATATCGAGAGCTTCTTTGCCAACCCGCATGGTGATGTTGACGATCAGTTCAACGTCGCATTCATCCATGACCCGCAATACGTTGCGCGGATGTTGCGCATCGAGATGGTTGTGATAGTCAATGACCGGAAACTTGGGACGACGTACCTCGTGCTCCGGAACAACGAGCATAGGGCGGGGATGGTAATCGCTGAGCCCCAAATCCACTGAAGCTTTGGCGGTCACCATCTCGATGAAAGCATCTTTGCGCGGTATATCTTCGCTCATGGTTGTCTTCGGCTCATATTTTCGTTGCTGAGGCCCGCGGCGAACGGGCGCAGGAACTGCAGCGTCGGTCGGAGCACTATCGGCTGAGTGTTTATTTCGTTTCGTTGCTATAACGGTTGTTAAATATTACTATATATTTCGTAGATACCTGGCAGTATAGTGCAATTTTGGCAAGAGTTGGGAAGGAGCGATCTTGATCCAGGGGCATGAAACAGAAGGCTTGCTGGCATTGGTCGGTGCCAGCGAGAAAGAGAAGGAGACCCGCGGCATCCTCTATACGCCGCACGAGATCCTGCGTCAGCCCTCGAGTTGGCAGCAAACGTACAAGATCTGCGCGGAGAGTCGTCCCGAGTTGAGCGAGTTTCTGAGGGCGGCGGGTATCGGGGCGGATCCACTCTCCCGACCTACGGTGTTTCTCGTGGGTGCCGGCACTTCTGATTATGTCGGTCGAGCTCTGACACCCTTATTGCACCGGCTGTGGGGATGTGACGTGTGGGCAGTTCCCAGTACCGACCTTCTGACCAACCTTGAGGATCTGGTGTTCGCGGATAGGTCTTACTTATGGGTGTCGTTCTCGCGATCCGGCGATAGTTCTGAAGGATTGGCTGTACTGGAGTCAACAATCGAAAAATATCCCCAGGTGCGGCACCTGGTAGTGACTTGTAACAAACTAAGCCGGATGGCCGCGGTTTGTAAGACGCAGCCCGATCGCACCTTCCTGCTTGCCTTGGATGATTCAGCAAACGACCGCGGACTGGCTATGACTAGTTCTTACACGAACATGGTGGTTGCCGGGCACTGCCTTGCCCACGCGTTTTCTCCCAATGATTATGAGGATACGTTTTCCACGTTGCTGCGAGCAGGAGAACGTTTCTTGGAGCGTGCGCAGGAGGTTGCCGCTGCAATCGCCCAGGAGGAATTTTCTAAGGCGTGTTTTGTAGGTTCCGGTGTCCTGCGAGCTGTAGCGCTGGAGTCCGCATTGAAACTGTTGGAGTTGACCGCAGGCAAAATAACTACCCTGTCAGAGTCGACGTTGGGCCTACGCCATGGCCCCATGTCGGCGCTGGACGAAAACACGGTATTTGTCAGTTTTCTTTCCCGAGATCTCCGCCGGCGAAATTACGAGATAGACCTAATTGAGGAAGTCCGCAGAAAGAGACTCGTAAAACTACAGGTCGTGGTGACCCCCGACTCGACAAAACATCTTGGCCAACTTGCGGATCATGTGCTCTCCTTGGATGCGCCCGATCTCCGCGACGAATACCGCGCACCCGTGGACGTAATACTGGCTCAGTTATTAGGGCTGTTCTGCTCGTTAGGGCTTGGACTCCAACCAGATTGTCCCAGCCCGAACGGCGCCATCAGCCGCGTTGTCTCCCATGTGAACATCTATTGACAAGCGACCAGTGCCAAGCAAAATGCCATCGATCTCTGTAATCGCGACGAGTCTGAGAGTAATGTTTCTCGCGAGTTCTTTCCTTGCCCTGTCCCTAGCGTCAGGGCAGACTTCCGTGCTCTACGGAGCGTCTCCGGGCACAGCCAAGGTGGAGATCCGCGGCACAGTCCTTTCGTTGTCGAACCAGACGATGCAAGCGCAATGGTCGGTTGCCGAGCGCAAGCTGACCGCTCTGACGTTGGCACTCCGAACCACCGGGACGGACGTGTCTCTTCCGCGCGATCCCTTCAGCTTTACCTATAACGATGGCACCACAGTCCGCGCTTCCGATATGACCATCGTCGACGGTCCGCAGATCGAGGAGCTGCCTTCGAATGCAGGAGCCTCGCGTGCCGCTGAACATTACACTGGCAAAGCCATTCGCCTCCGCTTGGAATATCAGAGCAATAACAAAGAGTATCCAGAGAAACAAGACTCGAATAAAAGCATTTCTATCCTCTGGCGCGCAGTTTTGCGCGACGATTCCAACTATGTTCGGCAAGAAATCTCGATCTCGGCGCCGGATAGCGATCAGTCAATTTCCGAAGTGTATTTATTCAATGGAAGTCTGCCCGGCGCGAAGGTGATTGGGACAGTCAAAGGTTCTCCGGCAACTGCTGGAGATTTGTTTCTCGGTTTCGAAGACCCTTTGGCCCAGTGCCAGGCGGCAGAGACCGTCACCTGCACTATGAAGCGAGCACTGCCGTTGAGAAAAGGACAAACGGTGGATTATTCGCTCGTCATTGGTGTGTCGCCTACGGGCCAAATGCGCCGCGGATTCCTAAACTATGTGGAGCGCGAGCGCGCTCATCCCTACCGCACATTTCTCCACTACAACTCCTGGTATGACATTGGCTTTGGCAAGCCCTACGACGCGGCTGCGGTGCTCGATGTGATCAATGCGTTCGGAACCGAACTGGTTCGCAAGCGCAGCGTGAAGTTGGATTCATTTCTCCTCGATGACGGGTGGGACAATACCCATTCGCTTTGGCGCATGAACGCAGGGTTCCCCGAGGGCCTTACTCCTTTGACCCACGCCGCGCAAGAATATGGCGCGGCGATGGGGATATGGCTCTCTCCATGGGGTGGCTACGAAGAGGCCAAAAAGCAGCGGCTCGACTTCGGCCAAAAGAATGGTTTCGAGACCAATGCAGGAGGGTTTGCTCTCTCCGGCCCGAAGTACTACTCCAGATTCCGGGAAGTTTCCCTCGATTTTATCAAGAAGGATGGAATCAACCAGTTCAAGATTGACGGCACTGGCAACGTCGATAGCGTTTTCCCCGGTAGTAGTTTCGACAGCGATTTTGCAGCTGCCATCCGTTTGATTGGGGACTGGCGCGAAGAGAAACCTGACCTATTCGTCAATCTCACTACTGGAACCTATCCTTCGCCATTTTGGTTGCGCTACGCGGATTCGATCTGGCGAGGCGGAGATGACCACAGCTTTGCCGGGGTCGGGAGTTGGCGCGAGCGATGGATCACATACCGCGATGCCCAGACGTATCGGAATGTCGTACAAGGCGGGCCGCTTTTCCCGTTGAATTCCCTTATGCTGCACGGGCTGATCTACGCCAGGCAGGCCGAACATTTAGACAGCGATCCGGAAGATGACTTCACGAACGAAGTCCACTCTTACTTTGGCAGCGGAACCCAGCTCCAGGAGCTATATATTTCCCACGCACTTCTCTCGACGAGAAATTGGGACACACTTGCGGAAGCAGCGAACTGGTCACGGCGTAACGCCGAAGTCCTCCGGGACACACATTGGGTGGGCGGCGACCCAGGCAAGCTGGAAGTCTACGGCTGGGCTGCTTGGTCGCCGGCAAAAGCCATACTCACGCTCCGCAACCCGAGCAACAAGCGCCAAAGCATATCGATCGACGTGGGCGAGGCATTTGAGCTGCCACCGGAAGCGCCGCGTAGATTTCTGGCAAGCAGCCCCTGGAAGCAGGACAGTGCCGCGACTTCAATGTCACTGGTCGTGGGACAGAAACACACCTTCACGCTGGGGCCGTTCGAGGTCTTGACTCTTGAGGCGCTGCCGACGCAGGACGTAGGACAACAACGCTGAGGAGTCTGCATTGTGCAAAAAATGTGGACGAGAAATATCTAGAGACTAAGCGATCGAAGCCACGAGGGTAGCAGAATGATGAACACTTTCTGAGCCCAGTCGTTATATCTGCTGGCTAGAGCACTGCGGACATGCTTGTTCCTGCGGCGGCAAAGACGTCGGCGGCTTCCTGTTCAGCGATGGGAATAAATGCTTGCACAACGCCAGGGTCAAACTGGGTTTCACTACTGCGGACCAAGCGAGCAATCGCTTCCGAGTGCGGAAGGCCTTGCCGGTAGCAACGATTCGAGACCATGGCATCAAAAGCGTCGATGACGCAAATGATACGTGAAACCAATGGTATGTCGTTTCCCTTGAGTCCTGCGGGATAGCCGCTGCCATCCATGCTCTCGTGATGGTGTAGGGCGTAGAGACTCGCTTCTTCGAGTCCGGGGAACAGGCGCAGGATCGACCAACTGTATTCGGGATGACGGTTGATGAGAGCGCGTTCCTCGGGTGTGAGCGGACCCGCCTTTTTCAGAACGGCGTCCGGTACTCCGATTTTGCCAATGTCGTGCAGCAACGCGGCCACTTCTACCTGGTAAAGGCGTTCTTCCGGGATCTCCATCTTACGAGCTACACGAAGCGCCCATTCTGCCAACCGAGTGCTGTGCACTCCGGTGTTGATGTCCTTCAGGTCAAGCATCTGGTTGAAGGCACACACCAGAGAGTTACGAAAAGCGAGATGCTGCTCTTCCAGTTCCTTGATACGCAGCATAAGTCCAGACACATCCATTACCGGATTCGGGGTTACAGACATGTCGTGGTGGCTCGCTTTCAATTATCCATTTACAAGAGATGGCACGCCTGAAGTGCCTTGTATGTATCCAATCGGCCGAATCCGAGATTCAGATTGCCAATGTAGTCGGCATTCGCCAAACCGAGGGGAACGTTCGAGCTGGGGCATTTACTGTTGGCCCCCATCATCAGAGCTGCGGTGCCGGCCACTAAAGGAGTACTGAATGATGTGCCCCATCCAGCGGCATAGGTGCCCCATGGATAGGTGGTGACGATGCCCTCTCCTGGCGCGGCCAACCAAACCGGTGGCGCACCATAATTCGTAAACGTGGACTGAACATCAGTATTCGAGGTTGAGGCGACGTCAATTACTCCCGGCAGACCGCCAGGGTAAACCACGGTGTACTCGCCGCTGTTTCCAGCGGACGCGACAGAAATTACTCCGCGACTGTTGGAATACTTGATAGCAGTTGCGAGTTCTGCCGAGTAACTCGAGTAATTAAAGCTCATGTTCATTACATTGGCGCCATGGCTCACAGCGTAGTAGATAGCCCGCAGAATGTCGGAGTCATATGCGTTGCCGTTCGCGGAAAAAGCTTTGAGCGGCATGATCTGTGCCTCGGGCGCGACCAGGTGAATGATGCCCGCGGTCATCGTTCCATGTCCGAAGTCGGAGTACGCTGTGCCGTCCAGGACTGCGACGGTGCGCTGATCGAGCACCGCGACCGTCCGCTGGTCCAACATTGCAGGCTGCGCCTGACTCGAATTAGGAGCGGGCGTGCCTTGAACGTCGTTCATTTCCGAACCGCCACTGATATTGCGGGTGAAGTCGTAGCCGTTGACCAGAACACCTTTTAAAATCGGATTGGTGGGGTCGACGCCGGTATCGATATCCGCGACGATAGTCCCAGCGCCCGCCGCGTTAAATGCCGCTTGAGTTGTGGCCGTGCGCACCAGTTGATTCCCGGGTTGCGCCAGGTAGCCGTGCCAAACGGTCGCGCCGTAATAAGGCGTTGGCACCTCATCTGTCAGATATCCAGGATCGGAGGCGGCATTCGGTTGCTGCGCCGTCACGGTCTGATCCACTTCGACATCGAGGATGCCGAGTTCGAGATTGAGCTGCAGTAGTTTCGTGACTGGATTCAGAAGGGCGGGGAAAGTCACCAGAAACAACTGCCCGTTGGGATCGCCAAGGCCGGTTACGACCTTGCAGCCGGTCAACAAGCAGGTCAGGTTAAGACCCGACAGCCCCAGCGAAGTGCGCACAATCAGACGAGTTTGTGCTTGCGCTGTTGGTGCGCAAAAGGCAGCCAGCAACAGCAGGCAAGGTATTACGCCCGCGCGCCGAAGACTCATGTGTGATTTTGTTTCCGCCATCGTTTTCCCCTTTTCGACCATGTACTTGAGTGCGAGTCTAATGTAGAACCTCGGTGCTTGCCACTTACACCCGTACTCTCTCTGGAGTAACCCGTTTTGGTTCCTTTGGTAAGACATATTGGTTACCTTTATCTCGGATTTGTCAGCGGAATCCGCACGGGGTTGCGGCCCACTGCCTTTACTGACAACCACAAATGCTCTTCTGCTTCAAATTCAATGTGAAATTCTCCCAAGGTGCTGACATCGGTGGTTGCGACCATTCGATCTTGTTCTGTCGACAACTCAACCGTCGCATTGTTCTGTAATGCACGTACTTCCTGCTTATCGAACACCTGTCCGACCAAGTGCACGGCCTTGGATTGTGCCCGCCGACCGAAACGCAAATCTACGGTCAGTCCTTCTGCTTCGTAGATGACCTGCCATACATTCAGCGCGCCGCTGCGCACACCGGCCATTAGCGGCTGGGCAAAACTGTCGAAAACGAGGTTAGCCAGAGTCCATGTCCGGGGCGGTTGCGCAGCTTTGCCGGCAAAGCCTAATTTCGCCAGACGCACTAGATTCTCCGGCGGTGCATAAGCGCTTTCCTCGGTTACCAGCCTTTGGACCCGGTTCCAGGCGTCATGAGCGGTCTTGCATTTCAAACAACCCGAGGCAAGGTGTGCCTTGATGTCTTTGCTGACTTCGGGTCTGCTGATTCCGCGCACAAAATCGGCCCAAGGTTGTTCTGAAAAATGCTGCATTCTTATCCTCGTATCCTGTGTCTTTGTGTCTTGGGGGTGGTAGAGACTTGTCTATTAAGGCTAGGCTTTGTCTCTAGTACAAAAGGGATGGCAGAGGCTCGGAAAATACAGTTTCGGCAAGAAAAAACTCAGTAACTCGTTACCCCTTTCCTATCAATAAGAAAGGAGCCCAATGATAGGGATGGGGGCGGTGCTGACGCAGACTGATGGACGCAGATTGCATCGCCTCCGCTTGCGAACGCCCTGACTGAAGCTGGGTATAGAACTCGACCATAAATTCCTTGGTGCTGTCGTCGTGAACATCCCACAGGCTCAAGATGAGCGACTGGGCTCCAGCCTGTAACAAGCCGCGGACCAAACCCATCAATTCGTCCCCCGGAGTAACTACATTCAACCCGGTGGCGCATCCGCTCAGCACAACCAGCTCGACTGGCAGCTGCAGGTGGGCCATGTCGTAGAGGCTGAGATGAGATGTTCCCAGGCGAATCGACGAGAACATTGGATTATCTTGACGAAAGTATCCGTGGGTTGCAATGTGTACTGACTTACTGCGCGGCCCATAGGTTTGCAGAACGTTCTCGGTTGCCTCCTCGGCTATGAAGAGCTTGGCGTTTGGCAAGATTCGAGCAAGTGCCTCGACCTCAGCGCGAATAGCGGGGGTTCGTTCATCGGGCATGCCAAGGATAAGGGAATTGCCAGTTGTGTTGACCGTTTTCGTCTGACAGTGTGCGTAAATGCTGGCGCTGGGCGCATAAGAAATAGAGAAGCGATCAATCAGATAGGACTCGCCATCATGGAGAGCATGAAACGGAACGTAGTGCAGGAGTCCATGCTGCACAAAAACAATATGCCGAGCAGCGAGCAGATGGCGTATGGGAGCAATTAACTCTTGATACAAACTCTTGAGGTGCGCCTCGGTCGATTCAAGCAGAGCCTGGCTGAAGGTGGCCACATACTGAGGATCGAGGCGAAATTTCGACATCTGAAATTGCAGAAATTGCAGCAGCTTTTGAATTCGCGACTGCACCGTAACCGGGCAGATGTGAAGCTGGTCACGGGTTAGTACGCATACAACGATGCGGTTATGTGTGCAAAAGAACTCAACTAAAGCGGTATCGGCGGCGAGCACAGACCGGATCTCCTCCAGCGACATGTTGGAGGGAACTTGCAGGCCCGCTTCATTCGCTTCCGCCACGGTGGCTTCTTTGACGGCCCGCATCAAGTCGGACTCGCGCGATCGAGCCTGTTGCTCGAGTTGCTGGACCCGTTCTTGCGAACGCTCTTCCGGTCGCAGTTGTTCGCGTTCAATCAGGTTGTAATACCAATTCAGTTCTTCGCGAAGATTGCGGATCGAACGTACGAGTTCGCTTTGTCCAGGATCGGCTGCCGTGGGCACATGTATCGGTTGGTTTAGAAGATCCATCAGTGTTCGCGATTTGGCTTGTTCGATATAAGCGAACGCCTCTTCGAAGCTGTTCGGGCGGTGCAGGCAAATGTCGACCAGGCTCTCGTAAACTTCGAGTTTGTTCTCGAAGAAAGCGATCTTCAGCTCTTCTCCGCGCAAACTGCTGCGCAAGCGCTCGACCGCCGTACCCGCCCGGCAATACGACTCGTAGGCAGCACCCTCATTTCCGGTTACACGCTCGACTTCGCCCATAAGGAACTCAGCCTGGTAGAGGAGCGTGGGCGAATCCAAGTTTGACAAATCTGCCAGCGCCATTTCGCAGTGTTGTTTTGCGAGTTTGGTGTCGCCCAGACGCAGAGCAATTCGCGCGAGTAAAAGGTCGGCGAGCACCGCTTTCCCTCGCATCGATGAAGTGCGGAAAAACTCGTGTGCTGCCGCACAAAGGCGTCTCGCCTCGAACAGGCGACCCTCAGTGAAAAGCACCAGAGCTTCGTACAGATCAATGAGCGAAGGCCAGACCTGGTTCTGGTCGCGAACAAACATTTCTTTTGCTTGTGCAAACAGCTTGACCGCCTCAAATGCCTGCCCCTGGCGGCTGGACGCGATTGCGGCGAAACCCAATGCCTTAGCAGCCTCATAGCCAAAACCGAGATCGTGAAAAGCCGTATTGGCCGCTCGTCCCAGTTCGCCGGCCTCGGCACTCAGATTCAATTCAAGGTAGATTTCGGAAAGATCAAGATTGCAGAGCGCAAGCTGATAGGGGTCATTCGCTTTCTTTGCACTGGCGGATGCATCCCGCAGCATTTGAATGGAACGTCCGTACTCTCCGCGTAAAAAATATAGGTAGGCAATGTTGTAGTCGGCGTAGGCGACCAGAATCGGCATGCCCTTCTGTTCGCAATGCCGACGCGCGACCTGGTGTAGCTCTAACGCCTTGGGGAAATCGTTCAGGCTGATGTGGCAAAGCGACAAGTTGCTCAGAACTGCTGCTAACCCTTCGGCATCGTCGTGAGCCAACATCTGCTCATAGGCGCGCTCGTAAAATGCGAGCGCTTCGGTGAAGCGGTCTTGCCGGTGATAAATGTTCCCGATGTTAATTTCCAGTCGAGCCAGGCGGCGAGTGTTCCCCTGTTTCTGAAAGATCGTACCCGCGCGCTCTCCGGCGGAAAGTGCCTGATCGTATCGACCCAGCAATAACAACGACTGAATGGATCCACTCAGAGTCCGCGCGAGTTCGGCTTCTTCGCTGGTTTGCTCAAATAGAGCGATGGCCTGCTCGTGTAAATGAACGGCTTCCGTGTGCTCGTCGAGCGCGTACATGGCGTTTGCTTTTGCGCGCAGACCTCGGGCGAGGAGACTCGGATTGTTGAGTGCTTGCGCGACATCGAGGGCTGCCTGCGCAAGGCTTTTGGCCCGATGCGTGTCGATGCGAACCTCTTGCCAAACTTTTTCCGTAAGAATGTTTACGATTTCATCCCACGCGATTGCAGGATGTTGCGCGACCAGCTGCGCGCGGCTTGGCGTGTCATCAAGCGCGAGTAAGCGCTCGATCATGGCATCGGATTCGGTCCTCTGAACCGCCTGGACACTCATTGGAATTAGAAGCCCTTCTTCTCAAGATGTTTCCTGAGATAAGCCAGGCAACGGCCGCGGATCGCCCCGATCGAGCCAGTCGCCATACCCAGTTCCTCGGCGATATCTTCATAGGGTCGCGGAGGAATTTCGAAAAAAAGTAAACGGACCATTCGCTCACATTTTTCGGGCAACTCTGAGACGGCATCGCGTAGGATTTGTTCTTGTTCGAGCTGCACCAACATGTGCTCAGGAAGCTCGTCGGCGCTGCTGGCCGGAAGTGCGGCGTCGCTGTCTGTGCCTTCGGGAGCAAGTTCAACCAACTTGTCCGCAGTGCGCTGATAGTGAAGGCATTTGTGATAACAGGTCTGCATCAGCCATTTCGGCAAGGCGCGGTGTTCGCGGAGTTGCGGCAACTCAGAGAGCAGGTCCACGCAAACGGATTGAAAAATATCGCCCGCATCCTGATGCATCCCGAGTTTCATCGGAATCGAGTAAATGAGGTTCTTGTACTTGTCGATCAAGGTTGACCAGGCTTCCTGCTCGCCTTTTAGGCAGCGACCGATCAGCAGTTCATCCGAAGATTGAGACAGCGAAGAGCGATCCCGCGAGGAGTCAGTGGGCCGTTCCTTCTGCCGTCCTGTTGCGGCTCCCGTCATCGAACGCCCGCGCTCTCCTGAACTGGGCCGCGAACAAAAAGTTCGTCCGCGTTCCACAATGTATAGGGATCGATGACCGCCGGGTGGAAATTGCCGACCCGAGCATTCGCACTGGCAAGGATGTTGGGCGTTCCGAGAAAAATGAATGGCAAATTGCCGGCGATCAGTTGCTGTGCACGATCGTATAACTGCTTGCGCTTGGCGTAGTCGAGCGTGACCATCTGTTGTTGCATCAACTGGTCAAGTTCGCGCTCCCAATCGGTGGCAGGCTTGATTTCGCCCAAGTGCCACAAGTGCGACGTACCAGCGAAGGCCCAGACATTCATCTCCGGATTGGGGTCTGCGTCTCCGCCACCCAGCCCCATGATTGCTGCGTCGTAGTCAAAGCTCTGAAACACGCGGTCGATCATGGCGCGAAATTCAAGTGGAACGACGTGGACCTGCATTCCGAGATGCGAGAGGTCGTCTTGCAGGAGAGTTGCCATCTTCATGCGCTGGCTATTCGACGAACTGGTGATGACCGAGAATTCGATTGGGCGCCCGGTAGCGTCCAGTAACTGGCCCGCTGGATTCCACGAGTATCCCGCGGACTTTAGAAGCTGACGCGCGGTTTCGACTGACCGAGGTGGATGCGGGATATTCTGATTGATCCAGAGTTTGTTTCCAGGGCCAACATTTCCCCACAAGGCCGAGCCTCGAGCTCCGTAGACCAGACGCACGATGGAGTCACGATCAACCGCTGCTGAGATTGCCTGGCGGAATTTCAAATCGCGAAACCAGGCCTGTTTGCCTGCAACTTCGTCTAGTTTTTTCCCGCTGAGGTCATTCAGGTTGAACAACAGGAAGTTGTATTCCAGACTTGGCCCCATATCGGACAACTGCGAACCGATGCGCGACTTCTCGCGCGAAAGCAGATTGTAATTCTCCGAGCTGAGCCGGCTGACGATGTCGGTCTCTCCCGCCTCGAAGCGCATCACCTGTGCGTCTTCGGTGCCTACGAACAGAAATACGAGTTCGTCGAGGTAGGGCAGGCGCTGGTTTTCGCGGTCAACCTTCCAGTAATAAGGATTGCGTTCGACAACGATTCGCTGCCCCTGCACGTATTGCTTGAGTCGAAATGGGCCCAATCCGGCGATCTCGGTGGCTTGCGCATTTAGAGACCATGCCTGTGCGAAGTGGCCTTCGCGGTAGGGTTTTTCCAGCAGATGTTTCGGCATCATCGCCAGGCCATCGAACAATCTCTCAGCCGCCGCATAAGGGCGCGGCAACGCGAACCGCACCGTGTATTGATCGAGTTTGGTGACGACGATGGGCTTGCCGTCGATGATCAACAGGTCACGCTGTGGAGAATCGATCGCTCCATCCATGTAAACGTTAAACGAGAAAACGACATCGTCCGCGTCGAATGGATGCCCGTCGGAAAACCGGATTCCCTTGCGTAGTTGAAGGGTAAACGTGCGGCCGTCAGGCGATATCTTCCACGATTTCGCAAGCGCTGGCTCAGTTTGTTGTGTGGATCGATTGATCTCGATCAGATCGCTCATAAGGCGCCCGATCACCTCGCGCGAAACGGCGTCCGTAGCGGTAACCGGGTTGAGCGTCTTTGGTTCGGCGCGCTCCCCAACGGTCAGGTGCCCGCCATAGTGACCAGAAACGTCCGCCAGGCGCGCAAGTTCCTCGCCGGGTTTGGCTGCATCTGGAGCGGGCGCTGCGGCAAAGCATGCACCAGTGAGTAGACACACGTGTAGGGTTAGGCGAGCGATCAGCTTCATAAACACCCCTTACCCCACAGAACACAATTTTCTAGGTTGAATACGATTTTAACCGGGAATGAAACATATCAGCGAGGGAGCTATAGAGTACGGAAGTAACAACCAGAGCGCAGGCCGGAGCGAGGAGCCATCCATAAGACACCAGAACACTGTATTGCTGCAGCGTGCTTAACATGTTGCCCCAGCTCGGCACTGGCTCATTCACTCCAAGACCGAAAAAGGAAAGCGTTGCTTCAGCAGCAATATAGCGAGGAACGAGCAGCGCCGCCTGGGTCAGCAGCAAGCCCAAGACTTCCGGCAGAAGGTGTCGTCGTAAGATGTAGAAATCAGATCCACCAAAGCCACGCGCCGCCAGAACGTAGTTTCGGCTTCGTGAACTGAGAACTATTCCCCGCACGAGTCGGGCTGGTCGAGCCCAGCCGATTAGCCCAATTACGCCGGTCAAAAGAAAGAACGTACGGAGCGTACTCAGATGTAACGGCAAGAACGCCCGCACTCCTAAAAGAAAATAAAGCCATGGCAGCGAGAGAAACAGCTCCGTCACGCCCATCAGCGACTCGTCAACCCATCGCCCGTAATATCCCGCAATGATTCCGAGAATGCTTCCGGCTAAAAGGGCGATTAACGTTGCCGTGATTCCAGCTGCGACGGAAATCTGACCGCCAAATAGAACGCGGGAAAATTCATCACGTCCGTAACCATCAGTTCCAAAGAGCAGGACTTTGCCATGGTCTGCTACTTCAAACAAATGCACAGTTGTAACGTAAATGCCTAGCAATTTGTAATTTGGCCCACTTACAAAGAAGTCGATGGGGTACTCACGGCTTTGATCTTCTTTATAACTCCCTGCCTGATCGCCATCTTGCACACTCGTACATGCATATACAAACGGACGTAAATGGAATCCGGAGCTGTCTTTTAAATGTATCCGCGTCGGCGGAGCATACGGCAGCTTGCGATCTTGCGTGGTGGGATCGTAAGGCGCAAAAAAACCGGCGCACAACAAAACTAGGTGCAGCCCGACGAGACACGCGACCAGGATGACGGTCTTAGTTCGCATCCGTTCCTTCTCTGCGAATGCGTGGGTCTAATGCGAGCAGCATCACGTCCGCTATTAGATTCCCGCCGATCATGAATAACGCAGAAAACATAATTCCTCCTATGACGAGATATAAGTCACGGGATAGCGTCGCTTCCAGAATCAACGGGCCTAAACCGGGCCAGCCGCAAATCACCTCTACCACGAGCGATCCACTGAGCAGACCAGCGAGGGAAAATCCCAGAAGGGAAATAGCGGGATTAGCGGCAACTGGCAGCACATGCTGGAAGAGAAGTCTAGTCTGGCTGATTCCGAATCCCCGCGCGGCTTGCACGTAGGGAGCGCTTAGTACCTCGAGGACGCTGGCGCGAACGTGCCTAACAATGATGGCGGTTTCGCAAAGCACGAGGATGAATGCCGGCAGTGCCAGATGAAGTAACAGATCTTGCAATTTCGTCCAGGCGGAGAAACTTTCGAAGTCGGCCGACATCATTCCACCGACGCGCAGGACTCGCCAGCGAACTGCGATTGCGAGCAGCGCGACGGCAATCACGAGTTCTGGAACTGAAATGAGAAATGAACATGTAAGGCCGACCATCTTATCCAGTAACCCGTGGCGCCGACTGGCCGTCCACACGCCTAATGGAACGGAGATCATCCAAGTAAAAACGAGCGCTGTCGTTGTGAGCAGTAAGGTATTTTTCGCGCGACTCCACAGCAACGGCGCGACAGGCGTGTTGTAAGCGATGGAATATCCAAGGTCGGCATGCAGTGCCGATTTCATCCAGCGCCCGTATCGCACCAGGAGCGGCTGGTCCAATCCGTAATGGGAGCGCAGCGCTGAAATCGTTTCCGGCGAAATCTGCGGGTTCAGTCGCATTTCGTCAAAGAAACTTCCTGGTGCCATTTCAGTGAACAGGAAACAGAGTCCTGACACTCCAATGAGTAACAGAGTAGCGCGCGCCAGCCTGCGGCCGAGGTAACTCACGCCGGCTCTCCCGTGATCGCCGCGAGGTTCGACGCGGCCGCTTTGGCCGAAGCCAGGAGTTTCTTCGTTGCAGCATGATTAGGGTTAGTAATAATTTGCTGAGTTGGTCCAACTTCCACGGTCTGCCCTCTGAACATAACTCCGATCACGTCCGCTAATCGAGCAACCAGCGCCAGATCGTGAGAGATCAGAAGATATGTCAGCGAGTGCGCTGCTTGCAGATCGAGCAGTAAGTTTGCGATTTGTGCCTGAGTGGACAAGTCCAGTCCGGAGAGCGCTTCGTCCAGAACCAGAAGCTGCGGGCGCAAAGCGAGTGCGCGCGCCAGCGCTAACCGCTGGCGTTGGCCGCCGCTGAAATGAAGGATCGATCGGCGCATCCAATCTGGAGAGAGCCCAACTTCTTCCATCAAGGTACCAACTAGATCGCGACGGTTCTGGCGGTTGTATTCGCCCTGGCTGCGTTGGCGCTGAATCAGCAAAGGTTCCTCAATGACTTCCAGCGCCGAGAAGCGCGGGTTCATCGAAGTAACTGCATCCTGGAAAACAATCTGAATACTGGCACGAAAAGGAAGCAGGTCGTGTGAGTGAAGCTGTGCGATGTCGGTCCCCTGGATCAGAATTCGGCCCGAGTCTGGTTTTTCCAGACGTGTTACGCATCGCGCTACGGTGGACTTTCCCGATCCCGACTCCCCGACCACAGCCAAGGTTCGCCCTCGCGGGATTTCGAAGTCGACGCCGCTTACAGCGGCTACGGGCACGCGCTTCCGCCATAGGCGACCTCGGACATATTTCTTGCAAAGTCCTATCACGCACAGCAAGCTTTCGGCCGGCGCATCCATCGGCGAGTTAGTGGGCAAGTTACTCCCCATATTTGAAACAGTTTACGGGTCGCGAAGGTTCCGGCATAAACTCGCGCGGATAACTACGTGAACAGATGTCCATCCGTTCCGAGCAACGAGGCTCAAACCGGCAACCAATGGGGATGCAGGTCAGATCGGGAGATTCACCTTCGATCACCGGAAACCGGAGCCACCTACTTGATCCTGTAACTACGGAGGATGCTGCGATACGTACCAGGGCTTGAGTATAGGGATGTAGCGGCCGTCCGAAAATCTCGGCGCTGCTCCCGACCTCTATAATGCGGCCGGCATACATGACTGCGATGCGATCGGCAAATCCTGCAAAGAACGTTGGATCGTGGCTGATTACCAGAATTGCCGTCCCGTATTGCTTCCGAATTTGCGAGAGGAGCGCGACAATCTCAGTTTGCAGGGTAGCGTCAAGTTTGCTGGTGGGTTCATCGGCGATTAAGAACGCAGGGCGGCAGGCGACCGCTTGCGCAATTGCAATCCGCTGACGCTGCCCACCACTTAGTTGATGAGGATATGCGGAATAGATTTCGTCTGAACGATCGAAGCCGACTTCTTGAAGCAACTCAGTGACTCGCTTGCGGCGTTCCTGTGCATTGAGTGGCAAGTGCGTGCGCAGAACTTCGCTGATCTGCGAGCCGACCGTCATCACGGGATTAAGAGAAAGAGCCGGATCCTGCGAAATGAGGGATATTTCAACGCCTCGGAGCGCACGCAATTCCTTTTCTGACAGATTCAGCAAATTACGGCCGCGAAACAGAATCGTTCCGTTCTCGCATCTCGCGTGCGGGGCCAGCAACCGCAGCAATGCGCTTGCTAGCGTGCTCTTTCCACAACCGGACTCTCCCAGGATCCCGACGATCTCTCCGGCACGAAGTTCCAGGTTGGCGCCATCCAAGGCACGAACGGGGTTGCCGTCTTCAGAATAGTAGGTAACCGTCAGATCCCGGACTTGTATGAAATATTCTTTTGAGTCATCCACGGGGCAACAACCTCACCAGTCAGATATTACCCCACCCCCGGACGGGGAAGCCGGTGCTCGTCTCCAAAATTTTCAACGTTTCCTAACGTCCTCAATATTGTGATTCGAAATTGTGCGAACCCAGCATACTTCTTTCATATTATTGACCTATCAATTTGCCTCCCTATAATCACGGGACTTCAACCCGACGTGAAATCTCTTCGTGCTGCCGTGCATGTTTTGTCACGGGGAGTGTGTTGTAGCACCGGAACGATTCTACAAAAGGGAAAAGGGGAGACGCATGATCAGTCGGAAGGCCTTGGCCTGTGCGCTGCTTACGGTTTTCACAGGTTTGCAAGTTGCCGCGCAGCAAATCACAGGCAGCATTCGCGGAACCGTAGTGGACCCGAGTGGTGCGGCGGTGCAGGCCGCCACAGTAAGCGCGCAACAAATTGAAACCGGTTTAGCGCGTACGGTCATTACCGATCGCGACGGCGCGTACGTTCTTGTTGAATTGCCGATTGGACATTATCAGATCAGGGCCGAAGCCAAGGGCTATCAGAAATATCTGCAAGAAGGAATCACGCTAGATATTAATGAGACCGCGACGGTCGGCATTCATCTCAAGCTGGGGGCGGAGACGCAGCAAGTTGAGGTGAAGGCGGACGCAGATCTGGTGCAGAGCACAATCAGCAGTCTCGGACAAACCGTGATGGAGCGCGAGATTCTCGACCTCCCGCTGGATGGCCGCAACTTTTCTCAGCTCGGACTTCTTCAACCCGGCGTCGTCCCATTAACGCCCGGCCTGCTCGAAGCCGGAGGCCCCGCGCGACAGAATCAAGCCTACGCCGTCGATGGCCAGCGCCCTGAATCCAACAATTTCTTGATCGATGGCGCCGACAATGTCAGCTCTGTGGACGGTGGTTTTGTGCTAAAGCCACCAATAGACGCGATTGCCGAATTCAAGATTCTTACCCACAACGCGAACGCAGAGTTCGGACGCAACACCGGCTCCACCACCAATATCGTCACCCGCTCAGGCACCAATTCATTTCATGGTGCTGCCTGGGAATTTCTCCGCAACGATGCCATGGATTCGTCCGACTACTTTACCCAAACTGTCCAGCCTCTGAAGCAAAATCAATTTGGCGCAACCTTCGGCGGCCCGATCCTAAAAGACAAGACTTTTTTCTTTGGATATTACGAGGGCTTTCGCAACCGCCAAGGTGAGAGCGTCCCCGCAACCGTGCCTTCTGCGGCCGAGAGAGAAGGCAATTTCGGAGAATGGTGTGCTCCGCCGGCCAGCTTCAATGCCGGCGGGATCTGCAGCAACCCGCAGGAGCAATTGACGTACTTTGGCACGTCGGTGCCATTCAACCAACTGACGCTTTTCACGCCCATTGACCCGATTGCGACGAATGTCTTGCCGTTCTTCCCTCTGCCAAACACTTCGGGAAATGGATTCATCGCCACCCAGACTCTAAGCGAGAACAACAATCAGTTCGGCCTACGCCTCGATCATTATCTCTCCCGTGCAGACACTCTGAACTTCCGCTACATGTACAGCAGTGGCCCAACGACGGACCCACTTTCGCCCGTGGGCGCCAATGTTCCGGGTTTTCCGGTGGGCGAGTATAACCGGGCGCAGAATTTCGTCGCGCAAGAGACGCACGTCTTCTCGCCAACCACCATCGCCGTCGCGCGCTTTTCATTTCTCCGCAATACTTTCTTGCTGGACGAGCACCTTAACCATGAGTCGCCCGCTAGCCTGGGTTTTGAATACGCCCCCACATTGGCGTCGGCGGAAGGCCCGCCCTTTATCCAGATCGGAGGCTACGCTTCAGTCGGCGATCCCATCACCGGGCCGCGCAACACCTATCAGAATACGTTTGATCTCTCCGGTTCTCTCAGTCGCATTTACGGCCGCCACGAATTCAAGTTTGGCGGAGGCTACCGCCGCGACCAGATCAATGCCTTGCAGGGCATTGCCACCAACGGCTTTTTTGTATTCGAAGGCGTTCCTTCTTACGAGGACTTCATCTACAACGACGGTTTTGCCAACTTTCTTTCCGGCAATCCCGTAGTCTTCTTGCAGGGCGGAGGTGACTTTGCCCGCGAAATCCGCGATCGAGCCATTGACGCGTACGCTCAGGACAATTACAAGGCCACATCTCGCCTGACGCTGAACCTCGGTCTTCGTTACGAACTGCCCTTCCCCGCCACCGAGAATAAGAACCGTGTGAATCTCTTTGTTCCCGGAGTGCAATCGCAAGTGCTTCCCACTGCTCCGGCGGGACTTCTTTATCCAGGCGATCCGGGCGTGCCCGCCGGTTTGATTCCGACCCAGAAGAAAGCCTTTGCTCCGCGCGTAGGATTCGCGTGGGACCCGCGTGGCGATGCCAAAACAGTAGTCAGCGCGGCCTACGGAATTTTCTATGAGCCCTTCTATAACGGAGAGGGTGGTCCACTGCAGGATCCCGTCAGCGCGCCTCCTTTCCTGAAAACTCAACAGATCGAATTTCCCGTCAACTCATTTGCCTACCCGTTTTATTCTCCGGACCCGTTTGCCCAAGCCTTTCCCGAGCCGATGACGTTGCTGGTGGTCGCGCGCAACCTGCATCTGCCCTACGCGCAGGATTGGAATCTGAACGTTCAGCGCTCTCTCGGCGCGGACTGGCTGTTGCAGATCGGATACGTGGGCACCGCCGGTGTAAGACTGCCGCGATTCATCGAAGGCAATCCGCCAGTTTTTGTCCCCGCGGACACGACTAGCCCTGGCTGTTCGCCGACAAACCCGTGTCTGATTTCTACTGAAAGCAACGTGAACAACCGTCGCCTCTATTCTGGATGCACCCTCGCGGACCCGCCTAGTAGCTGCATTTACAGCTCGGTCGGTGAAATCGCCAGCCTGGCAAATTCCAGCTATAACGCCCTGGAAGCCAGCCTGCGCAAGCGCTTCAGTCACGGGCTCTCGTTCCTAGCCTCTTACACCTGGTCGCATTCCATCGACGACGTATCTTCCTTCAATATTACCGGCTCGGCATCACAGGACATAGCGGGAGAAAACGATTTAGCACAGAATCCATTCGACCTCGCGGCCGAGCGTGGCCCGTCCATGTTTGACGCCCGCCATCGCTTCGTCTTCAGTTATCAGTGGATCCTGCCCTTCTTGCAGCATTCCAATAACTGGTACTGTAAGGTGCTAGGTAACTGGCAATTGAATGGGATCTTCACAGCGATGAGCGGCACGCCGTTCACGGTATACGACTCTGCCGATCCCTCCCTGCAAGGTCAGGCGCCGGAGATTACCGGCTTCTCCGCCAACCGTCCCAATGTAATTGGGAGCCCAAACTCCGGTCCGCGCACTGCGCAGGAATGGTTCAACGTAAACGCCTTTCAACAGCTCCAGCCCGATCCTCTAGGCCGCTTCGAGGTCTTCGGAAACGAAGGCCGCAACGCTGTCCTCGGCCCCCGATACGTAAACTGGGACGCCTCGGCCTTCAAGAACATCAAGCTGACGGAGACGAAAGAGCTTCAATTCCGCGGAGAGTTGTTTAATTTGCTGAATCATACCAATTTTCGCTTACCGGTCAGCGACATTGAAGACATCCAAACGGGCACGTTCGGGCAAATCCAATCGGATATCAGTCCGCGAGTGATTCAGGTGGCGCTGAAGGTCTTGTTCTAGGACATGCTTAGGGAGGTCCATGAAAAATATCTTGAGCGCAATACGAATATTCCCGAAGCGTGTACTGATCCGAGCAGTCACTGTGATTGCTCTGGTGTGGTTGCTTGGTTGCGGTGCGCTCTACGAAATCATGCGGCAGCCGCCGGAGACATTCGGGCGGTTCATGGCGAAATTGCCGGGCCCAGTCCCATTTCTTTTGTTTCCATTTGAAACCTTGTGGATACATGCTCGTGCCGGTAGCTTGCACGTTGGCGATACTGCACCGGACTTCTCGCTAATGAGGCTCGATAAGAGTGCATCGGTGAAACTCTCCGCCTTGACAGCGCAAGGACGCCCTGTGGTACTGATTTTTGGCAGCTACACTTGACCGCCGTTCCGGCGGGAGGTGCCCGCTCTCAATAAGCTCTACGAGCAATACGGCAACAAGGTCAATTTCATGGTGGTGTACATCACCGAAGCGCATCCGAGTGATGTCTGGCAGATGCAGAGCAATCTCAAAGACAAGGTTGTTTTCGCCAGTCCGAAGGATGAAGAGGAGCGCGCGCTCGTTGCGGGAGCGTGTGTGAGAAAGCTGGGAATCCAGATTCCGGCCTTGATCGATGAATTTGGCAACTCAACCGAGCAAGCATATACAGGCTGGCCCGATCGTCTTTACCTCATCGACGCCAATGGTCGTGTTGCCTACAAGGCAAAACCGGGCCCGTTTGGCTTTAAGTCGGAAGAATTGGGCGCGGCATTGGGGAGGTTGGTAAATTAAGTCGTCCGCGTTGTATTCTCGGGGCGTGCGTTCGCCCGCGTTCGGCTCTGCTGCGCCTCATCGGTCTCCAACTCCCGGATTATTTCTGGGGCTCATCATCACCCTGGCGGCAGTGGTTGCTTACTCGGGATATATCACGCGGCAGATTTCCGGCTTGCGCGAACTACAGAACAATCTGGTGGATCGCAACCGGAAAGATTCTTTGCAATTGCTGCGCATCCAGAACGATTTGAACTCGCTTGCGCTGGCGATGCGCGACATGCTGGACAATGATGAACCTTATCCGCTGACGGCTTGGTCGGCGCAGTTCGAGCGCGTTCGCACCGATCTGGACGACGCGCTGCGCCGCGAGCAGCAGGTTGCTCCGGTGAATCGCACACTTGAACAAGAGCAGTACCTGCAGAATTCGGTCACGCAGTTTTGGGATGCGGCGGATCGGACGTTTGCACTCGCGCACGATTCCAACCAGGCGGAAGCCAGGACGCAGATTCGGATCTCGCTGCGAGCCCGGCAAGAAGCGCTGAGCACGGCCGTATCTCGGCTGCTGGTGCAGAACAATGAGAGTGAGGAGCAAGCTGCGCTGCGCATTGGGCAGATTTACGATCGCGTTCAGCGACAGGTATATCTGTTCCTGACGGCGACGCTGATTGCCATTCTCTTCACCAGCCTTTACTTAATCCGCTCGAATCGGCGATTGTTTGCGCAACTCGCGACGCTTTCCGAACAGCGCAGCGAGCTTGCCCAGAAGCTTATCTCGACTCAGGAATCCACTTTGCGCCATATTTCACGCGAATTGCACGACGAGTTTGGACAGATTCTGACTGC
This sequence comes from Terriglobales bacterium, assembly GCA_049674665.1. GTDB lineage: Bacteria > Acidobacteriota > Terriglobia > Terriglobales > Acidobacteriaceae > Acidiflorens. The sequence goes on from JBATZM010000030.1 coordinate 130,051, forward strand.
CGTGGGAGCCATGCTGACGCGCGCTGGAAAACACGCTCCGGAGGGATCGGAGTTACGCGCCGAGCTGCGTGAAGTTTGTGAGATTACACAAAGTACGCTGGATAAAGTGCGCAGCCTTTCGCAGGCGCTGCATCCGGTAATGCTGGAAGAAACCGGACTGGAGAGCACGCTCGACTGGTATTTGCCGGTGGTGGAAAGGCAGGCGGGGATTCACGTATTCTATGAGAAATCGGGAGAATCTTTTCCTGTCGATGGCAACGCCGCTATTCATGTTTATCGCGTGGTGCAGGAAGCTTTGAATAACTTGACCCGGCATTCGGGAGCCAGTGAAGCTTGGGTGCATCTGAGATTTCTGCCACAAACTTTGGAAGTTGAAGTGGAAGATCACGGCAAAGGGTTTGAAACGCAAGCTGCCAAGCAGGGAATTGGATTGGTGGCGATGCGGGAACGCGCGGAGTTGCTCGGCGGCACAGTTGAGTTTTTGCGGCCAGCGGAAGATAGAAGCGGAACGGTGGTTCGATTGAGAGTTCCAAGAGAGAAGCTTGATTCCCATGCCGGATAAAATTTCAGTTTTGCTGGTTGACGACCACACCCTGGTGCGGCGAGGATTCAGGCGCATTCTGGAAGATGAGACGGATATTAAGGTTGTAGGAGAAGCCGGTGACGGCGCTGAGGCCGTCAAACTCACGGATGAACTTCGCCCAAAAGTGATTGTCATGGATTGCGCCATGCCCGGGATGAACGGACTGGAAGCCACGCGCCAGATTCTCGACAAACGTCCACAGGCTTTGGTGCTCATGCTTAGCATGCATCCGGAAGAGACGCTGGTGCGGCAGGCACTCGATGCGGGCGCGCGCGGGTATGTCCTTAAGAATGCGGTTGATCTGGAGTTGGGTGCTGCCATCCGGCGCGTCGCTAAAGGCGAAATCGTGCTTGATTCCCAACTCAAACGCCCGGCTGCGCTCAAGGGTAAGCGCAGCGCGGGGCTTACACCGCGGGAACTCGAAGTTTTGCAGATGATCGTGGACGGCAAGTCGAATAAGGAGATCGCGTCTGCACTCGACCTCAGCGCGAACACTGTTGCCGTCCATCGGGCAAATATGATGGACACTTTGGGAATCCACAAAGCTGCCGAATTGGTTGTCTACGCGATCCGCAATGGGCTGGTTGATCTTCCGTGAGAAGGTTTTCAGTGAGAAGATCATCCGCGACAAGCCCTTCGGTGAATCGCTGTGCTTTGGACCGTCGGACATTTCTCTGGGGAATGGCTGGACTTGCATCGGCAGGCTTAACGTCGACCTCCGGCTTGCTCTTGGACGCATTCGCCGCTTCTCCCGCTCCTGATCCCGGTTTCCGGTTGGTCGATGTAACTGCTCAAGCTGGAATTCGTTTCCGCCACAACAGCGGTGCTTACGGAGGAAAGCTGCTGCCCGAAACACTCGGGGCTGGGTGTGCATTCCTCGATTACGACGGCGATGGCTGGCAGGATATTCTTCTGGTGAACGGCACCGATTGGCTCGGACACAAACGGGAACATAAGTCGGAGCCCAGTACGCTAAAGCTCTATCGCAACAATCGCGACGGCACATTTTCCGACGTAACCCATAGTGCCGGACTCGACGCCGAGATGTATGGCATGGGAGTCGCGATCGGAGATTACGACAACGACGGTTTTCCTGACATCCTGATTACCTGCGTCGGGCAGAACCGACTATTTAAAAATACCGGCAAGGGAACATTCGTTGATGTTACTAAGTCGAGCGGGTTGGGCGGCCGGCAGGCTTTGAGTACGTCCGCAGTATGGTTTGATTTCGACCGCGACGGACTGCTTGATCTTTTTGTCTGCAACTACGTGAAGTGGTCTCCCGAGCACGATGTTTTTTGCAGTCTCGACGGCAAGCACAAATCTTATTGCACGCCTGAAGCCTACCGCGGAGAAACCTGCTGGTTGTTTCACAATCGCGGTAATGGAACCTTTGAAGATGTCACAGCCACAAGCGGGATTTTCGACAGCAGTTCGAAGTCCCTCGGCGTAGCCATGCTCGACTACGATCACGACGGCTGGCCTGATTTGCTGGTAACCAATGACACGCAGCCCAATAAGCTTTATCGGAATCAGCGCAACGGTACGTTCAAAGACGTAGCCGTGGAGGCAGGCATCGCGTTTTCCGCGGAAGGCCGAGCCCGCGCCGGAATGGGCGTGGATGTGGCCGACTTCGATAATTCGGGAAACGCGGGAGTGGCTATCACGAATTTCGATAACGAGATGACTGGTCTCTATCGGCTATCCAACAACGGCAATTATGTCGACGTTGCCATGCAGAGCGGAGTGGGGATGGCATCGAAGGATAAATTGGGATTTGGATGCGTGTTTCTCGATGCCAATCTGGATGGCGCGCTCGATCTCGCAGTTGTGAACGGACATATTGACGACACGGTGCGCAACGTTAGCGGCGTTGGATACGCGCAGCCTCCGCAGCTTTTCCTCAACAGCGGAAAGGGAACTTTTGTGGACGTGGCCGCTGCGGCTGGCGGTGGTTTCAGTCAACCAAAAGTCGGACGTGGGCTTGCTTATGGCGATTTCGATCGCGATGGCGATCTTGATCTCCTGATCACGACCAACAATGGACCAGCTTATCTCTACCGCACGGACCAGACTGGCGGGAATCGAAGCATCCGCATTCGTCTGGTTGGGACGAAGTCCAATCGCGATGGCATTGGAGCTTCGGTGAAAATTATTAGTGGAACTTCGAATGGAACTCTGAACCAATCGCGCATGGTCAAAAGTGGTTCGAGTTATCTATCGCAATCGGAGTTGCCCGTAACTTTCGGACTGGGAAAGCGTGACATGGTCGATCGTTTGGTCATCGACTGGCCTAGTGGAAGAACGGAAGAATATAAGAACCTTTCCGCAGGCAAAGCTTATGAGTGCGTGGAATCAAAAGGGATCACTGCGCAGGCGGGCTTCTAGCGCGGGATTGCGGGATTAAGCTTCACGAGCCGGTATAAAGCTGAAATGGCGCCCAGTAAAACGGATTGTGGAATCCACTGTGCTGAAGCAATGAGAGCTTCGCGGTACGAAGTGCGGCATCCGGGCTCGCTCCCTTGTTTAACTCATCGTAGAACTTATCCATAAGTTGTTCGGTAGAAGCGTCGGTCGCCTCCCACAAGGCTGCAATTACGTTATGAGCGCCGGCTCGAAGAAATGCCCAGGAGAGCCCGACTAATCCCTCGCCCGAGTATGCGCGTTCGCCCGCGCCATAGCACGCTGAAATCGTGACCAGATCGGCTCGTAAGGGATGGCGAATGATGTCGCGGGCGTAGAGCTTGAAAGAATCGTCAGCCGCGTTTTCAGGCGTCGCAGGCTTCGACAGTGCAGTTTCCGAGAGTGCCGGTTTCGACAGCGTCAATTTCGATAACACAATTGCCGAGTCGAGCGGACTCAGCCGGCTGGCCGTTCCATGCGCCACAAAATGGATGTAGGAAAACTGCTCGGGATTACTTTCCAGATACGCTTCCGGAGTAGCCTGCTGCCGCGCGAATATTCGTTGTTGCGCCGCCGGAAAATGTTTGGCCACGCTTTCCATCTGCGCAGCGGCTTGCGGGAGTTCGGGATATTTATCGTTTGGCGCGACGCTGTTGCCGAAGAGAAGCAGGCTGCGGTCGCGCTTGTCTTTATTATGATTATCTCCGGCCGTATTGTTGGCGCGCGCTGCGCCGAGCACACGTAGCGAGCTGGCATCGGCAATCGTCGCGTCTTCAATCCAATAGTGCAATTTGGGTTCGGGGGCTAGCAGGGTTTCGAAATTCAGGTTATTCAGACTGCCATCTGGGATGACAAGGACTTTCGCGTCTTTTTTAAATAATGATTGGGCGGGCTCTATCAGAGTGCGATAGAGCAATTGTCCATCGCTGTTGGCCGATTCGAGAACATCTTCTGGTCCGCCGAGAGCCTTGCGATAGCGCTCGACGGCCGCATTGATTTCCGCAGCTGGAGGAAGTGCAAACAAACTAATTTTCTGCGGCGTGATCGCCCACAAGTACGACTGTTTCTCGCCCAGCCAATAAAAAAGAACGGTGCCTTCCGCTCGGCGTGCGATTTGCTGAGGGTTCAGGGGCGGAGGTCCGATAGTCGAAGGCACCTTTGGCAGCAGTCCCAAGCCTTCAGCCAGCGTGCGAGCACGGCTGTAGTCGGCCCAGCGCAGTGCGTCGTTCGGCCTTTTACTCGCCACAAGGAAATCGACGTAGTCGTCGTAGATATGGGAGGCGTTATTGGAGAAAGGTAGCTTCGAGTCGTTACGCTGGAGCGTCGAACGAGCCGCTTCAAAAGTTGCGAGTGCGGAGCGATATTCACGATCCGCATTATCCGAGCGACCTTCCTCTTCATAGAGTTGCGCGAGCGCGTGCTCGGCCCGCCACTTCAGAGAGGGATTGCCGCTCTTATCCAGTTCGACTTCTTGGAATATTTTTTCAGCTTGCACATCATCGTGCGACTGCGCTGCGATTAGTCCTTTCACCAAGAGTGGATAGAGTTCACCCAGCCGGTTATGGTCGCTGTGTGCAATCTCAAATGCTTCATCGGAATACTTGCTAGCCTCACCTAGTTTGCCGTCCTCAACCGACACCAGAGCCAACGCACGATAGCCGTCGTAGATAGCTTCCGTGCCAGCCGTATTATTTGCGAGATTTAACGCAACTCGGTACGACTGTGTTGCGCCGGCAAAGTTCCCTCGGCTTGCATAGACATAACCAGCGGTCGTAATCCAGGTCAACTGATCGATTTCGTCGCCCACTCGAATCGCACCCTTCTCAGCTGCGAGCGACAACTCCAGCGCTTTTTCAGTGTCGCCGAGTTTGTAATAGGCCCAACCTCGGTTACCGAGAGCCGTTTGAGCCATGTCATCGGCCCCAAGCGCAGTCGATGCTTGATACGCGGCATCCGTCCAATCGATCGCTTCGTCAAAGTGTTCTTGCCGTAGCGCAGTCAAGCCCAGGTTGAGGAGGGCAGTTGCCTCCAAGAAGTGATCGCCGTGAGCACGAGCGAACTGCAACGATTGCGCGAAAAACTGTTTAGCGGAATCAATCTGGCCACGTTGTACGGCCAGAACGCCGCGAGCTCGCATGACATCACCACATGTCACTTCCGAGGATTCTCGGCACATTTGTGTTGCCTGTGCGAGTCTTTTCTCCGCTGCCGGGAATTGGTGCAGTCGGGCATCGGCGGCGCCTTGGATCGCAAGGATCTCGATCATTGAATCTTTGTTGTCGTGTCGATTCGGTGAGGAATTAAGGGTCGTCAGCGCCTGCTCATACATGCCTTGCCACAAGAGAGAGTTGGCTTCCAGGATTCTGAATTTCAAAGCCCACTCCGGATTCGAAACTCTAAATCGTTCAGATTCCTGACGAGCTTCGACTTGACTTTGCTTCAGGTCACCACGCACAAAAGTTTTATAAGCGTGATCAAAGGCGACCTGCGGGCCGTTTTTGCGACTACTACACGCCAGCCCGCAGGCGAGGATCAGAGAGAAAAGAGCAGAAGCTAGGGTTTTGTTTGGCCGTTGCCAGACACGCTTGGGACGACCAAGCTCCCGACCACGGGGCAGCCCAACTTCATGTCCAGCATGTTCAGCGTGAAGTAATTGCTGTCGCTTGGCTCGGACGAAGAACCATCCCCTCGTCCATGCGGGAAGTCGCTGTGGCTGGGTCCGACGCCGACCTCGATTTCGGCTAAGGCCACGGTGCCAAAGTTTGGAATAAAGATGATATTCCCGAATGTCTTGACGCCGGGAATCGGAATCGGCCCGATGCTTTTGACCAGTGAGCATTGCAACTTAGAGTAGCCGTTCCGATCCCCATTCGTGCGGCCATTGGCGCGCTTTTTGAGATCGTCGATGTAGGCGATCTTGGCATCGTACTGCTTCTCCATGCTTTCCGGAAGACCCTTGGCGCTGGCGATGCTGTCGTATTGACGCTCGACACGATCGAGAAAGCCTCTGTCTTCGAGATACGGCAGGTCGCCTTCGGGCTTATTGCCGCAAATTCCGAGATCGAGTTCTACCTCGACCCGATATCCGCCGATGCGCAGATTTTTGAAGCTTGTACCTAAGAAGGTCACCTTGGGAACATGGCCGTTTATCATCGGATGCTCGGTGGAAACCTGCGCGACCACGCGATCGGCCGTTACTACATCGACGACATTCAATTCCTCGACCGCTGACGAAGACAGAGTTACCCAGCCTGCGTGATCATTGCCGAAGATATCCGTCTTGGTTTTGATTTGGCTGCCAATGACGCGAGTGTGTCCAGACTTGAAGGAAATCAGGCCCTCAACGCTGGTCTCCCCGACCGAGTGAGTTATGAGGCTTTCGCGGCGGGTATTTTCCAATACGACGCGTCCATAATCTTCGACTGACTGCTTGATGGGGTGTTCCAGGTAGCCCCTGAGTACTTGGGCCTCAGCGTGATAGATGTGGTACTGCTCCAGGACAGATCCTGTTTCCACAGGTGATATCGGATTTGCGGCCATGCTGTTAATCCTCCCGTTGGGCTTACTTCTCAATTTGTAGTTCGAATGATGCCTGACCGACTTCCTTACTTTCGCCCGTAGCAGTAACTCCAAGCAACTTCAAAATATAATTGCCCGCTTCCCGAGTGCCTACCGGGATCTGGATTGCCCATTGATCCTGGCCGGGAGTCGCCGGACCCGTATGCGACCACTCGATCTTGCCCGCCGCATTATATAACTTGGCCGTGTACTGAGAATACCTTTCGTTTGGTGGAATCCTCATAAAAAGCAGGAAACCTTTCCCGGGGGCAGACTTAATCACTGGCCCCTCTGACCCATAGGCGCTTATATTGACCGGCGCCCACGGCAAAACCTGTGGGCTATTCAACGCTTGCTGCAGATGCGGATACGTAACCAGATTTTGATATCCGATCACGGCAAGCAGTAAAGCTAGCACAGGCACGGCAAAAGCCGGGCGCAACCCAGGACGCAACATCAGACCTAACCCAGCAAGCCATCCCCGGTGGACTGGCGCCGGCGAAGCCACTGGCAGGTTGGCGAATACCGATTCCGGTTGGTTCGCCGATTTTTCTGCCAACGCAACCTTGCTCTGTTCAACGAACAAAGCGCCAGCGCGCACGTCAAGCGCGCAATCGGGACAATCGAAAAAATGTTCTTCAAATTCGTCCCGAGCTCCGGGATCGAGTTCGTTGAGCAAATATCTTTCCGTCATTTTTTGACGAACCACCGCATCGTGGTCCATTGGTAGAATGCCCCCTCGCATTAATAGTGCGTCATCGCGACGCGACGTTGCACAGCCATCAGGCCGGAGTAAACTCCGGAGAATCGTTACCCAAATTTTTCTTATACAGCGCCTTAAACGATTGCTTGGCGCGGTGAAGCAATACGCGCAGATATTCCCGGTCGACACCGAAGTCACGGCATACTTCATCCTTATCCCGCTCTTCGAGGAAAACATCGCGCAGCAATCGCCGGTCGCGTTCCGGAAGTTGCTCCAGAATCTCCCGGACTTTCTTTTCCGTTTCTTTGGCGACGAGGATGTCCACCAGATTCATCGCCGGGGAGGGAAGTTCTTTCTGATCATCATCATCGAGCGAACTCGCACGCGCGCTGGTGCGATAGTGCTCCAGTAAAACGTTGTTGCAAACCGAATTGACAAACGATCCCAGGCGCTCCGGGTGCAAAAGTTTTCCTTCGCGCAGAGCCACATAAAACCGGGCAAAAGTTTCCTGACGTACATCCTCGATAGCCTCCCGCGACTGCAGCCGGGAGCGCAATTTCACCTGGATCAAGGCGCTGAAATAGGCGCCAAAATGTTCCTGCGTGCGAAAGTCACCTGCTCGCAGGCGCTCAACGTAGGCTTCGTCAAAGGAGTGAAATTGCAAGCACTGGCTCCGGGGACCCGGAAGTGGCAGACAGTGTAGCACTTGGGGCGGCGAAGCGTGGCTGTTTTCGGGTACCAGTGTGAGTGCAGCCGAGCCACGTTTCAGGACCATGTGACTGCTGCGATGACGTCCGGACGGCGGGATGGAGCGGGCGGCATGCACTGGGAAGAAAGAAACTCCTTGTAGGAATGTCGAACCAGTCTGGTAGATCGAGAACACTGCGCGGAGAAGAGTATGAACAAAGCACCGGAGCCGCTTCCCCGTCGGCTCCGGCACTTTACTGGGCCCCAGCCGGGAGTTTCCAGGCTGCGATCCTAAACTGTGGCTCATCGCTGCACTCCGCGATGTCTTCCACTTATTGGGATAGTGCAGAAAGGGTGCGAATCGTTTCAAACGTTGCAAACAATTTTTGGCAACCGCGTATGCGGCGTATCTAGCGATACGGGCGATGTTTACATGTTTAGGGGTCGCGAGAGCGCTTGACGGGGAACCCTCTGTGACGTATTGAAGGTCTTTAGGGATTGAAGCTTGAAACGCGAAGCTGTGCAGGGCTCTATGCTAAGACGTTAAGGCCGCCCGAGCTTCCATATACGCTCCAGCAGGGAATTCGTAGTGTCGGAACCGCTGGAAGAAGAGTTGCTGATCGAATTTAACGAGCTGAGCAATCCTTCGACCAACTGCACTGATTGGGATGCGGCATTTTCCTCCACTGTTTGCGATGGTGAAGCAGCGTTTTTCAGGTCGCTCTGTACCGTAGCAAAAAGCAGATTGCGCGGTGGATAGATCGCCCGAGCTCAGCGCGCTGCCGAGTGCGGTCAGATCGGTAGAGAGTTGAGAGCTGCTGGACGCACTGCTTCCGCTGGCAGTCACCAAGCTTTGATTCAGTTGCTGTAGTGTCTGAAATGCTGACCGGGCGGCATTCAAGTCACCTGAGGCGAGACTGTTTTGTAGTGTCTGCAATGCCAGCTGCAACGGACTGGAATCGCTTGACGATAGAACGTACTGACTGAGGCTCGCAGCCGAAATCGAACTGATTGTCATTTTTTCATCCTATCGGGGAGGCGTAATCCTGCTCCCGCTTATCTCTACCTAATCGGCATCCTTGCACCAATACTTTAGGACATTTTCTGGATAGCAATATTATGAGGAGGTTCATCCAGGGAAATAAGTGACATATGTACTGGTCCGTCCACGGCCCGTTCCCCTTGCGCAGCCCACGGTCCGCCGCGCCCGTGTCCTGCCGCGCCGACAAGAATTGTGCAAACCGGTGACATCGTGTTGACAATCTGCCGAGGCCGCGGAACTAGCATTCGTTTGGCCAGTAGGGCTCAAATTTGCCTTTCGAGTGTCCCGCTTCAACAACTCGCTGGCTCCCAGCTGCTGGCACAATCCAAGGAGGATTCAGTATGACGCGTCACAAGATTGCTTTCACAATTTGCCTCGGCTTCGCAGTGCTGTTGTTATCGAGCGCGGCCCTGGCGCAGTATCAACTCAAGAATCTCGATTCGAATCAGGTAGGGTGGGCAAAATTTATCGATCCGCTGCAGGTGAACGGTTGGGGCCTGGCTTACGGGCCGGGTGGACCCTTCTGGGTCAGCGATCAGGGCTCCGGTTGGTCAACCATCTACAATGGCCAGGGAGTCAAGCAGCACTTGGAGGTTCTGGTTCCTTCGGCTGGCGCCGGCCCTGGTCAGCCCACTGGAATTGTTTTCAACGGATCTGGAGAATTTCCGGTGCAGGGATGGTCATCCATATTCCTGTTTGCGACTTTAGATGGGACCATCAGTGGGTGGGCTCCACAGTCGAATCCCAACGATGCGATTATCGCGGTGAATAACTCGGCAGCGGGCTCGGTGTTCACCGGACTTGCTGTTACGAACCGGCCTTCGGGGAATCTTCTGTATGCCGCCGACCTTGCCAACAACGTAGTCGATGTGTACGACGCAAACTTCAACCTCGTCAATTCGTTTACCGATAGCACGTTGCCTGCGGGCTACGTGCCTTTCGGCATTCAGGATATCAATGGACTTGTCTACGTAGCGTTTGCGCAGGCAAACGAAGCGCCGGGCGGCTACGTTGACATCTTCCAGGAAGACGGGACATTTGTTCGGCAATTCGCGCACGGCGCGCCATTGAACCAGCCTTGGGGTTTCGCCATGGCGCCCAAGAATTTTGGGAAGCTGAGCAACACACTGCTAGTCTCCAACAACACGAACAACGGTACGATCAACGCCTTTAGTCTCACCACTGGCGAGTTTGTAGGTACGGTAAGGGACATGAACGGCAAGAATATTGTCATTAACCAGCTCTGGGGAATTGAGTTCGGCGGAGGTTCGGCAAACAACGGACGGACGAACCAACTCTTCTTTACCGCGGGTCCTGCCAATAATTTCGCGGGGACCTTCGGTGTGATCTCGCCGGAGTAGTCAGCCACCGAGAACGCAAGCGGGTAAAACGCAAGAGATGAAGTGACGTGAAGGCCGCCCTGTAGGCGGCCTTCGCGCGCAAGAACCAACTTGCTTATACGAACACTGCTCGAGATACTGCCATCCGCTAATTTGTGGTTACAGCAGCCCCTTACTGAGTAAGCAATGCTTCGTGCTAGCCGAGACCTGACTTGTCACGCCAGATCGCAACCGTCCAATCGCAATCGACCGAGTCCCGGTTGCAAACCCTCAACTAGTCAATTAAGCTAGAGCTCTTCAGTTCTGGCGCACCAAAAGTTCTAGTGCACCAAGCCGGGATGGCGGAACTGGCAGACGCAGCGGACTCAAAAGCGGATGCTACTTACCTCTTAAGTATAAGTAAATAAATAAGATAATTGCGTGTCGGCAGACGCAGCGGATTTTTATCGCTTAAGTGCTTGAGGACACTGGCTATTTAGGACGGCACAAATTCGCGGACTCTTCCATAGCCCGCCAACCGGGAGTTCCGCGCGGGTCGGAAAGTCGACAGGTTGGGTGACGCCTTAGTGTTTGCCATATGGTCCCCTAATCCGTATGAAATTCCGGGTTCACCAAACCAATCAGCTCCTCGCGAACCCCATGAAGGATCTCTCGCGATAAGTTGGGATCGGACACAGCACGGGATAGATTGATCGCTCCGAGCAGAGCGCTCAGAATAAGCAGGGCACGCCGGCGCTTATCCGAGCGCCGGTTCGATGGAAGAAGGGCGCTGAAGAACGCCAGGCTCCGCTTTACCCGCGCCGTGTACAGGGCCCGCGCGGATTTGCTCCCCCGGGTCATGTCGCCTACTAACGCTCCCATCGCACAGCCGGTTCCCGGCGCATCGCGGTGTGCCTCCGTCAGATAGTTCTGGAGAAGGTGCGCCATGTCGGCCGTATGCTCTTCCCAAACGTCAAGATCCTTGAATGCCGCTGCGAGCGCCTCCACGACCAGTTCATCGCGCGATCCGAAGTGTTTGTAGAAACCGCCGACAGTAACACCAGCCTCCTTCATGACATCGGCAACGCCGATGCCTTCCAGACCGAGTTCGCGAAACCTCTTGGCAGCAACGCTCACGATCCGAGTGTGCGTCTCCGCCTTGTCGCTCTTCGAATAACCCATTCTGGCCTCACCCTTTCTTTCTGAGTTCGCATGGATCACTCCAGGCAGGAAGAACCATTAGAGTATCACCGTGCTCTTCATTGATTTGGATACAAACCGTCTTATCCTTGGTGCAAGAAGCTTCAATAATGGATATACACTGGCCTTCACAAACGAATCGGCAACGACAAATCCCGAAAATAGTTCATAAAATACTTTGCAACTTCTGGATTACGATCATACTCTACAGTAGTGAACCGACGGATTGAACCGTCACAAGCACAGGAGAAGCAATGAGCAACTCATCCCCAGAACGAAATAAAGCAGTCGTGCTCGAAGCATTCGAGACACTGTTCAACAAGCGTGACTATGCGGCGGCGGAACGCTTCTGGTCACCGAACTACATTCAGCACAGCGCACACATACCACCCGGTCGCGAAGGGCTGTTCAATCTCGTCCGCTCAGTGCCGGAGACTTTGCACTATGAGAACCAGTTGATCATCGCAGAAGGCGATTACGTCATAGCGCATGGCCGCTTCACGGGGATGGGCAGGCCCGCCGCCTGGATCGCAGCCGACGTTGTCCGGTTCGAAGACGGTCTTCTCAAAGAGCATTGGGACGTTTTACAGGACGAGGCGACCAAGGCCGATTCTGTGAGCGGCCTTCCCATGTTCGGCGACACATTCCCAAAGTGAGGGCCAAAAACAACGCAATCGCCGTGAAGGCGTTCGTCACCCTTTTACAAGCCGAAGGAGGCAGTAACTATGACGTCATCCGTTGTTTCAAATCAAATATATGTGATTTTAGGAGCGACCGGGAACACCGGCTCGATCATCGCCAATTCTCTGCTGTCAGCGGGCAAAAAGCTACGCGTCGTGGGACGCGACTCGGGGCGACTACAACGCTTTGTGGACAAAGGTGCTGAAGCGTTCACGGCTGATATGAGCGATGCCGCTGCGCTCACTAAAGCTTTCAGCGGAGCGCGCGCCGCATATCTGATGTTGCCGCCGGCGAAATCCCGGGAGGAGCAGGAGCGAGATAGCGACGCCATTGCGAAAGCTGTAAAAGAGTCCGGCCTGCGCTACGCGGTGCATTTGAGCAGCTACGGCGCGCAGGTTGCGGAAGGTGCCGGTCCAGTCTCGGGACTGCATTCTTCGGAACAAAAACTGAACGCCATCGAAGGTCTAAACGTTCTGCATCTGCGCGCCGCGTATTTCATGGAGAACAAT
>JBATZM010000031.1:0-382809 GCA_049674665.1 Terriglobales bacterium
GGGTGGGGGCGGTGTGGCGGCCCACTTCTCGAAAAGCGCGAGAAGCGGGGCACCCCCGGTTTGCATTATGAGCTCTCAAAAACGAGCGGCGTTATAATCGCGACGCCGGAGAAGGTGGCCACCCGCCTCCAGTGGACGACCAACAGCATCAGCTGTATTAATCAGCAGTTGTTGACTAAGAACACGATCTGTTCAAACCAATAGAGGGAGGAGTTAGCCCAAATGAATGCAAACCAGACTGCTGAGAGTGGCTGGGCACCACTGACATCCACTCAATCTGATTTGTCGTCATCTCATAGGGACGAACGGGTCCCGACAAACCCTTCAGAGGTAAGTGTCGACTGGAATGTCGTCCGCGTCACCCGGGCGAGCGGTAAGATTGGGGCACAGATTAATGACCAGTGCAATAAGTACAGTGTAATAACTACTCTCTTGTGTCGATTTAACCACATTTATCCCATTGCGCATCAATCACTTACAGACATCGCTAGTGACTATAGGGCATGTTGAGCGACGCAAAATGACCAAACCTAGCCCTTTTTCTCGTCCGTCATCACCTTCCGGAGCGCCCGATTAATCCTCGTCTGGTAGCCGCGACCCTGTTTTTTGAACCAGGCCAGGACATCGGCATCGAGACGCAGCGTGATCGGCTTCTTGATGACCTTATAGTAGCGTTGCCAGTCCGGACCCAGATCCGGCAGAGATTTCCCTCCGCTCGCCGAAGCCCGTAAGCGGGCAACTGTTCGTGTTTTCTTCGCTGCTTTTTTCTTGGCCATATGTATTTATATCGCGATACGTACAAATAAGCCAGTACAAAGTGTTCCACGTGAAACACTTGTATGTACAACCAGCGCAAGTTCATTTGTTTGCTTATCAAATTCGGACCCGCGCATTATTACAATCGGAGCGCCGCCCCACACAAGTCACTACAAAACCAGCTTCTAATTGCCGTATAATCGAAATATTGTGCTTAAGTACTCAATCGTAGTTCCTCTCCACAACGAGCAGGAGAACGTCACCGACCTCTACGCGCGGCTCAAGTCCGTAATGGAAGCCAGCGGCGAGACCTTCGAGATGGTGCTCGTCGATGATGGCTCGGTCGACGGCACGTTCGCTCTGCTGCGTGAAATTGCCGCTGTCGACAGCCGCGTGACGGTAGTCAAGTTGCGCCGTAATTTCGGCCAAACCGCAGGCCTGGCAGCCGGTTTCGACCATGCCCGTGGCGAATACATCATCGCCATGGACGGCGATCTGCAACACGATCCCGCCGACATTCCGTTGTTCCTCGAGAAAATTGCCGAGGGCTACGACATCGTCAGCGGTTGGCGCAAGAATCGTGTGGACAATTTCTGGCTGCGCCGTTTTCCGTCGCGCTGCGCCAACTGGCTCATGGCCAAGTTGAGCGGCGTGGATATTCATGACTTTGGCACGACTTTTAAGGCCTACCGCCGCGAAATTCTGGACCAAGTCCCGCTCTACGGAGAACTCCACCGCTTCATCCCCGCCCTCGCCTCGTGGTATGGCGCCTCGATCATCGAAGTTCCAATCAAGAACATAAACCGGGAACGTGGCGCTTCGCATTACGGAATCTCCCGTACCTTCCGCGTATTCTTCGACCTCATTACCATCCGCTTCCTGCTTAAATACCTGTCGCGTCCTCTGCACTTTTTCGGCACCTTGGGGATGTTCAGCATTCTGGCGGGTTGCGGAGTTTCCGGCTGGCTAATTCTTGAGAAGATACTGCACCATGCCGATGTCATGACCCAGCACGGCCCGCTGATGATGTTCTCCGCTGTCTTGTTATTGGCCGGATTAAACATGCTCGCCGTTGGTCTGCTCGGAGAAATGCAAGTCCGTCATTATCACGAGCCCGCCCAGCGCGCTCCGTATTCCGTTGATCGCGTGCTGCGGGCGCAGAGCGAAGAGAGCACCATTTCGGAATAGGTTTCTCTGTGAACCTCTGTCTCTTCCGTGGTTAAGATCTAGCGTCGATAGCCATCGGTAGACTCAGAGGTTCACAGAGAAGTTCTCGCTGCCAACGCGATATAATTTTATCCGCCACTATGCCCACCACAACTCAATTCGAATTACGTCTTGCCGGCCGGATGTCGCGGCTCGGCACCGAAACCGCTTTTGAAGTCCTGAATCGCGCCCGCGCCCTCGAGAAACAGGGCAAAGAAATCATTCACCTGGAAATTGGCGAACCTGACTTCGATACCCCCGCCAATGTCATAGAGGCCGGGGTCGACGCTCTCCACGAGGGATGGACTCACTACGGCCCTGCCGCCGGACTGCCCGATCTGCGCCAGACCATTGCCGATTACGTTAGCCGCACCCGGAATGTACCAGTTTCCAGTGACGAAGTGGTTGTTGTCCCAGGCGGCAAGCCAATTATTTTCTTTACAATGTTGGCCCTAATTGAGGCTGAGGATGAAGTCATCTACCCCAATCCTGGTTTCCCCATCTATGAGTCCATGGTCAACTACTCGATCGGCAAAGCGATTCCGATTCCGCTGCGCGAAGACCGCGATTTCTCGGTCGACACAAAAGAACTGGCCTCGCTGATCACCGACCGCACTAAGTTGATCATCCTGAACTCGCCGCACAATCCAACCGGCGGCGTGCTCACCAAGAAAGATATTCTCGAAATCGCCGAAGCCATCGGCGACCGCAATATCCTCATTCTGTCGGACGAAATTTACAGCCGCCTCATTTACGATGGAGACCATTTCTCCATCATGAGCGTGCCCGGTTTGAAAGATCGCACCATTCTGCTCGACGGCTTCTCCAAGACCTACGCTATGACCGGATGGCGCCTGGGCTACGGCGTGATGCGTTCCGATCTGGCCGTGAACATCTCGCGTCTAGTGACGAATGCGACCTCCTGTACCGCTAGCTTCACCCAGATTGCCGGAATTGAAGCGCTGCGCGGCGATCAGTCGTCGGTTGACAAAATGAGCGCTGAGTTCAAGCACCGTCGAGACGTCTTCGTCGCCGGCCTGAACAAGATCAAAGGCTTCTCCTGCCGCCTCCCGAAAGGCGCGTTCTATACCTTCCCCAACATTACGAAGACCGGCTGGCCCTCCAAGAAACTGGCCGACGCGCTGCTGGAACAGGCCGGAGTGGCCTGCCTTTCCGGCACCGCCTTCGGAGAATACGGAGAAGGCTATCTCCGCTTCAGCGTGGCGAATTCACTCGAGAACCTGAATAAAGCCCTGGCTCGAATCGATGACTGGGTAGGGAAGAACCTGTGATCCAGTGTGGCGCGGACACTCCTGTCCGCGTGCATGCATCGCAGCAAGTCTCAACACGTAGAAGAGACTTAAACGGAAGCCGCTGTGATTTCCGTGTACCGTGTTGCGAAGATTCTTCCTGGCACGATACCTCGGATATTGCGGACTGAAGGTTCAAAGGCGTTGTCGCGATTTTTTCGATCGGTATTTACGCGGTGACCGAAGTCACGGCGAGCCGCACGGAAATTCGACATAAAATCTACGCATGGACAGAAGGCATCTCTGGAACAGTGTAACGAAGGTGAAGCGCGTGGCCGGAATCTGCTCCTTCTGGTGGTGGTTCGCGTTGCTGGCTGTACTGCAAACCGGAGCGCAAGAGAGGCATGTGCCTGAGCTTGGCTCGCAGGTTCCGTCGTACGTCCTGAAGGCTAGGACTGACTCTCAGGAGTGCCTCACGGACATCAACCACCGTGATCCCTGTGCGTCGGTGAAGATCGGCGAGAAGTTGTTTACGATAGCATGGGACGCGCGGACGAAGGCCATCGCATATATATTTACTGACGATCGCCACTTGGTAACGGACAGTGAGCTGGGCGTAGGAGGTTCTTGCAGGCTTTTGGACGAGGCCGGACAACCCTACGAAATCGTAAGTTATATGGACTGGGCAATAACGCCGAAATGGGTGGACACGGTCAAGGATTTATCGGGAGACGCATTTTGGTATGCCGCCTTGCGCAAAGAAACCTCGCACATCAAATACGGACGGATCGTGGGTTTTGTACAGAGTCGGTACCTAAAGGTAGTGCGATAACTGTTTATTGTTCATCTCCCGTTGACAACCCACCGACCGAAGATGGTGTAAACTTCTGCCGCTATGGCAAACATCGATAAGCACTCCGCCGGTTCCTTCTGCTGGATTGAACTTCACACCACCGACCACCCTGCCGCCAAGAACTTCTATGGCGCGCTCTTTGGGTGGGCTCCGAATGATATGCCGATGGGGCCAAACGATTTCTACACAATTTGGAGGCTCCAGGGTCGCGATGCCGCGGCCGGATGCACGTTGCGACCTGAAGATCGTTCGCAAGGGGTTCCTCCGCACTGGATGATTTATATCTCAGTCGACAATGCCGATACAGCCGCCACCAAGGCGCAGCAACTAGGCGGCAAGATTCTTGCCCCAGCTTTCGATGTCATGGATGCAGGCCGCATGGCAGTCGTGCAGGATCCCACTGGCGCGGTTTTCTGCGTCTGGCAAGCGAATAAGAACATTGGGATCGGCATCGCCCAAATTGCGGGCACACTCTGCTGGGCCGATCTGAGCACGCCCGATGCTAAACGTGCCTCCGAGTTTTACTCCGCTCTTTTCGGATGGCAGATAGCCGCCGACCCCAAAGATCCTTCGGGTTACCTGCACATCAAGAACGGCGACCATTTCATCGGAGGTGTTCCCCCCGCATCCTATCGCCAACCGGGAGTGCCCCCGCACTGGATGGCCTACTTCCAGGTCGATGACGTAGATGCCACCGCATCCAGGGCCAAAGAGATGGGCGCCAACCTTTATCTTCCGCCTATGACGATGGAAGGAGTCGGCCGCATGTCGGTCATCGCCGACCCGCAAAGCGCGGTGTTCTCCATCTTCAAATCGGCGCGCGGATAAACTCACGTTTGCCTACGTCACATCGGGGATGGTACAACCCTCCCGAGGTCTCCGCTCGTGAAAAAGTTCGCCGTTGTCTCCTTCCTAACTGTTTCGGCACTGCTGGTGGTGTTTGTGGTCGTGCGCGCCGCTGATCGCTCGCGCCGCATCAATCTTCCGACCAGCAAAACTCTGACGCTCCCTGTCCCGGGATACCTCGCCCGCACCAACAGTTTTCCCGCGACCATCGCCATAAGTCCCGATGGCCGTTACGCCGCACTGCTCAATCAAGGATATGGCACGCAGGAAACCGGGGCGCACCAATCTATTGCCATTCTCGATCTCGGTAATAATCAACTGCACGACTTTCCCGACGACCGCCTGAGCGACGACTATTCCACACGCCAAAGTTATTTCATCGGCCTCGCTTTTTCGAGTGATGGCAAGCATCTCTATGCCTCAATGGGTTCGATTACCGATCCCACCGGCGAGAAGCCGAAGAGCACCGGCAACGGCATCGCGGTATACAAATTCGCAGCTGGACAAGTAACTCCCGAACGCTTCATCAAGATCGCGCCCCAACCCATCGCCGAAGGCAAAGAAGTCGCATTCGGTCTACGTACAACTCCCGCCGGAACAGCCCTGCCCTATCCCGCGGGATTCGTCGTTCTACCAAGCCCCAAGGGCGACCGTCTACTCGTCGCCAATAATCTTTCCGACAATGCCATCGTCCTCGACACCAGCGACGGCAAAATCTTACAGTCGTTCGATCTAAGCCGCAGCCGCTATATTCCGGAAGCATATCCATACACAGTCGTTGCCAACAAAGCCGGAACCAAAGCGTGGGTGAGCCTGTGGAACAGCTCGGGTATTGCCGAATTGGACCTAACGACAGGCAAGGTGACACGCCAGATCTTGCTATTTCAACCCCAAGACCCAGTCGCAGCGGGATCACATCCCACTACGATGGTTCTCAGCCCAAAGGAGGACGTGCTTTACGTGGCTATGGCAAATGCCGACGAGATTGCGGCCGTGGATCTGAGGGTTGATGTCCCGTTGCGCTTTTACCGCACTAAGTTCGATGAACGCGGAGCGGGCGGTTCAGTTCCATTGGCAATCGCCCTATCGGCTGATGGAAAGCATCTCTACGCGGCTGCCGCTTCGCTGGACTGCGTTGAGGTGTTCGCCGCCAAGTACGATGAATACCCCTCCGATTTAGCAGTCATCGAACCTCCTGTCGGCTTCATCCCCACTGAGTGGTATCCCAGCGCCCTAGCCATCGTCGGCAACGACCTGCTCATCGCCACCGCCAAAGGAGAAGGCAGCGGCCCCAACAATATGCTGGGCACGCTGAAAGGCGAGCGCAAACGAAAAGAGCATCCCTACATTCCAACTCTAATCGGAGGCTCCATCCAGCGTCTGAGCCTCGCTGACATCGATAAGAATCTTGCCGCTTATACGCGTCAGGTCGAAGAGGACAATCTTGTCCGGTCCGATGGCGGCAAGTTCACATTTGCTGGTGGAAGCAATCCTATTCGCCATGTGATCTACGTGCTCAAAGAAAATCGCACCTACGATCAGATCTTCGGCGATCTACCGGTCGGCGACGGCGACGCATCGCTCACTATGTATGGAGCAGACATCACGCCCAACGAACACAGACTGGCTCTGCAGTTCGGTGTGCTCGACAATTTCTACGACAGCGGAGAAGTTTCTGGCGATGGACATCTCTGGTCAACCGCTTCTACCACCAGCGACTACAACGAAAAAACATGGCCGATTGGTTATCGCAGCAAGGAACGCACTTACGATTCCGGCGGCAGCGTGGCTGATGAGTTCCCACTTGAGCAAGGAATCCCTGATGTCGACGACCCCGGCACCGGTTTCCTCTGGGACAATTTGGCCCGCCGTGGCTTGACCTATCGCATCTATGGCGAATTTATTGCGGCTGTGTGGTGCAAAAATGAAAAAGCGAAATCGCCAAAGGAAGGTACTCCATCTCCATCGTCCGCTACCTGTCCAGTGGCCGAGATCAAAAAAGGAGAGCCTCTTCCGCCGAACGTCGGCAATCCACGCGGTGGGCCGAGTCCATGGCCTTGGGCGATTCCGCAAATCAAGCGCATGCGTCCGACGAAGGCTGCATTGCGTGATCACTACGATCCGCTCTTTCCAGATTTCGAGACCGATTATCCCGACCAACTACGCGCTGACGAATTTCTCCGCGAATTCGATGAGTTTGTGAAAGCAAAGGGAAGAGCCAAGGAACTTCCGCAGTTCATCCTGCTCTATCTGCCAGATGATCACACAGGAGGAACGCGTCCCGGCAAGCCTACTCCGAATGCTTCCGTCGCGGATAACGATCTCGCGCTAGGACGTGTGGTTGACGCTGTCTCCCACAGCCCTTACTGGGACGACACTGCCATCTTCGTGCTCGAAGACGATGCGCAGGATGGCGCCGATCATGTCGATGCCCATCGCTCGACCGCACTGGTCATCAGCAAGTATTCGCCGCAGGCGGCGCAACCTGCTGTCGATCATCAGTTCTACACGACCGTCAGCATGGTTCACACTATGGAAGCGCTGCTTGAATTGCCTCCGATGAACTTGTTCGACGCGCACGCACCGCTGATGGCGCCTCTGTTTTCTGGTCCGGGAACGCAGCTGCCGTATCAGGTTGACGATCACAATCTGCGCAGCGGTCTCATCTACAAAGTGAACGACAAGAAAGCAGCGGGCGCGAAGGAATCTTCGCTGATGAATTTCTCTCGGCCCGATGCAAACGATGCCAGAAAGCTCAACGCGATCCTGTGGCGCGATGCCAAGGGCGATGTTCCCTCGCCGGTTGTGAGCCGTTCACATTCTGAACCATAAGTCTGATTTAGAATGCCGTAGTGGGTTTGCCAACGGAAACAACCGTCGAGTGCACCAATCTGCGCAAAACCTACGACGGAAAAGTCGAAGCCGTTCGCGGCATCAGCCTGCAAATCGAAGCCGGACAATGCTTCGGACTCCTTGGCCCAAACGGAGCAGGGAAGACCACAACCATCGAAATTCTCGAAGGCCTGCTTGCGCCTACTTCTGGAGAAGTCCGCATTTTCGGACACACCTGGAACGACAATCCGCGCCAGTTGCGCGAATGGATCGGAATATCGCTCCAGGAAACGCGGCTGTCGGAAAAGTTAAACGTCCGCGAGACCATCGAACTTTTTGCCAGCTTCTATAGTGAACCGCGTCCCAGCAGCGAAGTTCTCGAAGAGCTCGAACTGACCGAGAAGTCCGATGCCTGGGTCGGCAAACTTTCCGGCGGTCAAAAGCAACGCCTGGCCGTTGCCACTGCTCTAGTGGGTAATCCACGCATACTTTTTCTTGATGAGCCTACTACTGGACTCGATCCCCAAAGCCGCCGCCAACTTTGGGACATCATTCGCGTCTTTCAGAAGAAAGGTGGCACTGTTCTGCTTACCACCCATTACATGGACGAGGCCGAACGCCTTTGCGACCGTCTTGCCATTGTCGATCACGGACAGATCATCGCCGAAGGAACTCCTTCCGATCTGATCGAGCGACTTGGCGGCCATCACGTGGTCGAGTTCCAAGTTAGTAATGAGGTGAGCAACGCAAGCACCCACAACGATAACGACAACCTCGACCGCTGGCGATCGCTGCCCAGCGTGGAGTCCGTCCGTCGCGAGGATTCGACTGTTTGTCTCAGCGTCCGCGAGCCGCATCTTACGATTCCCGCGCTTTTGGATGCAGTAACTCGGGATGGTCGTCAACTCGAACATCTCAGCACGCGTCAAGCCAGCCTTGAAGATGTTTTTGTGCAACTCACTGGCCGTCATCTGCGAGAAGACTGAATGGCAACTATAGAAACCAATCCGCCCAAACTCGATGCTGACAAGAATCGGCAGACGGCTTACTCCGCGCGGCGCAACGGGCGATGGTCGGGATATCTTCATCTGCTGTGGGCGCGCATTCTCGAACTCAAACGCGAGCCTGAGGTCGTGTTCTGGATTTTTGTCTTCCCGATTCTTTTGGCTGCGGGTCTTGGCATCGCCTTTCGCGACAAGCCTGCGGACATTACTTGGGTTGCCATTATCGACAGCGCTGGCGCGCAGAAAACGCTCGCCATGCTGCAAAGCGCTCCCAGCAACTCGCCTAATAAAGGTTCTACCATTCGAGCAACGGTGCTGGATCGCGCTGCGGCGCTCAAAGGCTTTCACTTTGGCAAGTACGATCTTGCGATCGAGTCGAATGCCGATGGCAGTTACACTTTTTATTTCGATCCTGCTCGTCCGGAGAGCGTGCTCTCTCGCGCGGAAATTGACGCTGCGCTGCAATCGGCGGCTGGACGGAAAGATGCTCTTACTACTTCCTCTCAATCTTCCAGCGAACCGGGATCGCGCTACATCGATTTTCTGATTCCGGGATTGCTGGGGATGAACCTGATGAACTCTGGCATGTGGGGAGTTGGCTTTGCGCTGGTTGAAATGCGGCAGCGAAAACTGCTGAAGCGTTTCGTCGCGACGCCGATGCGACGGAGTGATTTTCTTCTCGCATTGATGAGCAGCCGTCTGGTGCTGATGGTGCTGGAAGTGGCGCTGCTCCTGGGATTTGGCGTGCTGGTCTTTCATATGCGAGTGCAGGGATGGGAATCGATTCTTTCGGTTCTCGTTATCGCATCGGTCGGAGCGGTAGCATTTGGCGGCGTTGGCCTGCTCACTGCTTGCCGTGCGCAGAAAATTGAAAGTGTCTCCGGCCTCATGAACCTGGTGATGATGCCGATGTGGATTTTCTGCGGCGTCTTCTTTTCCTATCAAAAATTTCCGGCCATCGCGCAGCCCTTCATCAAAGCGCTGCCGCTCGCCGCACTAAATGACGCGCTGCGATCCACAATCATCGAAGGCGCTTCGCTAGGCTCACAGACGGGGCGGCTGCTGGTGCTTGCGGTTTGGGGAGGCGTGTCGTTCATTCTGGCGCTGCGCTGGTTTCGGTGGACGTAGGCAGCTTTCAGTGTTCAGCTCTTAGCTTTCAGCTCTTAGCTTTCAGCTAACCCGTTTCGTGGAGAGCTATTAACTTTTTTCGGCAAGTTCAGGGGCAAGCTTTTACCTGATTTGTCTATTTACTCTGAAGGCAATAACCCTTCAGGTGGGTACCCCCCCACCCCCTCCGCTATTGAAATCATCGGCTTACATGCTCTTCTTGCTCCAAAATATTGATTCGCAGGGAGTTATATGTATAATCTTCCAAAATAAGGACTTAGCCCTAGATTCTTAGATCCTTCGCTTCGCTCAGGATTTCGGCAGCGGGCTCACCTTTCGACTGCACTCAGGATCACACCCGCAAACGCCCCGACTTACGGTTGTCAAAGAGCATTTGAAATGATTTAGGGCGGCTTCAAGGTCCGTCCTAGTGAAGACACACCTTGAAACTTCCCTATTTGGGGATGATCATCTCGCAGGACAGGTGCTGTGTCTGTGATCGGGATCACAGATGTTTGTGATGAATGCGGGGTGCTAATTATGCAACGACGGAAACTTCGCCGTGGTCTTTACTGGACGGCCGCACAGAAATTTCGACATCCTGGCCGAGGGCGGTAAGAAAATCCATTAGGCGTTCGACCGAAAAGCTACCCGAACGGTTGCGCATCAACAAAGAAACATGCGGTTGCTTGATGCCTAGGATTTTGCCAGCCTCGGCTTGCGTCAGGTCGCGCCTCTTGATGAGGCGGTAAATCTGGAGCGTCAGCTTGGCCTTTAGGAGTTCCTGTTCGGAATGTGGAAGAACAAGATCTGCAAAAACATTGCCGCTGCTTTGGCCTGATTTCATCGGGCTCTTTTTTTTCGTAGCCATCTGGCGCTCCGACCCGCACCATACATATATACGTCTATTTGTATATATGGTCAAGAACCCTCGATGATTGCGGAAGTCAAACGCCCCGCCCAAGCGAAGCTTGGACGGGCCACCCGCCACTCGTCCCACCCGGCATTGTCTCGTCTGGGTTTTGACTCGGGACCTGCTCATGGCGCATAGTCAGGATTGTTATGTGAG
The DNA here is from genome assembly GCA_049674665.1 of Terriglobales bacterium. Taxonomy (GTDB): domain Bacteria; phylum Acidobacteriota; class Terriglobia; order Terriglobales; family Acidobacteriaceae; genus Acidiflorens. Next base: position 10,924 of record JBATZM010000031.1, read on the forward strand.
GCGCCATGACCGAATCAGAAGCGTCAACTTTGACAACTACTCTCACGGAGCCCGGCAAGGATGATCGGGAGGTTAGCGCGATCTTCGCGATTGTTGCCGCGCTAAAACCGCTAAAGGAAGACGAAGTAAGGAATGTTTTGGAATACGTCTTACGACGCTTTGGGGCTGGGCCTCTTCCGGTATACGCCACCAGCCCAACGCCGTCTTCTGTACCCCAAACTGCACCTCCGGCGCATTCCGGATCGGGTGCGGTCAAAGATGTTCGTACTCTCCGCGAAGATAAGGCGCCAAAGAGCGCCAACGAGATGGCGGCGCTCGTTGCTTATTACGTTTCGGAGCTGGCTCCCGCCACCGAACGGAAACCTGAGATTAACAAGACGGACGTCGAACGATATTTCAAGACCGCTGGATTCAGGTTGACCGCTAACGCTGGGCAGACCCTTGTCAACGCCAAGAACGCCGGGTATCTCGATGCCGGTTCCGACGTTGGGTATTACAAGCTTAACCCGGTCGGGTACAACCTAGTGGTCCATCGATTGGGCTCAGGCGACGGCGGCAATCGCTCTATCCGCTCCCCTAAAAAGTCTGTCAGCAGGAAACGGTAGGGGCGCCTTCTTGGCTCCATGAGTACGTCGCATCCAGCGATCGAAGCGTGGAACGATTGGTGGGAAAAACTTGACCACTTCGCAGCTTGTGTTCGCCGCGTAAGGGGCATGAGAGTGAACCCCTCCTTGCGGACGGAGGCGAAGGCGGTGGTGCAGTCCTATTTTCGCGAGGTTCGCCCAAAGTTTGAGCAGCTGCAGCTCGAACGGAACTCAATTCAATCTCTCGATCGTGAGGCACAGCGTCTGTTGGAGCTAAGTTCCAGTGCCAACGGCAAGTCGTGGTACATGGACGCGGTGCGGGACCTGGAGTATTCGCGCAGCCGCGTGGAGGCTGCGGTTGAGATCAAGGCGGGGGCGAGCGCAGGACCGTCCGTAACTCTAACAACTGCGACCGAGTCTGCGATACTGCAGACGCTCCGCAAGATACTTCCGACCGCCGAGCTTTCTTATCAACAGGTCGTTCAGGACTTGGCAGACAGCAACCGAACTTCGTTCCGCGGCACTGCTGCGGAAATGTGGGAGGTCCTACGCGAACTACTCGATCACCTTGCACCGGACGAAGAAGTTTTGAAGACAATCAAGCTGGAGAAGGACCAGCGCGGCCCGACCATGAAGCAAAAGGCGATTTTTATTCTGAAGGCTCGCGGCGTTGGGGAGACTGCACGCAAAACCCCGGTTGACGCTGTGGGCACAGTTGAGGATAGCGTGGGATCGCTGGCGCGCTCGGTTTACACTCGCGGTTCCGTCTCCACTCACGTTGTAACGACCAGAAACGAAGTTCTCACAATCAAGGCTTACGCCGACGCGGTACTCGCCGACCTGCTTCAAATTCACAAGTGACGATGAGCGCCCGAGCTGTCGGTCCCATCCTCAGGAATCCCAAGTTGACGGGCGAGGACGCCCGTCGCTCTACTAGTTAACTCTTCGCTTTCTTGTACTCGTCGAAGGCCTCCAAAAACCGGTCTATATCTTGCTTCGACAAATAATAGGGTGTCGATAGGCGCAGCTTGTTGGGCTCAGCTCCTCGGATGCGAATTTTCTTTTCTTTCCATAGCCAGTTTTCGAGGTCGATACGAACAACTGGCGGCACGTTTACCGTCGTAATCGCACATCGCATCGATGGATCAGGAGAAGTCCACGAAGTTCCGCCACGGCGCACCATGGTATTGAGCATGTAATCGCCCAGTTGGCGGTGACGGCGTTCGATTCGGTCCATGCCGATGTCGTTGGCTAGTTGAATCGAGGCGCGCAATCCCCAGAGCGCGGGCACATTGGAGCTGCCGATGCGCTGGAAGCGTTCGGCGCGGAGCTTGGGTTCGTCCCAGCCTTCGGTTGCGATGGTGCTCCAGAGGCGGTCGATCATTTCGTCGCGGACATACAGAAATCCAAAGCCTTTGGGTGCTTGCAGCCATTTGTGCGGGCTGGCGGCATACATGTCGCAGCCCATGTCGTGAAGATTCAGGCGCATCATGCCGGGGACGTGGGCTCCGTCGACGGCGGAGATTACGCCTTTGCCGCGGGCCAGGGCGCAGAGTTGCTTGGCGGGCAGGACTACTCCGCTATATGTCGTGATGTGGCTGAAGAATAAAACCTTGGTGCGCGCGGTAATGTTGGCGCTGATGAGATCCACTACGTGCGCGTGATTGATGATCGGCTTTGGCAGCGTGACCTTTTTCACTACGATGCCGTAGCGTTTGGCGCGCAGGTTCCACGGGTGCTCGCCTCCGGGATGCTCCTGATCGGTCATTAGCACTTCGTCGCCGGGCTTCAGGTCGATGCCGTTAGCGATGTAGTTATTGGCCTCGGTGGCATTTCTTAGCAGCGCGATCTCGTCGCGATTGCAACCGACGAACGTGGCCAGCGGATCGCGAAACTCATTCCATGGGCCGTATCCCCAGATGGGATAGTCTTCGGGATCGGCTTCGTTGAGCTGCTCGCACTTTTCATAGCCTTCAAACACGGCGCGCAGCACGGGCGCGGGGCTTGATCCGACGGTGCCGTTGTTGAGGTAAATCTCGTCTGCCGGAATTAGGTACTGTTTGCGGAGTTCGCTCCAGTAGGCTTCTTCATTCTGGTCGAAAAGGGAGTGGTCGGGGAGCTTTGAGGGTAGGGATTCGAGCTGGGCCCACAGATTTCCGCGCCCGGCTAGGCCGGCGCCAAGAGCTAGAGACGAGGCTAATGAGGAGGATAGGAAGCTGCGGCGATTGAGCATGGAGGATTCCTCTTATATTTCTCTCTTTTTACAGCTTGTTTACATCTGGCTATTTCTTACTTTCCGAAAACGGGCCATAGTAAACCGGGACGGGCGTATTTAGCTCGGAAAGAACCTTAACTGCCACGTTTCGTGAAAATAATGGGTAACGTTGCGATGCTAGCCAGCGTCCAAATAGATGGAAAACTCTATCGGTTTCCAGTTGCCAATCGGGCGTATAATCATTGCAACCGACCGGGTTTCCACGGGGTGTTCAAATGTCCTTCCGTAAAGTGCTGATCTCCCTGAGTTTACTCGCGTTAATGGCCATACCGGCATTAGCGCAGGATCAAACTTCCCAGACTCCAAACGCGCAGCCGCAGGCATCTCAGACTCAAACATCCAAGACTCAAACCGCGCAGAGTTCGAGCACTCCGTCGTCGGGCGGGACGGGGACGCCTGCGTCACCGGTGCCTGTATCAACTACAGCTCCGACTCCGCCGCAGCCTGCCTCAACGACTCCCAGTTCGACTCCGACTCAGCCCGTGGACTCGTCTGCTTCGAGTGCGAGCGGCAACGCTGGCAGTGATGCGGCTCCTAGTGGGCCGCCTCCCGTCCAGGAGCCTGATGCCAGCAAGGTCAAGCACGATGGCGGCGAGGACGATGTGGACGCCATCGGCAATCGCAATATCGGCAAGCGCGGCCTGGGCGACTGGTACTCGCTCGAAACCGAGATCAGGATGGGCAAGCAATATTCGATGCAGGTCGAGAATAGCGTGAAGCTGGTTCAGGATCCGGTGGTGACCGAGTACGTCAATCGCATAGGACAGAATCTGGTGCGCAATTCCGACGCACAGGTGCCGTTCACGATTAAGGTGATCGACTCCGACGAAGTTAATGCGTTCGCGCTGCCGGGCGGTTTTTTCTATGTGAACTCCGGGCTGATTCTGGCGGCGGACGAAGAAGCTGAATTGGCGGGCGTGATGGCGCACGAGATTTCACACGTGGCCGCCCGTCACGGGATGCGTCAGATGACGCGAATGAATTGGGCGCAAATCGGAACCCTTCCTCTGATTTTTGTCGGCGGCGGGATTGGCTATGGAATCTACGAAGCGAGCGGCCTGGCGTTGCCGCTTACGTTCATGAAGTTCCAGCGCAATTTCGAAGCGGAAGCGGACTATCTCGGCCTGCAATATATGTACAAGACCGGATACGATCCGCAGGCTTTTATCGCCTTCTTTGAAAAGATTCAGGCGAAAGAGAAGAAGAAGCCGGGCACGATCGCCAAGGCCTTTGCTTCGCATCCGCAGACGCCCGACCGCATCGAAGCGTCACAAAAAGAGATCGCGACCATTCTTCCGGCGAGGGCGCAGTACATCGTCTCCACGTCGGAGTTTGACGATGTAAAGGCTCGGCTCGCTACCATCGAGAATCGGCACAAGGTGATCGAAGAGAAGAATGGGAGCAAACCAAGCCTGCGACGCACTTCAACCACTGACAAGACTGGCGGCACGACGGATAATAGCGACGACGATCGCCCAACGCTGAAGCGCCGGGATGACGATTCAGGCCAGAATAACCCGAACCCGAGTAATCCGAGCCAGAATTAGCGCACTCGCAATCTCTGACTTAATAAGAAACCGGCGGTTCATCCCGCCGGTTTTCTATTGAAGTTGCGTTGCGATCCCCATCTGGAGAGAAAGAAGTTTGTCACCGTGAGTGCGAATGCATGAGGTCCTTCGCTTCGCTCAGGATGACAGAGCTGAATACTGCCGTTACGAGCCTGCAGCGACCGACTTTACCGTGATCGTGGTGCCGTCGACTTCTCCGGTCACCTTTGCCTTTGCTCCCGCCAAATCATTCAGCTTGGCGAGCGCCGCCTGATCCGAGGTTTGAAGCGTGTAGACTTTATCTCCGACCACAAGCGCGTAGTTGGCACCATGCTTCACGCACACGCGCGTGCATTCCGCAGGCTTATTCGGCATTTCGTCATGTTTTGCGCCGCACATGCTATCGCTGACTTGTCCGGTCAATGTCTGGCTCTTACCGGCCGCCAGCGCCGGAACCGCCGCCAGACCTACCAACATCTGCATACTAAGAACCGCAGTCGCAATTCGGTTGAATTTCATTGTGCTTTCGTCTCCTGTGAACTGGGGTAATCCCTTAAAGAGAAGATACTCCATCCTGCCAATCTTGATCCACATTCATCGCCGCTATTGCTGTTTGAAGTGGATCTCCACGTCCACAGTCTTATCCTTCGCGTCGGGCGATTCATGGACGGTCGTGGCCCACTGTACGCCGCGGGGAAGCAGTTGTCCGGTATCCTCCAGAAATTTCTTGGGGTAATCGGCGTTGTAGGGGTCACCTGTGCGCAGAGTCCACGCTGCCACCATGCGCGCTCTTGCCTGAGTATCGAGGCCTGTGATCTCGAATTCTCCCATCCGGTAGAAATCGCCTTCGACGACGCTTAGGTCGTAGCGCACGGTGCTTTTGTCGTTTTCGGTCTCTCCGTCGTCGTTCTTACCATCGTGGAACTGGGATTCGGGCTTGATTTGAGCCATCATGTAGCCGCGGCTGCGATAGAGCTTTCCAACATTTTCTATGTCATGGAGAAGGCGCACGGCATCGGCGGGCTGGCCGATTGGCAGATGAAGCAGCGGCGCGAGTTCGCCAGTGGCGATGGCGGAGTTGCCCTTCCATTCGACACTGGAGATTGAATATATTTTGCCGGGCGTTACGGGGACGATTGCATCGACCTCAAGCTCGGCGGGAGCTTGCGCATCCGCTGTTGGCGCTGGGGCGGTTTGGGGCACGACCCGAGCATCGGACGGGCCGAAGGTCGCCTTTAAATATCCGCGCTGCAGATACACCGGAAGAAAATCAAACTTGTCGGCGGCGGCGAGGGTAGAGCGGCTGTACTCGGCTCCCGAAAGGCGGGCAGCCGCGGTTGTGAGCAGAGCTGTTTGCTCAGGTGAAGCTCCGGGGAATTCGACATTGCGAATCCATATGTCGATTTCTTCGACCCGGTAGACGATCGCTTTCAGAGGGTCACCCGACTCGTCGCCTTCGCGCAGAAAATCTACTCGTCCCGGAAATTGCTTGTCGCTGAGGATGGATTGCAGAGCTTCGGAAACGTGGTCCGGCAGTTTGCCTGTAAGAGGCAGTAACTGCTTAAAGAGTGGAACTCGGCTCCGCAAGGCGGTGAGGAGTTCGTCGTCCGTGAACCAGACGAAGTTTTCGAAGTGCGCGGGGACGAGCTTGCTTTTGTCGGTATCGGCAAGTTGTAGTTCGAGCTTTACGCCCGCGTCGGAAAAGGAATACGAATAGGAGACATCGCTGAACAGGCCGGAATCACCCAGGCGCTGCACGACTTCTTTGAAATCGCCATCTGCGGCATTTTGTCCGATTTGCAATCCGCTAGCGGCAAGAATTTCTTTGTCGGTATAACGCGCCGTTCCCGTGACTTTCAGCGCGATGAGCTTGTAGGCATCGAGTGCCGAAGCCTTGCTGTGAGTGGCCTGCTTTTGGGATACGACAAACGGAACAAACAGGGCGACGCAGAAGATAAGACACAAAGCCCTGTTCATTTCGATCGCTTCCCGGTTCCAGCCGTGGAAAAATTCTTTTGCTTCACTGCGATTTCCATAAATGCTTTAGCGGCGCGGCTGAGCGATTTGTCCTTGCGGAATACGATCGCCAGGTCGCGCCGGATTTGCGCATCCGCAAAAGTGAGAGCCACCAGGGCCTTGGCACGAATGTCTTCCTCGATATTGGAGCGAGCAATGAATCCCACACCGACATCGGCGGCCACAAAACGTTTCAGCAGTTCGCTCGAATCGAGTTCCATGGCAAAGATCGGCTTCAAGTGACGATCATAGAATAATGCATCGAGTGCATCGCGGGTGTGGCCCAGCTTGGGCACGACTAATGGATAGGTCGAGATTTCAGCCACAGTAACACTCTTTTTCGCCGCAAGCGGATGCTGCGGGGCCGTGATCACCACAAGTTCGTCGCGATGAATCATCTGCGCCTCAAGCCGGTTGTCTGTCACGGGTAGCGAGACCACACCAAAGTCGACTATGTTCTCGATAATAGCCTCAAGAATTTTGGCGTAGTCGGAGCGCTTGATGCTTACCGAGACATTTGGATAGTCGCGTTTGAATTGCGCGAACACCTCTGGCAGGATGTGCAGGCAGGTGCCTTCGTTTGCGCCCACGACAATTTCACCGCGAGGTACGCGCTCGGTCTCGGCGATCTCGGTAAGAATCGTTTTGCGCCGCTCCAGTGTTTCCTCGGCATATTTGAAAAATAATTTGCCCGATGCAGTGAGCGAGACACGGCCTCCGGAGCGATCGAGGAGACGAGCGCCTACTTCTTCTTCAAGCGCGCGAATCTGCGAGGAGATGGCGGGTTGGGTGCGAAAACGCTTCTCCGCCGCACGCGAGAAGCTGGAGAGGCGCGCCACTTCCAGAAAGATTTCTAGCTGATCGAAGTCCATCGCGTGCTGACCTCAGACACTATAGCTCAATAGGCACCGCGATGGAGTTCCTATGCGCAGTTTCGCCGGGCAGTCAGGACGCTGACGTGGATCTCTGGATGAGGACGAGGATGACTGCGATCGCAATGCCAACGCCGAATCCAGCCATGGCGCATAAAAGCCGATTCGGAAAATCGGGAGCTTGAGGCAGGGTCGCGGGTTCGAGCACCTGGACCTCGACAAGTTGTTGCGAGCTTTCCAATGTGGTAGAGAGCTCCGCTTGTTCCCGCTTTGCCAGTAGGTCTGCGTAAAACTTCTTTGCGTCCTCGTAATCCCGCAACAGGCTCCGGTATCTGGACTCCTCTTCGGCGTTCCGATGTTTACCTTTCTTTCGATATTTGGTTAGCTCTTTTTCGATAGTTGCTACTCTGGCCTTGGCGTCCTCCAGCTGTCTCTGGAGAAACTCGAAAGTGCTGCTCGAAACCTGAGCTCGGCTCTCCAGACTTGCATTCACGATCAGGGTAGTGACCATTTGGCAGACTTTCTGTGCTCGCACCGGATTGTGGTCGCGGTATTCGACGTGAAACGTTGGAGCCAACCCACCGGGGCTATCCTGCGGGGTCACGATCACATGAGCGCGGATATCTTGTACCAATTGATCTTCCTGCTGTCCCGGTTTTACCAAGTTGAGGCTGTGAACCGCAGGTCGCATCCTGGTTGCTGATAGTGCTGACTGCGTTAGAGACTCGAGTTCGTCGACGATGCCAAAAGTCGACATTATGTAACCCGACGGCATTGCGGGTTTTAGCAGCACCATCTTCGCCTCTGAAATGTAGCTGGGAGTGAACAGAAACGAGATCAGGAACCCGGTGAGCAGTCCTATGAGTGGCGGAATGAGGATCTCTTTCTTCACTTGTTAGGGGAGTTGCGACCCGAAACTATGCGCAAGCGGTCGGTTCGCTGAAAACCTCGCCGTGAGACGCCTAATACCTCAGCGGCTAAAAGCCGCTGTGTTTGAGTCACTTATGGCACGACTGAAGTCGTGCCCTTCCCAAATACCTCCGCTAGACGTTGATCACCGCTATGAGTTCCTTGACGGCAGCCGCGCTCTTGTCGAGTGCCGTTTTCTCTTCCGGCGTGAGTTTGATCTCGATAATCTGCTCGATCCCGTTAGCGCCCAGCTTCACCGGGACGCCAACAAAGAGTCCGTGAATGCCGTATTCGCCATTGAGGTAGGCGGCGCAGGGAAGAATCTTTTTCTTATCTTTGAGGATGGCCTCGACCATCTCGGTGGCGGCGGCCGACGGCGCGTAGTATGCCGATCCGGTCTTGAGATGTTTGACGATCTCCGCGCCACCGTCGCGCGTGCGCTGGACGATGCGATCGAGTGTGGCCTTGTCCATTAATTCTGTGATCGGAATGCCGGCGACCGTGGAATAGCGAGGAAGCGGAACCATGGTGTCGCCGTGTCCGCCGAGAACGAAGGCGGTTACGTTTTCGACGCTGACTTTGAGCTCTTGCGCGATAAAAGTGCGGAAGCGAGCCGAGTCAAGCACGCCGGCCATGCCGATAACGCGTTCACGCGGAAATCCACTCATCTTGTAAGCAGCCTGCGCCATGGCGTCGAGCGGATTGGAGACAATGATGAGGATGCACTTCGGTGAGTGCTTCACGATCTTGCCGACTACGTCGTTCATGATTTTGTGATTGGTGTTGAGCAGATCATCGCGGCTCATGCCGGGCTTGCGTGGAATTCCGGCCGTGATGACGACAATGTTGGAATTGGCCGTGTCGGCGTAGTCGTTCGTGCCAAGGATTGCTGAGTCGCGCTTCTCGATCGGCATAGCCTCGAGCAGGTCGAGACCTTTTCCCTGCGGCACACCTTCCACGATGTCGATGAGCACGACATCGGCTAGTTCTTTCGAGGCGATCCAATGAGCGGCGGTTGCGCCTACGTTTCCAGATCCGACTATGGTGACTTTATTACGCATGCGATGAGTCCTTTCTATGAGCGTCAGATAGTTTTAATCTTCGCTAACTCAGTTTATGTTCCGAGTCTGGGGCATCCGCTTTTGCGCCGAGTAGCGCCCGGTGAACCCTCCACCGAAGCAGGAGGAATAACGCGCCGAAGATGGCGAACGCGATTATCCATCCGCCAAAGCTAGAGATTAGCAGCTCAAGCAGCGATCCATCAGCTTTGGAAACCCATAACCGCCAGTAGATAGCGCTCCAGAACACCCCGCCCATCGTCACAAAAATCAATATGATCCCGACGAGTTGCACGATGTTTAACCCTCTTTTGCCGGACCAGAATTGCGCATCGCTCTCACGTCCGTTCCAGGGGACTGGAGCGGGCTGTTTCCCGTCGCGCATTAGTAGTTCCGATCGTCGTTCGTCCATAAGTTACCCGTGGAACTTTTCGAGTGTTTGCTTTCGGCACCTACGCGTGCACGGGCACGCTCATGTTTTCGATCATGGCGGTTACGAATTCGCTGGTTTTTACTTTGGTGGCGCCTTCGAGCATGCGCTCGAAATCATAGGTCACTTTTTTCTGTTCGATGGTGCGCTCCATGCTTTGCTCGATCAGATCGGCAGCTTCGTTCCATCCCAGGTGGCGAAACATCATGACTCCCGAGAGAATCACGGAGCCCGGATTGATTACGTCTTTGTCGGCATACTTCGGAGCGGTGCCGTGCGTTGCTTCAAAAATCGCATAGCCGTCGCCAATGTTCGCTCCGGGAGCGATGCCGAGGCCGCCAACCTGCGCGGCAGCGGCATCCGAAATGTAATCGCCGTTCAAATTCGGAGTGGCGAGCACGCTGTATTCTTCCGGGCGGGTTACGATCTGCTGGAAGATGGAATCGGCGATGCGGTCGTTGATCATTAGCTTTTTCTTCCACGCGCCTTTGCCGTGCGTGGCGTAGATGGAATCGAGAACCTGCTGCACTTCTTTTTCGACCGCCTGTCGAAATTCGGGAGGAGCGAATTCCATGCCGGGCTCGACGAGTTCTGCGTTTTGAGCGACGGTGAGATTCGGACTCTTGTCTTTATTGTCAATGATCCAGCTCTCACGCTCGGTAACGATTTTGTCGCGAAATTCCTCTGTGGCGAGTTCATATCCCCACTTGCGGAATGCACCCTCGGTGAATTTTTGAATGTTGCCTTTGTGAACGAGGGTGACGGATTTTCGTTTGTTATCGAGAGCATGCTGAATGGCCATGCGCACCAGGCGCTTGGTGCCGGTTATGGAAATGGGTTTGATGCCGACGCCGGAATCGAGGCGGATTTGCTTCTTGCCACCTTTTAGCATGTCTTTGTTGAGGAATTCAATCAGCCGCTTGGCTTCGGGCGTGCCTTCTTCCCATTCGATTCCGATGTAAACGTCTTCAGTGTTCTCGCGGAAGATGACGATATCCATGCGTTCGGGATGCTTCACGGGCGACGGCACTCCGGCATAATATTTCACCGGACGCACGCAGGAATAGAGATCGAGGATCTGGCGCAGAGCAACGTTGAGCGAGCGAATGCCGCCTCCGACGGGCGTTGTCAGCGGGCCTTTAATGGCGACACGAAATTCGCGGATGGCGGTGATGGTGTCATCCGGGAGCCAGTTTTGAAAACAAGCTTTGGCCTTCTCTCCGGCAAAAACTTCGTACCAAACGACGGAGCGCTTGCCGTGATACGCCTTTTCGACTGCGGCGTCGAACACACGAGCGGAGGCTTTCCAGATATCGCGACCGGTACCGTCGCCCTCAATGAAGGGAACAATCGGGTGATCGGGAACGCTGTACTTGCCATTGCTATATTCGATCTTCTGCCCGTTCGATGGGACGGGGACTCCGTTGAACGACGCCATGCTACTTGCCTCCAGAAGCTGGAAAGGAACCAATCATTATAAAGATATTGCTGATGGAGCGCCGGGCGTCCCTGCCCGGCTGGTCTTATTCGACATTGCTCTGGGCGGACAAGGGCGCCCGTCGCTCCACTGAAAGCGCAACGCTTGATTCTTAGCGTTCGATCTTTACTGACTTCACGACCACGTCTTTATTGGGACGGTCTTGCCGATTACGTGCGACTTTTGAGATTTTTTCTACTACATCGTATCCCTCGACTACCTCGCCAAAAATCGTGTGTTTGCCGGTGAGCCAGTCGGTGTTGGCAACCGTGATAAAAAATTGCGAGCCGTTAGTGTTAGGGCCGGCGTTCGCCATCGCTAGCTTTCCTGATTTGTCGAATTTGTGCGGAGATCCCTTGGTCTCGTCTTCGAACTGGTAGCCGGGACCACCCATGCCTGTGCCTTGCGGATCGCCGCCCTGGATCATGAAGTCAGGAATTACGCGATGGAAAATAGTTCCGTGATAGAGGGGATCTTTCGATTTCTTACGGGTCGAGGGATGGGTCCACTCGCGTTTGCCCTCGGCGAGTTCGACGAAGTTGGTAACAGTCTTGGGTGCGTCCTTTTCAAAAAGGCGGCAAACGATATCGCCATCGCTGGTTTCGAATACGGCATAGGTTCCGGGTGTGCGGGTCATAGGTCTCCTCGAACTCTTAAATTAATCTGCGTAACTCTTGTTGCAGAGATGTGGTTGCTTCGTCTCTATCGCGGAAGCGTCTCTACATCGAATTCTTCTACGTTGGGTTCTTCACACCAGCCGATGGTCTTGGCGCGGCTTTTGCGGTGGATGCAGCCCCGTGATGTATTTCGATGTGTGTGATCTTGATAGGACGAAGGGGGCGTTCACCATCCGTCGCCATGCGCGCGATTTTCTTAACCAGCTCGACGGCGGTGTCATCGCACTGTCCGAAGATGGTGTAGCCGCCATTGAGGCTGGGGTAGGGAACTTCGGTGATGAAGAACTGCGAGCCGTTGGTATCGGGGCCCGCATTGGCGTAGGCGAGACGCCCAGGGCGATCGAAGGTGACCGTAGGCGAAGTCTCATTCTTAAACGTGTAGCCGGGATCGCCCGTGCCATCGCCTTTGGGATCTCCACCTTGAATCATGAATGCAGGAATCACGCGATGAAAAATGGTGCCGTCATAAAGCGGAACGCCGTGCTTCTTGGTGTGAGAGACGGGGCTGGTCCACTCTTTGTTGCCGTTCGCGAGGCCGACGAAGTTAGCGACTCCAATTGGAGCTACCTTCGGAAACAGCGTGCAATGCAAATCACCGGCCGTGGTATGGATGATCGCAGTGGGCTCGGTGGCAGGCGCTGGAGCGGCTTTCTGGGCGGGCGGCGTTGAGGCGGCTTGTGCAGCGATCAGCAGAGAAGCGGAGACTATCAGGACAAGCGTATGCAATACAGTTCGCATGGATGCTCCTGGGAAATATTTTGGCAAGCCTTAATTGTACGACAGTTAATGTGGGCTTGTCGGCGGAGTGCCGGGCTAGGCGCTCGCTGCTCCACTTTACTTCTCGGCTTGCATTTCGTGGCTGACGCGCTCGGCTTCGCGGAACACGCGGAGCAGGTTCTCCCCTAAAATCTTGCGGATATCACCGGCGCTGTAACCGCGATCGAGCAGAGCCTGCGTGATTTTTGGCAGATCAGAGGCGGAGTTGATGCCTTCGGGAGTCGCGCCGTCAACGCCGTCAAAATCCGAGCCCAACCCGACGTGATCGATGCCGGCGACTTTCGCGATGCGGTCGATGTGATCGATCAGCGAACTCAAGGGAGGGCGCGGAATCTTGGCGTACCACTCACGCTCGATGCGATCATTGTCGACATAGGTGACGGTTTTTCCAGCGGCTTTCTGCTGCTCATCATAAGCCTTGACGGCGTCCTCGCGTTCTTTGGCCTGTGCCGCCGCGGCTTTGCGAAAGTTCTCGTCGACGAAAGCGCTATAGAAATTTACCTGCACCACTCCGCCATTTTTAGCGACGGCGCGGAGCATGTCATCCGTCATATTGCGGGGAGCATTCGTGAGGGCACGCGCCGACGAGTGCGAGGCAATGACGGGCGCTTTGGTGACGGCGATGGTGTCGTAGAACGTTTTGTCGGCGACGTGCGAGATATCGACCAGCATGCCGAGGCGGTTCATTTCGAGGACGATCTGCTTGCCGCCTTCAGTGAGTCCGTTGTGGTGCTCGACTTTGGGATCGTCGATGTCGCCGGAAGAGTCGGCAAATTCATTCGTATTCGACCAACTCAGGGTCATATAACGAACGCCGAGGCGGTAATAATCGCGCAGCAGGCGAATGTCGTTCTCGATGGAGTGTCCGCCTTCGATCCCCATCAGTGCGGCGAGTTTGTGCTCGCGGTGGGCGCGTTCGATGTCGGCGACGCTGAAGGCCATCATCATACGATCGGGATGGCGGGCAGCCTGCTCGTAAACGGAGTCGATGAGATCGAGCGTGTGGTGAGCGAAGTGGCCCTGGTTGGTATCCGGGTCGACCCAGATGGAAAAGAACTCGGCGCCCAGGTTGCCAGCCTTGGCCTTGTCGAGACTGATGTGGCCGTAGTCTTTAGGATCGGTCGATCCGATATCGTAGTTCTCGTCGAGGAAACGCTGCGGGGTATCGGCGTGCGTGTCAATGACAATGGCGGAGTTTTGGATCTCCATGGCTTTCTTGCTAACGGCGGTCTGCGCGGAGACGGTGATAGGGACGGCAACGGCCAATGAGAGTGCGACTGCAAAAATTTGTCGATTCATCAGGAGCTTTTTCATAGCACGAGAATTCTATACGAGAGCGGCGGTTTCGCTCAGCATAAGGCGGCCAGAGCCTGCTCGATGCAGTGCTCAAGCGCTTGGTCGGTGTCGACGACGGTCTTCGCATAGAGGATGGGTTCGAACCGGGCTTTTACTTCGAGGTAGAGCGCAAAGGTTCGATTGTATGCCGGATGCGAGGTGTCGGGCTCAATGTCGAGATGGCGGCGAGCGGATTCATCGGAACAGGTGCACACGATGATCCTCCAGGGCTGAGCGAGTTCGCTGGCGAACTGGAGAACGCGGTCAATCTGGTAGCGGCTGGAGAAAGTACGGCCGTCGAGAAAGATTTTGCGCGTGGGAGATTTTCGCAGCAGGAAGCGAGCCGCTTCGAGCATGATTTCCATTACGAAGTCGTCTTGCGTAACGGAGTATTCGATATCTTCGGGCGAAAAAAGAGCGGCGCGGATTTCGTCTTTGCTCAGGAGCGCGCCTTGCGTACGATGGACCAATCCGCGCGCAATCGTGGTCTTGCCTGTGCCGGGGAGGCCGGCCATCAGAACGATCATTCTTTGGAGATTGTAGCGGAGCAGACTACTGCGCGCAGAAAGAGACTCAGTTAGAGGCACTCGTTGCAGCGGCGGTAGCAGTGACAGTGGTTGGCGTGGTTACAGGTTCTTCTGTGGGCGCTACCGGGAAAATTGTCTGAGTCTGACGCCAGTCGCTATAGCGATCGGAAACCATGATGTGAAAGACCCACTGATGGCGTTCCTCTTCGGGCTCAACCAGACCGAGCGCGTTCAGATAAAACAAGTAGCGCTCGACGTAGCGGATCTCTTCTTTTGACATGCCGCGACGCTGCAGATCGACCGTGATGCCGGCGAGATGCGAGGACGCCGTGTCGCCATCCGCTGGAGCCGCGTTGCGATTGTGGCGACGAAGCTTCTTTTGCACCTTGACGGTGCGAACGGCGGAGTTTAATTGAATTTGGTCGTGAAACTCGCGATAGAAATTGTCGGAGAGGTCCGCGACGAAATCGCGGGTCCACGGACGGCAATAGCGGCGCGAAGGATCGAGACTCTTGGCAATGCGGAGACTTTCACCTTCTTCGATCGGAACCAGGTCATGCGAGGCTATTAATTGTTCGAGCTCGTCGTCATCCTGAATGCGCGGCAGATCGAGGCGGTTGATTTCTTCGTTTTGCCGGAGCAGCGAATCGTGCGACGGACGAAACATCGGGTTCCAAAGCAATCCACGAAGGCCGCGGAAACGAAATGCGTGCAGAATTCGGTGGGGATGATGAACGACACGGTGCAAGGCGAAGGCGCTTCTCGACGCGGCGAAAGTTACGAAAATCGCGAGCGTGATCAGCGTAACCATGGACGCAATCCGCGATTTATAACCGTTCGACCTTCGCATTGTAAGGCTTTGCGTCATTGGGTATTGCCGCTACATTGTTGTAGTTACATTATTGACAGCGTGAAACTTACCCCTCGTGACCTTTGGGGGAAAAGGCCGTTTTTCGGCGAGGATGAGAAATTGTAAACCACAGGTGAACAATTGTGTGAAGCAATTCCTTCTAAACCCCATTACTTATGGGAGTTACGGGTAGTGACCAGAGGACAACTTGCTGATTTCCGTGCCCATGCAGGGAAAGCGCCGTTTTGGGAAACCGTGCGATTTTCTCGTATAGAAGCGGTTTACCGTCTCTCGCACGTCCAAGGCAGACGGGGGCAAAGCCCGTCACCACACGAGCATTTCATTTCCGGAACAGGTCGCTGAGCGCTTGCTTCATGACCTGGCCGCCGATTTCAGCTATCGACGTGGTCAACGGTATTTCCTTTGGGCAAATCTCAACGCAGTTCTGCGCGTAGCCGCATTCCTGGATGCCACCATCGCCCATGAGCGCAGATAGGCGCTCGCGCTTCAGGGCTTGGCCGGTAGGATGGTTGTTGAAGAGGCGCACTTGAGAGATGGCGGCCGCGCCGACGAATCCTGTGTCGTCGTTGAACTGCGGGCAGGCTTCCATGCAGCAACAGCACGAGATGCAGTTTGAGAGCGGATAGGATTGCTCCTGCGCCTCCTGCGTAACGCGCGGGCCGGGGCCAAGGTCATAGCTGCCATCGACCGGCACCCAGGCTTTCACCTTCTTGAGGTTTTCAAAGAGCACACTGCGATCGACGGCGAGGTCGCGCACGACAGGAAATTTAGAAAACGGCTCAAGCTTGATCGGCTTGTCGAGATGATCGAGCAGGGCGGAGCAGGCCATGCGGGCGCGTCCATTGATCAGCATGGCGCAGGATCCGCAGATCTCTTCGAGACAGTTCGAATCGTAAGTGACGGGCGTGGTCTGCTTGCCGTCGCGAGTGACGGGATTGGCCGCGATCTCCATGAGCGCCGAAGTGACGTTCATGTTCGGCTTATAGGGAATCTCAAACTCTTCCCACGACGGCTTGGCGTCGGGGGTTGGTTGGCGCTTGATCTTGATGAGTACGGATTTAGTGTTTGCCATTTAGCTCTTAGCCTTTAGCTCTAAGCTTAGGGTCAATGAATCCTATACAGGAATCCATTCTTGTCCTTGATGCTTGACTGGGATTGTCTCCCCGTTTGCTGTCAACTGGTAGTCTCCATCGGGCAGCGGCTCAGAAAGGCTCTCAATTGAAAGCCTGGTATATGCCGATATACCGGTGACCGGTTCCGTAGTCTTGGTAACACTCCCGGTGCAGGTCGCTACATGCCCTTGGCCGCGCAGAACCCCGGAGAACCGTATCTTCTTTGCTGGGGACGCCATAAAAAATCTCGTCAACCACTCCTAATCGCGGAGGCCCTTGTTCCAGAATCCTTGGACGCAAGCGCCTGAAGAATGTTGAATAAGAACCAGCCGCTATCTGGAAATGTAATTTGCGACCGAGGGCGGTCCGAGAGCAGCACCTGCACGCGTGACTGGTCGACATTGCTACTGAGTGCGATTCCGGCAGGGGTGTGTGCGCCGATTGGAACAAAAATCTGCTCTCGCGCCGCATTCTTGCAGATACCAACCGCATCTGAGTACGGCTGGAATCGAATGACCTGACCATACGGCAGCCGGAAGTTAGTGCCTCTCGCGGTGCCCCCAAAATAAATGGCTCGAGTGGTCATTAGGAAATCGCCATAATCGACCTCCTCTACCGCGGTGGATTCCACCCTATGGCCACGTACCCCGCCGAAATGGTAATAAAGTCCGCTTGCCACACGCATGCTCGCGCCGCTGTAGCCGCCTGCGTAGGACGTCGTTGTACGTTGTTGCTTTAGTAACATGTTTGGTAGTCCCCAAACTGGAACTTCTCCGGCCTGAACGTTGAAGTTGACTGGTCCCTGGTAAGGCTGTACTTGATCGTGGAGCACCATCCAAATCCGGAGACTGAAGTCCATCGACCAACCACCCGCGTTCCACAGGGTTTCTTCCATCTTGAAACCTGCATCCCGTATGAGATTGTCCATAGCCACGAACTCTTCAAGGCTGATGGGCTGTGCTTTGCTCCTCTGCTCTGCCCCTTGACTCCACCCGCTGATGAGCGCGGAGCGTACCTGATCCTGCGGAATAGCCGCATCTGCTGTGATCTTACCTATCGCTGCCGACACGTCGCTGTACTGCTTGCCACCAATTACAGCATCGGCCATGCATCGCTCTACTGATTCAATTCCCGCGTTTGCCTTCTGTACGCAGGCGTCATGCACGTCAGTCAACCAGCCAGCTTTTTGATGGCAGTACCGGCAGATGCCCATTATTCCTCTCTACCGCGACGAATTCGCTTTCTAACGACTTTCGCGCAACTTCTTCGTACTTCAGTACTTCCTCGGCCGCGGCGGAATCAGACTCGCATCCACCGGCTCGAACTCGAACTTCGGTTCATCGGCATCGGGAGCGAACGTCGCCTTGGTGGTCTTCATCCAGTTCTTGTCGTCGCGCTCGGGGAAATCTGGCTTATAGTGCGAGCCACGAGACTCGTCGCGCATGGCCGCTCCCTGTGCGATTACTCGCGACAATTGCAGCATGTTGTAGAGTTGGCGTGTGAAAGCGATAGTCGTGTTAGCCCACTGCGAACGATCGCTTAGGTTGATCTTCTGGAAGCGATGCAGCATGTCGACCAGCTTGGCGTCGGCGGCCTCACACTTTTTGCTATAGCGTATGACGGTGCAGTTCTCGGTCATCAGCGAGCCGAGTTCGCGCCAGAGCAGGAAGGGATTCTCAGTGCCATCGGATTTCATCAGGCCTGCATTGATATCCTGCTGGCGTTTGCGCTCGGCCTCGAAGTGGTTGTTGCTGGGCGCGGCTGCGAGATTTTTCGCATACTGCACGGCGTTTGGCCCAGCGGTAAAGCCTCCAAAGATGCAGGACACCAGCGAATTCGCGCCTAGCCGATTCGCGCCATGGTATTGGTATTCGGCCTCGCCCGCTGCAAAGATGCCGGGGATATTCGTGGCTTGTTTGTAATCGATCCACAGGCCACCCATGGTGTAGTGCATGCCGGGAAAGATCTTCATGGGCGTGTCGCGCGGATCGTCTCCGACGAACTTCTCGTAGATTTCGAGGATGCCTTCGAGTTTGCGATCGAGAATTTTGCGGTCAATGTGCGTTAAATCAAGATAGACCATCGGCTTGCCATCGATGCCGAGGTTGCACTCGTAGACAACTTTGAAAATGGCGCGGGTGGCCACGTCTCGCGGGACGAGATTCCCGTATTTCGGATACCACTCTTCGAGGAAGTACCAGCGTTCGCTCTCTGGAATGGATTTCGGGTCACGCTTATCGCCCTGTGTTTTCGGAACCCAGACACGTCCGCCTTCACCGCGCGCCGATTCCGACATGAGGCGCAGTTTGTCTTCTCCGGGAATCGACGTGGGATGAACCTGAATAAATTCTCCGTTCGCGTAGTAGCAGCCTTGTTGATAGAGCGCGGACTGCGCCGAGCCTGTACATACAACGGAATTGGTGGACTTGCCGAAGATGGCGCCAATGCCGCCAGTGGCCACAATGATGGCGTCGGCGGGGAAGGTGCGGACTTCCATGGTGCGGAGATCCATCGCGCAGATGCCGCGAGCGACACGGTTTCCGTCGAGCACGGCGGAGAGAAATTCCCAATGCTCGTACTTCTTTACCTTGCCTTCGGACTCGTAACGGCGGACCTGCTCGTCGAGCGCGTACAGCAGTTGCTGGCCGGTGGTGGCTCCGGCGAAAGCGGTGCGGTTGTAGAGTGTCCCTCCGAAGCGGCGAAAATCAAGCAGACCCTCTGGCGTGCGATTGAAGGGAACACCCATGCGGTCGAGCAGATCGATGATGCCGGGCGCGGCTTCACACATGGCCTTGACTGGAGGCTGGTTGGCGAGGAAATCGCCGCCGTAAATCGTGTCATCGAAGTGTTTCCAGGTGGAATCGCCCTCGCCTTTCAGATTCTTGGCGGCGTTGATGCCTCCCTGCGCGCACACCGAATGCGAGCGCTTCACGGGGACGATGGAAAACAGGTCAACCTCGCCACCCATCTCGGCGATTTTGATGACGGCGGCGAGGCCTGCCAGGCCTCCGCCTACTACGATGATTTTGGGTGCTGCCATGCTGTATGAATCCGATCTTTGTAAATATGGCTGTAAATATGGTTCCCCGGGGGCAATCTCGTACAGAGTCTCTAGCGCATTACGATACTGTCCGTGCTGTTAAAATCCGGCTGTGCCGCTCTGCTCAGGAATCCGTACATGCTGAGCGCGCCGATTGAAACTAAACCTAGAGCGAGTGCCAGGCACACGTAACCAAATCGTCGGCGCGCTTTTTCGCCGGTGGTAATGCCCCACTTCGCTGCGAAGAGCCACAGGCCGTAGCTGAAATGCCAGGACGCGGCGATGATGCCGACGGCGTAAAAAGCGATCATCCACGGATTTTGAAATTCTGCCTGGACTTTGGCGAACGACTGCATCGGGTGAGTCGCAAGATGCACGCCGGTGAAACGCAACGAATACGTGTGCTGCACTATATAAATGAGGGCGACGATACCGGTCCAGCGCTGCGCTGCGTAAAGCCAGTTACCGGCCCACGGATAATTGGCGACATTGCTATCGCCGCGATACCAGATATAGATGCCGTAGAGGCCGTGGTAGAGAATCGGAATCCAGATGAAGAAAAGCTCCAGCAAAAAAACACCGGGCAGGCTATTGAGAAACTCGACTTGCTTTCCGTAGGCGATGGGGCCTTTGAAGGCCTCGGCGTTCGAGATGAAATGTTCGAGAAGGAAGGCTCCGATGGGTACGACGCCGCTGAGAGAATGCAAACGGCGCAGCAGGAACGATGTGCCCTGACCGGCGCGCAGCGGAGCGACGCCTGATTTGATCTTCTGTTCGAGATCTGGAGCTGCGGGATTGGCCGTTGACGCCACTATGACTGCTCCTTACATGACCCTATGTGCAAACTAATCATTATCATTTTGCGTTGGAAGGGAAGTCAAGGAGAGACGCTGCGATACCACGAGAGGAATTCACGAAACGCGGCGCCACGATGACTGTAATTCGCTTTTTCTTCTGCGTCTAATTGGGCAAATGTCTTTTGGATTGCAGGAAAGAAGAATAGCGGGTCGTATCCGAATCCGTTTTTCCCTCGGGGCGCGTCCAAGATGACACCTTCCACTGTGCCGCGAAAAGTGCAAGCAATCTGACCGTCGCGGGCAACCGCTAGCACACATACGAATCGCGCGGTGCGTTTTTGTTCTGGAACTCCTTTCAGTTCGCGCAAGACTCTTACGTTGTTGGCTTCGTCATCGGTATTGCACTCCGCCGCATGCGGTTCGATATTCTGCACCTCAGGGGCAGCGTAGCGCGCCGAATGAACGCCGGGAGCGCCACCGAGAGCGTCAATCTCGAGGCCCGAATCGTCGGCCAGAACCAGTTCACCGGGAACAGCTAAACTGTAAGACTCGGCTTTTTTGCGTGCGTTCTTTTCGAAAGTGGTTCCGTCTTCGACAACCGGGGGCAGGGAAGAAAAATGCGGGATGTTGGCAATTGCGATGGTATAGGGCGCGGCCGCTCCGGCGAAATCACGAAGCTTGCCGGCGTTCGAGGTCGCGACCAGGATGCGACGGGCCATCGTATCTTTCTCGTTACCTCGGTGTCATTACTAGCCATTCCATAATCGCCGGACGTCTTTCCCCCAGAACCAGCCGTTTTGTCATGGTGTCGTACCGGTCGAGCTGGGAATATCGATAGGTGTGTGCCTTCTCAATATCGTCAATGCTCTTGATGGAACGAATTTGATGTGTCCTGGCGAAAACGTCGCGGAGCCTGGAACTGATGTCGATGTCAATGAAATCGTGCGTCTCGACTATGATGTCGTGCCGGGCAAGAAAGTCAGCGACTTCTCGCGTAAAGAGCGTGCCCTCGTAACCTTCGCAATCGGAAATGATCAGCGCTTTGCTGCCCAGGGAAATTGACCGCAATACAGCTTCATCACAGAAGCCACCGATATGTGCACGGCCGTCAAGTCGGTTCAGTTGGGCCATGTCGCCGCAAATCTTTCTGGCATGCGTGCTGATATCAAAGGCATAGACGTCGGCGTTCGCAACTCTGAGCCCCAGGCCCACGGCATAGTAACCTTCGGCGCATCCGATGTCGACGATTGCCGTGTACTGGTTTGTGAGCATCTCCTCCAGAACGGCGTGCAACTCGGATTCATACGAGCCCAGAAGTTTCGGTAACAGAGCGCTGCCGTACGACTGCCCGGACGGATACCGCATCCCCTTGAATGGCCCGCCGGCCACGGTGAGTTCGGGAAACATCTCTTGTGTAAGTTTTCTGAGGGTTTCATCGCGCTCGCCGACTTCTCGCGTGAAGCGAGCATGCCCGTAAATGCGTCCCAGAGAATCGGAGAGCCGGCCGCAGAGCTTGTACAGCGGCCAGGCGACCGGACCCCTTGCGGTGCGGGCCACAAACTTCTTGCCCCTATCTTTAAGCTCCATGGTTCTCGTCAGGATTTTACGACACTTGGCGGGATTGTTTGTGGCGGGTTTTGATCCAGACCGCAGCCAGTAGGGTCAAGCTCACGAATGAGACGGCATCTCCAATCGTCCGGTCTGTTGTGCGCCGGAAGCGGATCCGCACGTCATTCGTGCCTTTGAGAATAGGTAGGATCATCTGGCTTGTGATGTCCGCAGTCTCCGGTTGCACGGTTTGGCCGTTGACCGTGACCTGCCAGGCTGGATAGCCAAAAAGGCGCAGTTGCAGACGCTCCGGCTCCGATGCCTCAACGATGAAATGCTTTTCTATCGGCCCCCACTCCAGAATCCGGTTCGGAATCGGCGCTCCCGACTCGTCGCTAACCAGCGACAGATCTTTTTTCAATTCGTAGGCGTCGGCTCCTGCTGGGACGTATTCGTCGGTGCCTTCGTAGCCTGTGCCGTCGACGACAGCGTCGCTCATCTCGTGGATGTCCCCGGCCGTGTCCCACCAAGGCGGCTGGGTGCGATAGCCCACGACGATGAGCACTGTCAGCAAAACGCCAAATGCCAGCAGACGAAGGGTCCAGCGTTTTGTGGCTACCGTCAGAAGCATTGCCAACACGACATTCATGCACAGCAACCAACGAAAGGGAAGTTGCACAAACCGGAACTTTGGCAAGTGCTGCCAGAAAAAATTGCTCAGCGATAGCATGAGAAGAGCGCTGCCCATGCCCCACGCGGAAAGCAAGACCCAAGGCCGCAGGGCATCGTGATTGCCATTGTTATTGTTATCAGGCGCTGCGGCTACTGTGGTGTCGCTGCCCCGGTCGCTGAATGTGATTGGGCCGTCGAGCATGATTCGACCGTTGAGGCCGACGATCCCCGCGCTTTTCGATTGCCAGCGGCGGCAGACCCATATCACAAGAACGAGAGCGCCGATTTCGATGGCCGCCAGAATTGAAACCAGAAGGTTAAAGCGGTTGTGATCGGGGTCGGCGAGCTTGGTAAAGAGAAAATTATCTTGCGGTCGAACTCCGGGAGACATCACCTGGCTGAGGTCGATCCACTTCTGTTCATAGATTGTCGGAAGCAGATAAAACGAGGCTAAGCCAATTCCGAGCACAATCGCGACACCCGTTCGCAGGAGCGGACGCCAGATTTGTGGTCCCCATCGTCGAGACAACGATCGGCTAGACGATGATCGGTTAGATAATGATCGGTTGCGCGCGGCCGCGTGCACCGCCAGCAGCAATGCCAATCCGGCGGTTGAATAGTGGATCATCATGGCCGCGGGTGCGTTGGTCAGCCAGGCTGCCGCCAGCAAAAGACTCAAGCACAACGTCGAACGAAAATCTGGCTTGTACACCTCGCGGTCGACCGCCGGTTCCTGCAGCTTGATAAGGCAAAGAAGAACAAGCGGCAATAGCGGAGCGGCCAGTAGTTCGGCGTATGCGCTTCGCCAATAGACGATCAGTAAGTGATAAGGATTCAACGCATAGAACACTGCTGCAAACATCGCGTCCGGCACCGAGAGCCACTCGCGCGCGAGCCGGTACATAGCCGCTCCGGCAAGAGTGAGCACAATCCAGCAGTAGGCGCCCGGTACTATTGGCCAAGGCAGGACAGCGCCGAGCGCTGCCCCCAAAATCCAAGAGGCGGGGGGATAAAACAGGAAGCGCGCCTCGCCGTATCCCCAATGCGCTAGCGCGGCCCAACGCGGATACGCAATGCCGTGCTTCCATTGGCCGAGGACTTCCATCCACGAAAACATGTGGAACTCGAAGTCATGGCCAGAAGGAATGCCCCACCAGAAAAATGGAACGATGGCTAGCAGACAGGCGCCAGCCAGCACCAATGCTTGCGAGATAGGGCTTCTGAGCAAATGACCCTTACTTTGAAGTGGAATGTGTCGCGCTGCTTATATCGGACTGTCTGGGGCGTGAGCGGCGCAGAGCAATTCTATTGCATTAGAAATGTTCTGGGAAAATTAACCGAAGCGAAGCCCTTCAGTTAGGCGTCGAGATAATCTGCGATCAACGAATTGAAATAAGGAATTGGAATTAGGATCAGCCGGATGGGATCAGAACATGATCGCGCGAATCATGTGTATGCGAATTCCGATTGTACTCACTTCTGGGAAAATTTGATTTTTTGGATACGGTTTTTTATTGACTGACGTCGGCTGGGGTTCGCTGGCGGTGCAGGTCCGCAAGAAATGCTTCTTCGTCCAACCCGCTGCCGGTCCGCAGCAATTCCAGAAGCGGATCCTCTGTATCATTTTCTGGGCTGTTCGTCTGGTTCAGGTCGACCGCGTTAGCGACGAGAGAACGAGGAGATGTTTCCAGTTGCGGAGTTGCGCCGGGCTGGCCGGTGAGGAACTCGATGAACTCGCCCACGCTTTTACGTTGTTCTTCGGTGCGGGCTGGGAATTCAATGCCCATGCCATGTCCGGGGTGCATGACCCGGACTAAACCTTCCGCATGAATCTCCATGCCGGTCGCGCGCAAGCACAGGTCAACGGCTGAGGACTGAGGAAACGGCGAAGCGGTCTGCACATAGCATCCGCCTAGGCTCAGATCCGTGAGTTTACATTGGCTGACCGCGTCGGGTTCTTCCGGCAAAGCATCGTGCGAGCGGGCAGCCAGCCACTCGCCCATTTCTTCGCGCATCTTCGGGTCCATGTCGAGGAAACGTAAGCCGGTCTGCCCATTGGCAGTGCTCCAGGCAACTTCGGCGTCGCCTTCAATTCCGGCACCGCCATCGGGAAGCTCGAAAGAAACGCGAACTACGGCTGTCGATGGGAGTGGCTTAGCGACGAGGACATCCATGCCGCCGGTGCTCAGATCGAGCAGAATTCCTTCAACAGTATTGTTGTCGTCAGCACGAATCGACACTGCTGCTTGGACCGCGACGCGCAATGATTGCCGCCTTTCGCGCTTTAATAGCGCTGTAGCGGCGCGTAATGTGTTTTGAGCCTGATCGTGGGCTACGGGCTTTACCAGAATGAAATGGGCTCCCGCGCCGAGGATTGAGCGGATTTGCGAGGCATCATTCAGCAACGCGACCGTGACAGGTGCCTTGCGCTCGGGACCGGTGAGACGGCGGCAGCTTTCCAGCACCAGGGAGGCTGTTTCGGGATCGTCGAAGTCCACGATGACCTGATCGAAACGCTGCTCTTCCAGCCGAGTCACGGCGACATCGGCGGCGTTCAACCGATCCACGGCAACTCCAAACTGCGCCTGGACCTGAATCAGCGTTTCCGCCGCCAGGTCATCCTTTGACACCAGCAGTGCCTGCAATATCATGGGACCGAGCCCCTCCCGCCTCGCGCCTTACTTCCAAACTCCGCCATTTCTACGGCCAGCGAGGAGTTGTGCTGCGTCCCGGCTTGGACGCGGCTGGCGAGGATTGAGCGCTGGCCTTGGCAGCCATCGTGTTGGAGTTTTCGTCGTCCACTTCCGCCAGCACGGCGCTGTCGTCCTCGGCCTCATTTTCGGCGAGTAAGGGCGCGACTTCGCGCAGCTTTTCGGCAGCCTGTTGTAGCATCTCGATCTGCTTGCCCAGCTGCGTGTACTGCGCCTGCTTACGGCGCAAAACCTCATGGATATCCTTCATACATCCCCCTGCGCCTGACTCTAGGTGGTGACAAAGGTAAGGTCAACGGTGAAGCCATGTCCTGCCGTTACCGCAGTAACGCGGGAAATCAGACGTGATCAGGACGTGAGGCAGCCGACTCGATACTGGTAAGCAGGGTGCGGTCGGTGGGGAGTCGTAAAGTTGGACTGAAAATCAAAAGCCCCGCCTTGCGGCGGGGCCATGAGTTGAGTGTTTTTGGCGAACCAGCAAAGCTAAGTTATGACTTGACCAGCTTGCGACGGAACATTCCGGCGATACCCACCAACCCTGTTCCAAGCAGCCCCAAAGTTCCAGGCTCCGGGACGGTCAAGTTCGTGGTGCCAACTCGAATGTGTCCAATACCCTGGGTAAGCTGTCCGTTGACGGTATAGATAGTCTGGGTTGTCGTTCCAGTCACCATACGACCGTCGTACAGCATCCCTTCGATCGTTCCACTCAGAGTATAGGTGAGGTTCTTGACGCCAGGTCCGCTAGTGAGTGTCCAGGTAATCGGGCCGACGAAGGTGCCGCTAAAGATTGTTCCCTTCGGTTCTCCGTACTTGCCGGTGCCGGTCACAATAAACGAGGAGCCAGTCGCGGAGAACGTGCCGCCAGCCGCAATCGAACCGCTGGACAGTGCGCCTGTGGTAAAGCTCACCGAACCAAGAGAATGTCCAGGAGGAGCTGTGATGCCGTTAAAGCTCTTCAGTTGCGATCCGACCGAAGCAATACCTGCGCTCGAAATCGAAATAGAGCCAAAATCGTTCGTGAGAGTAATACCGTCCGCCCAAGCTGCCATCGGCAGCGCCAACGCTAGTAATGCAAGAACTACCACTCGCCTCATTTGAATTCCCTCCCAATTTTTCTATCCAATTTCGCCTTGGATGATATTTCCCCCAAGGTATAGGTCGCCATGTGCTACTACTGCATGTTATGTTCCAAAGTGTAACAATCCGTTCATCTGTTTTGTATCAACAAGTTACATTCATTTGAAGGTAGTGGCTCGAATCCAGGGGTGCAATCTGCTGCACACTAGAAACAATCACTTTCCGCAAACCGACTTGAAAACCCAAGTCCATAAGGCATTTCAGGCCTGAATACAAATTGGAGCAACTGCGGGTTCGGAATCGACAGGGGAGTCTCGCCAATCGACAAACAACTGGGAGACCGCTTCCAGAACCTGATGCGACTGACAGTAATCAATCGTAAGGTTACCCATGCTAGCACGGAAGCGGATTTTTGCAAGTGGCTCGTAAGTGTCATCGCAATCGCCCGTGAGTGGAATTCAGCTCCCAACTAGCTGCGTTATCTTCAACTTGAGCAGTTCTGGGGGGCTGTTCGGGCGTCCCGTGATTCTATTGGATCCGGGACGCTCCTTAATAATTGTGGCCAACTCTGGCCAAGTCCTCTTAGCGAAATTGGGATTCCCGTCTTCGCGCTTCCCCACAACCACAGCTTAGTTGCGGAGTTACGTTCCAGGGTGGTCTAAGAATGAAGGTATTTCTTCGCTTTTCCCGGAATTTCTTCCGGACGACAGA
This sequence comes from Terriglobales bacterium, assembly GCA_049674665.1. Taxonomy (GTDB): domain Bacteria; phylum Acidobacteriota; class Terriglobia; order Terriglobales; family Acidobacteriaceae; genus Acidiflorens. Next base: position 37,947 of record JBATZM010000031.1, read on the forward strand.
CTGCGGTAAGCAGCGTCTAGAATGATCTGGTTTTGCCAGCCCTGCTCGCCCAGCACCGGAAACATCTCCCGGCCTTCGACTGCAGCAGCGAAGCTGTCTACCTGCTTCGCGTAAGCAAGTTGGTTGGAAACGGTCTCTTCGGCGACGAGTTGTCCCTCACGCCAAAGCTCCAATGTAATCGGACGCTCAACATTCAGCACATCATTAGCTCGGAGCACGCCAGTGTCACCGACAATCTCAAGCGGCGTGCGATAGTGAGCGCGAAACGAAACCAGTACTGTGGCCAGGGTGCCGCGCAGAAACTCCAGTGTCAGGATAGCTGCCGCTTCGACGTCGCCCGATTGTTCATCTGAACGGCCGACGGCGGTCACGCGCCGCGGCTCGTCCTGCAAGATATAACGCAAGGCATCGATGCAATGGACACCCACATCGGCGATGGGACCGCCTCCAGCCGACGCACGATTGTAGAGCCACGTACGGTGATGTCCTGAACCAGGAAATGAAAACTCTGCCCGTGCAAAGACAGGACGGCCGATATCCCCAGCGGCGACGTGTTCGCGAAACCTCGCCGTACTTTCTTCAAAACGGAAGACCTGGGCTACACCGAGAAGAACGCCCGCCTTGCGGGCCGCTTCGACCATCCGGCGGCATTCGTCCGCGTCCATGCCCATCGGCTTTTCGCATAGCACCGGCTTGCCGGCAGCTACTGCGGTGAGCACATCATGCAGATGGCAGGCATTGGGAGTGGTAACCAGCACGGCATCGACCTCAGGACAGCGACTAAGTTCTTCGGTCGAGCCGAACACATGCGGGATGCCGTATTGCGTGGCGGCCTCGCGTGCTTTGTTCGGATCTCGGCGCGATAGAGCGACGACTTTGCAATTCTGAGCCAGAGCGAAGCCCGGCATCAATCTTCTGACAGCGTGCAACCCAAAACCTGCAATGCCAAAACGAATCATGTGAATTTCACCGGCCTGCTCGAAAGCATTCTACATTCGCGGAAGACGAATCCCCTGTGGCCGTTCCCTTGTGATCCTCTGTGTCCCCCAGTGGTTAGCACTTGATTTTGGTTATCTTGGTTATCAAGGACGTCGCAGCTCAGCAAGTAGAGCGGGATCGATATTGCCGCCGCTGATCACGGCGACAGTAATCTTCGCATCAGACAACTGGTCTATATGGAAAAGAAACGCAGCCGGAGCGACTGCGCCACTCGGTTCGGCGAGCGTCTTTTCATTCACACTCAAAGCGCGCATCGTTTCGCGAATCTCATCTTCGGTTACGGTGACGATGTCGTCCACATAGGCGCGGATATGTTCGAAATTAATCGCGCCGATGCTCTGCGTGCGCAGCCCGTCGGCCAACGTCTGAGAAACTTGCTCCGCCGGAAAGGAGACGATGCGGCCAGCACGCAGGCTGGCTTGCGCGTCGGAGGCAAGCTCAGGCTCCACGCCGATCACTCTTATTTTGGGATTGCTGAGCTTGATCGCGGCCGAGACGCCGCTGATCAATCCACCGCCGCCGACCGGAACCAATACAGTTTCAACATTGGGCAAATCTTCGAGGATTTCAAGACCGACCGTTCCCTGGCCGGCAATGATCTTTTCGTCATTGTACGGAGGCACGATCACATAGCCGTGCTCGGCAGCCAGTTGCTCAGCGCGCAAACGACGCTCCTCGCTACCGGGACCGACGGTAACGATCTCCGCTCCAAGAGCGGAAGTGGCTTCGAGCTTGTTCTTCGGAGCATTGCCCGGCATGACAATAATGGCCTTCACGCCCAGCGCTCGCGCCGCGTATGCCACACCCTGCGCATGATTGCCGCTCGAATAAGAAATGACACCACGCCGACGTTCTGTGTCAGTGAGAGACGAGACCTTGTTGTAAGCGCCGCGCAGCTTGAAAGCTCCGATCGGTTGCAAGTTCTCGAGCTTGAGGAAAAGCTTGCGCTGATCGGCCGCGCCCGTCCATTCAAACAGCGGCGTGTGGACGGTGATGCCATCTAGGCGGGTTTGGGCAGCGCGAATTTCTTGGAGAGAGACCATCATTGCTATTCTACGGTTTCGTTGGCCCGGGACCTTGGCCTGTGGCTTTACGCTCTTCCTCGCAGAGTCGCGGCCATGATGCGGGGGTTGCGCCGTCCGTGCATCACCGCGACCACCCACAAGGGTTTTTCCTCCGGTGCGTAGGCGATCAGGTATTCACGTACAAGAGTGAAGCGCAAAGGTCGCGAACTAAGGTCAGGGCGTTGGTGGCCCTGATGCGGAAAAGGCACAAGTCCGCGAATGGCACCAAAAATCTCCGACATGACCCGGTCGGCTGCGTCTGGGTCTTTCTGTGCAATGTATTCGCGTATGTCGTCTAGGTCGGCAAAGGCTTCGGGGTGGAGCGCGTAGCCGCTGCTCATGCCTGGCGGTTGCGCTGTGCTTCAGCCTTAGCTTTCAGCCGGGCAAAAGCTTCCTCACCGTCGATGGGCTTCACCCTGCCGCTTTTCAGTGCGTCATAGCGGCTGTCGAGCGTGTCCCGCGTCTGCACCAGTTCGGCGAAATATGCAGCCAATGCATCTTGCAATAGTTCATCGGTCCCGCGTCCGCTCTGCGCTGCGAGGTCGTTGAGTTTCTTTTCAACGTCAGGAGTGAAATGGACTTCCATGAGCTCAATATAGGGAAAAGCCTCGACGACCGCAACCCGCCGGCCAACTGCACTAAACTGGTCATGGAGTCGCTATGCCCTTCTATCGCTTTCGGTATGTGTGTGAAACATCTCTTCAATCCGAAAAAGAGATCTCTTTCGAGTACGAAGCCCGACGAATCGTGCTCTCGTTTCCGCACAAGGAGAATGCGGAACACACCGCACGCGCCACAATAGAAGTAGAGGCGGCGAACTGGAGGGAGGCTGATCCCAAGGCTCAGGGCATTCTTCAGCCAGTGCTCGACGCGATCGCCTTTGCAACGGATTCGCCACTGCTAGTCTTACATTGGGATTTTGTCCTCAAAGACGAGGCTGGTAGCAGCACAAGGGAAGCACTGTGGTTCGAGACGACGAAGAGGCCTGCGCGATTCCAACTGGAGCAAAGCGAGGTTGAGGCTGCCCAAAGGATTCTCTCCAAAGAGGGCGGCCCAGAATTGGCATTATGCTGGCATAGATATGCCGTTCAAAGAGAGCTGATTCTCGATAGATTCGTGTTTCAATGGCTGGCGTTTGAAGGGCTTGCTGGGTCGAGGCAGATCCTGACCAAGTGTCCCCGTTGCGGAAAAGAGGTAACGCATTGCGAAAAGACACTATCGCACGAAGGATCCAATAGACAAAGAGCCTATCAGCTATTTTCACGCATTGAACCCAGCAGCTCAATTCAGGGGTTTACGAAGGAAATTTGGGGGAAAGCACGAAACTCCGTTTTTCACGGCAGCAAGTACCCGGGCCCGGAGCTATTGACGCGACTGAACGTCTTGTTCCCCAAACTCCGACGAGCCTGTGAATCCGAATTCAATGCAATCTACAGTTTACCGGATCGACCGCGCCCGGTTCGAGTTCTAGACTGGCGCTCGCAAAGATTCAACATGTTCGAGTGGCAAACGGCCAACGCCCAGGATAGATTCGCGGCCGATTTCCCTTGGGACTCGGTGACGAGAGAATTCGCGAATTGGGAGGACGGAGAGGTTCGAGTGGCCGATCCGAGCTTATGGCCGTTCAAGGTGCTTAGCTTCGAGAAGAAGTCGCTGAACTGGTAACGGGTCAGCGGTGAAGAGACTCTTAAATCTCCACGATCACCGGCATGATCAGCGGCCGCCGCTGCGTCTGCCGCGAGATGTATCTCTTCAGATCGGTGCGGATTTTTTCTTTGATCACGCCATAGTCGGCCTTCTCTTCGGCACTTGAGGAATCGAGAGTTTCGATGACGATCTCCTTGATGCGACTGATTACACCATCTTCGCCGGGGTTAAATCCACGCGTCACAATCTCGGGCGAAGTTTCAACGCGCCCAGTCAGCTTATTCATGGCGATGACCGGCATTACGAAGCCATCTTCGCTTAGGTGGCGGCGATCTTTAATAATGAGGTCTTCGACCACATCGGTGCGCGAGCCGGAATCGATGCAGACGCGGCCAATATTGACGCGTCCGGCCTTGCGGGCACCGAGCTCATCGATTTCGAGAACGTCTCCACTTTCGATCAGCATCACCTTGCCGACCGCTCCGGTCATGGACCCGGCCAATTCGGCATGCAACTTGAGCTGCCGGTATTCGCCGTGAATCGGGATGAAATATTTCGGCCGTACCAGGTTGATGATGAGCTTTAATTCCTCTTGGCTGCCATGTCCACTGACGTGAATCGGCGGGTAAGAGCCGTCGTCATAAATAACGAATGCTTCGCGGCGGAATAAATGATCCACAACACGGTAGATAGCTTTTTCGTTGCCGGGAATGATGCGCGATGAGAGGACGACGGTATCGCCTTTTTCGATTTTGGCGTGCTTATGGTTATCAACCGCAGCGCGTGACAGCGCCGACATCGGTTCGCCCTGGGTGCCGCTGATGAGTACGCAAACTTTCTCCGGTGGAAAGTTTTTCATCTCACCGGGATGGATCAGCATGCCCTCAGGGATCTGGATATAACCGAGGTCTTCAGCGATCTCGGAGGAATTCTCCATGGAGCGGCCGATGAAACAAATTTTGCGCCCGTGCTCCCGCGCCATGTCGACCGTCAGCTTGATGCGGTGAATAGAAGACGAAAAGCAGGAGATGAACAGACGCCGCTGGGTGCGGACAAACACTTCTTCAAATTTGCGATGAACCGCACGCTCGCTCGGAGTGTAACCCTTACGCTCGACGTTGGTGGAATCCTGCAAAAGCGCGAGCACTCCCTCTTTGCCGTACTCCGCAAAACCGTGCAGGTCAAAGAGACGATTGTCTGTAGGCGTGGGATCGACTTTGAAATCGCCGGTATGCAGTACGACGCCGAGCGGCGTGTGGATGGCGAGCGCGACACAATCGACCAGGCTATGCGTCACCTGTAGCGGATGAACGGTGAACGGCCCGACCTTGAAGCGTTCTCCGGGACGAATTTCGCGCAGATCGGCGTCGTCCAGGAGTTGGTGCTCGTCGAGCTTATCCTCGACATAGGCCAGCGTGAATTCAGTGCCCCAGACGGGAACATTCAGTTCGCTGAGAATCCAGGGCAGGGCTCCGATGTGGTCTTCGTGTCCGTGCGTAAGGACGATGCCGCGCACATGCTTGCGATTTTCGAGCAGATAAGAAATATCGGGGACAACGATGTCGACGCCCAACAACTCAGCTTCGGGGAACATCAGCCCGGCATCAACCACGATGATGTCATCGCCGAAGCGGACGGCCATGCAGTTCATACCGAACTCGCCCATCCCGCCCAGCGGAACTATTTGCAGTTTTCCAGTTGGCATTCGCAGAATTGATGCTAGCACAGGGAAACGCGAGGCGCGTTCAATTGGCTGCTAGACTCATATTTGAAGATGGCCGAGGATAATAAACACGAGAAAAAATCGTGGATGCGGCGGCGCGTAGAAGGCGCGATCCGCGGAGGCCTGACTCGCACCTACGATACGATCAAGGTAGATCCGGGACGCTTCCTGATGCAGATGCGCGTGGCGCACGGCTTGCCGCTGGCCACTTTTCACGGCGTATACACGTTGCCGATAGAACGTCTCGACGAGGTAGCGGATTCGGTGATCCGCGCCGGTATGAAGCTGGCCGCAGCCGAGGGAGCCGGATTCGGTCTCGGCGGAATCCTGACTATCGTGCCCGACCTTGGCATTCTTTCTGCGATCACCATGCGCACGATCCAGAAGCTCAGCTTGATTTATGGATTCGAGTTGAACACCGACGAAGAAATCGCCGACCTTTGGATTGCCGCAGCCAGCGCAGCCGGTGTCGACATCGGCCGCGAATTACTGGAAAAAGAAGTGGTCAATAAATTTGTGCCGCGCGTGATCCAGCGCATCGCTGCCAAGGCCGGATCAGAAATAGTAGAAAAGTGGGCAGGACGTCTGATTCCGTTTACCAGTTCCGCTATTGGGTGCGCGCTGAACTATTATTTTGTTCGAGCGTGGGGCCAGCGGGCGCGGGCGCATTTCAGGGCCAAGCATCTCGAAGCGCGGCGTAGATTTGCGGAAGAACAAATGCGGCTTCCGGGTGCGACTGCTTCGACATTGTTGCCGTAGAGAGCCCACGCCACCATGAGCGGCACTCGATGATTGGCCACTAAAGGCGACATTCATAGAAGTTCGTCCAAAACCAGTGTTTGAAAGTCTTCTACGCGTTTAAAGACGGCATCGTTAGTAATCAAGCCGGTAGCCTGCGAATGTGTTGCGGTCGCGGCCTGTAAAGCGTCAGGAGTTTGCAGGCGATGGAGAGCGCGAAGTCGGGCTGCGAGCCATGAGATCTCCAGATTCGGCGCAATCCAATTCAGGTTGGGATAGGTGGAGAGCAGACCATAGAAGTCATCTGCTCGCTGTTCGTCACCTTCGCGATAGGGCAGTACTAGCAGTTCCGTCATCGTTATGGTGGATGTGATCGCCTTGGATTCCGATCGCTCAAGCCAAGAAAAAATTAGATCGGTGTATGCGAGATACTTGGGGTTAGATTCCAACTGATAAATGAAGATATTCGTGTCCAGAGCGATTCGACAATGGCGCCGGAGAAAGGCTCGGAGCGGCTCTACTCCCAACTCTGGCGTTCCTTTTTCAGATAGTTTTTTGGATATTTACCGCGAGCTAACCCACGAATCGCGGCATGATAAGACTTTGGTTTTTGCAGCACGAGGACATTGTCGCTCTGAACGACCACAAGAATCTTGTCGCCGGGTTTCAATCCCAAGGCTTCGCGAGCCTCCCGCGGGATCACGATCTGGTTTTTCGCCGAAAGAGTTGCTTCGGTCATCGCTTTACATTATAGCATAAAGTAAAGCATGAACTTCAAAGCAGAATTCCGGGGGCGGTCTCACGCAGCGTTTTAACCGAGCGATCATGACGCCATCCCGCAACTGCTGCACCCAGTAGGCTGGCAGGGACGCAACATACTGCTGCGAGAACTGCTGCAACCTCAGAATGAAACAGCCAAGCTGCCAGCCCACTTGCGGCGACTGTGAGCAAGACGATGGCAAACAGCGCGAGCAGCATGCGCTTGAACGTTTCCCACTTTGCCAGGCTCATGGATAACACAAGAATGCACCCGACGAACGACGCAACCGAGATCAAGACCGCGATCAATGGTATAAAGACCATCGAATACCCATTTGCTGGTTGGCGCCACAGCTTTTCGACCGCTATTCTAAACCGAAAGACAGGATACGCGCACGACCGAAGGGTGCCAAGCTTTAAAGAACTTCTCTCAGAATGGCGAGCCAACTCTACCGCAGCCACTCCTCCAGCTCAATCCCGCGCTCGGTTTTCTCGTCGCGATACTTCACGATTACCGGCGTATAGAGCGAAAGATTCCATTCATCAGATTTGCCTTTACCTTTTTTCACAGCGCGTGAGCCCGGGACGACCACCGCATTCTCGGGAACCTCCAACGCCTGTTCAGCTGACGCTCGATAGATTTCGCCGCGTACCAGATCATAAAGCGGAGTGGAGCGTGTGAGAATCGTTCCTGCTCCCAAGACCGCTCGAGCGCAGACCAGCGTACCTTCATAAACTCCGCAATTACCGCCAATCAACACATCGTCTTCAATAATCACCGGAGCAGCGTTGACCGGTTCGAGCACGCCTCCGATTTGTGCAGCGGCGCTCAAATGAACACGCTTGCCGATCTGCGCGCACGATCCAACCAAAGCATGCGAATCAATCATGGAGCCTTCGTCGACATAAGCGCCGACGTTGATCCACATCGGAGGAGCACAGATGACCGACGGCGCAACATAAGCCCCTTCGCGGATGGAGGACCCGCCGGGGACAAGGCGAACGCGATCGCTGACTGTAAGGCGGCGAGGTGGAAATGTGTCCTTGTCAACAAAGGAAAGCACACCGCCATCCGACATTTCCTTTAGCTCGCCGAGACGAAAGCCAAGCAGGATACCTTGCTTGACCCAGGTATTGACGACCCAGATTCCGGAGATTTTCTCGGCGGCGCGAATCTCGCCGCGAGTTAAAGCAGCGCGGAAGTCCAGAAAAATGCTCCGGGCTTCGTCTGACTTGCCGATAACTTCGCGCGTCGCGAGGTCTTCAATAGCCGACTTCAGAGTGGAGTTAATTCCTGCCTCCACTAATTGTCTGACCACTCGCGGGCGAATTCAGGCGCACTACTTCGCCGCTGGCGAGTTGGTATTCGGCTTCGATTACGGTGAGCTTGCCGGCACTGACAGCGTCGCGAAGAATCGCGCTATTGGTGAGTAGATCTTTCGCGCTTTGGTGAACGTTCTCTTTGATTGCCGATTCGATCAAATCGTCGGGCTTGGCATAGGACTTTGCTTTAGTCACGGCTGGATCAATCTTGTCGACGATCGCCTCCAGGTTCGAGCTCGGCATCTTGTCACCCGAACAAGCGGCCGAGACTGCGCCGCATTTTTGATGGCCAAGCACCACGAGCAGCGGGCTGTGGATGTGATCCACGGCATACTCGAGGCTGCCGAGGCCAACGGGATCGGCGACATTTCCGGCCGTGCGGACGACAAAGATGTCGCCCAGGCTCTGATCGAAAACCAATTCGGGCGCTACTCGACTGTCGGAGCAGGAAAGAATAATCACATTAGGCTGTTGCCCTGAAGCGAGCTTGCTCCGCAGTGAAACCACGTTATAGGCGCGTGTTTTGCCCGTGACAAAACGTTTGTTGCCGGCCATGAGGTCAGCCCATATTTGATCGGCAGACGGCAGCGGCGCGGCGGACGTAGCGTGGGCGTCAGGTTGTGCGTGACTGGTCGCAGGTTGCTGCGCCATACCGAAACTTACAAACGAAGACAGCACAAACAAGTGCATCAGGAAGTGATTCATAAGAAGTTCCTCCAGAAGGGAATTACGATAGCATGCCAGCGCCAACTAGTTTTAGGCCACGCACTTACATTCGCTGCGGATCAGAACTCCCGGCATCTGATGTGTCGCCTCGCGCGCTTCGGACAGATTACCGTATGGTCCGTGCCAGCGCGAATGACTGGGATCGTGCCCAGAGGGGCGTCCTTTGCCGGAGCTGCACTGTCCACAGGATGCGCGGTGGAGCATCGCTTTATGCGGGCCCGCTGCCCAATTTTCGTAGATATAAAATTCGGTGGCCGCCGCCGGCGGAGCTGCAGGTCGCGTCACCAATCCGGCATCGGTCGCGACCTTCTGTAGCTTCGATCGCGTATCGCGGCGCATAGGAAGCAAAGGCAAGCGATAGACTTCTTCGATTTTGCCCATCATCGCGAGCACGGCCTTCACCGGCAGCGGACTCGACTCGATGAAGTTGGCTTGCATCAACGGGAGATATTTGCGATGAATAGTGCGCGCTGTGTGCCAGTCGTTATTCAGGGCGGCGCGCGTCATCTCCGACATTTCGCGGGGAATTTCGTTCGACGCAACCGAGATAACGCCAACACCGCCAAGCGCGATCACTGGCAAAGTTACTGAGTCATCGCCCGATAACACCAGAAAACTTTCCGGCACAGAGTTCAGCATCTCGGCGATCTGCGTCATGTTTCCGCTGGCTTCTTTTACGCCGACGATATTGGCGACTTCGGTCAATCTTGCCAGAGTCGCGGGTTCGAGATTGGCAGAGGTTCGGCCCGGAACGTTGTAGAGAATAATTGGCTTGTCGACCGCTTCGGCAATCGCGCGGAAATGCCGATATTGGCCCTCTTGCGTCGGCTTGTTGTAGTACGGCGAAGCGGTGAGGATGGCGTTGACGCCCGGTCGCGTCGCCACTTCTTTCGCTTTGGCAACAGCCTCCTGCGTCGAGTTAGAAGTTGCGCCAGCGACAATGGGCACGCGTCCGGCGGCGACTTCGATGCTTACGTCAATGACGCGCAGCCACTCATCGTGGGTGAGCGTGGGCGTTTCTCCAGTGGTGCCGCAAGGGACCAGGAAGTCGATGCCCGATTCGATTTGCCAGCTAACCAGATTGCGCAGTGCATTTTCATCGACTGCACCATCCTGAGAGAACGGTGTGACGAGAGCGGTGCCACATCCTCGCAGTTGCATGCTTCAAGGATAACTCTTCTCGCACGCGCTTGCATGAAGGGTGCGTATCTGTGAGATGGGTGTGTGGGGACGGGCGCCTCGCGAGCCTGTCCTGAACGAAGTCAAAGGGTCCAAGCCGAGCAAAGCTCGGCAACAACTTCTGCGCTAAAGCTCACGCCAGATGTTGCGAAACTCGTAGAAACCTGTTTTGCCCGACAGCCATTCAGCAGCGCGCACTGCACCCTCAGCGAATCCGAGGCGCGATTTGGCATCATGGCATAAATAAATTCGATCACTCGATGAGTTGAAAACCACTTCGTGCATGCCGACCACGTCCCCTTCGCGAAAGGAGACAATCTCAACCTCTTCGTCACTGTCTCCCGTTTCTCGCATAATTTTCTGGATGGTAAGCGCGGTTCCTGAAGGTGCGTCCTTCTTCTGCGCATGATGACGCTCGAAGATTTGACCCGAGTAATCGTATTTCAGCGCAGCTCCCGCAGTTGCGGCAATCTCGAAGAAAAGGTTCACGCCAATGGAAAAATTTGATCCGTAGAGGAATCCCGTATCTGCCGAGAGCACCATTTCTCGCAGGTGCGGCACTTGCTCGTACCAGCCAGTGGTTCCAACCACAAGATTTTTCTTTGCGCGGATACAGGCCTCGGCATTGGCGACAGCTGCCGCGGGCGTGGTGAAGTCAATAACAACATCGACACTGGCGAGCGAATCAGACGTCAGAGCGATGGCTCCTGTGTTTTCAACGGCGGAGAGAACTCGCACATGATGCCGTCGCGCACTCGCAGCTTCTGCAACCAGCGATCCTGTTTTGCCGCGACCTAGTATTAGAAGATTCATGCTGCAACCCTAGAGCCAACCAAAGGGTCGATTTCCTCTGTGTTCCCCGTGGTTAAGATTCTTGCGTTACCCAATCAGTCACGCAAACACTTCCGGATCCGCCTCCGCGAAAAATGCGTGGTGCAGCCGTCGCACCACTTCGGCCGCATCGTCTTCTTCAATCACAAAAGTCAGGTTAATTTCGGATGCGCCCTGCGAGATCATGCGGATCTTCACATCTTCAAGGATGCCGAAAACCTTGGCGGCGATTCCGGCGGTGTCGCGCAAATTCTCGCCCACTAGACAGACGATCGCCTTTCGCCCTTCATATTTCACGTCGGCGATTCTTGCCAGATCGGCAGCCAGCGCCGGAATGGCTTCGTTAGTTTCGGCCGTCACCGACACGCTGACTTCGGAGGTGGAAACCACGTCCACCGCTACGTCGTGCTGATCAAAGGCCTCGAAGATGGACTTCAAATATCCATGCACCAGCAGACGGCGCGGAGAAGCAACTTCCACGAGTGTGATCTTCTTTTTGAGTGCGATAGCCTTAAAAATATTCGTACAGTGCGGGGCGCGGGCCGTAATCTTGGTGCCTTCGCAGGTCGGGTTCAGCGAGTTTAGAACATAGACCGGAATATTTTTTTGAACCGCGGGAAGCACCGTTGCCGGATGCAAAACTTTCGCTCCGAAGTAAGCAAGTTCCGCAGCCTCGTCAAAGCTGATGACCTTGATGCGGCGGGCGTCGGGACAAAGGCGCGGGTCGGTGGTCATCATTCCGTCGACGTCGGTCCAGATTTCGATGCGCTCGGCATTGAGGCCAGCGCCAAAAATAGCTGCGGAGAAATCCGATCCTCCGCGGCCAATAGTAGTGGTGATACCTGCGCGATTGGAACCAACGAACCCGCCCATCACCGGAACTTTGCCGCCATCGACCAGAGGCTGAACTTTCTTGCGAAGGCGCTCGTTAGTTTCTTCAAACTGAGGAACTGCGCGCGTATAGCTGCTATCAGTCAGTAAACACTGGCGCGAATCGACGTGTGTGCCTGGCAATCCACGAGCGGCAAATGCAGCGGCCACGATCTTGCTTGAAAGCACTTCGCCGAACGAAGCAACATAATCGTAGGTGCGCGGAGTAATCTCACCGACCGCGCCAATGCCGCGCAGTAACTCGTCGAGATCCTCGAAGTCAGCGCCCAGATCGCCATGAAATTCGGTGAACAACGCGGTGCCCAGCAGTTCTCCGGCAGTTTCATAGTGCCGTTCACGTAAAGCTCGCGCCATTTTCAAAGCGGTCTTGCGGTCGCCGCTACCGGCTGCCTTGCCCATGGCGAGCAGGGAATCGGTGACCTTCGCCATGGCGCTGACCACCACGACAGGACGGTCTGCCAATCGCCCTTGGACGATGTGGGCTACGCGCTCAATCGCTTTTGCATCTTGTACGGAAGTCCCGCCAAACTTCATGACAATCATGGGCCGGCGAACTCCTTGTTGTGCTCAGGAATGCATACAGGTAGAGACGCGGCTTGCCGCGTCTTGTCGTCCACCGGCGCTGCTGCCGAACGCAGAGACGGGAGAAGCAATTCGGTCGCGGGTAGCGTGGTAGCTTTGCCCATCACCCGATATATCCCTTCGCCTTCAGCAACTCAGCATTGAGCAGGGCCGCGCCGGCAGCGCCGCGAATCGTGTTGTGCGACAGGACGGTGAACTTCCAGTCGAGAACGTTGCACTTGCGCAAGTGGCCGACCGTCGTGGTCATACCTGCTCCAAGGTCAACGTCTAAACGCGGTTGCGGACGATCCGGCGCGGTCATATACAGAACAGGTTGCTCGGGCGCACTCGGCAGGCGTAGGTGCTGAGGTTCGGCACGAAAATCGTTCCAAGCGACGATGATTTCCTCGGGCTGTGCTTTCTTTTTCAGTCGAATCGCGATCGACTCGGTATGGCCGTCTTCCACGGCAACGCGATTGCATTGCGCGCTCATGGCAAAAGGCGCCGGGTCGATCCGCAAACCATTCAGTGTCCCCAGCAATTTTTGCGTTTCCTCCTCCATCTTTTCTTCTTCTTTGGCAATGTAGGGAATCACGTTGCCGAGAATATCGAGCGAAGCCACTCCGGGATATCCCGCGCCACTGACGGCTTGCATGGTAACGGCGGTCACGGCTTCAAGGGTGAACGCGCGATGTAATGGAGCGAGGGCCAGCACCAATCCAATCGCCGAGCAGTTGGGGTTGGTGACCGCGAAACCGCCAGATTTCTTTCGCCAGGATTGGGTTTCAATCAGCTTTATGTGATCTCCATTAACTTCCGGAATCACCAGGGGGACGTCGGACTGCATGCGCAATGCGCTCGAATTGGAAACCACCGCGCAACCCGCCTCGGCAAACTGCGGTTCCATTTCGCGGGCAATCGAGGCATCAAGGGCGGCGAAGATAATCTTCGGAGCGCCTTCGGGCTTGGCAGGCGCCACCATCATCCTGGCGACGTTCGCGGGGATGGCAGTTTTCAAACGCCAGCGCGCCGCTTCTGCATAAGACCGTCCCTCCGAACGATCGGAAGCGGCGAGCCATGCGACCTCAAACCATGGATGACGTTCCAGCATTTGGATGAAGCGCTGGCCGACGATGCCGGTGGCACCGAGAATTCCTACAGGAAGTTTGTTCGACATATTTTGGTAAACGTATTTTGATAAAGAAGGTAAGTTGTAATTTTATACTAGCGAAATTTTTACAGGGAATGCCGTCGCGGGCACTGTCGTGGGCACTATGGAGAACCACTATAGAGAATTAGCTTCGGCCGCGGCCGAGTTCCGGCGGAAATGAGTATTCGTTAAGCGGCCCGAACTTGCGTTTTTCAGCGAAAATGCGCCAGCGCCGCCACACAATGCGCAAACTGGCCATGACTGGGATGGAGAGATAGACGCCGAGTATCCCAGCGATTTCGCCGCCTGCGAGAATGCCGAATAAAGCCGCCAGAGGATGCAGTTCTACGCTGACGCCCATGATGCGCGGAGAAATTACGTAGTCCTGCACCATCCGCCAGACGAGCAGGAACAACAACAGTAGCGTCCAGTGCTGGTATCCCGCCAAAATGGCGACGACCATCATGGCCGCGCCCGCCAGCAACGGCCCCGCAACCGGGATAAATTCCATCGCGCCCCCGGCGGTGCCAAGCATCAGCGCGTACGGTACTCGCATAGCACCCAAAATTGAGGTGTAGGCCACCAGAGAAAATGCCGCCAGGGTCAATTGGGCCCGAATAAATTGAGCGAGCATCTGGTTCAGATCCTGAAAAACGTCCTGCAGAAACTCACGCTGCGAACGCGACTGCACGAGCGCAACCACTACTTCGTGGAAGTTGCCTCCATCGCGCAGAAAAAAAATGGCGAGAATAGGCACCAGAAACAGCACCCACACTTCTTGTGCTGCTTCGGCTGCGCGCACGCCGATGCGTTGTGCCAGGTGAGTCAGATCTACCCGGCGACTCAGCAGGAAACTTTGAATCCGTCTTTGCGTGTCTTCGCTCCATCCATGCTGATTTCCGATCCGTGCGGTTAGCTGACCGAGTTGGCCAGAGAACTGGCCAGTGCCGTTATCCATAAGGCCAGGCAGCGAAGCTCCCAGGCGGGCACCTTGCCGGGCAATCCTCGGGCCGACCAGAAATCCGAACACGGTTAGAGCAACTAGCAGCAATACGTAAATAATCGTGATTGCCCAGACACGGCTGTGGACGAGCTTCTCCAGACGAACTACAGCGGGATTAATGAGGTAGGCAAAGAAAATAGCAAATAGGAAGAGAATCAGAGTCCGCCGCGCTGCGTAGAGAAAACCCAAACCAACGGCGAACAGGAATGCCGTGAATATAACGCGCGACGTCCGTGAATCAATGATGGTCAAAAGTCATCCCAACCAAGCTGGGCCCGGCACCCAAACTTCTTTTGAAGGGCCTGTGCCATCGTACCTCCCCAACTGCAGAATGATCTAATTCCAAGAGCGGCTGACCCTCAACAGGATGCAACTTCGGTCGCGACGGCTAGTCGCGATCCACTACGGTGTTTTCTCCTACAACCATCATCCGCATAACCTTGAACTGATCGTCCAACCAGAGTTGCCATGTTCCTGCGTCGTTCTTTAGTTCAATTTTGAGCAGATCTTGCGGTCCACTTTTAAGGTTTACTTTTTCGCGTCCTAAAAACTCCGCACTCAGGGGAGCCGAAGACTGTTGGTGCGGGTTGAGTGTTGCGAACTGCGCGCGCTGCTTCACCGGACACTGCACTTGGCCTTTGTCCTGTTTGCAGGATGCGCCGAGAAACCTCCAGGCCAGAATTTCGCGATCGACGAAGAAATAATCGTCGAGAATGATGGTCGATACCGGCAGCAGGTAGGGCTGCTTGTGTTCTTTATCTTCGGGTCCAGTGCGCCACGTCTGGGTAAGGAAATCGTCATTAGGCACCACCACCGATTCCGCTTGTCCCGGACTCAGTTCCTTCCATTCGTAACGCCGGATTTCTCCGTTCGCGGTAAGTTGCATCACAGAAGACTGGGCGGCCAGAGTAGGAGCATTCTCCGTCTTGAACTCGGACTCGATGACGCTGCCGTAGCTGGTCTGATAGACCGAAAATGTCTCCGTCCCCACGCGACGGCCATTCTGGAAGATGCCGAAGGAACCGGCGTCGATTTTCTTCCCGTCGTGTTCCTTCTCCTTATCTTTTGGCGCGGGATTCGGCGCGGGAGCAGCCGATGCCGCAATGCACCAAACCAGCGCCATCACAAAAACGAGCAACCGATAACACAACTTCACTGTGATTCTCCTGTTCCAAAGCGAGTGGATGGAGTCTGCTGTGAGTCGGCAGCCCCGTTCTCCCCCCGAAACTGCAAAGTACGCTCGATTTCAGCGCAAAGGGAGGCTGGATCTTTCCCTAAGGTTACGACAGTCACCGTCGCCTGACGGTAAAATGGCAGCCGGCTTTCATATAAACGGGCAAACTCGTCGGGATCTTTTCGCAAAGGCCGTTTCGTAGCATCTGCCAGGCTGCGCCGCCAGAGTTCATCCGCCGGAGCGTCCAGGAACACAGAAGGCCAAGTTTGCAGTAACTCGTGATTCTTCAGCAGCTCAAGATTCTTAGGATGCGCGAAGGCTCCGCCCCCGAGCGCGATCACAGTATCACGTTCCAGCGATTCCGTTAGATCGCGAAGTGCAGCGGCTTCGATAAGCCGAAATTCAGATTCCCCGCGGACCCGAAAAATTTCAGAAATGGTTTGCCGCTCGCGGGATTCGATTCGGGCATCCAGATCCACGAAATCCCACTCCATGCGCCGGGCAAGTTCTCGCCCCAAGCTGCTCTTGCCTGAAGCCATGAATCCCACAAGAAACACCGCACGCACTCCCATGGCGTTCCAAGGCGCGTAGAGAGGAATGTTTCTCCGCTCCGCGTCCATCTACTCCTGTTTATTTTCTATGATTCAGCGTTGCTTGAGGCGGATTCTACCACTGAAAGAGCGCAGCTCGACCTCCGATGCTGCCTTGCCGGCAGTGCCAAAGAAGGAACGTCCTGCCTCCGTGGCATAGCGGGAGTGCTTGGCTTGAAGAGGAAAATCGTGCCGCACCCGGCCCAGCACGGAGTGTGCCCTGAAATCGGCGGAGACATTAGCCGGAACCAGGGCTTCGATATCACCTTTATGGGTGGAAAACTTATATTCGCCGCTCGAGCCGAAATCGCCATCGTAGAAGATATTTCCTCTGCCGGAGCTGACCTGAACCAGCGGCCCAGTTACCGACTTCAAATGGATATCGCCGCTGATGGAAGAGAGTTCAATGTGGCCGTTGCTAACATCGGAGAGCGTGATCGCCCCACGCATGGTTCGAACATGCACATGTCCGTTGTCCACGTTACGAATATTCACGGCGGCATCGGAGCCTTCCATAGTTATGTCTCCATGCAAGTGCTCTGCCGAAAGCGGACCGGTCGAAGAACGGAGATTGAGGGTAGCGTCGGCGGGAATCGTCAATTCATAGTCAACTCGGCCTGTTTGCTGGTCTGAGCCCTGCAGCAGGTGGGACGCGATTTCAATCCGATTACCATTTTGTTGCTGGTCGACTTCTACATTGTCGGACTTGAGTGTGGCCGTGACCACAACCTCATCGCTGCTCCCGGGCTTGACCGAGACAGCTCCGTACTGCGTATCCACGGAAACATTGGCGTTCGGGCCGACCGTGAAATGGTATTCCTTCTTAGTCTCGGCGAGAACTGCCGACGAAAGACACGTGGCCAGAACCAGAGTTACGACCGCGGATTGCTGGATGCTCGCTAGCCGACCTGTCTGCTGAAGACTTGCCATAACAACACGCCCCTGCGGCCGGGAACACCGATCCGCCCCTTCACAATTGAATGCCGATCCAAATTATTGCGGTCTTAATTATTATTAACGATCTTAATTATTGACGACCTAAACTATTGAATACGATCTAACGCGATCTGGTAAAGAAGTGCTTTCTGTTCGTACGCATCCATTAAATGCTGCCGCGCATCCGCATCGCCCGGATTCCGATCGACGTACGCCTGCGTTTCCCGGATGTCGGCATTCACCGCTTGTAGTTGGTTCTCATAGGTTGCCCGCATGGAAGGAGCTCGGGTGGAAACCACACTCAGAAACTGCTGATCGTCGGCGCTCGACTCGGGTTCTACGGCGGGTTTTAAGGTATCAGTTGGTTGAACCGATTTCTTTGCCACTTGCACTGGAGCCGGGCTGGATACGGCAGTAGGAGTCGTAACTGGAGGGGTCTGCGCAACTTGCGAGACCGTAGCGGCCGGAGTCGTTACCGGTGCCGTCGCCGTCGGAGCGTCCTGCTTCGCCACTTGCGGTATCGGCTTATGGGTAACTACGTAAGCTCCCGCTGCCAGCAGTGCAGCCGCGACGGGTGCCAGCCACAACGCGCTCCATCGCCGTCGCGGAGAAGCTGGAATAAGGACGGGACGACTGGGCGCGAAACTCGGTGCGGATTCGGGCTCATGAATCAGCCCTTCGGCGCGTAATTCGGCGGCAATCCGTACCCACACCCTTGGCGCTGGTTCTTCCGTTGCTTCCAGTTGCCGGGCCTCACTCGCGATCAACTCCAGGTCCGACACCAGATCAGAACAGTCAGCGCATGACTCAAGATGAGCTTCAAATTCAGCCTGAGACGCGCCGTCCGGAGCACCATCGACGAACTCGGGCAGAACTCTTTGGAAATCTGAACAATTCATAGCAAACCCTCTCCCCAAATACCGCGACCTCTGCTCTAACCAGTCTTGGCCTTTTCGGCTCTCATGAACTTTAAGTAATCCCGCAGCTTCAATCTTGCCTTATGAAGCTGCGACTTGCTGTTGCCAATCGAGCATCCCACCATCTGCGCAATTTCGTTATGCTCGAACCCTTCAATATCATGCAACACAAAAACCGTTCTGTATCCGGGCGGCAGCCGGTCGATCGCCCGCTGCAATTGCAACCGGTCGATGGACCCGGTCAGCTTCACGTCCTTGGTACCGAATTCTTTCCGTGGACTTTCGTCGTCCGCCTCCAGCGTCTCTTCGAGCGAAACCACAGGCAGGCCCTTCTTGCGCAACTGCATCAGCACTACATTGACCGTCATGCGATGCAGCCAGGTAGAGAAAGCCGACTCGCCGCGAAAAGTACCGATCTTGCGAAAGAGCTGAAGAAAAGCTTCCTGGGCCAGATCTTCGGCCTGGGCGGGATTGGAGACCATGCGCAAACATAGCGAGTACACGCGGCGTTTGTGCAAGTGATACAAGACTTCGAACGCTGCTTCGTGGCCCTGCTTCGCCTGCTCAATCGCTTCTGCTTCGGTGATGCGTTCCTTCGGGTCGGTCAAGTCGCCTTTTCCGGCCGCTACTGCTTCAGATGCGGCTTTAAACTCTTTTCGTTGTACAAATTTGCCGAGGCATGCGCGGAAGCGCGCTCGACCGATTTTGTCTCGTCAGAATACCAAAAACTGTAGCTTCTCGGATGATCTGTCGAGCCAAAGTCCAGCAAAACTACAGAGTAACTCGGCACAAAGATCACTTTCGTAACCTCGGCCCATCACCTCGGCGTTACCCCGATCTATGATCTCCCAACCTATGATCTTCGGTAGAGACGGTGCTTGCCCCGTCTTGCCAGCGCTATCTCACTCGCTTCGGGAGACCCGGACGAGCCGTGTCTCCACGAAAAGTCAGATGCGAGTCAGATGCGTTTTACCCCTTCGCCGTGATCGTCTCCAGCCCATGCCCGTGCGGCCCGGTTTCGCGGATCCGTAAAAGAATGGCAAAGGTCAGCCCGACAAATCCAAGGATCGAGAAAATCCACATACCCAGCCCATATCCTCCGGGGTTGTCCAATCCCGCATGGGAATAGTCGTTGGCCTTGCCAATCAGCAGGTTCAAGATGAAGAAACCAATCTGCTGGATCAGCGTCATCAAGGCGTAGGCGGTGCCGAGCCGGTTCTGGTCGACGATATAGGCGACCGACGGCCACATGACCGCTGGAATCAGCGAGAAGGCTATCCCCATCAGGCAGACCGGTACATAGAGCGAGATATCGGTATATCCCATCATCAGATAAACCGGCATCAGCAGGATCGAGCCGAAAATCATCAGAAAAGCACGCTTACCGATCTTGTCGGCAAGCAGCCCGAAAAGAGGGGTAGCGACCATGGCCGAAAGCGGAAGCAGGCTGTTGAAGAATCCGGCGCGCTCGTGCGCAAGTACCCGCATCGCGTCCGAGGCGCTGATGCCGCCGTGGGTGGCGAGAATCTTGTTGGTGAAGAAGTCGATGGCAAAAGTGCGGAATGGAAAGATCGCAGAGTAGAAAGTGAAACAGAGTCCGACTACAAACCAGTACGACTTGTTGAAGCGGAAAATCTGACCGAACTCCAGCTTGTCGATTGACCCCGCCTTGCCCAGTTCGTACCGTCCTTCGGCCCGGTTCTCGAGCATCCAGTAGACGACCGAGCAGACAACCGCCAGCACTCCTGCGCCAACGGCGATCAGTAACGGTCCCTGCCAGCTGGGCTCCCCAGCTGGTCCATTAGGATAAAAGGCTTTGTTCGCCCAGGTCGGCGAATTGTCAGCCGCCACCGAGGCGAGGCGGGCAATCAGTAGGTTGATCCCAAAAGCGAAGCTCAGTTCTTTGCCCTTAAACCACTTGGCGAGCACGGTTGTCGCCGCAACGATCATGGACTCGGCGCCGAGACCCAGCACGGTGCGTCCGGCGATCATTACCCCCGGCTGCCCGCGCGCGGCGGTAAGCGCGGCTCCCAGCAGACAAAGCACGGCAAAGACGGTCATCGCCTTCTTGGTGCCGATCCGGTCAATGATGATGCCGCCGATCAGCAAGGTCAAAACCGCGGCGACACTATAGGAAGAGTTCAGCCAGCCAAACGCGGTGGCCGAAAAGCCCAGCTTGTCGATAAAAATTCGTTCCAGCGGATTGATGCTGTCGTAGATGTAGTAGTTGCCGCCCATGGCCACACTGACGAACAGCAGGACGGTCCAGCGGTAAAGACGAGATGGTTCAGGTCGAGCGGCGACAACCCCGGTGGCATCAACCATTGAAGTACTCATCCTCGGCGCCGATTGGCGCTTTTCTTGTGCGGGTAGAGAGGATCAACGGACGAAGATAACAGATTGCTGCGCGAACTGCAGAAGCAAGGTCGAAAAGGTAGTGGACTGTTTTGAAGTTTAGGTGCCCCGTTCGGTCTGGCGTTTGGAGTAAATTGGTGGATCATCAAAGCCAATAGCTAAGGAGCGGTCGCTTGCAAGTGTTCGTAGCGCTACTGGGAGAAGGGACTGACGTATGGCGTCCAGTTCAAGCGGAGCCCGTCGGCGGCGATCGATACCGCTTGCTTGGTACTATCCCCGACGGCGAGGTTTGGCAGTTTCAACCTGGGGACACAGTTCATTGCATCACACGCAAGTTTTCTGGTGGCACGGGCCTAGCTGCCATCAACATTTCAACTTGAGAACCGTTCGGATTCAAACAGCCCACGACCGAAGAAAACGAGAATAAGCATAGATCTGAATTCTGTGCGCTCCCGCTTTATCGACTTCCAACCACGCCGCGCACCGACTCAATCAGCTTTGCCGAATCGTAGCCGATGCCGTCTTTGAACACAGTTTCAACGTTCTCGATGTCCTCAATCTGTTTCGACGGGTCGCCCTTGATCACGACCAAATCCGCCTGCTTGCCGGGAGCAATTGTGCCTACGCGGTCGAGTTCTCCCAGATACTGTGCGCCGTTTGCGGTCGCGATGTGAATCGCCTCCACTGGGGTGAAACCAGCTTCCACCAGCAACTCCATCTCGCGCTGGTCACCGAAACCCGCGATCACGCCTCCCATGCCCGTGGGGTCCAATCCCGCCAACAGCAACCCTCCGGCTTGCGAGAAAGCACGCTCGAATTCCATCTCCTTTTTGAAGGCGGCTGGCCACGGCGAAGCCTCGCTTCCGAATTGCTTCTTCAGTCGACCATCGTCGGTGGAGCGAACTCGATTCCAGAGCAGAGCATTGCGGGCGTCCGGCGAAAGAGCGTCGAGAAGGCGCTTCTCAAGCGTGGGCCGTCCCGGAAAGCTCCCCATTTCAAACACAGGAAGGGTCGAAGTCACAGCAACGTGGTGCGCTACCAGATCGAGGATCATGTCGTGCAACGGACCTGCATTCACATCAAGCTTGGCGATGAGATCGGGATTCTCCGGTGAATCCGGGCATTCTCCCGGCTTCTTCGTGGGGAGAAACTCAGTATCAACCAACAGACCGTGCTCCAGGTCGTCAATGCCAATCGCCGCTGCTTCCCGAAATCCAATGGAGCAGAGATGGCCGGTGACCTTCGCGCCACGCTTGTGGGCTGCGGCCACGGCCGCCGAAAGTTCCGCAGGAGTAATAAACATGTACGCCTTGAAATTGTCCACGCCCTGGTCTAACCAGAAATTGACCGTCTTCGTCGCGTCCTCAGGCCCGGTCAGTTGATGCATCTGGAGCGCCCAACTACCGGCACCCTCAAGATAGGGGCCTGTAACGTGAATCTTTGGGCCCGGCGTCTCGCCCTTATCAATTTGCTTTTTGAGTTCGAGATCGGTGTAAGGCTCAAGCGAACCTGTGGTGCGGATGGTCGTCACTCCACCAGCAAGATACAAACGCGGAAAGCTGAACGCCATCTCGCCGAAGATGCCATTGCCCACGGGATAAAACATATGGTCGTGCATGCCGACCAGACCGGGGATGACGGTGTAGCCGTGCAAGTCGAGCACATGAGCATCCTTGGGAACGCTCGCCGACCCGCTGTCGGAAATCGACGCGATCTTCCCTTGGGAGATCACGACTGTTTGATCGTCCCGCGCGGTAGCACCTGTGCCGTCAATCACCCGCAGGTGAGTCAGAACCACAACGGGCGCATCCACCTTCACAAAGCCCCGGACTTGTGGTGAAAGAGCCTGGGGTGAAAGAACTTGGGGTGAAGGTGCTTGGGCAAGGAGAGCAATCGAGCACGCAATCATCAAGAAAGTGGCGACGACCAGTTTGCGCATGGGTTTCCTTCCATGATCACAGGGCAGGATTCTACCGAAGAAAGCAAGCACGTGCGCAGATCTTGATAATTAGTTCGAGAAAAGAAAAAGCCCTCGGTCTCCACGAAACTGAGAGGCCGAGAGCCGGTGACTGAGAGCTGAGAGTAGCCTTAGATCTTTTCTGCTTTGCCGTCGTACTTCACGTCGCCATTTTTATTATTCTGGCGCATGATGTCGTCGTTGGTATAGACGTGATCACCCTTCGTTCCCTTGGCTACATTGCCCAGAACAATGGTGTGTTCGTGTCCCCCAAATGAGGTCCAGCTGGCACGCGCTTGTTCGGAACCGCGTGGGCCGCGTTCTTCACGCGAACTTTCTTCACCACCCATTGCAGCATGCATAGGACGACCTTCGCGTCCAATCGTCTCCGGATACAGGTGTACATCTGGCGTGATCAGCGGAGCGCCGCCGCCCTGGTACCACACTGGCACGGTATAGACCGAACTCGTCGATCCTTGGATCTCCGAAAGGGTCGAGTTGGTTGCGCCCGCGATTAATCCCGTGGTTGCGTTACTTGCTCCCACCGGATTCGGTGAGGCTTGTTGCAGGGATATCTGCGGTGTGGTCACGAGCGGGATATACGGTCCGCATCCATAAAGGCAAGAGCCGGGGTAAGGAAAACGCTGTTGCCCAAAAGTTGCTGCTGCCATCAAAACCACAACTGCCAGAACCAAATAAGGTCGCATACTGCCTCCACAGGGGACTAACACATCAGCCTCGTAAGTGCAGTTTGTTGGCCAGTTGCTCCCGGGCGGGAGGAAGCCAGAATGTTCGGAGATTCGCGGTAATCTCGGCCAAATCACTGAATTCAAGCGAGGCTTGTTCACGATAGAGGTGAAAACCGCTGCGCACAACGCGCAACCGATTAGTGCAGATGCTGGAGCGACGGGCGCCCTCGCCCGGCGCTCCACAATCTAGCTGCCGACATATCGGGCATACAAACTGCGAGCAATGGCCGTGTCTGTCGTCCCCTTGATAATCGCGCGCCCGTCGGGAAACAGCGTCATCTCGTACGGATCGCGCCAGAACTTCAACACAAATTCGTTGTGGCGAACGTTGCCGAGTGGCTGGAGTCGTGTACTCAGTTCGCTGAAGTCCACCGGCCGCTGCCGCTCATGGATCTGCACAGAATTCCGGCCACACAGAGTAATGTGAGGCCGTCCCTCACCCGCCAGATGAATAAAGTCTCGCAAGCAGGCGCGGCATCCTGTTCGTGGATGAATTGCCGCCAACTCCGCATGTTCGTTGCTCCAGACATCCCAGGAAACGAGGGTTCTCCGCATCTTTGAACGCGCGCCCACCAGAAATTTCAAGGCTTCAGTCGCCGCAATCGACGCCACCAGATTCACGGCAGAATTCAGAATGCCGGCGGTCTCACAGGTCTCCACCGTCCCACGCGGTGATTCAGGGAAAATGCACGCCAGGCATGCCGTTTCGCCGGGCAGAATGTTCATGGTCACGGCATAACTGCCAACTGCCGCGGAGTAAATCCAGGCCACGGAATTTTTCAACGCATAGTCGTTGATTAGGTAGCGGGTTTCAAAATTGTCGGTGCCGTCGAGAATCAGATCGCAACCACCGAGCAGGGAATCGACGTTCGCCGGAGTCAAGTCGGCTACACGGGGCTCAACCACGATCTGTGAGTTGAAACGCGCAATTTGCCGCGCTGCCGCGATTGCCTTGGGCACAGATTCGCGCGCATCATTTTCGTCGAACAAAGTCTGGCGCTGCAGGTTGCTGGGCTCGACGTAGTCGCGGTCGAGAATCCGCAGCCTACCCACACCGGAACGCGCCAGCAATGCGGCCAACGCTGAACCGGTAGCGCCGCATCCGACGATGACCACACTGGACGCAGACAGCTTCGCCTGACCGTCAGCTCCGATCTCCTTGAACAACACTTGCCGCGAGTAACGGTCGTCAATTTTCAATGCATCAACTTTCAAAGCGTCCATTTCCAAAGCAATAACCTTGGCGATTACCTTTCCCACGCGTTCAAACCAGTATTATAGGTGCCATCATCAAACTTTAGTTCTAGCGAGCAACGGGTGCCATCTTTGCGCTTCATCGAACCCGAAAGGTTTCATGGCTAAACCGCCTGAGTTTCGGGAGCGAGTTGTGCGCCTACGCGGCGCCGCTCGGCTCGCGCTGGCGATTTTGTTACTGCTGGCCACGGTGCGAGAAGCCAGTTGGGCGGCTGGTTTGCCTCCCGCCCAGCAGCAGCCACAGGAATCGCCCTCGCAGTCTGGAACCGAGTCCGGAAAAAAGTCCGCAGCCACGCCTGCAGCAACACCCGAAGAAGCGTTCGGAACCATCACGCCCTATCTCGGCCTAACCATTGATCAGATCGACTTGCCCGGCGTTCCGCCCGAAGAAGCGGCTGCGCTGCTGACGGCCACGTCCCTCAAGATCGGCGAACCGCTAACGCGGGAAAAATTGCATGATGCGATGCAGGCTCTCTTTGCCACCGGACGTTTCTCCGATATTCAAGCCGAAGCCGATCGTACCGACACCGCCGGCGTCCGGCTGCGCTTTCTGACGGTCGCTAATTTTTTCGTGGGCATGATCACCATCGAAGGCGTTTCTACCAATCCTTCTCCAAATCAACTGGCCAGCGCCACGCGCCTGCAACTCGGCGAACTCTACTCTCAGGAGAAACTCGACCGCGCTCTTGCCGGCATCCAAAGAGTTATGGAAGAAAATGGCTTCCATAAATCGAAAGTGACAAACTCCGAGCAGCGCGATGAGCAGCAACACCAGATCAACCTAACCTTCCGCGTGGCCGCCGGTTCGCGCGCTTCGGTCGGAGAGATCACGCTGGAAGGCGACGCCGGTTATTCACTCGACGAGATCAAGGAAATCGCCAAACTGCATACCGGCGAATCGGCGTCCTCGAATCGCATTACGCGCGCTCTGCAACGAATTCGCAGTCGCTATCAGAAGCAGAACCGTCTGCTGGCGCAGGTCTCGGTCACCAGCCGCACCTACCATTCCGAACGCAATGCCGTGGACTACGTATTGAAAGTGGACCGCGGGCCGGTGGTGGAAATTATTGCCGAGGGCTTCAAACTCAGCCAGAGCGTTTTAAAGAAACTGGTGCCGATCTATGAAGAAGGCGCGGTCGATGACGATCTGCTAAACGAAGGCCGGCGAAATATCCAAAATCATTTGCAGACTCTTGGTTATTTTGAAGTCACCGTTAAGGTGAATCAGCGCACCGCCCAGGGCGGCAAGAATGTGCAAGTGGTTTATGACATCAATCCCGGGGACCGGCACAAACTAGTTGCCATTCATATTTCTGGCAATCGCTTTTTTTCCGACGAGCAGATTCGCTCCCGCATGCAAAACCAGGCCGCAGGCCGCCTATTCAGTCACGGGCGTTACAGCGAAGCGCTGCTCGAAGAAGATGTGCAGGTTGTTCAGGCGCTCTATCGGGCGAGTGGCTTCCGTCAGGCCGCGGTTACCAGCAAACTGGTTGAGAAATACCAGGGCATTCCCTCGCAGCTCGCCATCGACATCATCGTCAAAGAGGGCCCACAGACCCGGGTGGCATGGGTCCGCATCGAAGGCAATTACACGCTTCCGCAAGAGCAGCTTCCTGAAATTTCTACTGCCGAAGCGCAGGGCTTTGACGAATCAAGTCTGTCGGATGACCGCGACACGATTCTGAGTAAGTATTTCGATAATGGTTTTCCCAACGCCACCGTCGACGTCGGCTATGTGAATGTGCCATCGGCAGACGCCCTGCCACGCGTCGGTGTGACCTTCACGATCCATGAAGGCGAGCAATTTTTTGTGGATCAACTTTTTCTCGATGGGCTGCACTACACACGTTTCGGAGTCGCCCGCCGGGAAGTTCGTGTGCAACCGGGCGCGCCGCTCAGCCAGCAAGCGATACTCGAAAGCCAGCGCCGCCTCTACGACCTCGGCCTTTTCAAACAAGTAGACACCGCGATCCAAAACCCCGATGGCACCGAGTCGCGGAAGAATGTGCTGGTCACGGCGCGAGAGGCGGATCGCTACACCTTTGACTACGGCGTCGGTTTTGAGTTCCAGACCGGACAGCCCACATTCGGAGTCAACCAGCCGCTCGGGGACACCGGCGTCAGCCCCATGGTCTCTTTCGGTGTAAGCCGCATCAATGTGGGCGGTCGTCATCAGACCCTCAGCTTAAAAACCAATGTCGGCCGCCTGCAGCAACGAGCAGTCGTCAGTTATGACGTCCCCAAGCTCCTGAACCTCGACAAACTTCGTTTCACCGCCACGGGGCTGTACGACGATACGGTAGACGTCTCTACCTTTACCTCCAAACGCCTGGAAGGCACGTTGCAACTTATGCAAGTCCTGTTCAAAATACAGGACCGCGAACTGACGACGCTCGCCTATCGATTCAGTTACCGCCGCGTGGAGGCCAGCAATATTGAAGTCAGCGACGACCTGATTCCGCTCCTCTCAAAGCCGACTCGCGTAGGAACACCCAATTTCCTCTACATGCGCAACCGGCGCGATAACGATCTGGAAAGCACACGCGGCAGTTACACCACCGTCGAAGGCGGGGTCGCCTCCAGCAATTTTGGTTCCGAGGCTGACTTTGGCCGCGTGCTGATCAAGAACTCCACGTATCACACTCTGTTTCGCAACCGCAGCACCGGGCAAGGGTTCGTTTTCGCTCGTTCCACCACGGTGGGGATTGAGAACCCTTTTGGAAGCACCGTCGTACTCGATCCATCGCAAACGGCATCAGCTAGCCAAACTCTTATTCCACTGCCCGAGCGTTTTTACAGTGGCGGAGGCAACTCCAACCGCGGTTTTGGGTTAAATCAGGCAGGGCCCCGCGATCCCTTCACCGGATTTCCTCTCGGCGGCAGCGCGGTGTTTCTCAATAATCTCGAGATGCGTTTTCCAAACGTTCGTGTGCCTTATCTTAACGACAATATCGGCTTTACGATTTTTCACGACATGGGCAACGTTTTTGCGCGGCCACAGGAGATGCTCCCCAGTCTGGTGCGCTTTCATCAACCGAACGAATATTTATGCTTCACAGAGTTGACCCACCTGCAGTGCAACTATAATTATGTTTCGCATGCCATTGGCCTGGGAGTACGCTATCAGACGCCGATCGGACCATTGCGCTTCGACTTCGGATACAATTTAAATCCGCCATACTTCCCAAGCTATACGAACATTACGACCAGCAACTTGAACGGACAATCGACTGGGCAGTTCGGGTACCAACGCGCTGGTCATTTTAATTTCTCGTTCAGTGTGGGGCAGTCTTTCTGATGAAATTCCGCATGGTCAAACTCGGAACGATCACTGCCGGAAGACGTTTCGCTATTGCTATGATTTTGAGCATGACGCTGGCGCCGTTGGCCCTAGGCGGTAAGATCGTCGACCGTGTGGTCACCAGCGTGAACGGCCACGTGGTTTTGCAGAGCGATTGGGAGCAGGAAGTAGCATTCGAAGCCTTTTCCAATGGCCGCGACCCCGACTCCTTTACTTCGGCCGAACGCGCCGCTGCTCTCGATCGCCTGATCGATCAGGAATTGCTGCGAGAGCAGGTTCGACCCTCCCAACCCGCTCCCGCCCAGGAGGTCTCTGCCCGCGTTGCGGAAGTTCGCAAACTTCATCCGGATTGCGCCAACGAGGAAAGTTGGCACGCCACGCTGCAACGCTATGGCCTGACCGAAAGCTCATTGGAGAAGCGTCTAGGCGACCAGATCCAGCTCATGAAGTTGGTTGAAGAC
The DNA here is from genome assembly GCA_049674665.1 of Terriglobales bacterium. GTDB lineage: Bacteria > Acidobacteriota > Terriglobia > Terriglobales > Acidobacteriaceae > Acidiflorens. Next base: position 66,235 of record JBATZM010000031.1, read on the forward strand.
CGGCTGCGGCCTTCGATCCAAATCGATCAGCGTGCCGTCGAAACCTATTACCAGACTCAGTTGCTGCCGGAAATGAAAAAGGCCGGCGATCACGCAAAACCGCTGACCGAAGTCTTTGGCCGAATCAAAGATTTACTGGCCGAGAAAAAAATGAACGAACTGCTCACCGGGTGGCTGGCAAGTCTGCGCTCAGGGAGCCATATCGCTACTCCTGAATCGAGCGGCGGAGACCAGAACCGTTGAGCGAATCGACGCCCGAACCGACTTCCGAACCATCTCCCGAACAGACGACCGATCCCACTCCCCCGCGGCGCCGGCGCATCCTGTGGAAACTTTTTCTGTGTTTTTGCCTGTTTTGCCTGACTGCCTTCAGCCTGCTCGCCTGGTACGTCACCACTGACTCCTTTCATCAATGGGCTCGCCGCCGCGTGGTCTCATCGGTTGAGAAAATGGTGGGCGGTCGTGTTGAGCTAGGTGAATTCCACACTACCCCATTCCGCCTGCGAGTGGACGCGCGCAACCTAACCATCCATGGTCGCGAGGCTTCGGACCAGATCCCGTTTTTACATGTCGACCGCCTCGAAGCGGAAATGAAAATCATTTCGCTCCTCAGCACCACCGTCGGACTGCATTCTCTGGTGCTCGAGCATCCTGTCGTTCACATCATTGATTACCCGGATGGCACCACCAACATTCCAGCCCCCCAGGTGAAGCTCCCATCCGACGAGGGTCCGGTTGAGCAACTCATCTCGCTTTCGGTTTCCCGCATCGGGGTACAGCAAGGCGAACTGCTGTGGGAAAACCAAAAAGTTCCGGTAGATTTTGACGCCCGCGACCTCATGCTGCTTTTGAACTATTCCTTACTGCGGCGGCAATACGAAGCACATATAGCCGCCGGAAGTGTGAACACGCGTTTTCAAAAATATCCCTCGTTTGTGTGGCGGGCCGATTCTTCGTTGATCCTCGCCCGCGGACGCGCCGAAATCAGCAGTTTGACAGTAGCTTCCGAAAAATCTGAAATTCATTTTTCCGGCCATCTGCAGGACTTTCACGACCCTCATCTAAGCGGCGATTATCATGGCATCGCGGATCTTGGCGAGCTCGCGCCCCTAGCCCGGCAGACTGAATTTCGCAAAGGCACGGTTCAGTTCGAAGGCAAAGGCTCATTGAACCTGCATGACTTTGCCACCCAGGGAACCGTTCAAGCCAAAGATCTCGACTGGTCGAACGCAAGGGTGACGATGCGGAATGGCCGCCTCGCGGCTGGTTTTTCCGTCACTCCCGACCGCCTGCGCGTCTTTTCGATCAAGGCAAATCTGCTCGGTGGCGATCTGTTCGGCGACGCCGATGTGACCAACTGGCAAAATTCACTCGAACCCTCTCCCACCCCGGCGCGGCGCCATACGCTAGGACGAGTCTCACCAGCAAGTCTTCAGCGTGGCTTGGTGTGCCTGCAATTGGCGGGCTTTCCGTTGCTTCCGGCCATGGAGATGCTCAGCTCTAAAAAGTTTCCCCTCGACCACCTCGATATTTCTGGAAGCGCGAGCGGCAATGTAGAGATGCTCTGGGTTGGTTCGATCCGTGACCAGGAAACTCGCCTCAAGCTGGCTATTGCGCCACCGTTAAAACCGTCCCATGATGTAATCCCGGTTCATGGCCAAGTCGATGGCGTCTATCGCGGATCGCGCGACGAACTAGAAGTTAACGAACTTCACCTGTCAACGACGGGCACTGAAATCACTGCTACAGGAAGCTTGGCCGCGACCTCGTCGCTGCGCTTCACCTTCACCAGCCATAACCTGAAAGAATGGACGCCGCTGCTCGAAGCGGTTTACGGATCTCGTGCCTTGCCGTTCACCGTCCACGGATGGGCCAACTTCACCGGCAACGCCAGCGGTAAGCTCTCTGCACTTTCTGTTAATGGAAAACTTGAAGTCTACGACTTTGACACAATCTTGCCGGCGACTAAACAAGTCCCTGCGAGAGTACTTCACTGGGACGCGCTCTCCACCGCCGTCCAGTACTCTAGCAATCAGTTTGCCGCCCACAATGGGTCGGCCATTCATGGTCACACCACCGCGCACTTCGACGTCAACGCGGCACTCGCGGGCGGCGAACTTCTGGAGAACCTTCCCTTTACTTTGCACTTCGATATTCGCAACGCCGATGTGGCCGAATTGGCTCGCTTGGCCGGAGCCGCTCAGCCCCTCGCCGGCAGCCTCGATATGTCCGCTACCGTCTCCGGTTCGAGCGACGAGCCCCACGGCGATGGACACATCGAGCTTCGCAATGTCTCGGCCTACGGCGTAGGGGTTCCTTTATTGAAAAGCAATCTTCATCTTGCCGATGGCGAATTGCAGTTCAACAACATCGAAGCCAGCGTCTATGGCGCTCCAATTTCTGGGAGCGCCGCCATTAGCACGGCGAACCTTTTCTCACAGAATCACGAATCGTCGAATCTTGAGTCGCCGAATAGTGAGTCGGCGAAGAACGAGTTTCACCTCAATCTTTCCGGACGCAACCTCGATCTCGCCCGTTTTCCCCGCTTGCAGACAGGACGGTTCGTGGCCGATGGCATCGCCGATTTCACCGTGCAAGCCAGCGGCACTCCTGAGCAGCCTTCGCTCAACGGGCACATTCATCTCAAAGACCTCGCCTTGGATAAGGAACGCATCGGAGATTTTTATCTCGATGCCGTCACTCATGGCCAGCAGCTCGACCTGAAAGCGCACTCGGATTTCGATAAAGCAGATTTGTCCATTGCGGGCAGTGTCACGTTAGAGCACGACTTTCCCGCGGACTTAACGCTCGCCTTCCATCATCTGGATACCGACTCATTCCTCCGCATTTATTTGCAAGGAAAAGTCACGGGACACTCTCCCATAGAGGGAACAATCCACGTTGTCGGCCCGTTGCGCACGCCGCGCGATTTGAAAGCGACCGCTGAAATCCAGTCCCTTGGCGCCGACGTCGAGCACGTGCAAGTGCAAAGTGTCGGTCCCCTTCGCTTCGAGATTGCCGATCAAGTTCTAACCATCCAGGAACTTCATCTCGCTGGAAGTGGAACGGATTTCACCGCAGAAGGTAAGGCGCATTTGTCCGGCGCTCAAGAACTCGACGTCCACATGGACGGCTCGGTCAACATGACCTTGTTGCAATCGTTAAATCCTAAGATTCTCGCTCGCGGCACTTTGGGTGTGAACTTGAACGCCAGCGGTACGCTCGCGCAGCCGGTGCTCCAGGGCCGGATCGAGGTCAAGAACACCTTCGTCAGTCACAACGATTTTCCCAGCGGCCTTAGCGACCTGAACGGCGTTTTGCTGTTTGATCGTAATCGTATCCAGATCGAAAATCTGAGTGGCACCACCGGGGGCGGCACCATCGCGTTAACTGGGTCTGCGAGCTACCAGAGCGGTGCCTTCCAACTTGATTTCGGCGCAACCGCGCAAGGTGTTCGCCTGCGCTATCCTCCGGGCGTAAGTTCCACTGCGAATGCGGATCTACGGCTGACTGGCACTACGAATGCCGCGTTGCTCACCGGCAATGTAGTGGTCACAAAGCTCGCCGTTACTCCGGGATTCGACTTCGGAGCGTATATCGAAAAGAGCAAGCAATCTGTCGTTCTCACGCAGAACGATAGCCTGGCGAGCCACCTTAAACTCGACGTCCATGTCGCGACAACCCCCGAACTGCAAATGCAGACGGCCATTGCCCGGCTCTCTGGTAACGCCGACCTCCGCGTGCGCGGCACCGCCGACCGTCCAGCAATTTTGGGGAGGGTTGAAGTTCTGGAAGGAGAAATTTCGTTCAATGGAAACAAATACAAGCTCGAACGCGGTGACGTTACCTTTGCGAATCCGGCAAAAACTCAACCGATCATCGATCTGCAGGCGAGCACGCGCGTCCGTGATTACGACATTACTGTGCAATTTCGCGGCGATGTCAGCGCGACGAACGGTCTGAAAGTGACCTGGCAGTCCGAGCCGCAGCTTCCCGAAGCCGACGTCATCGCTCTGTTGGCTCTGGGCCGTACTCGCGAAGAGTCGGCAGCCGCGGGTTCGACCGGATCCTTCGGCCTTGGCGGCGACGCCTCCAACTTGCTCATCAACGAGGCTCTCAACAGCACCGTCAATAGCCGCCTGCAACGTTTGTTTGGAGCCAGCCGCGTAAAGGTCGATCCTCAGGGACTAGCCAGCGAAACCAACGTAGTTCGAGGACCGCAGGTTACCGTCGAGCAGCAAGTGGCCAACAATCTCACTCTCACTTACAGCACCAACGTCTCCGTTTCCAATCAGCAGATCATCCAGGTGGAATACAACGTAACGCGGACGATTTCGATCGTGGCGCTTCGCGACCAGAACGGAGTCGTCAGTTTCGACTTTAAAATACGCCGCCGGAAGAAGTGATTTCAGGCGCGTTTTGAGCATTTCGTTACGCGTTCAACAACATCTGCCCTTGACATAAGTCTACAAACCAGCAACCCTATTAGTTTTTCACCACACGCTCGGAGAAACGGGCAAAGGGAAGCCAATTTGCGAGTTCGGGTTTTTTATCATGACAAGTGTTTTGACGGGGCCTGCTCAGCCGCCCTGTTTTCGCGTTTCTACCGCGAACGAATCCGCAGTGATAATGATAACGACGTGGATTTCGTTTACTCCGGCCTGCTCCATCGTGCCGGCTCTCTCTTCGACGAGAACCAGTTCGATGGCGACGAGAACGCCATCGTGGACTTCAAATATTCCAGCTCGCCCAAAATTACCTGGTGGTTCGATCACCACGAAAGCGCGTTTCTATCGCCCGCCGACGCCGCCCACTTCGAACGGGATCAGAGCAATCGCAAATTTTACGATCCCGATTTCAAATCCTGCACTAGCTTTATTGCGATGATAGCGGAACAACGCTTCGGTTTCGATCCGCGCCCGGTGGCCGAACTCGTGCGCTGGACCGACATCGTCGATGGCGCCATGTATGACGATGCAAAGTCGGCAGTGGAAATGAAAGCTCCCGCCATGAAGCTGACCATGGCCATCGAAGCCTCCACCGACCGCAACTTCGTCAAGACCATGATTCCGCTACTCGCTTACCAACCGCTCGCCCAAACCCTGGAACAGCCATTTGTCACCGCCGTCCTGCCGCCACTGCTCGAACGGCACCAGCGCTCCATCGAGATTTTGCGCCAGCGCACGGAAGAAAAAGATGGCACTATTTTTTTCGACATCACCGACCTCGAACTCGAAGGCTATAACAAGTTCATTCCGTACTATCTGCATCCCGATTCGATCTATAGCATCGGCGTCAGCAAGAGTTCGTTCCGGGTAAAAGTTTCGGTGGGATCGAACCCCTGGTCCAAACGTCCGCCCACTGTTAATCTCGCAAGAATCTGCGAGCGCTATGGCGGCGGTGGTCACGCGCGTGTGGGAGCCATATCGTTCGATGTCACGCAGAATGAAGCTGCACATAAGGCCGCGTTAGAGATTGTTGAGGAGTTGCGCGCCAGCGTCCGCGGGCAGCTTTGAAGACATCGCATCACGTCATGTTCAACATGCATCCCAAAATTCACGATCCCGGCCACATCAAAGGCGTGCGCACCGTCGCAACCATTGAGTTCACAAAAGGGGTCATCGTCGTTCTAGCGGGATTGGGCGTGTTCTCCATGCGGCACAAAGATATCTGGGGAATTGCCGAGAGCTTCCTGGAATTTTTTCACGTTAATCCCAGTCACCGCTACGTAGGATTCTTCATCGACCTGGTGTACCGGTTCAGCGACATCCGCTTGTGGAAGATCGCCGTAGTAGCGGCCATCTATGTGATCCTTCGATTCGTCGAGGCTTACGGATTGTGGTACATCCGCCCCTGGGCGGAGTGGCTGGCCTTCGCCTCCGGATCTATGTACATTCCCTTCGAGGCGGCCGATTTGATCCGGCACCCAACGTGGTTTCGATTGCTGATTCTCGCCGTCAACCTGCTGATCGTTCTCTACATGCTCCATTTGCGAGTGGAAGCGGCAAAAAAACACCACGCAACCCATCACGCAACCGAATCTGGATAGGTCGGGTGGACCCGGAAGCTAGAGGATATCAACCCGGTTCACTGTCATTTTGCCCCTTAAGGACTTCCCTCAACTGGGAGGCACCGTAACTTCGTCTCCACTTGTGCGAATGGTAGTGGTAACGCAGGGCAAGGTCGGTGTGTTTTTTTGTTCAACAACCTCTCCCTTAGCGGGGTTGTAGTAGAAATGGATCCCGAGCTCAAGATACTGACACGCAAATCCAGTTGGTAGCGGTGGGAGCGGACTTGAATCAACAATGCCCGCGTAAGCTGCTCGGTCTAGGGCGACGTCTCCTGAACTTTTATGGTATTTGACTTTTGTAATCTTGCCATTCTTCATCACGCGAAAATCGATCCAGACATCCCCCTTCTTCCTGATCGGTGGATATGCCGACCAGTGGAGTTGGCTGTACCAGTTGGCCTTGATCTTGGGCAGCACTTGGTCGAGGTAAGGGTGCACATCCACGCCTTTTGTATCGGTAAGTATGTCAATGGCGTCATCTTTCTGGGGGTTCGGCGGACCTGGCTGTTTGTGGCCAGAGTTCGAAGGCGGAGGTTCGTTTTGTACAACTGATGAGTTGTTGTTTTGTGCGAATACAAAAGTGCTGCAAACCAGCCCAACACAAACTCCGCGGCGCAACCGATATTTCATAAATAATTGTCTTAATACTCTCAAAGATCGGCATTCTACGCCTCCCGTGGGCGGTAGGACCAAAGCGCAGCCGGGTCGCAGCATCCACTTTCCATCAACAGCCCAAATTCTGGCACTGGGTACCACATTCTTGCGCGTTCAGCGCGCAAGAGCCTGCTCTGAGCGAAGCCGAAGGGGTGGGATTCCACAGCCCATTACCATTTTCAATGGCACTCATTATTCATTCAACGAGCAACTGCAATCCGCCGGCGGCACATGCGCCTTCAAAAAGTCAGCCACGCGCTTGTAGGCGTCGATTTGATTTTCAACGCGGGCAAAGCCGTGCCCCTCGTTCTCATAGACTTTGTACTCAGCCACGCCGCCGCGCTTCTTGATTGCATCCACCACCTGTTGCGCCTCGCTCTTCGGACAGCGCGGATCGTTTCCACCTGCCAGCAGATACAGCGGAGCCTTGATCTGATCGACGAAGTTGATCGGGGAGCGATCTTCATATAGCGCTTTGTTCTTTACCGGATCGCCCATGGTCGCAAGGTCCGATTGCTGCAGCACGGGATCTTCATTCTGAATCTCAGTGAACCAATTCACAAAAGGCACAATCGGAATCCCCGCCGCCCACATCTCAGGAGCCTTGGTGACGCCCATCATCGTCAGATAGCCGCCGTAGCTGCCGCCCATCAGAATGAGTTTCTTGGGGTCGACATAACCCGTCTGTTTGAGCCAGTCAGCGGCCGCGAGCACGTCCTGCAAATCACCGCCGCCCATATCGAAAAGATTAGCTTGCTGAAATTCTTTTCCGTACCCAATCGATCCACGATAGTTGGGAGCGATCACAATGTACCCCTGGTTAGCCATGTACTGCACGAAGCGATTGAACGTATTCATGGTCTGCGCCGTGGGCCCACCATGTACATAGACAATCGCAGGATGCTGACCATTGCGCGGTAAGTTATAAGGCACATAAACAAATGCCGAGATCGTCCACTTACCATCCTTACTCGGATAGTGAACAAGATAAGGCTCGACCATGTCCTCGGATCGCACGCCGCCCACTAGAGAATATGTGAGTTGGTGAAATTGGTTGTGTGGCGCGGACACTCCTGCCCGCGTGCTGTTGACTCTGGCGTTTTCGTAGTCTATGTTATAGACCCATAAGTCGCCCGGAGCTGCCGGCCCCGTGTGGTAATAAAGCAGTCGTGAGTTATCACGAGTAAACGGCGAGGGCCGGCCCGCAGAATAGTTTACGCCCTTGGGTAACTGCAGTGGGTGGGCTTTTCCAGCACTGATGTCATAAAGATAAATGTCAGTATTGCCGTCAACATTCGCACTGTAAGTCAGAAACCTTCCATCGGGAGAAAAACTCTCACCAGAAAGTTCCCACTTATCCTGAGTAACCCAGTGGATTTTCTTGCTCGCGATATCGAGTAGGCCGACGTTGTCATAGCCGTCGCCGGCATTAGAAGTAATTAGAACAGTCTTACCGTCGGGAGAGATGTCATTTGCCGAGTAAGTGTGCTCGCCTTCATGCGGCGTCAGCAGCGTGCTTTGCGCACTGGCAACATCAACCAGAAACACATTCGAGTCGGTCCCTTTCGATTGCTCCTGTGTGTAGACGATGAACCTACCGTCGGACGACCAGATCGGCGCAACATTCATGCGATCTTTGGCGGTGCCGGTAGTCAAGTGCTTCACATCCCGCAGAATTGTGTCATACACGTCGATCTCGAACACCGACGAAGTCTTCGACTTGACCATGTAAGCGAGGTAGCGTCCATCGGGAGACCACGTAGGACTTTCTTCCGCGATTTCGCGCGTGTTGGTCAGGTTCACGACCTGCCCGGTCTTGGGCGACACCAAAAAAATATCCCACTGCTCGTCGCCATCGTAATCGGACATGTAAGCGATCCACTTGCCGCTCGGAGACCATGCCGGGCTGGTCTGGCGCTGATCGCTCACAGTGAGTTGCATCGGCCATCCACCTTCGGAAGGCACGAGCCAAATATTGTTGCGGCCACTCAGATTGCTGACGAAGGCGACCGTTTTCCCATCTGGCGACCAGGTCGAACCACCCACCTGGCGCGTCATGTAAAGCTTCTCCATGGAAAGATTCTTCTCCACGCGCGCGTCGGACTTGGAAGAAATTTGCTTCGGGACCGTGATGGCCTGCGGCGCAGTAAGAATCTGGGATGTCGCGAGGATGCTCATAAGTATGACCATAACAAACAGGCTAAGAGCGCGCATTGATGCCTCGAATGAATTTAAAACACGCAAAGTTTAGCAGCCTTCCTGCAGTAAGAACCAGCCTGGGTCAAATCGCGGGCATAAATGACCGAACACTTTAAACACAAAGGCCAAATCTGCTCAGCATCTCGCGTCGTCCAACACTTGTGATGCCGAGCACTCGGCTGTCAAGATCCTGAATGACCCACTTTTTTTTCAGCGCGATTTTCAGAACGGCTGCACCGAGCGCTCCTCCAAGATGCGGTCGACGCTCGCTCCAATCGAGACAGGCGCAGGCGAACCGGCGGCGCAGCGCCCGAGTTGCATCGATATCGATGCCAACAGATTCAAATGCTTTAGTGCCGCTCGGAGTGAGGTCATAGGCGCCTTCGCCGCTTGAGTTTGTTGCCGTTGAGAGCCAACCGAGTGTCTTGAAGCGATCATGCAGGGATACACCCACGGTGCCTGCCATATGATCGTAACAAGTCCTAGCAGCACGCAGCCGGCTCGGCGTGTTGGGCACGAATGGCTTGCGGGATCCGCCAGCGAGCACGCTAAGGGCTTCCAACGCGGCTGCGACATTGGCCCCTTCGAGGCTGTAGTAGCGATGCTTTCCCTGCGCGAAAACTTTCACCAGTCGCCGCGTCTTCAGACGTTGCAGGTGCACACTGGCGGTAGATGGAGTTACGTCGGCGACTACGGCAAGCTCGGTGCTCGTTCGCGCTCGGCCGTCGATGAGGCAGTAAAGCATGCGAGCTCGCGCTGGTTCGCCAATCGCCGCTGCCATCCGGGAGACAGCGGCGTCATCGTGGCCAGTATTGTCGTAGTTACCGGCAATACGATCTTCATTTCGTTTAGCGACATTCATACTTTGATGATAAACGAAGTGTTGATGTCAGACAACCGGCATGATTACCAAACATGAATCGGCACGCCTTTCCCTGTGGGTTTAACGATTCACTGGCAGATCGACTAGGAGGACACCAATGGCGATTACCTGCATCATCCGCTACCAGATTGATCCTTTTCAGAGAGACGAGTTCAAGAAATATGCTGAGAATTGGGGTCGTATTATTCCTCGATGCGGCGGCCATCTTATCGGATATTTTCTCCCCCACGAAGGCACAAACGATGTAGCTTGGGGGTTGATTGCATTCAGCAGTCTGGCTTCTTATGAGGCATATAGGGCACGCTTGAAATCAGATCAGGAAGGGCGCGAGAACTTTGACATGGCGCAGACCAAAAAGTTTATCCTCCAGGAAGAAAGGAATTTTGTGGAAGTTGTTGATGGAACCTTCGGCGTGCCTTCGACACTCGCGGGAAAGGCGTGATTTTTATGGTCACTCAAACTGAAAAGGCACAGATTGTTCGGGCCCAAGCTTTTCGTGCACTGCATGAGCGCGACCGTGCCTTCATTATTCCCAATCCGTGGGACATCGGTACGGCGCGGTTATTGGCTCATCTGGGCTTTGAGGCGCTCGCAACTACCAGCGCTGGGTATGCCTTTTCAGTCGGGCAGCGGGATAACACGATTACGCGCCACGAAATGATGGCGCATCTCTCTGCGATTGCGTCAGCCACTGAATTGCCTGTGAGCGCTGACCTGGAGAATGGCTTTGGTGATACACCTGAAATCGTCTCCGAAACCATACGACTCGCCGCGACTGCGGGAGTTGTTGGCGGGTCCATTGAGGACGCTACCGGGCGGTCGGATCATCCGATCTATGAAAAAGAGCATGCGGTTGAGCGGGTGCGAGCGGCGGCGGAGGCAGCGCACAAACTTCCTTTCACTTTTACCCTGACTGGACGCGCGGAGAACTATCTGCACGGCCGGCCTGACCTCAGCGATACCATTGAACGATTGCAGGCCTATCAGGAAGCTGGCGCTGATGTTCTCTATGCGCCAGGCTTGACCACGAAAGACGACATTGCGACTGTGGTTAATTCCGTGAACCGTCCGGTGAACGTCGTGATGGGATTGCAAGGCGTTCAGCTGAGTCTGGCTGAGCTCTCAGCGATTGGAGTTAAGCGAGTCAGCGTCGGCAGCGCTCTCTCTCGCGCCGCCCTGGGCGTATTTCTTCGAGCGGCTCGTGAAATGCAAGAGCACGGTACGTTTACTTTTGCAGAGCAGGCTGTAAGTTATCGAGACCTCAGCGCTATGTTCAAAGCATGACGCCATATTCATAAGATTTGGGAATACGGTTATTCCACGACTAATTGGTAATTTTGACCTTCCCACCGACCGCTGTTCTTCCAGAAAAAAGTAAAGACGATCTGGCGGCCTACGGCGAGAGATTCACTGGGTAGATCAACGTGTTGGAGATTCCAACCACTTTCTTCGGAATTGCTGTCCCGAGTGGTTTGCCAGTTGTCGAAGCTCCAGTGCACCGTGGCAGACTCCATCAACAGAATACGCAGTTTCTTGCCACACGGTAACGTGCGCGGTTTATTGTTGAAGCGCCAGTTGAAATATTGCGCGGATACTTTCTTTTTCAGATAACGTTCGACGGTTTGCGGAGGCTGATCGAAAATCTTGCCGTCGAGCAGTGACCGGCGCAGCTTGATGTATTCAGAGTGGGCCCACACCAGTGGACATGCCGACCCTGACGCTTTTCCTTTAAACAGTTCACGATCCGGAATATCATTCGCGTCCCATACTTGTTCGGGAATCAAGCGGCTCGCTGCGGTCGCATTTTCCATCACGCCGAGCAATGCTTCCGCGGAAGAGGGGCGTCCGGAGGCCAGTTCGTAGTGAGCTCGTTCACCCGCCAGAAGCGGCCATGGGCGGCCGATTCCGGTGCCATCGAATGGCGATCCGTCTTCATGTTCCCCATATCCGTCGCGGTTGTAGCGGTACCACCCTGGACCTTGCGGAAGGTTGATGCGCAACAGTGCATCGATAACTTTAACTGTGTTTAATATCCGGGGATCGTCCGGCGCTCGCAAGCCAAAACGCACAAGAGCCAGCGCATCCGGACTGACAATCTCAACCGCCGGTACGGTCGAACTGATGGCCCGGTTCTTGATCGGAACAAATCCCTGCAGAGGCGAAGCGGCTCCGTCGCCGTCTGGGGGCGTGATGCGCACATAGTAACCTTGGACTCCGACTTGACGGGCGAGATCGCTGTTTACAGCGTAGGTCCAGCGCTCGATATTGTCGTTCCACGTGTCGGCATTCTGGCGCAAGAACTCGGCGGGCTGAGACTGACCTATTGATTGCGCGAGATCGGCAGCAATCAGCAAAGCGGAAATTTCGGCGGCGAGTGTGAACGGTGAATAACCACCGTCTTCCTCCCAGCGGTCCTGCTGCGTGACTGGACCGTTGGCCACGATGTATGCGGCTGCTTTTCGCACCATCGGCCACCAGCGATCGGTTTTCCCGAAGCGTTGCGGCGCTTCGCGGCGCAGCAGATCGACCAGCAGAATTGGGAAAGCGGTCTCATCCATCTGCAAGCCGTTCCAATATGGACGCCCATCCAACCACATGTTCTGCGCCCAATGTCCATCGGCTTCTTGAGTAGTCTCGAGATAATGCAATACGCGGAGCGCGTCGTCCTGAGCTCCCGCTGCGAGCAATCCACCTGCACTCTCGACCAGATCGCGTGGCCAAATTAAGTGGTAGCCGCCCAAGTCTTCATCGCCTTTGTTGAAGCCCCATGGGATGGAAAGGCTGGCGATGATTCCGCCGAGAAAATCCTTGGATTCGTGACTGCGTAGAACCGCCACGCTGGCGCGGTACAAATCTTTTTCTCGAGGCCTCTCGTCGAGCTTCTTCAATCCTCGCTGCCAGTTCTCCCAGTGCAGGACGTAATCATGGCGAATGGCCTCGTAAGAAGTGAGCAGGGAAGAGAGGGCTTGCTGACCGGCTTCGGCCCAGATTCCTCCAAAACCCAGTGCGAAGATGAACTCACCATCGCAGGCAGCAAGGTCAATTTCGGCAGTCAGCGCGATGTTTCCATTTTCCGCGCGGTTGTACTCCCATGCCATCTGAAAATGTCGCGACAGATCTTGCCAGCCATCCGATACGCCGGCAAATCCGACAGAGCGTTTTAACATCGGCGCAGAGCAAGCCAGTGCCAATGCGGAGGAATCGCGGTGGGCAAAAAGCATGGGCGTGCCTTTGTAATCGCCCACCCAACCGGTGTTTCCATAACCGAAGTTAGCAAGATGCGACGCCAAAAGACCGTACAAGCGGTAGTCACGAAGATTTCCCTGGAGCGGTACAAATCGAATCTTCTGCAACACCACGTTTCGCACAGGGTCGGTCAGTACTTCCTTTTCGATCCGGTATCGGCCCTGCATGCAGCTGTTGGTCAGTTCATATACTGGCACTCCAGGATCGATGGGTACATTTTGGAATTTACAATGGCGTTTCTCTTCAGAGAAGAATCCGTGGCCGTCGGTGACGATCAGGCCGAAGTCGCGGATGCAAGCTTGGTCGACACGGGGAAAATAAATCTCATTGAGGATGCCATGACTGAGCGTAAACCAAACCTTGCTGTGGAGGTTCAGTGCAGTGCCTATGCCGGTCTTGGCGCTCGAAGTCCAGCGGGGCGCGATTCCGGGCCATCCCGGCGCGTAACGAATATCATCACTCACAAAGCGTTATCCTCACGCTTAATCAGTTTGCCAGAAGTTTCGGATCTGCGCTCGCCTTCCACCCGAAACATGGGAAGGTGGCATCTAATCGAACACACATGCTGGGACAGCGCCCTTGTTGATTTCTCTGATTTTCGAGAACTGGTGCGACTCGAAAAAATGGTAGCTGCTAAGTGCTTGGGAAATCAGGCAGGTTCATGGGAAATTCATTCTGCTGTAACCTTCCTTTAATATTCTGCCCATAGAACTATTGCTTCGCTCATAAAAATTGCAAACCTGAAATCAATTACGGAGGACTCGTCTAGTGATACACCGCATCGCGCTGCTGTTGGCAGGTCTTGCACTGGCGCTGCCGCTCATGGGGCAGAGCACGTTGAATGGAGCGGGCGCCTCATTCCCCAATCCCATATATTCCAAGTGGTTCAGCGAATACAACAAACTGCACCCAGACGTGCAGATCAACTACCAGTCGCTCGGCAGCGGCGCGGGGATTCGCCAGGTCCTGAACGGGACCGTCGATTTCGGAGCCAGTGATGGCCCAATGACCGATGAGCAACTGAAGGAGGCCAAAACCAAGATCCTGCACATTCCGACGGTGCTGGGTGCCGTGGTGCCCGCTTACAACGTCCCTGGGATCAGCGGTGAGGTTAAGTTCACTCCTGAAGCTCTGGCTGGCATTTTTCTCGGGAAGATTCAGAATTGGAACGACCCTGCCCTCGCCCAGGCAAATCCCGGCGTCAAATTTCCCAACCAGGCAATTATTGTGGTTCACCGCTCGGACGGGAGCGGCACTACTTATATCTTCACTGACTATCTTTCCAAGGTTAGCAAAGACTGGGAATCGACGGTTGGGAAGGGAACCTCGCCAAAGTGGCCAGTCGGTTTGGGAGGCAAGGGTAACGAAGGCGTTGCCGGACAGATCCGGCAATTGCAGGGATCGATCGGTTACGTCGAATTGATTTATGCCCTGGAGAACAAAATTACGTACGGATCAGTCAAAAACGCCGCCGGTAATTTCGTAAAAGCTTCACTGGATGGTGTAACCGAAGCAGCCGCATCGGTGAAAACCATGCCCGCAGATTTTCGTGTTTCTATTACGGATGCGCCAGGCAAGACGTCCTATCCTATCTCCAGCTTTACCTGGTTGTTGATTCCGGAGCAAGCTCAGGACCCGAAGAAGGGGAAGATTATTGCCGATTTCCTCAACTGGATGGTCACCGACGGCCAGAAGATGACGAGCCAGCTAAGCTATGCGCCGCTACCGGCGAGCGTGGTAGAAAAGGTGAGGGCGGCGATCAAGCAGATTCACTAGCAAAGCCTTGTGCCTCGAATTTAGATCGTCTAACAACACTCACATGTGGTCTGAAGTCTCAACAATAGGGTGCCGGCGGCAAACCGGCGCCCTATGTCTTTCTTGGTATACTAGTAGTGTCCGCATGCGTTACGGGGTCTTGCTTGTGCCGCTATTTAATCCCCCCTATTAGGAAGATCCGTACTTTGAGGTTGGGGTCAAACAGGCCGAAAAAAATCTGGTGATCGGTTTCGGCAAGCTGGTTTGGCAAGCTAGGTTTAACAGTCAGGTTTTAACAAGTATGGTTCGACAAACTCCGAGTAATCGCGCGCCCCTTTTGAACCGCGAAGCATCGTGGCTGAAATTCAATTGGCGCGTGCTCGAAGAAGCTGGGGATCTCCGCAATCCGCTGCTTGAACGCGTGAAGTTTCTGGCCATCTCAGCCAGCAATCTGGACGAATTTTTTGAAGTCCGGGTAGGCGGATTGTTGCAGCAACTCGAAGACGGTCACAACTCCACTACTCCGGACGGTCTCACTATGGTGGAGGAGCGGGAACTGATTAAAGACGCGGCTCACGAGTTCGTCGAAGAACAATATTCATACTGGAACGAACGCCTCCGGCCGGAACTGGCAGAGCAGGGAATTCGCGTGCTCGGCATCGACGAACTGGATGACGCGGCGATGGCTTTTGTGGATAACTATTGCGCCCGGGAGCTTGATCCCTTGCTCACCCCGGTCACGGTCGATCCGGCTCATCCCTTTCCGCGTGTGATCAACAAGGCGCTGTGTGTGGCGTTGTTGCTGCGGCGCCGTCGTCGCTCCTCGCTCACTTACACTGGAGTCGTAACCGTTCCACGCGCGCTTCCGCGATTAGTTCGCCTGCCCTCCGAAGGCACCGTCGATTTTATTTTTCTTGCCGACCTGGTCGTGCATCATGCTGTGCGGATGTATAAGGGCTACGACATCGTTTCTTCTGCCGCCTTTCGCGTCACGCGTAACAGTAACCTCTACCTGCAGGAAGAGGAATCGCGCAATCTTCTGGAATCCGTTCGCGCTGAATTGCACAACCGGCGCAAGGGCGACGCGGTGCGGATGGAGATCGAGTCCGGGGCCGATCCCGAGATCATTGAGCGCCTCGGCACGGTATTCGAGCTTGATCGCTGGCAGATTTTTCCGGTCAACGGCCCGGTGAATCTTTCGCGGCTGTTCAATATTTACGATGAAGCGGCGCGACCTGAATTGAAGTTTCGTACTTTTGTACCTCGCGAGTTGCGCCTGACCGCGAAGTCGCATGATCTGTTTGAAGAGTTACGCCGCCACGATATTCTGCTGCACCATCCCTACGATTCTTATGATTCGGTCATATCTTTCATTCAGTCGGCTGCGGAAGATGAACGCGTGCTCTCGATCAAACAGACGCTTTACCGGACCAGCGAACATTCACTGATTGTTCCATCTCTAATGGCCGCTGCGGCACACAAAGAAGTCACTGCGGTCGTGGAACTGAAAGCGCGTTTCGATGAAGCGTCGAACATCCGCTGGGCGCGTGACATGGAAGATGCAGGCGTGCAGGTTTTCCACGGACTTGTAGGTCTAAAGACGCATTGCAAACTCGCACTATTGGTGCGGCGCGATCCTGATGGCGTGACACGCCAATACGCGCATCTGGGCACTGGAAACTATAACGCGACGACGGCCCGCATTTATACCGATCTCAGCCTGTTGACTGCAGATCCGGAGATTACCAGTGCGGTTCATGATGTGTTCAGTTTTCTGACGGCATACGCGGAACACCCAGGCTACGGGCCGTTGATGGTTGCGCCTTTGGACTTAGCTGAGAAGTGTATCGGCTTGATTGAACGCGAGACGGAGAACGCGCGTTTGGGTCGTCCAGCACGGATTATCGCCAAATTCAACTCGCTACTCGATAACGACATTATTCAGGCTCTGTACCGTGCTTCACAAGCAGGAGTGGAGATTGAGCTGCTTGTGCGCGGCATTTGCGCGCTGCGGCCGGGAATTCGTGGCATTAGCGACCGCATCCGCGTGCGCAGCATAGTGGGTCGTTTTCTGGAGCACAGCCGCATTTATTACTTTGAGAATGGCGGCGAGCCAGAAGTCTACCTTGGCAGCGCCGATTGGATGCCGCGCAATCTGCACGAGCGCGTGGAAGTGCTGTTTCCGTTGAAAAATCCATTGCTGCGCGATCGTGTGGTGCATGAGATTTTGGCCGCATACCTTGCGGACAATGTGAAAACAAGATTCCTACAAAACGACGGCCGCTATTTGCGTCCCTGGCAATCGCCGCGCGGACGCAGCAAGAGGCCACCTCGAGGCGCTGCCGCTTTCAGCGCGCAAGATTTTTTTATTGGTTTGGCAGAAGGGGTCAAGACACCAGAGGAAATTCCCGTTACTGTCCCGCGGCGATCCTCTCATCCTTCGCTGGGACGGTCTTCCATGGGACGAGCTGTAATCGGAAAGGAATAGTACTCCGAAATGTTTCTCTATTTCTTGCGTCACGCCAGTGCTGGGCAACAGCTGAGTACTGCGAAGAAAGACGAAAAGCGCGGCCTCGATAAAGACGGTATCGAGCAGTGCGGATATATCGGCCGAGCTCTGGCTGCGCTGGGCGTGCAGGTGGAGATCATTGTCTCCAGTCCGCTGAAGCGATCCACGCAAACCGCAGCTCTGGTCGGTAACGAGATGGGACATGAAGGCAAACTGGTGATCGAAAACGGGCTGCGTCCGCAGGCCGGCTTTTCGGATTTTCAGAAGATGCTCGAAAAATATGCGCGACAAGATTCCGTGCTGTTGGTGGGGCACAACCCGAACCTCCGCGAATTTCTTGGACGTGTGATCAGCGATAGTGGATGCGAAGCTGTCGTTGAGCTTAAAAAAGGCGCCGTAGCCAAAGTCGAAATGCGCCGAAATTCGGGTTCTCTGAGTTGGTGCATCACGCCACGCATTCTGCGCGCGCTTCATACGGCGGCTACAGAAAGCTCGCGTCCGAAAACCTCACGAAAGTAAGTCCGGTCCTTTTCGATCGCCCACACCTCCAGATCAACACTCGCCTTTCCGTGCGGAGCTAGTTTCATTGCGACGCGCCCGTTGCGCGCCGAGACTCCGACCTTGCCAACGGATTGGCTTCTTCCCATATTCAGAGCTCGCGCCATGCGAAGCAGCACCGACGCTTTGCTTACGTTTTCCTGCTCCTCGGTGGTCAAGGCGCTCATGGGACCATCGCCGGGGGTGGGGCGCGATTTCCCTAGATAGCGCGCGATCGAACCGATGATGCGGCGTTGTTGTGGCGTATAGCCCAGAATCTCCGAGTTCGCGATGATGTAGTAAGTGTGGCGATGATGCCCGTTGCGGTTCACATAGTCGCCAACTTCGTAGAGCATAGCGGCGGCCGAAAGCCATTCGCGATACTCCAATGGAAGCTGATGCACAGATTTCAAAGAAGAGAACAGCAGCAATGCTGAATCGCGCACATGCAAAGCATGATTCAAGTCGACGCGGTAATGTTCCACGGCGCGCTTGATTGACTCCCATCGTTCCGATTCAATCGCTCGGCCTGATCTAGTGCTGCGATCGTATTCCGCGGCCATCTGGGCCAGAATGCCATCGCGCAGTCCGAGCGGCGAATAGCGAAAGCCGGGGAGATGGCATCGCTCCAACAATTCCGAATACACGACCGCGCCAGCACAAATGATTTCGGCGCGGCGCGGACCGATTCCGGGAACTTTTCGACGCTGCTCTAACGGCAAGCGCGTGATCTGTTTGGCAATGCGGCGGATCATTTCGCGCGTAGCGTAAGTCGCAGGGCGGCTCTTTTTAGGGCGCGCCAGATGGCTGGCGATGCCGACGAGGGCTGCGGCTGTGCCTGAGGTTGCGATGACCGTGCCCACACGTGCCGATTTAATCCGATCCTGAATGCGGGTAACCTCTCGTGCCACGAATCCGGAAAGCTGCTTCACTTCGCTTTTGCGTGGCGGATCGTGCCGCAGAAATTCGCCAGTCAAGCGTACTGCGCCGAGCGGCAAGCTCACCGTATCCTGGAGGTGCCCTTCGCGCGAGAGCGTGAGCTCGCAACTGCCGCCGCCCAAGTCCAGCATCAGCACGCTGCGCGAGCCGAGTCGACTGGCGGAGACAATACCCAGGTGAATGAGGCGAGCTTCTTCCAATCCGGAGATGACTTCGATTGTCCAGCCTGTTGTCGAACGCACCCATTCGAGAAACGTGCGTGAATTGCGAGCATCGCGCAATGCCGCGGTTGCCACAACTTTCACCGAATCTGTACCGCATTCTTGCGTAGCTCTATGGAAGCGCCGCAATACACGAACGGTTTCCGACATCGCCTCGGGCGAGAGCAGTCCGCCGCTGAAGACGCCTTCCCCCAGCCGAGTGACCTCGCGGTCTTCGTGAATTTCTTTCAGCCGGCTTGCGTGCAGGCGTGCAATTTTAAGACGAACCGAGTTAGAGCCGATGTCGATGGCGGCAAAGGTGGGCATCGAGTGACGATTGAAAGTGAACCATCAGTATTCTCACATACGAGTTGATTCGCGCAAGCTTGTACGCTTCAGAGTATGTTCTAATTTTTTTATCGCGGAGACACCGAGAACCCAATTGCGCGGCAAGACCGAAACGTGGGACGCTTCCAGTTATTTCGTCTCCCATACCGAATAATGTGGAGTAACGGGCGGGTGAATTCCAGAAATGTGTGGGGGTGCCCCCCCTCCCCCTAAAAAAAGTTAAGTTTATGATAACAAAATAGTTATAGGCAAAGTATTCAAAAGATTAGACTTAGCGTTGAATCTTTCTGTTTGGCGTGCACTTGCGGGGGTTCTGGCCGGGACCATATGTTGTCAAAGAGCACGTAAGAAATTTGAGGCCGGAAACGCGTTCATCTCTGGAGACGGGCGCAGTTCTCGATGGTGCACTGTCGAGGTATCTTCTCATCGATTGTGGCGCGAGTCTGTGATGTGCGTACGGGAACAATGTGATGAAAAAAGTTGGGAGGAGCGCAGCGGTTCTTGGCCATGTGGGATCTCACTTTTCGCACCCTGCGCTATTGCTGTTGTTACCTCGGCGACGTTCGCCAGGTCGACAGCAAAGTACAATGGACGCCAACAAAATATAGAGGTTTACGGAATTTTTCGGTTGACCCATTTGTGGCGCCGCGTTTTTCTCAAGAGTGAAGGGAATTGAATCGGACTATGCCATCGGATTTTGCAGGTTTATGCGTACTCTCTCTGGAGAGCCGACGAGCTCAAGAGATCGCCAAACTCATCGCGAACAGTGGTGGGCAGCCCCTGGTGGTCTCCTCTGTGAGGGAAGTTCCGCTTGCGTCCAACAGGGAAGCGCTGGATTTCGCCAGCCAGCTGGCGGAAGGCCGTATCGACATGGTCATTTTTATGACCGGTGTGGGTGTTCGTCTTTTGCTGCGCATTGTTGAAACGGCATATCCGGTGGAAAAGTTTGTGGCTGCACTTAGTAAGATTCCGGTGATTGCGCGTGGCCCCAAGCCGTCGGCTGCGCTGCGGGACCTCAAAGTCCCCATCGCTGCGATTGTGCCCGAGCCCAATACATGGCGTGAGCTCCTGACTGTGTTCGACCAACAACCTGCATTGCTACCACTCGATCAGCGCAGAGTAGCGCTTCAGGAATACGGCGTAGCCAATCCGGAACTGATGGTGGGCTTGAAACAAAGGGGTGCCGTTGTAATTTCAGTTCCGGTCTATGAGTGGGCCTTGCCGGACGACAAAGGTCCCCTGCGCGACACGATCGAGACCATCGTTCGTGGTGAAGTCGACGTTTTCCTGGTAACGGCAGCGGTGCAGATACGTCATCTGTTTGCGGTGGCGGAAGAAATGGGTCTCGGTGTGAAGCTTGGCGCAGCGCTCTCCCGCGTGTTTATCGGATCCATCGGCCCCATGACTACGGAGGAACTGGTGCGGCACGGGCTCTCCGCCACAATGGAACCGTCCCACCCTAAGATGGGAGTTCTGGTCAAGGAAGCTTCCGAACAAGCTGCTGGCGTCCTCCGCGGAAAAAAATAAGAGCAGTCGTCTGACTGCCCGTCCGCCCGCTTACGTTCAGTCTGCGGATTGCGCGCCAAACGCTTCTGCATCCGCAAAATTCAGACTTGGAGCCTCAGCTTCATGGAAGCGTAGAAGAAGTACGAAAAATGCGGAGACGGCCACGGAAATTCCGAGAAAGAAAAACGCATTCGCGCTCGAAAGGCTTTCCGATTTGAAGAGGAAACCGGCGAGCAGAGCTCCCGCGTTGCCGCCAGCGCCGACAATGCCCGACGCTGACCCGATGGCGCGTGGCTGTATGAAGGGCACCACGGCATACGTGACTCCGCAGGCCATGCAGACGAACAGACCAAACGCAAGAAAGGCAGTAGTTGCGGGCACCAGACTCGTGAGACGTGAGAACAAGGTTAAGGCCAGACCTTCGAACAGCACCACGAGACCGAGCAGAAGCGACCGTCCCCGCAAACCAGAGCGATTGCCGACCCAATCGCCAAAAATCCCTCCCAATGCGCGGGCAAATATATTCATCATGCCGATTAAACTGGCAAGCAGCCCCGCGGTTTTCAGCGTGAGCTGGAACGTGTCTTTGAAGTAAAGAGCGGCCACATTATCCACCGTGATCTCAACCCCAAAGCATGCGCCATACAGAAGAAAGAGCACCCAGATGCGATAGTCCGCCGCCGCTTCCCAAAATGCCTTGGCGCCAATCCGCGGCGAGAACGGCCGGCCATTGGGTGTGTCTTCGGTGAAGCGGTAGTAGAGAAAGCCAGTCAGCAGCATGAGAGCGCCGGGCACAACCATCGCCAGCCGCCAACTCAAAAAACGGTCCGCGCCAAGGCTGAGGAAAGCTCCGAACAAGATGGGCATGAACCATTGCGTAACGCCGCCTCCAAGATTGCCCCAGCCCGCCGTTATCGCGTTGGCGGTGCCGACCACGCGCGGTGCAAACATAATGGAGGTGTGGTATTGAGTGATGACGAATGATGCTCCAATTGCGCCAATCGCCAGACGGAAAAGCAAGAAGGAGTGATAGCTGTGCGAGGCTCCGATGAACATGACGGGGAACGCGCCCAGAATTAGCAGGGCTGTGTAGGTTCGTCGCGGGCCATAGCGGTCGCACATCCAGCCGGCCAATAGCCGGGCGAGAATCGTGATGGCGACCGAGGCTATGAAGGTGTTGCCGATCTGCGCTTTCGTCAAGTGCAGATCGTCGCGCACCACCGCCATGAGCGGGGCTATACCAAACCACGCCACGAAACAAAGAAAAAACGCAAACCACGAGAAATGGAAGGCGCGCATGGGCGTGCTCTCGAAATCAAATAAGCTGACTCGGGATGCTTTGCCATTATCGTCACCGTTGCGGTGTGAGTTTCGGGGTGCAGTAATCCCTGGGCTGTGGCCGTCCATGGCTGAATTCACGGTCTCATTCTCCTGTTGAATTTGTTTCTTAGAGTGGACTGGTAGGCTCCAGCATTGGCTGTACCCCGGCAACGGCGGCGGCAGGACGGCAGGCAGTGGTTTCTTCAGCGCACGTTTCTTTGGTGTACATCTCTTCGACGTACATGTCTTTGGCATGTACATGGAGCGCGGATGACTCCAGCAGTACCACACCTTCTTCCACGCGAGTGGGGAATGTTCGAAGGCAAGCCGCGGTGTTGGCGGGCGTTGTCACCCCACCGCATTCAAGGTCGATTTTCCAGGCATGAAGCGGGCACACCACAGTCGTTCCAGAAACAATGCCGTCCGCCAAGGGTCCGCCATTGTGCGGACAGCGGTTGTCGACTGCTAGAAAGCGGTTGCCCAGATTGAATACCGCGATGTGATGGCCGCCAACCTTTACCGCGCGGCCTTCGCGGAGTGGGATGTTTTCACAATTGGTGATGCGGATCCATTTCTGTATCTTCATATCAACACCGTCTCTAGAGGTTCGATTTGGACGAACTGCGTGGGAGTCCGTGGCGACTCGCGCTCCAGCCATGCGTCGGGCGCGAGCGCTTTTGATTTGTGCAATCGATCAAGCAAACCCTGCTTTACCTTGTCCGTGGCGTACACGGTTTCTTTGCGCACTCTTTCAATACCGAATCGTACGACGAAGTCGTAGGTGCGCTCCAGATAGTTGGCGCTTTCGCGGTAGTACTGGAAAAACATTTCGGCTGCCTGCAACGCTTCCTCAGTCGTTTCGACGGTGATCAGCAGGTCTGCTTTGCGGACCGATTTGCCGGCTGCGCCGCCCACCACCACTTGCCAGCTGCCTTCCTGGCCGACCAGCCCAATGTCTTTGACGGTTGCTTCGGCGCAATTTCGCGGGCAACCCACCGCGCCCATTTTCACTTTGTGCGGGGTGTAGAGGTTTTCCAGTCGCCACTCGAGTTCGATGCCTGCGCTGGTTGAGTCTTGCGTGCCGAAGCGGCAGAAGTCCGTTCCCACGCAGGTTTTCACCATCCGAACGCCTTTGGTATATGCCTGCCCCGAAGGCATTCCCAGGTCGGCCCATATCTTCGGAAGATCGGACTTGCGCACACCCAGCAGATCGATGCGCTGACTGCCGGTGATTTTGAGCATTGGCACCTTGTATTTGTCGGCGACGTCGGCGATGCGGCGCAGTTCGTCCGGCGAAGTTACTCCGCCCCGAATTCGCGGCACCACAGAGAATGTTCCGTCTTTCTGAATGTTGGCGTGAACGCGATCGTTGATGAAGCGCGCGGAGCGGTCTTCGTCGTGGTCGCCGCACCAGAGCATGTCGAGCATGTAGCTCAGTGCCGGTTTGCAAATCTCGCAGCCCAAGCCATTGCCGTAGATGTCCAACACTTCCTGTACTGATTTGAGTTTCTGGCTGCGCAATATCTCTCGCAGATTGTCTTCCGCGAAGGGAACGCACTTGCAGATCGTTTTCCTGGTCTCTTCCTGGAATTCCGGCACCACGGCTTTGAGCAGTTGCTGGCATAGCTCTGTGCAGCTCCCGCAGCCAGTTGAGGCACGGGTGCACTCTTTCAGCTGCGCAAGCGTGCTCACGCCTTTGTCATGAACGGCGTGGATGATCGTTCCCTTGGTGACGCCCATGCATCCGCAGACGGTTTCGCTGTCGGACATCTGAGCTGCATCAAGGCCGCCATCTTGAACCGGATCAGGAAATAAGAGCTGCCGCCGCAACTTAGTGAGGTCTGTTCTGCTGCGCAGCCATTCCATGTAGCGGTGACTGTCTGATGTTTCGCCAATGAGGATTACTCCCGCCAGCTTGCCATCTTTGAGTGTGAGCTTCTTGTAGATGCCGAGCGACGGATCCTCGTAACGGACTATTTCCGAGCCGTCCAACTTGTCATTAATTTCGCCGGCGGAAAAGACATCCACGCCCATGATCTTTAGCTTGGACGCCAGTACGGTTCCCTGATATGTGGGGCACTTGTTGCCGGTGATGGTGGCGGCGAGGACTTTGCCTTGCTCTAGCAGCGGGGCGACCAGACCGTAGCAGACTCCATTGTGCTGCACGCACTCGCCGACAGCAAAAATGTCGGGATGCGAGGTTTCCATGTAATCATTCACTACGATGCCGCGCTTTGTCTCGAGACCTGCTTTGTGACCGAGTTCCACGCTTGGGCGGATGCCTGCGGCAACTACAACGAGATCCGCAGGGATGCTGCGGCCGCCCTTGAATTGAACGCCTTCCACCTTATCGGTGCCGAGGATTGTGGTAGTGGAAAGGCCCAAAAGCACGGTTACTCCCAACCGATTCATCTTGGCCGCAAGGTAACTGCCTCCGGTTTCGTCCAGCTGCCGCTCCATCAATGTGTCCATCAAATGGACAACCGTCACATCGCAACCCTGCACCTGAAGCCCGCGCGCAGCTTCAAGCCCCAGCAGACCGCCCCCGATCACCACAGCTTTGAGTCCTGGACGGGAGCGCTCCAATAACGCGCGAGTGTCATCAAGGTTGCGGAACACAAAGACGCCGTCTTTTTTTACATCCTCAATCGACGGAATGAGAGGCAAGCTGCCGGTGGCCAGGAGAAGCTTGTCGAAAGAAGTAACGCTGCCGTCGTCGCCCGTGACCGTCTTTGCTGCCGGATTCACATCAACAATCCGGATACCAAGCCTCAGATCAATGCCGTTCTGTTGATACCAGTCGAGTCCATTAAGAATGATGTCGTCGAGCGATTTTTCGCCGGCTAGCACCGACGAAAGCATGATCCTGTTGTAGTTGACGTGGGTCTCGTCACCGAAAATCGTGATCTCGAACTTCGGCGCGTGATGCAGGATCTGCTCCACACACGCCACGCCCGCCATCCCGTTGCCCACCACAACCAGTTTCTTCATCGCCGATTGTCTCCCTTCGTATGCTCGACCTTGACCGCGCACTGTTTGTAATTGGGCTCTCGTGAGATCGGATCGAATGCGCTCTGGGTGACCTGATTGGCGTTGGTTTCCACGAAGTGGAAGGGCATGAAGACTTGGCCGGGCGCAATGATCTCGGTGATGCGCAATTCCAGATCGGGTACACGTCCGCGCCGCGACACCAGGGTGACTTTGTCGTGTTGCTTAAGGTTCAGACCTAGCGCATCCTTTGGATTCATTTCCAGCCAAGCGTTCGGTGACATCCTTTCGAGGATTGGCACTTGGCCGGTCTTGGTGCGGGTGTGCCAGTGTTCGACGGTTCGACCTGTGTTCAGAATGAACGGATATTCCTTATTAGGCTGTTCGGGAAATGGCTCCCATTCAATGCATAGTAGTTTTGCCTTACCATCTTCTGTGGGGAAGTGGCCGTCTGAATAGAGACGCGAAACCGGTATTTCCTCGGCGCCGTTGCAGGGGCTGCCTTCAGAAAATGGCCACTGAATTCCTCCGTGCTGCTCCAGCAGTTTGTAGCTGATGCCGGAGTAGTCGCAAAGCCTTCCAGCGGAGACTCGCTTCCACTCGTCGAAGGCATCTTGTGGTGTGGTCCATCCCGGAAAGAGCTGCTCTTGGCAGCCCAACTTTTTCGCAAGAGACAGACAGATGTCAAAGTCAGATTTCGCTTCTCCCGGAGGGTCCACCGCGCGGTTGACTTTGCTCACTCGTCTCTCTGAATTTGTGTACGTCCCTTCCTTCTCACCCCAGATTGCAGCCGGAAGAACAAGGTGGGCCAGTTCCGAGGTTGGAGTCGGATAAAAACCGTCCTGAACTACAAGAAAGTCCAAAGTCTCGAGTCCCTGCTTCAGCACGTCCAGGTTTGGAAACGACACAACGGGATTGGTGGCGATGATCCAGAGTGCGCGAATGCTTTTCGACACTGCAGCTTCGACAATCTCGGGATACGCTAGGCCCCGCGACACGGGAATCCGCTCCACTGGAATGTTCCACAGCGCTGCCAGTTCCTCGCGATCACTTGCGTTCTCAAACTTTCGGTATCCCGGCAAACTGGAGGTAAAACCGGCCTCGCGTGTGCCCATTGCATTACACTGCCCGGTGATGGAAAACGGCGAAGCTCCCACCCGTCCAATTTGTCCGGTGATGAGAGCGAGATTATTGATCGCATTCACCGTCTCCGCACCCTTGGTACTGTGATTCACGCCCATCGTCCACCCGATGAATGCCGCTTTTGCACCTCCGTACAGAGATGCCGTTTTAAAAATCAAGTCTTCGCTCAGACCGGTGATTTGTGAAACGTGCTCGGGCGTATATTTCTCCAGCGATTTTTCCAGCTTCTCGAAGCCATTCGTGCGCTGCGCAATGTACTCCCGATCAATCGCACCCGCGCGAATCAGAATGTGCATGATCCCATTGAGCAAGGCGATGTCGGATCGGGGCTTAAGCGGCAAGAACAAATCCGCCATCATTGCGGTTTTGGTTACACGCGGGTCGGCGACGATCAGAGTCTTGTTGGGATTTGCTTCCAGGTGCTGGCAGAGAATGGGATGATTGTCGGCAATATTCGCGCCAATAAGTAAGATAACGTCCGCCTTCCGCAGATCGTCGTACGCTCCTGGTGGGCCATCGCTGCCAAACGATCGCTTGTAGCCGGAGACGGCGCTCGCCATGCACAGCGTTGTATTGCCGTCGAAGTTTTTCGTGCCGAAACCGAGTTGCACCAGTTTGCCGAGCGCATAGAACTCTTCTGTGACCAATTGGCCTGTGCTCACCACGCCCAATGAGTCGGCACCGAATTTCTCCTGAACAGCGCGGAAACGATCCACCATCGCCTCCAGTGCTTCTGCCCACTCCACTCGCACCAGCTTTCCTTTCTTGCGCAGGAGCGGATATTTGGCGCGGTTGGGAGCTTCCAGTGTGTAATGCTCCGAGAGTCCTTTAGGGCACAGCTTTCCGAGGTTCACGGGATGACTAGGGTTTCCACGCACACTCACCGCCCGCCCATCCTTGACTCCGAGAAACATCCCACAGCCCACGGAGCAATACCCGCACGTAGTCGGAACCCAGCGGTCCGGAATCTTCTTTGCCGACACGAAGCCGAACTCCGGGTCCGTCGCATAGGCATACTTCTCGGAGAGAATGTCCAATCCAAGTTGGCGTTTCAGATTCAAGCGACCATGCTCCGCGCCGCCACATAGGGAGCGGCCATATTCTTCGGGACCACGCTGACAAAAAACAAATACCGTCCGAGAATTTCTCCACTGAGTGCAGCCACGAGCGCGACAACCATTCCCCCACGTCCCGAGGTGAAGAGCGGCAGCACGATCCCGCCGCCAATCAACAACGCAAAGCGCAGCAGGAATTTTGTTTTTAGCGTGGTGGAGAGCAACTTAGCGGAGGCCTGCATTTCAAAGTTCTCCGAGGCCGTTAGCCGAAGAAATTTCACCGCCTGATTCAGCATCTGGGCTGCCGCGGCAACGACAGATGCAGCTACCAGCCAACGTCCCGCCGTTACTCCAATGCTCGCTGCGAAAAGCGATCCCAGAAGAGCGCCGGTGAGAAAAAAATCGGCAACCGTATGTTTGCTATTCCATGCGGGTCTGGCTTTCACCAGGTAGATGAAGGCGCTGGCTGCGATTCCGGCCGTTCCGAGCAGAGCGGTCGATAAACCGAGTACCGGGCTGATCCGCAGATGGAACCAGAGAGAGCCCGCGTAGGCCGCACCCGTGCCTGAAAAGCAGGCGAACATCAGGATTTCGCGGCTCAACCACGAGCGCTTCCACATTTTGATGGCGCGATACGCATGAATCGGACGCCCGAGGTGTAGCGTGGCAGCATTGAGAGCCAGACCAGCGACAGCTAAAGCGCCCAACGCGGCAACCCCAAGCCCCGAGGATTTGCCCAGCAACTGCACCAGCCAAATTACGGCGAGAGCGCCGACCGACAGCTGCGTCAAAACCAACATGAACACCAGCGGCCAGTGAGGATGCTCCGGCCGCACGCGCCACGAGTCCGCCTTCTTGATGTCCGGGGGCATATTGTCTGGCAGGGTGATGCGTGTCGTCGAGATGCTGTCGTCAGCGGAAGGCAATCCGGGAGCGTTGGCGCTCCTCGCGTATTCCTTTTTCCATTGCAGCACGTTCACAATCTCAATTTGGATCGCGGTCTCTGGACAAGCATTCACGCAAGCAGGTTCGCGGCCCTCTGCGAGACGGCCGTAACACATGTCACATTTGCCGACGACCCCACGCTCAGGGTTGTATTGCGGCACTCCGTAGGAACAATTCCAGGTGCAATACTGACAGCCAATACAGGTTTCTGGGCTGTGCTGTACGATTCCGGTGACGGCATCCTTCTTATAGGCTTCGACAGGGCAGCCGATCATGCACGACGGCTCCAGGCAGTGGTTACACCCCATCGATAGATAGAAACGCTGTGTATGGGGATACCATCCACCTTCGATTTCTCCTACACGCCGCCAGTTGATCTCTGCTGGATTTCCGTTCTGCTCGTTGCAAGCCACAATGCAGCACTTGCAGCCGATGCACTTTGTCATGTCAAAGTGGAAGCGGTACTGCTCTCCGGGTTCGAGCTGTCTCTGCGGAATTCGTCGAACTGACGGGAACGGCTGAATGTCATAGAGGCGATCTTCTCGCATGGCAGGTCCCATGCCCGACCCTTGCTTGCCGGGAGTGAGGACGAAAATAGTGCCGTCATCTCTTGCTCGCTCTATGAGAGGTAAGTGCAAGTAAGCTCCTCGATTCCAGTCGACGGCGGCTTTCGGCTCGGGACCAATGGGCAGATACACACTAGCCAATACGTTCGCAGCCGTACTCCCGCAACACTTATCAACCTCTATTGGCCTGTGGTTGGATACGTCCTGGTATCCGAAGAAAATATCTATGGAACAGATCCACTTCGACTTGGAAGCAGAACCTAATCTGAAGGAAAATCTACTGGTTCGCCACTCTTGGAGGAGTGCGGCTTACCCCATCCAATACGAGATTGAGGTAAGGCTAGGTGGAAAGCAAATTCAAACTTTTCATGGAGTCTATAAGAATTAGAGAGGAGCACGGGGAGGGTCGCAACCCTGGTTCGCGCTCATCCGGGGCAAAACGAACGGTCCGATGCGGTCAGAGGTTCCTACCTCCAGTCCAAGTTCCGCTTGGTGGCTTTTTGTCCCGACCGCGAACCCTTAGTCGCTCGCCGCCAGCACGTAGTCGGTCAGTATCTTTTCGGTCTGTTCGTGCATTCCGTGGGTGTTGTAATTCGTGCTTGTAATGACAACAGTCATGTCGAGCGCAGGAATCGCGACGACTTTATTTCCTCCGTTGCCTGACATAAAGAACGCCGGATAACTCTTCTCGCCGACCTTAAAGGACTTCAGCCACCACAGATAGCCGTAGTCGGTTACCTCATCGATCTGCGCATGAGGACGCGTCGAGTTTTGCACCCACCCTTCACTTACGATGCGTTTGCTATGCCACTGTCCGCCATCGAGATAGAGTTGCGCAATCTTGAGAAGGTCGCGGCTAGTCAATCGAAGTCCTCCTCCCGTCTGCGGAACGTTCATCGGAGAATAGACCCACTCTACATTTGTGATACCTAGCGGCTGAAACAATTTCTCGCTCGCATAGCGATCGGTGCGCATGCCAGTCGCTTTTTCCAACACTTCGCTCAGCGTGAAGACGCCTCCGGTGCAATAACTGAAGTAGCGTCCGTAGAGAGGAGTCACTCCCTGCTCACCGACGTGCATGCGGCCGCGAATTGGCAGATCGAGAATGAACTGCGCCCAATCCTCCACTAGATACATGCGCTCTTCGTTGCCGCGCGACGCATCATTCCAGTCATCGCATTCCAACGGAGAACTCATGGTCAGAAAATCTTCTACCGTGATCGCGTTCTTGCGCGGATCGGGATTCTGAATTTTGCGGGCGTGCTCGGGCAACAGCGACAGAACCTTTGCGTCTACTCCACTGAGCTTGTGTTCCTCGATGGCAATTCCGATCAGAATATTAGTGATGCTCTTGGTGGCCGAGCGGGTGTCGCGCAGCGTGGCGGCGTCACCATCGAAGTAGCCTTCGTAGGCCAGCTTGCCATGGCGAGCGATTAATACACTCCCAATTTTCTTGAATTCTCCGGAACGAACGGCAGCTTCAAGGGAGTGTAGGCGAGCGTCAGAAAGGCCGCTCTCGGCAGTGGTGGCCGTGGGCCACGAGGCGCTTATTGGCAGGGAAGTTGACTGGGACTTTGCAGCTATCGAAAAAAACAACACGAAAATGATCGGTGCAGCCCAGTGGGCAACAGTCATATAGTGGCCTCACGGATTGTACGACTGATGGATTCGACGACGGACAGGCGGCGGTGTGAGCAAAAGCGTTGACATATTTAAGAGGCGAACAGCTGGTTCCTACTCTCGCCACGCGTTGCTAGCACCCCGGCGCCAGTCGCTGCTCCACCAACTTTTCGATTCGATTAAGCACTTCATCTTCGCTCAAGCTCGTCGAATCGAGCACGACTGCATCTTCGGCTGCCACCAGTGGAGAAGCCGCTCGCGTACGATCGCGATGGTCACGTTCACGGAGTTCCGCTGCTATCGTCTGCGCCGATGGGCCCTTCACTCGCTGCTGGTCGAGTCGCCGCTGCTCGCGAATCACAGGGTCGGCGTCGAGAAAGATTTTCAGATCGGCATCGGGGAAAACTTTTGTGCCAATGTCGCGACCTTCCATTACTACACCGCCGCCAATGCCCATCTCGCGTTGACGCGCCACCATCCACTCTCGAACTTTGGGATGCACCGAGATGCGCGACGCTGCCTCGGTCACATCACGCTCGCGGATGCGCGAGGAAATGTCTTTGCCGTTGAGCAGAACACGATTACCCCCTACGGTGGGCTCGAGCACAATGCGCAAACCCTGTGCCATCGTTAGCAGCGCTACTTCGTCGTCGAACGAAGCATCCCATTCGATGGCGCGGAGCGCTAGCGCTCGATACATAGCCCCGCTCTCCAGATTTATGTAGTCAAGTTTACGCGCCAGGCGGGAAGCGATCGTGCTCTTGCCCGCTCCGGCTGGGCCATCTATGGCGATGATGAGTTTGCGTGGGGATGGATTGGTCATCGTTGCGAAGCTGGATTCTACACGCTTCGCAAACAATTCCGCCATTTCAATCTTGTCATTCTGAGCGAAGCTAAGGACCTGATGTATTGGGGCTCACACGCATAGTTTTCTCGCTTCGCTACGGTAACAACTCAGACTCATATCGCGATTTATGGAATGCCACACTAGCTCACGCGCTCGGGGCGGGGCTTGGGAACATAAGCTTGTTTCGGCGGAGTCACTTGCAGCAGCGACTTGCTCCCAACATGCACGAAGCTTAATTCTCGCGCCGACAGCAAGGCGTGGATTGCTTCTTTGACTCGCGTGCGCGCGACGAAGTTTGCCAGGAAGTTTTCTACTTCGCCTTCATCCACCGCAATCACACAATCGAGATACTTCGAGACTAGCGCGGAGAGAGCTTCAGGAACGGAAATTCCCACACCTTGGCGGACTATTTCGGGTGCCCACCTCGATAACTCGTCCCACACTGAGCCTTCTTCTATCGTGTAGTCGACGCGCGTGATGCGCAGTTTCGTCCAGAGCTCGCTAAGCGCACGATCAAGGCCAGCGTTGGATACTGATCCGCCGAGCATCTCGCCAAGTTTCGCTTTTGAAATCGGTCCTCGGCGGCGGATGATTTCGAAAGCGTCACATGCGAGCGGCGAATAAGGAGACTTTGGTCCGGTTGCGGGTGCCTGCTTCGGGTTGCGCTCGCCGACCACCGAATAAAAATAAGGAAAGACCGAAGGCGCCAGCAGGAAAGCGTTGTTCTCATCAAATAAAGGAGCTTCGTATGCGGACTTATCGCGCAGAGCACGCACCATCAGTTCCGTAGCTTCTTTGGCCCGCGGATCGTTATATGCATGCTGGCGCATTGGCAGCTTGTCATCGGCTCCAACCCAGGCGCCGATGAAAGTCGGTACCAGTAGCGCGGGACGCATGGGGTACATCAGGCAGAACCCAACCTCTTCGAGGAAGGCGCGGGCATCATCGAGAGTGCGCACGGGCTGGTCGTTCAGCCGCCACTTTTGCGTGCGAGCCTGCAGGAGTTCCGCGTCGGTCATAGACTAATTACACCACGATTGATTAGACCACAGTTGGAAAGCGGCAATCAGATGCGCTTAAAGGCCTTCTGAATATCCTGCATGGAATAGCGCAACACTACCGGCCTCCCATGAGGACATGCCATAGGGTGGTCGGTCTTGGCGAGTTCTGCTAGCAGCCACTCCATTTTATTTTGTTCTAGCGGCATATTGACTTTGATCGCTGCGTGGCAGGCTATTGATGCGGCTATCCGGGTTCGCACTGCCTCCAGATTGATGGCCTGATCTTCGCGAGTTAGCTGTTCGAAGATTTCGTTCAGCATGTGCTCGATCTGGGGCGCGTCCACGCCTGCGGGAGCTAGTTTTACAGCCACGCTGCGGGCTCCGAAAGGTTCGGCCTCAAAGCCGTTGCGTGCTAGTTCTTCGGCAATTTCGGTGAAAATGGCTTGTTGCGCCGGAGTCAGGTCGATTATCAGAGGCATGAGTAGACGCTGGCTCTCAACACGCTGCGCTGAGCGTTGGCGCAGGATTTTCTCAAACAGTACGCGCTCGTGAGCTACGTGTTGATCGATGATCCAGAGTCCGTCTTCATTCACGGCGAGAATGAATGAATTTCTAATCTGGCCTAGCGGGCGCAGCGTTCGCAGTGATTCCAGAGTTGGCGCGGGTTGCGATTCTTGCGCGATCGGTGGGGCGCAGCCGTGATCGGGAACTGGCTGATCGATGATCGACTGCTGAGTTGCCGCTGTCTCCGATTCTCGTGCCAGCGATACGGCTGCGTTGGCTTCTACCGGGATTCCTCCTTCAAATTCGAGGTGTGCTGTGGTAACGGGCATCTTCGGCGCTTGTAGCGCAAAACCTCCTGGCGCCACAGGATCGTATAAGTCGCGCCATGGCGCAGGCTGCGCACCGTCAGTGCCGGTTGCTCCATCGGTAAACGAACGATTACTCAGGCCGGAACTGCTTAGGCCGGAAATTGCCGATGGCTGCGCGCGAATTTCAGTCAAAAACTGCGGGACCGGCCGCGCTTTCATCAGCGCCGCGCGCACCGATTCGCGAACAAAATCGTGAATCACGGACTGTTGCCGGAAGCGCACCTCGGTCTTTGATGGGTGCACATTCACGTCGACTTCGGCGGTCGGCATCTCGATAAAAAGCAGGACCACGGGAAACACTGTCGGCGGCAGAATGTTGCGATAGGCCTCGGTGATGGCGTGTTGAATTGGGCGGTCTCGAATCAGGCGTCCATTCACGAAAATGAAAATCGAATTGCGATTTAGCTTCTGAATTTCTGGCTTCGAAACGAAACCGTGCAGGCGCACCTCGCCGAAATCTTGGGGCGCGATTGCATTCACACCTTCAGCGGCTACGTGTGGAACATTGTCCGCGTTGCGCCGCCACGGCGGTGGTTGTGGCAGGCCAATGCGCTCCAGTGGTTGGACGGCTGCTAATGGGATCAACTGGTCTAGGGTTTCGCGTCCAAAGACCTGGTAGACGCGCTCGCGATGACCCGCCACGGGCGGCGCTACCAGCAAGGCGTTCGTCGCAGAGTGCAGCTCGAAATGTTTCTCCGGATGCGCCAGCGCATAGTGAGTTACTAGCGATGCGATATGGGATAGCTCTGTTGATTCCGATCTTAGAAATTTCTTGCGCGCTGGAGTATTAAAGAAAAGATCGCGGATCGTGATCGAAGTTCCAAGCGGCAAGCCTGCTTCTTCGACGCGGATTATTTTACCGCCGTTAATTTCTAGGACCGTACCCGCCGCTTCTTCTTCGGCGCGAGTTTCAAGATGCAGACGGGCAACTGAAGCAATCGAGGGCAACGCTTCGCCTCGAAACCCCAGGGTCGAAATGCTTAGCAGATCGTCGGTCTCTTTTATTTTCGAGGTGGCGTGGCGCTCAAAGGCCAGCATAGCGTCGTCGCGCACCATGCCGCATCCGTTGTCGGTGATTTGAATCAGCTTCTTCCCGCCCGCTTCGACTTGAATGCGAATGCGGGTGGAACCAGCGTCCAGGGCGTTCTCCAGCAGCTCTTTGACCACTGACGCGGGACGCTCTACCACTTCGCCAGCGGCGATCTGGTTGGCCACTCTTTCGGAAAGAACGTGGATTTTACCCATGGGTCAGTGGCATGCGGTCAGTGGTCAGTGTGACAGATTGTTGCGCTCAGCGTAAAGGCGGGTCGTGGTTGGCAGTTGGGGCATCCAAAACTACCGTATTGTATTTCTTCGGGGAGTGTTGCCATGAAACATGCAATTTTGGGTGCAGGAGCAATTGGAGGTTTGGTGGGCACGGTGTTGTCGTCGCTGGGCGAAGACGTCGCCGTGGTGGTTCGGGCAGAAAAGTTGGCGAGCTATCCCTCGAAATTGACACTGGAACGTCCTTCGGGCTCACTTAGCGCACCGGCGAAAGCTGTCTCCTCGCTGACGAAAGCAGTTGATGTGTTGTGGATCGCAACCAAAACTTATCAGCTGCAAACTGCGCTGGAATCGGTGAAGGTGACGCCGGGGTGCATCGTTCCCTTGCTCAACGGAGTGGATCACGTTGCGGTGCTGCGAGCGCAATATGGACAGGATCGCGTGGTTCCGGGAACGATTGCGGTGGAGGCGGAGCGAGTGGCACCGGGACGATTTATCCAACGCTCTCCAGTCGTTCGCCTCAACCTCGCTGCCAGCGGCGAGCCGCTCTTAGGAGTCGTCATTACACGCTTGGACAAACTTGGATTCAGCTGCCGATTTATCGCGAACGAGCAGACATTGCTTTGGGGCAAGCTTTGCTTTCTGGCTCCGTTCGCGCTGGTGACTTCGGCGTCGGGAATGAACGCTGGAGAGATCTTGGCGGATGCTGCTTCGAAACTAAAATTGACTGCCGCGGTTTCCGAGGCTTCCGCAGTGGCGAACGCTGGCGGCGCGGAGATTGACGCGCTGCAGGTCCAGGGAATTTTCGCCAACTCGCCTCCGGGGATGCGCAGCTCGATGCAGAAGGATCTTGCAGCCGGGCGCCAGTTGGAATTGGACGCGATTGGTGGCCCTATTGTGCGCGGCGGAGAACGCTATGGGATTGATGTCTCGACTACGGTGAGGCTGATGGCGGAAATTCAAGCGAAGTCTGCGGTGTCTGGCACCTAAGAGGCTGCGAAAGCGGTGAACTTCTGTTCACCCAAAATCGAATGCAAAACCATTTTTTCAACAAGATGGGAATCATCGGAGCGCACTGCGCCTGTATTTGAAG
Source organism: Terriglobales bacterium (assembly GCA_049674665.1). GTDB lineage: Bacteria > Acidobacteriota > Terriglobia > Terriglobales > Acidobacteriaceae > Acidiflorens. Next base: position 101,794 of record JBATZM010000031.1, read on the forward strand.
TACTGTCGGCACGCAGGCGAGGCGCCCGCGCCACACGAGCCTACGACTTCGCGGGATTCTCGCGGAGCAGTTGGTGTTTGATTTGGTCGGGCAGACGTGAACTGGCGAGTAGTTCGCGCAGCAGCGGAGCGGGAATTTCGCGGCTGAATTCGAGAGCTCGGGCGAGCGAAAGATGCTCGGTTCGCAGAAGGGCGGTGCGGATTTCTCTGCGGCAGGACCACTTCGCGTGCTGCGCGACTGCCTGCACTAGGGCTGCACTTGCGGCGGGGCGGAGCACGGAGTTGATGACGAGCGTTTCAGTGAGACGCGGATTTTCAAGCGCCGTCAGCATGACTCGCGTTTCGCGGGCTAGGGCTTGGGCGTTCTTCATTTTTATTTTGCCGTCTGTTTTGCTGTCTTTAATTTTTCCATCCATGTTTTCTACATCCAGCAGGAGCGCGGCGGCTACTCTGCCGGAAGCTCGCCTGGACAGCGTTAGACGTTCGCCTACGGTGATGGCTTTTAGTCGCGAGATCAAAGTATCGTCGGCGACAACTTTTACGTCGGCGGGGACGCTGGGCGAGAGCGCAATTTTCATCAGATCGAAGGCGTAGAACTGACGCACCAGCGGCACGGATACATGGCGCGGCGCGTTCACATGGCTGGCTAGCGCGATCTTTACCTTGCGACTCTTGAGTGCGTTAACATTCTTCGCTAGTTGTTCGAGGACTTCCGCAGGCAAGTCAGGACGCTTTAGGAGGGCTAGAGCCAGGTCCTCGGTGACGTCGGGATCGGCGGCGGTGCGGAGTAGATCGGTGGATGCGGGACTGGTCGCGGTTGCCGATTCCGCTGAGTTCAGCACGGCTTCGTCTTTGAGAGTTCCGTCTTCGAACATTTTGGGTCAGACATTTCTTTGTCAGACATGGCGGTGGTCAGCCTGCAAGAAATCGGGCAAGCCCAATATCTACGACCGCGTCGCTCGTGCTCTGGCCAGCGCGCCTTCAACTGGGTCGGCCAGATCATGGCACACGTCGATGCCAGGAAGTCTTTGTTGCAGGATATTGTAGAAAACCTGGCGCACATCGGTAGACTGACGAAAGACACTGCCCGTTGTTGCTACCGGGAGCGAGGCTACCGGAAGCGTTGCTGCGTTTTGCATGGAATCCCCGTGTGTTAGACGGCGGACGACGATGATCGCGAGTTCAGCCAACTTTGCTCCAGCGTCAAACAGGAGATCGCGGGCGATAGAGTCTCCTTCGTCGACGGCGCGAAGGACAATGGGAAACAGACGCGGAAAATCGGGCGGCGGAGTCGAGTTGGCTTGTTGCACAAGTTCGTCGATGGTATTGAGCTTCCAAGCTTGGAGAATCATGGCGGTGAGCATGGTTTCCAAGCCTTGGTCGCGAGAGTTCAAAATCGCTGACACAGCGCGACGGCCGATCCAGTGGCCCGAACCTTCATCGGAGATGGCGAAACCCCAGCCTCCGGCCCGCGCAGTGTGACCGTTGGCAACGCGGCCGTAAACGATAGAGCCTGTGCCTGCAATGGCAATCACTCCAGGACTCGCGCCGAAAGCGGCTTCCAGGGCGATTATAGTGTCGCCTACGACTTCGATTCTTGTGAACGGTTCAGAAGCTAACTCGGCCAGGATGCTGCGAATCTTCGTGGCGATCTCGGGCCGGACAGCGCCAGTAGCACCGATGCAGATGGCGCTGACCCGATCCGGAGAAATCTTGGCGGCGGCGCAGACCTGGCGGATAGCAGTATGCAGCGCTTCTCTCGCCTGCTGCTCGCCGACGCGAATCACGCTGCAGCCACCGGTCATTGCCTTCGCGAGAACAGTTGTTTCGTCGGCGAGAACGCAGCGGGTTTTGGTGCCGCCGCCGTCGATTCCGAGATAGTAGGCCATCGCGCTAGTTCTAACACATCTTCAGCTAAATCTGACCGGAGTAAGGTTCGGGGGCAGACGTGCTTGTACAATGTGCGCATTGTTTGGTGGATGTGGGAGACGCGGCGAGCCGCTTGTCTACCCAGAGCTGGAAATGAAAGGATCGCTTGGGATTGAATCGGATCGACCTGCTGATTATTGCCTTGTACCTGGCGGGGATCACGCTGTTCGGGCTGCGGTTTCGCAAGCGGCAGCGGACGATGCGAGATTACTTTCTCGCTGACCGCGACATTCCGTGGTGGGCCATTTCATTGTCGATTGTTGCGGCAGAGACCAGCACACTCACCATCATTAGTATTCCCGGGCTGGCTTACGATTCGAATTTTACTTTTTTACAGCTCGTGATGGGGTATGTCATCGGGCGCGTCATTATTAGTTTTGTGCTGCTACCACAGTATTTTCGCGGTGAGCTGTATACGGCGTATCAGCTGATTGAGCGGCGGTTTGGTTCGGAACTCCGCACGGTAACGGCTGGGCTGTTTCTGCTGACGCGCGCGGCGGCGGAGGGCGTGCGCGTGTATGCCGTGTCGATTGTGGTCTCGATTGCGCTGGGCACGGGCGAGGTCGCTTCGATTGCGATCATTACGCTCCTGACAGTGATCTATACGTTTGAGGGCGGACTCGCGGCAGTAATCTGGACCGATGTGGTGCAGACTTTTATTTATGTGGGCGGAACGCTGGTGGGTTTGGTCACGATTCTCCATCTCGTTCCGGGTGGATGGGGAGCAGTGCAGGCTATTGCTGGGGGGCTACACAAGTTTCAGATGTTCGATGCTTCCGTCTTGACGCACTGGCCTTATCTTAATTTTGCGAAACCTTACACGTTTTGGGCGGGGATTATCGGCGGCACGTTCTTGACGACGGCCAGCCACGGCACCGATCAGCTCATCGTACAGAGATTGCTGGCGGCGCGGAATCAAAGACAGTCGGTGCTGGCGTTGCTGTCGAGTGGCGTGGCGGTGTTTTTTCAGTTTTGGTTGTTTCTTCTTGTGGGCGTGATGCTGTTTGCTTATTACCAGGTTCCGTCGGGTGCATTTGGACGGGGGGACAGGATTTATCCGACGTTCATCGTGAGCCGGATGCCGCATGGGATCGCGGGCTTGTTGATTGCGGCTATTCTGGCTGCGGCGATGTCGAATTTGAGCGCGGCGCTGAACTCGCTGTCATCGAGTTCGATTATGGATTTCTATCTGCGGTTTCGTGCTAGCTCTCGTTCCGGCTCTGGTCCGGAGTTGAGCGAAGCAGCGCGGCTGCGGCTTGCACGACTGGCCACGGTCGGGTGGGCGCTTGTGCTGTTTGGTTTGGCGGTGCTGGCGCTGCATCGGGTGGGACGCGTGGTGGAAGTCGGATTGCAAATCGCTTCGGTGGCTTATGGAGCGTTGCTTGGAGTTTTTCTGCTGGGTGTATTGACCAGGCGCGCGAATCAGCGTGGGGCGGTGGTCGGCATGATTTGTGGGCTGGCGATGGAGCTGTATTTGTGGGGGTGGTCCCAGATAGCTTTCACCTGGTGGGTCGCGATTGGGACTTGCGTGACTTTTGCAGTGGGGTACGCGGCGAGTGTCTTGTGGCAGGTTCCATCGAAAGCTTGAAGCGCAAGCTTGATCAGCAAGCTAGATCAGTAAGGGTCGCTGAGAACGCAGTGAAACTGCGGTTAGAATCGTTCTTTCGAGCAGCAGATAGAAATATGGACACATTCACAGCAGCCAAGCCTTCCCGTCCGGAACTAGCGCGCGACCTGGGGTTGTCGCATGCGGGCGCAGTTGTGGTTGGCACGATCATCGGGAGCGGAATTTTTCTGGTCCCGACCGAGATGATGCAGGCGGTGGGGTCGGCTCGACTTGTGTATCTGGCGTGGATGGTAGGAGGGTTGCTCTCTTTTTTTGGCGCGCTCACCTATGCCGAACTAGGTGCTATGAAGCCGCAGGCGGGCGGCGAGTATGTGTATGTTCGCGATGCCTACGGGCCATTGGCGGGATTTCTCTATTCATGGACATGGTTTCTGATTGCCAAGCCGGCTTCGATCGCGACGATAACTACTGGTTTAGTGCGGATCCTGGAAACTTTCCCGGTCTTCGCTTTTTTCTCGCGTCCCTGCATTTCGAATCCATTCACTATCAGCTACGGGCAACTGGTGGCGATCGGAGCTACGGTTCTCATTTCGTGGCTGAACTACATCGGGGTGCGCCGGGCAGGAGAATTTCAATTGTTATTCACGCTGCTGAAGGTCGCGATCATCCTCGGAATTGTGGGGGTGGGGTTTTCCTACAGCGGAGGTACTTGGGCGAATTTCGCCACTGAGTTTACCGGCGCGAAAGGCGGCGTGGCCGGATTTTTCGCGGCGCTGGTGGCTGCGCTATGGGCCTATGACGGCTGGAACGATCTAAACATGGTGGCGGGGGAGATACGAAATCCGCAGCGGAACATCCCGCTCTCGCTGATTTGGGGCGTGGCGACGGTTGGCGCTCTCTACATCCTGGTCAATGCAGCGGTACAGTATGTGCTGCCGGCGGCAGCAGTGGCTGCATCGGAGCGTCCTGCGTCGGACGCGGTGGCGCAGGTTCTGGGGCATGCAGGCGCGAGCCTGGTGTCCGCGGGCATGGCGGTTTCGATGCTCGTGACTTTGAATGGCACCATCATGAGCGGAGCGCGTGTGCCGTTTGCCACCGCGCGCGATGGGTATTTTTTCAAGGCACTCGCTGAGGTTCATCCGCGCTTCCATACGCCATCGGTGGCGATTATTGTGCAGTGCGGGCTGGCGATTATTCTGCTGCTGTTGGGAGGCAGTTTCCGCCAATTCTTTTCGCTGACGATTTTCGCGGAGTGGTTGTTCTACATGATCGCGGGCAGCACCGTGTTCGTTTTTCGGCGAAGGGAGCCAAACCTCGACCGGCCCTACCGCGTCTGGGGATATCCAGTGGTTCCGGCGCTGTTTGTGCTGGTTGCCGCGGCTCTTCTTTATTACACCTTCACTGACAATCTGAAAAGTTCGGTGGGAGGATGCCTGGCAATTCTTGCCGGCGTCCCGGTGTTCTATTTTTTTGCCCACCGCCGCGCGATGACGTCTAAATAGACACCTCAGTAACTACCTATCAGGTGGAAGAGTCCTAACTATCAAAGCTAGTTACCAAAGGACACGCGCAAGCGACACGTTTACCCCCTGCCCAATCTCCCATAAGGTGAAGACTCCAACCCCGAGCGCTCTCCCCAGCTTCGGGCCCCTTTTTGGAGCTCATGGATGCCTACGTACGATCGCGGTTTTCAACTCGGCCTGCTGCCTGAAAAGAAGTGGAACTGGCGGACCTTCGCAACCAGCTACGGAATACTCGCGGCTCTGATTCTGCTACTGATTGTCGTCGGAATCATGACGTCCGATACGTTGCTCAACACCGCGAACGATCGCATCACCGAGTTAGTCCCACGGCCTTCGCTGAGGCCAGAGCGGCTGCCCAAACCGAAGCCCCTGCCGCTGCATGCTAAATTGCTTCCGCCGGAGCCGGTATTTCAAGCCCCGAAGTTGATCGTGCCGCGCGAGATCCGCGCACCCAAGCCGCAACCACAGGAAATTGAGCCGCCAAAAGTAGTAATGAACAATCTTGCGCCAGCTGTATTGAAGCCGACGAGTGGAGCGCGTCCGGTGCTGATTCATACCGGAGACTTTCAGGGAAGTTCCGCAGTGCCAACGGTGAATGCTCCGATTGAGAAAATACAAACGGGAGGCTTCGGCGATCCGAATGGGCTGAAACCAAGTGACAACAGCAAGCCGAATGGCAGGCTGATCGCATCCACAGGGGGCTCGTTCGATATGCCGGTGGGAGCGGGACAAGGCAATGGATCGGGCGGCGCGAAAGGGATTAAGGGGACGGTGGCCAGCGCTGACTTTGGCAGTGGAGTGGCAACCGGGGGACAGGGCGACGGACGCAGAAGCGGCCGCGGCAATGTTCAGACTTCAGGCTTTGGATCGCAGGAGATTGCGCAGAACACACCACATATTCAGCGTGTCGATAATGGCCCACCAACCACGTCGGTCGAAATCACTTACAAGCCGAACCCGGTTTATACGGAAGAAGCTAGAAGTTTGAAATTGGAAGGCGAAGTTTTACTCGAAGTGCAGTTCGCTGCGAATGGGCAGTTACATGTGAACCGCGTGGTCCGGGGGCTGGGTCATGGTCTTGATGAGGCCGCGGTAGCCGCCGCTAACAAAATGCGTTTCAAGCCGGCCATGAGAAGCGGGCAGGCAATGGATTCAACAGCAGTTGTGCACGTGGTATTTCAAATGGCGTACTGACCACTTTGGAGACGAGAGTTATGCGGAGAGTTATGCAAAAAGTTATGAACAAATTTATGAGCAGTACGAACTGGATGGTTTTGGCTCTGCTGGCATTGACCATGACGGCAGTGGCCCAGCAACCGGCGTCCGCGCCGCAGAACCCGCAGCCGGTGGCGGCGACGCAGCCGGATCAACCGGCTAGTCCGGCGGCAACAAATCTGGGGCCGCCAACCACTATGGATCAGGTTGTAGATCGCGTGATCCTGCGCGAGAAGAAGCTGATCAAGTTCTTGTCGCCGCGTACTCCAATTGTAGAAACCTATCTGCAGAACCTGACGCAGGACCCGCAGCTGGGGCCGGTTCCGCAGGACGATCATTACTTTTTGGGACGCATGGACTTGAGTGAATCGATCGACCGAAGCGACTACCTTGACGGCAAAGGCAAAGACACCAAAAACGAAGGCATGGAAAAGCATCTCTTGGGCGAGTTCACGAGAAAGTTTAAGTTCCAGTACCAGCCGCTGGGCTTTTCGTGGATGATCTTTGCTGACCGCAATGATTTTGACCGTCAGCACTACGATTTCCACTACGCTCGCCGCGAATTTCTGGGCGACGTGCGCTGCCTGGTGTTCGATCTGACGCCAAAGAAAGACGCTGGACGCGGGCGTTTTCTCGGCCGCATCTGGGTCGAAGATCAGGACTTCAACATTGTGCGGCTGAATGGCACTTATGCGCGCCCGCAGCGCAATAACTATTACTTTCACATGGACAGCTGGCGGTTGAATTTGATTCCTGGTTATTGGGTGCCAGCTTACATCTACAGTGAAGAAGGTGACTTCACCGCCGGAGCTCAGAACAAGATTGCCTTCAAGGCGCAAACCCGCATGTGGGGATATAACCTCAAGGCAGGTACGGCGAATGACGAACTTACCAACATCCGTGTGGACAGCGTAAAAGACGATACGCCGACCGCGCAGGATGCAACTCCATTGGCCGCCGAGCGCGAATGGCAACAGCAAGCAGAGGACAATGTGGTCGAACGTTTAGAACGCGCTGGTCTCCTGGCGCCTGAAGGCGATGTCGACAAAATTCTGCAGACTGTAGTCAATAATATCGAGATCACCAACAATATCGAACTACCACGGCCAGTCCGGACGCGCGTTCTGACTACTTCTCCGCTGGAGACTTTCAGCGTCGGCAACACGATTATCGTGAGCCGTGGGCTGATCGATGTGCTGCCCGATGAGGGCAGTCTGGCCATGGTCCTCGCTCACGAACTGGCGCACATTGTTCTTGGACATAACCTGGGCAGCCAGTATGCGTTCAATGACCGCATGCTGTTCTCTGACGAGGGGACTTACCAGAACCTTGGGTTCAAACATATTCCCGAAGAGGAAGTGGCCGCCGATAAGAAAGCTATCGAAATGCTAAAGGCTTCGCCCTATGCCCAGAAACTGGACACGGCTGGGCTCTTCATCAAGGCTCTGCAGGCGCGCGCTCCGCAATTAAGTGCTCTGTTGCAAGCCCATCTTGGCAACAACATAACCGAGAACGGGACAGTAACCCGCATGGCGGCGCTGGCAACCTCGGCGCCCGCACTCGATTGGAATAAGCTGGATCAGATCGCCGCGTTGCCTCTGGGCGGACGCGTCAAGCTGAATCCTTGGGATGACAAAGTAGAGATCGTGAAGGCGCAGCCGGTTGCGATCACCTCAGCGCGCGACAAAATGCCGTTCGAGGTGACGCCGTTCTACCCACGGCTTTCGCGGTACAGCGTTGCTAGCGCACCTGCGGCTACCACGGCAGCAGCGCCGGCGACAACAGCGGACACGACCGCCAACGCCAACCCGACTCCGACCAACTGAGGCGGCTACCAAGTTGATAGAAGCGCAGGCCGGGACCGGGAGAAATTCCGGGCTCCCGGCCTGTGTCTATTGGGGCTGAGACCGTTTCTCAGCAGAAGCTTGACTTGGAGCGAAACACCGCACTGGCATAGCCTTTGCATTCCTACCCAATCTCATCCGCTTTTGCTACTATGGTGACCCTCGCATTTCCTTATACCCTCAGGAGGGTTGCAAATGAGCAGTGGGTTAACTCTTCGGAAAAGTTCTGCCTCCGCTGCCTGTGGCAGCTTTCAAGAAAGGTCGTGCATCTTGTCCAAGAAGTCCGTTCTCACAGCAGTTATGATTTTGCTCGTCGTGTCCAGCGCCGCGCTGGCACAGACGCTGACTAGACTTAAAAATCAGCCGCCCGACGGAATTATCTACACCTTCCAGATGACCGACGGCACCGTAATGGCACAAGGGGGCAACTGTTCCGATTGGTGGAAGCTCACTCCCGACAACACTGGCAGCTATGTCAACGGCACCTGGACGCAACTCGCCAGCCTTCCCGCTGGATACGCACCGTACGCCACGGCTTCGGCAGTCTTGGCTGACGGACGCCTGCTGCTTGAGGGTGGTGAGTACTCTGGCTGCGGCGCCGAATTTACGCTGACCAACCAAGGTGCCATCTACGATCCCGTAGCCAACACCTGGACCGCAGTAACCCCGCCGAAGGGGTGGGACTATATCGGAGATTCTCCATCACTCGTATTGCCGAACGGCGACTATGTGATCGGAAACAAGCTCACGAAGCAAATGAGGGAACTCAATCCGACCGCCATGAAGTGGACTTCAGTTCCTTCGACGGGCAAGAAAGATTTCGACGCCGAAGAAGGCTGGACTCTGTTGGCGGACGGATCGATTCTGACGGTGGATGTGAAAGATGCTCCCAACTCAGAGATTTATACGCCCTCGGCTAAGAAGTGGGTGACTGCGGGCAGCACGATCGTCGACCTGCACTCACCTTCGCCCGACGGCTGCATCAATTATGGTCCTGGCGGCAAACTCTGTTACTTTCCGCCTGGGGAAGTGGGGCCGGCTATCCTTCGTCCCGATGGCACGGTATTCGCCACCGGATCTTATACGACTGGCAATGGCCCCGGGAACACCGCCATCTACGACTCCCTCACAGGCGAGTGGACTGTCGGTCCTGTCTTCCCGAATGGCGACAACGCCGGTGATTCGTTCGCTGTCCTGCTGACGAATGGCAATGTGTTGGTGGAGGGCGACTCCGGAACCTCCTATATATTCAACGGAACGACCCTTAAGGCTGGAGCCACTACTCCGGGAAGCCTGATGATATTACCTAACGGCCAGGTATTAGTTGGCGGCGGAACAACTGAAGTTTACACCTCCTTGGGAACTTACCAGACTTCATGGCAGCCGGCGATTTCGAGTTATCCATCAACGTTGACTCCGGGATCGACTTACCCAATCTCGGGTACGCAGTTCAATGGATTGTCGCAAGCTGGTGCTTTCGGAGACGAGTTTCAATTTGCGACCAATTATCCTTTGGTGCGAATTACAAACAACAGCACGCATCACGTGTTTTATGCCAGAACCCACGACCACAGCACCATGGGCGTGGCGACCGGGTCGGCGACGGTTTCGACAAACTTCGACGTACCGGCGACGATAGAAACAGGTGCTAGCAAGTTGGTTGTCGTAGCAAACGGTATTCCTTCCGCGGCCGTTAGTGTTACCGTTCAATAAGAAGAAAACTATAACTTAACTGACTGCTCTTGTGTCTCCTGTGATTATGAGATACAAGGGCAGTTTGATTTGAGGCAACTATACTGTGCAAAAACCACTTAGAAGTGTTTCAGGAGGTCACCAAAACGATCTATCACTAATAACTGCTGAGATATTGGGGCAGTTGCGAGTTCCTCGTGCTCGAGAATCCAGGTGTTACCGTGAGGGATAAAGACGGCGTGCAGACCCGCCGCGAGCGCGGGGTTGATATCAGATTTGGGGCTATTGCCGACCATCCAGGTGGTGTCCGCCGGCAGTGCGTACTTGGAGATGGCCGAGCGGTAAGTTGATTCGTCTTTCTCGGCTACGATCTCTACGGCAGAAAAATATTCTTTTAATCCTGAGCGCGCAACCTTCCCCGACTGTTCAGCGGGGTTCCCTTTGGTCATCATAATGAGGTGGTGGCGCTCGCCGAGATACCGAAGGGTCTCAGGCACACCGGGGAGAACTTCGATCGGATGATCGGCGATCTGATGGGCGAAGCTGAGAATGCGCTCGTGTAACTCGGGGGTGACTGGATCAACGGAAAGCTTCTCAAAAGTATCAACTAGTGAATGCGTGAAGCTATGCAAGCCGTAGCCGTGTTTGACGATGGACTCTCGCTCCACGTCGTTCAGCACCAGGCGCACCATCTCGGGCGAATACTCGCGATGGTCTAGGAACGAAATGAACTCGACGATCGCCCGCTCGAAGTAGATATTATTTTCCCAGAGCGTGTCATCGGCATCAATGAGCAGGGTCTGGGCACCGTTCTCTCCTCGCATGTATTTATGATAATGGCTCGGGACGGATTCTTGGCTTTGATAGACTGATATTCCTATGAAGAACGGTCGTATTGAAAGTCTTTTGGCACGGTATTCCATGCACTTTTTCAAGCACTACGGGCCGATTTTAATTTTTCTTCTCCTCCTGATGTCTTCCTTTGGAGCGGCGCAACAAAAGAAAACAACGATGACAGGTTCCGCGGCGAAAGGTGGCGCCCCGGCGAATTTGAAGGTCGTGGCTGACCTCCCACAGCGCTTGGCGAAGTTTCGTCGCGTTCAAATGCCTTTCCAGACGGCTGGTCTCAGCGCTCGCGAGCAGCAACTCGTTCGCAAACTGGTGGAGGCGTGTGGCTACCTCGAGAGTATCTATTGGCGGCAGAGTGATCCCGAGGGACTGACGCTATACCAATCGCTGGCATCGAGTCGGAACCTCCGCGATGTGCAACTGCGACGCTACATGTGGATTAATGCTTCGCGCTTCGATCTGCTGGACCATGATAGGCCATTTGTTGGAACAGAGATTATGCCGCCAGGACGCGGGTTCTATCCCCCGAAACTGACTCGCGACCAGATAGAACAGTACGTTCAGCAACATCCTGATCAGAAGACGGCGATCTATGATCAGTTCACGATTATCCGCTGGCATCAGGGAAAACTGGATGTCGTTCCCTACCACATCGCATTTCGCGCTTTTCTGGAACCGGCGGCCAAAGCTCTGCGGGCCGCGGCCCTGCTCAGCGATGATGCTGCATTCGCAAAGTTTCTTCGACTGCGCGCCGACGCCCTGCTCAGCGATGACTATTTCGCAAGCGATATTGCATGGCTGGAGTTGAAGAATCCCAAATTTGACATCATTTTTGCGCCGTATGAAACCTACTTGGACGGGTTGCTGGGTGTTAAAGGTTCGTATGGTGCGGCAGTGTTGGTGCGCAATGAACGTGAGAGTAAGAAGCTCGAATTGTTTCAAGAATACGTGCCGCAGATTCAAGACGCGCTACCGCTCGCAGCGGAAGATCGGCCATCAAAACATGGCCTGGAAACACCGATGGAAGTGATGGACGCTCCGTTTCGGGCGGGAGATCTGACTCATGGGTATCAGGCGGTGGCTGATAATTTGCCGAACGATCCCCGGGTGCACGAGCAGAAGGGCAGCAAGAAACTTTTCTTCAAGAATTTCATGGACGCGCGGGTGAATTACGTCATTTTGCCGGTTGCACGCAAGCTCATGGAGCCAGACCAGGCAGCTAAGGTTTCCGGTGAAGGTTATCTTCTAACTACAATCATGCACGAAATCTGTCACGGGTTGGGCCCGGCGTATTCGCGAACTGCTGCGGGCAAAGTCGATATTCGAGCGGCAATCGGTCCAGCATTCAGCGGATTGGAAGAGGCGAAGGCAGATGTGACCGGGATGTTCGGCTTGAAATGGCTGGTGGATCACAACGCGCTTCCGAAAGAAAAGCTGGAAGAATATTACGCGTCCTATATAGGCGGTGTGTTTCGTACGGTGCGCTTCGGCACCGCCGAGGCGCATGGCCAAGCGGAGATGATGGAATTTAACTATCTCTTGGAACGTGGCGCAATTAGTCGCAATGCCAGTGGTAGATACGCCATTGACTACGAAAAAATGCCGGGTGCGCTGGCTGATCTTGCCAAGGAACTTTTGGAGATCGAAGCCACTGGAGATCGCGCTCGCGCGGAAAACTGGTTTAAGAAGTACGGTACGATGCCGGAAGAACTGAAAGCGTCGCTGCAAGCAGCTTCGGATGTTCCGGTAGATATTGATCCGGTGTTTTCATTTGCGGAGAGGGTGCGATAAGCAGTTCTTATACCCAATCCACTCTTGGCGTCTGCGGAATGATGCCTGCCTTGTGCCCCATATCGAGCAGCCGCCGAACGGCTTCGCGGCCGTCGTCTCCGTAATCGAGGGTGCGTTCGTTCACGTACATGCCGACGAACTTATCCGCGAGTTGGGTATCGAGATCGCGGGCAAACTGCATCGCGTAAGCGAGTGCTTCTTCGCGATGATCGAGGGCGTACTGGATGCTCTCGCGCAACGCCTGCGTGACGCTGGTCATCGTTTCGTGTCCAAGTGAGCGGCGGATGGCGTTTCCGCCCAGCGGCAGCGGCAGTCCGGTGACTTTCTGCCACCACCGGCCGAGATCGACGACACGATGCAGACCGGACTTGTCATACGTTAGCTGGCCCTCGTGGATGATGAGGCCGGCTTCGTGTTTACCTTCGAGAATCTGTGGGATGATTTGATCGAAGGGGACAACTTCCACTTCAATTCCGGGCGCAAACAGTTCGAGCGCCAGATAGGCAGTGGTAAGTTTGCCGGGTACGGCGATTTTCTTGCCCTTGATATCGTCCTGCGTGAAAGGACGTGTCGAAACCAGCATGGGGCCATAACCGTCGCCCACGCTGCCGCCGCACGACATCAGCGTGTAGTTTTCCTGAATGTAAGGAAAGGCGTGGAATGAAATCGCGGTTACGTCGTAAACGCCTTCCTGGGCCTGCCGATTCAGTGTCTCAATATCGCAAAGGGTGTGGCTGAACTTCAGTCCGGGCACACGAACTTTGTTCGTGGCCAAGCCGTAAAACATAAATGCGTCGTCGGAGTCCGGGCTGTGAGCCACGGTGATTTCGCGAACTGGAGAAGATACTGTACTCATAAGATCCGTAATCCTGTTCTATTAACATCCGTGCCGAGTTTTCCGTTCACCGGGGTGAAGAAATCCGCTGGCGCCAGCGTGCGGCAACGCCGGCGGCCATCAGCACCTTGATGACTTCCGCAAAAACGAACCAGTACAGACCATACCTGATCGCCAGAGAAATGGAGTGGGTGAGCACGGCGAGCCAACTGAGTCCACCCGCGAAGAGCACTATTTCCGCAGCCACGGCGGACAGTGCGGCCCAGCCGAAACGGCTTGAGCTTTTTTCCGAACTTTCTTCTGAACTTTGTTCCGATTTCTGCTCATAGATCCAGCCTGCGACAAAGGCCACGAGCGGATAGGCCATGAGAAATCCACCGGTCGGGCCAAGCAGGTGAGTAATTCCGCTGCCTAGAATTGCCGGGCTGAACACGGGCAGACCGAAGGCGCCTTCGGCAAGGTAAAGTGAGAGCGCGGCAAATCCGCGACGCGAACCGAGGAGTAAGCCTACTGCGAGAACTCCGAAGTTCTGCAGCGTTAGCGGGACGGGAGTAAAGGGCAGAGGCACGGTCACCCGAGCACACACGGCGACGAAGAGACTGGCGGCGATCACGATGGCCGCTTGCTTCGCCCAATCTTTTCTCCGATCTTTTTCGCGACCTGTGGCCTGGGTTTGCTGGCCCAGGACCTGAGTTTCTACTCTCGACATGGCGTTCCTTTCATTGCGAATAAGCCCGGCAGACCAAACTCTTTCGGCAAATCAGCCCTCGGGCGACGAGTGGTCGAGGGCGTCGAGTTCCGCTCGGTGGGCGGCAGAGCGCTTCATTTGCCGGCGCACCCGCACATAAATCGTGAGCGCAACCGACACAACGACCGCAGTACTGACTCCCAGGATGAGAAACCACCAGAGCATCCGCACAACAGATTAAGGATAGCAGATGGGCGGCGATGAAAATGTGCACAGGATTAGGATGAAGAAGATTGCTCGGCTGCCGTCAGCCTTTCTTCGCTGGCTTGGCCAAGGTTTTACGTCGATTCTCAACATTCTTCGCGACGCGCTCCAGGCGTTTACGGGCTGTCTTCGATCCGGTGGCAATCTTTTCGATGGTGGAGAACATGTCGGGATTGTTCATCTTCTCGCGGATTTCCTTAAGAAAAGGATGAATCTTGGCGAAAATGAAAAACATTTCGCCGCTAATACCAGGATGCACGAAGAGTTCTTCGTTGAGCGCGCCATGAAGCACGAGGGACGCAGCCATATCCCAGTAGCCAGCCACCTGACGCATCCAGGCGTTTTCCTGGCTGGGGAATGCATTGGCTATTTTCACGAAGTCGTCAGCGCTCTGCGGCCAGAATTCCACCGTAAACCAGTTTCTTGCTTTGCGCATCTCTGCTTCGCGGCGGAGGTCGTAGAGTTTCAAAATTAGCTGAGCATCGTGCGCGGTCGCTTTCTTTGCCATATTTTCGCCTCGCTAGTTATGTATCAAAATTCAGTTACCGCTCTAAAATTCGCGTGCAGACCTTTGCGCCAATCGCCCGATCTGCTGCATCAGGCTTTCGTAGCGTCTGCAGTTGCACCTTCCACGGCACGCTCGTAATCGCATTCTTTATTGGGACAGGCAATGACCGGTCCGTCTTTGCGAATTCGTTCCACCAGATACTCATGTCCGCAGTCGGGACATTTCTCGGGAACGGGCTTCGCAGCCGAAGTGAATTTGCACTTCGGATAGTTTCCGCATCCGTAAAACGTGTTGCCTTTGCGCGCGCGCTTCTCGACGAGTTCTCCCTCTTTGCATTCGGGGCATTTCACGCCGATGAAGTTCTGCTTTACATATTTGCACTCGGGATAGCCGCTGCACGAAGTGAATTCGCCGTAACGGCCGTGCCGTAGAATCAAATTGCGTTTGCACAGCGGGCAGATTTCATCGAGCGGAATGTCAGGAACCTTCTTGCCTTGATCGAGTCGCCGCGTCGTCTTGCAATCGGGATAGCCGGTGCACGCCATAAACTGCCCGAAGCGTCCACGCTTTAAGACCATCACGCGCCCACAGTTTTCGCAGTATTCCTCCTGCGCCGTCTCTTGTATATCGGCCGAGTCGAGATCAGGCAGGTTGATGGGATTCTCTTTAGTGAATTTGCAGGTATCCGGATTCTCCTTGTCGTAGGTGCTGCACGCATAAAACGAACCGTGTTTGCCCCACTTGATGACCAGCGGCGCTCCGCAGAGTTCACACTTTTCGTCAGTGGGCTTCTCCATACGCTTGATGTTTTCCATGTGCTTCTCGGCGTATCGGAGATCCTTGGCGAACTTTTTATAAAACTCGGTGAGCGCGTCGTTGCCTGTCTGCTTGCCTTCTTCAATTTCGTCAAGCTCTTCTTCCAAACGCGCGGTGTATTGGAAGTCAAAAATATCTTTGAAGTTCTCGACCAGCAGATCGGTCACAACCAGGCCAATTTCGGTAGGCACAAACTTGCCGCCGATTTTCTGAGCGTACATTCGCTCCTGGATGGTGCTGAGAATGGTCGCGTAAGTCGAAGGGCGGCCAATGCCACGTTCCTCAAGTTCCTTCACCAATGATGCTTCGTTGAAGCGTGGAGGCGGCTCGGTGAAATGCTGCTCCGGGAGCAGCGACTTCAGCGTTAGCTTTTGCCCGGCTTCGAGCGGCGGGAGCTTGTGTTTCAATTCCTCGTCTTCTTCGTCCTTGCTGTCCTTGGACTCTTCGTAGACCTTAAGGAAGCCGTCGAACTTCATCACCGATCCGGTGACGCGGAACCAGAACACGTCGCTGCCCGACTTGGCATCGATGTCGACCGAGGTTTGGTCGAACACAGCAGGATTCATCTGCGAGGCGACAAAACGCTGCCAGATCAGTTTATAAACCTTGAATTCGTCTTCCTGCAGATATTGTTTAACCTGGTCGGGATGACGCATCGCCGAAGTCGGACGAATGGCTTCGTGCGCCGCTTGCGCTTCTTTCTTCTCCTTATATGTGTTGGGAGAACCGGGCAAATACGGAGGGCCATACTCACTGGTAATGTACTCGCGTACCTCGGTGATCGCCTCGGCTGAAACACGGGTCGAATCCGTACGCATGTAGGTGATCAGGCCAACCAGTCCCTCGTCGCCGAGTTCGACACCTTCATAGAGACGCTGCGCGATCATCATGGTGCGCTTCACGCTGAAGCGCAGCTTGCGTGAGGAATCCTGCTGCAGCTTGCTGGTCGTGAAGGGTGGGGTAGCATTGCGTCGCCGCTCTTTTTTCTCGGCTGAGCGGACGACCCAATCGGCCTTTTCAAGCGCTTGGCGGATTTGTTCCGCTTGCTCGCCGTTTGTGACTTCGACCTTCTCTTCACCTTTGCCAAGGAACCGGGCGTCGAATGCCGGAGGTTTGTTGGCGGCGAGATTGGCATCGATCGTCCAATATTCTTTTTTCTCGAAGGCCTTGATTTCGCGTTCGCGATCGACGATCAAGCGGAGCGCGACGGTTTGCACACGTCCGGCAGAAAGGCCGCGGCGGACTTTATCCCACAATAAAGGAGAGACCTGGTATCCCACGAGGCGATCGAGCACACGTCTAGTTTGCTGCGCATCGACCAGATTGCGGTCGATGTCGCGGGGATGTTCGAAGGCAGCTTTGACAGCGCGTTGCGTGATCTCGTTGAACGTCACACGGCGTATGCGCGCGCCATCGCCGATGTCGTCGGTCTTTGCCTTCTTTTTACCCTTCTTTTTCTTGCTCGAATCTTCACCGAGTTCGTCGGCCAAATGGGCAGCGATGGCCTCGCCTTCACGATCCGGGTCAGGCGCAAGATAGATGTGGTCGGCTGAGAGTGCCAGCTTTTTTAACTTGGCCAGGACCTTTTCTTTGCCGGGTATGACGACGTACTCGGTTTCGAAATCGTTTTCGAGATCGACACCGAGGCTGCTCTTGGGCAGGTCTTTCACGTGGCCGTAAGAAGCATCGACCGTGAATCCCTTGCCCAGATATTTCTGGATAGTTTTCGCCTTAGCCGGCGATTCGACAATGACTAGACCTTTGGACAATGGTTCCTCAATATGGCAGTAATGGAATTGAAGCTAGCACGAATTGGCGGATTGCAACAACTGGGAGGCTCTTGGCTGTTAGCTTTTAGCTCCTCGCGACAAGGCGAGCTTTCTTGTCATCAACTGGATGACTCCTGACCTTTTGCGACAAAGACGACATCATGCGCATGATTGTTCCCAAATCAGAATCTAGACCCTGATAAAGTTCGTCTTCAATGAGCCCCAAGTCCTTCGCTAACAATAGGTGATACGACAACTCAGCTCCTGAACCCATTGCAATCTGGATGAATCGTCCCATCTCTCCATCAGACCTTCGACCACAACCTTCCGCCAGATTAGCCGCAATCGAAGCCGATGCACGACGCATTTGACTGGTTAGCCCAACCCTTTCGGGTTGGCGAATGTTCTCGTATTCTTATAAACAGCCAGTGTCAGCCGGTGTGCCTTCTCCCAAACGGTAAGATCTTTGTAATTTCTCATGAGCACCTCGACAGCGATTTAGCTAAGAGCCAAAAGCTAAGAGCTAAAAGCTTTTAACAAAATTCTTTCCCGGCAATTGCCGTATCTTGCCATTCAATTCCAACTCGAATAGCGCGGCGAAGATTTCCGAGGGCGACATTTCATTTTCCAATAACTCAACTAGCTGATCGATGTGCGTCGAGTCATCCGCCTTGAGCAGCTTGAAGATCTTTTTTTCGTGCGGCGAGGTCGCCTCGTCCGGGAATAGAGATGCGGTTTCGGGTTCTGGAGATTCATTCTGCCTGAAACTGAGCGCTGCTTGAATGTCAGTCGGAAGCTCTTCCCACACGTCTTCCCAGGTGGCGACGAGTTTCGCTCCCTGCTTGATCAGCGTGTTTGGGCCCCATGAATTCTTGTTGGTCACGTTACCCGGGACAGCGTAGACATCGCGATTTTGTTCGAGCGCAAGACGTGAAGTGATGCGAGTGCCGCTGTATTCTGCGGCTTCGACAACCAGCACGCCGGCGGATATACCGCTTATGATCCGGTTGCGGATGGGAAAATTCTGTGGAGTCGGTGGGGTTCCGACAGGGAACTCGGTAATGAGCGCGCCGCCGAGGGCGATAATTTGTTCGGTGAGCCGCGTGTTTTCCTTGGGGTACATGACGTCGATTCCGGTACCAAGGACGGCGACAGTTTTTCCCTTGGCAGCGATGGCGCCGCGATGCGATGCAGTATCGATGCCGCGCGCTAATCCACTGATGATCACCAGTCCGCGAGCGGCGAGATCGGTGGAGAGCCGTTCGGCCATGCCCATGCCATAGGGCGTGGGATGACGCGTTCCCACCATGGCAATGCCGGGTTCGGCCAGCACCTCGGCGCATCCTTTAACAAACAAGACTATCGGCGGGTCGTAAATTTCTTTTAACCTTGATGGGTATTCAGGATCGTTGAGTGAAATAATTTTGGCGCCCGCTTCGACCGCCTTCGCACACTCCTGTTGCGCGAGTTCGAGCGACTTTCCCGTGGCCACTGACTGTGCGGAAACGGCGCGCATTCCCGTAGCTTCGAGTTCAGTCAGGCTGGCGCGGAAGACATGCTCAGCCGTGCCAAAATGCTCGATCAGTTTCTTGATGCGCGACGGGCCTAAACCCTGAGTCAGCGACAGCGCGAGCCAGTAGGTGCCTTGGTGAGAAGCGGGTTTGGGGGCTGCAACCGCGAGGTTCGACATGTGGAACGACGCTAAGCCCTCGAAAAACTTCTGTCTATGACGGCGCGCACATCGCTTTTGGTATATTCGTAAAGTGATGAGCCGGTTAAAGATCTCGGCCATTTCCTACCTGAATACTGCGCCTCTCATGTGGGATTTTGAGCATACCGAGGCAGACGCGGACAATAATTTTGATATTTCCTACACCATCCCTTCGGCCTGCGCCGAGGCTCTGCGTGCGGGGACGGCCGATATTGGCATTATTCCAGCCGCAGCTTATGCGACGGTTCCGGATCTCGTCATCATTCCCGATGTAGCGATTGCGAGTCGGCGCGCCGTGCGGTCAATCCTAGTGGTTAGCAAAGTGCCCGTTTACAAGTGGGGTAAGCAGGTGCGCTCGGTTGCGCTCGATACTTCTTCCATGACGTCCGTTGCGTTGACCAAAATTCTGTTTGCCAAATGGCTGGGTGGAGAGCGCGAGTATATGCCGATGGCTCCGAATCTGGACGCCATGCTCAGTGCGTGCGATGCAGCTTTGCTTATCGGAGATCCCGCGCTGCAAGTCGACCGGACACGCTACTTCACCCTTGACCTCGCAGAGGAGTGGGTGGCGCGCACGGGAAAGTCATTCGTCTTCGCTTTCTGGGCCATTCGCAAGCAGGCGCTCGCGGGACGAAAAAGCGTGGAGATCGTAGAGGCCTTCAAGAAATCACGGGATCATGGCTTGTCGCCGAAACATCTCGAAGCCATTGCGCAAGAGTGGGCGCCACGTCTCGGCCTTACCGTCGAGGTAGTCCGCGTCTATCTCACGAAGAACATTCATTATTATCTCGACCCTCCATGCCTGGAGGGGCTTGCGCTTTACTATCGGCTGGGCACGGAGGTCGGAGCGCTTCCGCGAACGCCGGAACTTCAGTTTGTATAGGGCTTATCAACCCACCTCCTGCCATTTTGCGTTAATTCCCGACCAGACGGCACGAGCTGCTTTTTAAGATTGCAACACCCCAGCTGCACTTCTGCTCTAATAAGGACAATGCACTTACTAGCGATCATCCTTCTAGCCTCGAAGAAGAGCGCCATGCGATGGCTGATCCATCTGGGCGGTCCTAGCCTGATTTTGCTGGGTCTGGTCGACAACTCTGTCATCCCTCTTCCGGGTAGCACGGACATTGTTACCATTCTGCTGGCCGCCCACCGTCGCGAGCCGTGGTTCTACTACACGATCATGGCGACCGCGGGAGCCCTGCTCGGCGGCTTCCTTACTTATCGCATGGCTCGCAAAGGCGGCAAGGAAACTCTGGAAAAAAGATTCTCGAAGAAGAAAGTTAGCAAGGTCTACGCGATTTTTGAGCGCTGGGGTTTCGCCGCTGTCGCAATACCCGCTATACTTCCGCCGCCGTTTCCCATCGTGCCCATGCTCTTGGCCGCAGGCGCCATGCAGTACCCAACCAGGAAGTTTCTGACCGCTCTGGCCGTGGGGCGCGGCCTTCGGTTCACCATACTCGCATATCTTGGATACCACTACGGGCGTCACATCGTGACGTTCTTCGATCAATATTATTGGCCTGTGCTAATCGCCCTTGTCGCTTTCTCGGTGATGGGAGGACTGTACGGATTGTACGAGTACAAACGTCGGCATAAAGCGGAGAACCCTAAACCCGCTCGCCCGCGACCTCAAGCTCGCCGCCGGACAGCATAAGAGCTGAGCGCAGGGATAGCAAATTCGCATCCGCTGCCTCTCACCAGCTAAAATAGCTATTAAGTGGGGTGAATAGAGGATGTGCCTGACCAAACAGCAAGCTTTGGAGATGTTTCGATCCGATGATCTGATCGGGATTGGCATGGAGGCGGACGCAGTTCGACGCAAAATGCATCCCGAAGGCACCGTGACTTACATCATCGACCGCAACATTAATTACACAAATTTTTGCACGGAATATTGCACGTTTTGTGCGTTTTATCGTCCGTTGAAAGGACCGGCGGCGAAAGAAGGCTACATTCTCGATTTCGAGACGATTCACGAAAAGATTCGGGAGACCGTCGAACTCGGCGGCACCGGCGTGCTAATGCAGGGAGGTCTGCATCCCGATCTCAAAATCGATTGGCATGAGCGAATGCTAAGCGGAATCAAACAGCGTTTCCCAAAGATTCATTTGCACTGCTATTCCGCTTCGGAAATTTTGGCAATTGCCGAGTACAGCAATTTGAGCTTACGCGACACGATTGCGCGGCTCCGCGACGCCGGACTGGATTCGATTCCGGGCGGTGGCGCTGAGATTCTCGACGACGAAGTACGTTACAAAATTGCGCGGCTGAAATGCCTGACGGCCGATTGGCTCGAAGTCCATCGGACGGCGCATCAACTCGGCATGAGAACTACCGCGACGATGATGTTTGGTGTCGGTGAATCCGTCGAGCACCGGATCAACCACTTTCAGTCTCTTTACGATTTACAGCAGGAGACGGGTGGTTTTACCGCGTTCATCCCGTGGAGTTTTCAGCCCGCTAACACCGCGCTCGGCGGGCGTCGCTGGGATGAAGCGACGGCGGTTGAGTATCTGAAGGTGCTGGCAATTTCGCGACTCTATCTTTCGAATTTCTTGAACGTGCAATCCAGCTGGGTGACGCAGGGATTGAAAGTCTGCCAAATGGGCTTGCGCTTCGGCGGCAACGATGTGGGCTCGGTGATGCTGGAGGAAAACGTTGTCCGGGCCGCAGGCGTCAACAACTGCACCACTGAAGAAGAATTGCGGCGCATCATACGCGATGCGGGATTCCGTCCGGCGCAGCGAGATACGTTGTACCGGCAATATTTTCTGAACTGATTTGACGCGCTCACTCGCCTTCGCCTGCCTGGTTCTCAGCGCCCTCCTATCTGTGCGCGCGCAAGAGCCTGCGCCTGCGGCGAAAGAATCTTCCATTGCCGGCACGGTCGTAAAAGAACCCGGCAGCGAGCCGCTTAAGAAAGTCCTCGTGCAGGTGGTCGCGGAAGACCAGAAATTGGGCGGCAACTACACAGCCTCAACCGATACTGACGGACGCTTTCACATTGAGAACGTTACGCCGGGGCGTTACCGCCTCTTCATCGAGAGAACCGGGTTTGTCGGAGTCAATGAGCACGGACTCAAGTCTGATACCAACGTTTTCACGGTACAGTCTGGGCAATCAATAGATGACTTGCTTTTTCGAATGTTGCCCACGGCTGTCATCAGCGGCCGCATCACCGACGAAGATGGCGATCCGATGTCCGGCGTCAGAGTACTCGCGTTGAAGAAAATGCCCGGCAAAACAAAGCGAGAAGCCGCTGGTACAGAAGCGACGAATGATCTTGGCGAATATCGTCTCTCCGGCTTGTTTCCTGGTCAGTATTGGATTCTGGCCATGCCTCCTCCGGACTTTCGTGACTACGAAAAGCAACAGGAGAAATCGAAGCAAAACAGTACGCAGGACGACCACCAAGGCGATCCCCAGCCCGATACTCGTTACCTCGCCACTTACTATCCGGGCACATACGACGCCATGCAAGCCTCAACTGTCATGCTTAAAGCGGGAGATGAAGTACCAGTCAACCTCACCTTGGTGCCGGCGAGAACGTATCGGGTTCGCGGAATCGTGACTGGGGTTACGGTCAACCAGAAGCCCGCCGTGGAATTGGTGTCCAAAACGGGCGATTCTTACCACGCCAATGAAATCGGTCCCGATGGCCAGTTCGAAATCCGTGGAGTTGGTCCGGGGTCGTATGTGTTGAGAGCATCGGCCGGCGCAGGAACGCAGTCGCTAACCGCGCATCAGGATGTCAACGTAGTTGCCACTGACGTAGATGGCGTGAAGCTGGCTCCCTTGCCTTCGTTCACGATCTCCGGCCACCTTCATAGCGACGGCGCATCGGCAGATCTCACTGCATACGTAGTAAACCTGCGCGTGGCCGGAGTGCCGGAAGATCCCGGTTTCTTCATGTCCCAAGACTTCTTTGGAACGAATGCATCTGTTGATCGGCTGGGTAACTTCGAGTGGAAGGATGTGAACCCCGGCCCCTATATCGTGCAGGTGGAAGGCGGCAGTGGGCTAGGCAGTTTCTTTCTGAAATCGGTGACACTCGGTGGACGAGATATCGCAACTGGATTCACGGCAAGCGGACCGGCAACTCTTGAACTGGTGGTCAGTTCTAAGGGAGGTTCGGTCGAGGGATCGGTCGTCGAAAAGGAAAAAGATGTAAACGACGAACATCCTGTCTCCAATGCGACGGTCGTCGCGGTCCCGGAAGAGAAATACCGCAAGCTTCCCGATCATTTCAAGACTGGATCGACCGATCAGCAAGGACACTTTACGATCCGCGGCTTGGCTCCGGGCAGCTACGCCCTATATGCCTGGCAGGATCTAGAAGATGATGTATGGTACGACGCCGACTTTCTGAAGTCCCAGGAAGCGAATGCCACGGCGCTGAAAGTGGAGGAAGGCTCTCATCAGCAGGTTGAACTGAAGCTGAGCGCGGTGACTGAGGACTGGCGATAACAATGGAAGCGGGTTCCGCCCTGCTCAAACAGGGCAAAACCCAGTCCCCATATGGCTTTCGAACGGCTCCAGCCAATCAGGTACAATGCTTAAGCTGCTGTGCTTCGCTTTTGCTTCATGGTTCTTTTGAGTTCATGGATTTGACATCTACTTCTCTCCTGCCCACCTTGGCCATGTTTCTTGCCTCCAAGGGCTTGGGGCCTTACCTTCGCCAGCATTTTCTGGATAAGACTTTCCAAGGTCTTTACCAAATCAATGCCTTCGACTTGGCGTTGCTGATTCCATACTTCATCGTGCTGATCATCCTGGCGGCTTACGGCGCTCACCGTTACTGGATGGTCTATCTATATTACAAACACAAAAAAAATAAGACGACCGAACCTATAGCTCACTTCGACGACCTTCCGCGTGTCACGGTGCAGTTACCAATCTTTAATGAGCAATACGTGGTGGATCGGCTGCTCGATGCCGTGTGCCGGCTTGAATATCCGAAAGATAAGCTCGATATCCAGTTGCTCGATGACTCGACCGACGAGACCGTAGAGGTCGCGCGCATTCTGGTCGATCGCTATGTTGCGCTGGGACATCCGGTCAGATACATCCACCGTGAGAATCGTGAAGGCTTCAAAGCCGGCGCTTTGGAAGCAGGCTTGAAAACGGCAAAAGGCGAATTCATCGCGATCTTCGACGCCGATTTTGTTCCGCCCCCTGACTTTCTGCTGAAATGCATTCATCATTTCACCGATCCGAAGATTGGCATGGTGCAAACGCGCTGGACGCACATCAACCGCCACTATTCGTTCCTAACCGAGGTCGAAGCCATTCTGCTCGATGGCCATTTCGTACTGGAACACTCGGCACGATCACGCAGCGGCGTTTTCTTTAACTTCAACGGCACAGCCGGCATGTGGCGGCGCTGCGCCATCGACGAGGCCGGCGGCTGGGAGCACGACACGCTCACTGAAGACACCGATCTTTCTTATCGTGCACAGCTCAAAGGATGGAAATTCGTTTATCTGCAGGACGTCGAATGCCCAGCAGAATTGCCGGTGGAGATGACGGCATTCAAGACCCAGCAGGCGCGCTGGGCCAAGGGGTTGATCCAGGTCTCCAAGAAAATACTCCCCAAGGTGCTGGCGAGCGACACATCGCTCCACATAAAAATCGAAGCGTGCTACCACCTGACCGCGAACCTCAGCTACCCCCTAATGATCGTGCTCTCGGTTCTGCTGATGCCCGCCATGATCATTCGCTTCTATCAGGGATGGTTCCAGATGCTCTACATCGACATGCCCTTGTTCATGGCTTCGACGTTTTCAATCTCGAGCTTCTATCTGGTTTCGCAGAAGGAGTTGTTTCCGAGAAGCTGGCTGCGATCTCTGCTCTACCTGCCACTATTGATGGCTCTTGGAATCGGGCTGACCATCACGAATACGCGTGCCGTGTTGGAAGCATTGGTGGGCAAGCAGACAGCCTTCGCGCGTACTCCGAAGTATCGCGTCGAATCAAAGAAAGACAAAGTCTTTGCGGCCAAATACCGCAAGCGTTTGGGATGGGTTCCGTGGATCGAACTCCTGATCGGAACTTATTTCGCGCTGGCTGTCTTTTACGCCATCGATAACGAGAACTACTTTACTGTTCCGTTCCTGCTGTTGTTTGTGATTGGTTACTGGTGCACGGGGCTGATGTCGCTGCTGCAAGGGCGGTTTGCCGGACTCTCGGTTGGCTCGGAAACCCACAGCAAGCCATTCCCAGTCGGCGTGTAGTTAGAGAGGTAAAGTTAACGTGAGGCAGTGTCGGAGGAGAACTTAAAGGCAACGTTGATCGTGATCTCGTTCTTCACTGGTTTTCCATCAAGCTGATAAGGTTTGTACCGCCATTGCTTCACCGCATCCACAGCGGATCGGGCAAGCGCAGGCGAGCCGTCGACAACTCTTACATCGCTCACCGTCCCATCCTCCATAACCACTGCGGTCAGAACCACTGTACCTTCCAGTCGCAGCGTGCGCGCCTGTGCCGGGTAAACCGGCGCAACCCGGTGCATGAGTTGGCCACCCGTAACGCCTTGCGACACCAGAACAGAAGGTTGGGGCAACGAAGCTTTGGCGGATAGAACTTCACTGGCAGGGAACTGATTCGTCGAAGCGGCGGAAGCCGGCGACGGCTCGGGTGCGACGGTCTTATCGGATTCCGAGTCGCTATGCAATCCAGTCGGCGAACTTGACGCATCATGCGGGAGGGCAACGTTGGCAGCAACGTCGGCCAATAAGGGCTCCCGATTTTCTTGAGATCGGCTTACCTGAGAACGATCTGCTCGGGAACCATCTGCCGGTGTTTTCTTTCCAGCGAGCACATCCACCTTTGATGCGAACTTTACGGGACTTCCGGCTGAAGGCTTCCCGGATGGCGAGAGCGCTTCACCGCCAGGATTTGCTTTCCAGACTGGGTCATTGTCGGGGACATGCATGCCGGGAAGATGCTTGTCGGGAATTTGCTTATCCGGGGGAAGTACGATCGCCATACGTGCAATGGAGGATTCAACCGATTTCATGCTCTCCGAAGTGGCGACAGGAGCTGAGGATGCCGCGTGGGCCTTGCCATCCGGCTCATCCGGGCCGCGCCACCCCAACCAGATCATCAAGGCAATCAAGGAGATTGCGAGTAGGCCGATGGCGCCTAAAGCAAAGGGACGTGATCGAGTGCCCAGGAAAGCAAGTGCTACATCGCCAACGCGATCCGACGCCGGCAGCAGACCGGAGGGTTGCGGCTTCTCAGAGGGAATCTTCGTAGCGGCAGACGATGCCCCGTGCGGTTGGGTTGCGCGAGCTCGTTCCGCCAGTGCTGCCAATTGCTGTAGAAGAGTTATGTGCTGCTCGGTAAAAGCTGTTGGCTTGGTCGAGAAAACTTCGAGAATTCCGTTGATCCCGCGCCAGCCCTGAATCGGCAAAACGGCGATCGAGCGCAAACCAAGGCTGCGGCAGACTTCCACATCGACCAGCGGATCGTTCTCGGTGTCCACGCAATTCTGAACTTTACCAGTGCGAAAACATTCGCCCGAGATTCCCGTCTCCGAACTCAACCGCGCACCGAGAGCGGGAGCCGTTTCGCCACTGCGTGCGCGGCACACCATCGCGCCTTCCTTCCACATCGCGAGTGCCGCTCCGGAAGCGCCAGTCATCTGCCGGGCGGCATCGGTAATGGTCGCCAGCGTCGGGTCCAGGCGCTGGTCACCCGCAGCAATCAATTCTTTCAGGGACGAAAGAGCAGTGCTTTCGTTGGTATTTCCAGCGAGGCTGGGCGGATCGCCGCGGCGGGCGCCGGGGTTCGCCAGCAAGGGATCGCTATCGGTTCCGAGTATTTTCCCGGAGCGAAACGGCTTGGATTGAGGCACAACCACAGATCACTCTCAGTCGGTAAATTTCCGGACAAATTCGGCAAAACGCAAGCGGCGCGGGCGATTTGGCCGAAGTATGAGCCAATGCCGGGCGCGTGTCAAGCATGTGTCGGAGCGTATGTCCTTGTGCGTGCTCGTTGCTTACTCCGAACCGTTTCTTATGATCGAACGCTTGACCATCCATAACAAAACATCCGCACCAGGTCCAAATTCCTCGCACCAAACTAACTAACAATTGAGTCGTAGCGGCGATGCTAACCTGATTGAGCTCTGGTTTCTCGCATGTACTCCGCAAGAGGCATTGCAAGGAGCCAATTTTAAAAAGATTTTCAGAACATTCGAAGCGTTGACGGATTTGGGGCCCGAACTTACGGCGGACCGCGACTTCCGCCAAACCGCTCGAACCATGCTGACCGCCGTAATGGAAGCGGCGGGCGCGCGTGAGGCCGTTTTATTTTCATTCGGCGAACGGCCCTCATTACTGACCTCGGTCGATGCCCAGGGATTCGCACTCCTGCCAGAACCCTCCGTCATCCCCTTGCTTCCCCGCCATGTGCACACCTTGACTGCGGCCGTTGGCCCAGTGCTGCTCAACAGTTCCACCTATGACGTCTTTCTGAGTTCGAACGGCAACGTTGCGCCTGAGCTATTCAAGTGCGTCTGCCCTCTAAAAGTTCGGGGAAAGTTAGTCGGAGTGATTGCCTTGGGCCGCCGATCGGGCGAAGCGTTATACGAAGAAGATGCTCTGGAAGCCTTTCAAATGCTGAGCCACTACGTGGCCCTGGTCATTCAGAATCACACGCTCGGCCAGACGCTGGCACAGCGGGTTTCAGAAAATCTGCGGCTATTGGCCTCGTTGCATGGTTTCTATGACAACGCGCTCGAAGCTTTCGCCACCGCCATCGACGTCAAACACGTCAACATTCATGGACACTCGCTGCGAGTCGGCCGCTACGCCCAGGCAATCGGTGAGGCCCTAGGAATGGATCCAAGCGATGTGGCACCGCTGCGTTCGGCGGGGTATCTGCACGATATTGGCAAAGTAGCAGTCGACAAGCGGTTGTTCGAAAAAGCTTCCAAGCTCGATGCCGAGGAATACCGTGAGATGAGGGACCACACCGTCGTTGGGCATCAGATCGTCAGTCACGTGCAGTTTCCCTGGCCGCAAATTCCCGAAATCGTGCGTTGGCATCATGAACGCGGGGACGGGTCGGGTTATCCCGACGGCTTGCATGGCGACGAAATGCCGCAAGCCGTGCGCATCGTGGCCTTGGCCGACACCTTCGACGCCATGACCAGCGAACGTCCCTATCGCGAACGCTTCTCCATCGGAGCCGCGCTGCAGGAATTGATCCGCATGTCCCCGCAAAAATACGATGCCCAAGCGCTACAGGCTCTACTGATCCAGGTGCGACGGGACGCGATCGGAACCAACCGCATTCCGATGTTTGAACCTGACGTAATGAACCTTTCGGCCACGGACGTGGACCAACTTGCCTCCACCCTGCAACATAGGATCAGCCAGGATAAGACTTTTCTCACCTGAAGTCGGCATCTTCGCACTGTACAGATGTGCCGCACCCTCATCCGCGGTCGGCGGGCGAAGTTTTCCCGGTGTAAACTTGAAGCTTAGTCCTCTCGTGCCTCGTCTCGTTTTCTGACCACGATGTAAACTTGGGACAGTCGGTGCAGTTGTATCTATACGGGCGCTGACTTCATCTAAATTCGTAAGTACGGCTAGGTAAGCCGATTTGCGAGGAGAGAATTGATGGCTGTCAGTGATCAGTCTGTCGCCACCGGTACACAGCTTGATCAGTTGTGTATCAATACGATTCGCACTCTTTCAATGGATGCGGTGCAGAAGGCGAACTCGGGCCATCCCGGGACGCCGATGGCGTTGGCTCCAGTCGCCTATTGTCTGTGGCAGCAATTTCTGAATTATGACCCGGAAGATCCCATCTGGCCCAATCGCGACCGCTTCGTGCTCTCCAATGGACACGCCTCCATGCTGTTGTATTCGCTCATTCATTTAGCGGGAGTCCGTGAAGTCAGTCCAGACGGCAAGGTCCTTTCGACGCCCGCCCTATCGCTCGACGAGATCAAGAATTTCCGGCAACTGGGCAGCAAAACGCCGGGACATCCCGAATACGGCTTGACCACGGGTGTCGAGACCACCACCGGCCCTCTTGGTCAGGGTGTCGCCAATAGCGTAGGCATGGCGATCGCCGAGCGCTGGCTGGCACAGTATTTCAATCGTCCGGGATTCGAACTGTTCAACTACAACATATGGGCGTTTTGCGGCGACGGCGACATGATGGAGGGAATTTCCTCTGAAGCTGCCTCCATAGCCGGCCATCTTCGACTCTCGAACGTATGTTGGATTTACGATAACAACCACATCACCATCGAAGGCAATACCGATCTCGCCTATGACGAAAATGTGCCTACCCGTTTCGCTGCCTATGGTTGGGATGTCCAACACGTTCACGATGCCAACGATCTGGTTGCTCTGGCCAACGCCTACACCCACGCACTCAGCGTAAAGGATCGCCCCAAACTGATCATCGTCGACAGCCATATTGGCTACGGTTCGCCAAACCGGCAGGACACAAAAGAAGCCCACGGCGAAGCGCTCGGCGAAGAAGAAGTAAAGCTGACCAAGCGCTTCTATGGATGGCCCGAAGACGCCAAGTTTCTGGTGCCCGAGGGCGTGCGCGAGAATTTCCGCGACGTCATCGGCAAGCGCGGGAAGCAACTAAGCAGCCGATGGAATACATTGTTCAGTAAATACAGCGCTCAGTATCCTGATTTAGCGGCGCAATATGGACGCATGCTGAGTCGTCAATCTGCCGACGGATGGGACGAGGAACTCCCCACTTTTGCTCCCGATGCCAAGGGAATCGCAACCCGCGATTCGTCATCCAAAGTTCTTAACGCCATTGCCAAGAACGATCCTTGGCTGATGGGTGGCTCAGCCGATCTGTACCCGTCGACTAAAACCCGGCTTACCTTCGACACCGCTGGCGATTTTGAAGCTGGCAACTACAACGCGCGCAACTTCCACTTTGGCATCCGCGAGCATGCCATGGGCGCAATCATCAACGGCATGACGCTGTCAAAAATCCGCGCGTACGGTTCGACCTTCCTGATTTTCAGCGACTACATGAAGATGCCAATCCGCCTCTCGGCTCTCATGGAGATTCCCTCGCTCTGGATCTTCACCCACGATTCCATCGGCGTCGGCGAAGACGGACCTACTCACCAGCCCATCGAGCAACTGATCACGCTGCGAGCGATTCCGGGGCTGATGACGCTGCGCCCCGCCGATGCCAATGAGGTTATCGAGGCGTGGAAGGTCATCATGAAGCTGCAGAAGGAGCCGGTAGCGCTGGTCCTGACGCGGCAAGCATTGCCAACCTTCGATCGCACCAAATATGCAGCGGCAACCGGCGTAGCACGCGGCGCCTATATTCTGGCTGACGCTGAAGGTGGCAAGCCCCAAGTCATTCTGATGGCCACCGGCAGCGAAGTGTATCTCTGCATCGACGCTTACGAAAAACTTAAAGCGGAAGGCATCCACGCACGGGTCGTCAGCATGCCTTCGTGGGACTTATTCGAACATCAGGACCAGAGTTACCGCGATCAAGTGCTTCCGCCTGACGTTACCGCGCGGGTCGCAGTCGAAATGGCTTCGATCTTCGGTTGGGCGCAATACGCAGGACCCAAAGGACGCATCATAGGCATGCACACTTTTGGAGCGTCCGCGCCGCTCAAGGATTTGCAGAAGAAGTTTGGTTTCACAACCGATGCCGTGATCCAGGCAGCGCGTGAACTGCTTGGCAAGTAAGAGGTCGAAGTAACAGTTTATTAATGTCAGGCGGTTATTCTGCTGCCTGAGTCAGTAAGGAGATTTTTATGAATCCTGTGGGCACGCTTGAAGCCGCAAAGGCCACCAATCCTCTCATCCAGCTTCAGAGTTTCGGGCAATCCATCTGGCTCGACTACATCCGCCGTGATCTGTTAAAGGGTGGCGAATTACAACGTCTGATTACCGAAGACGGTCTGCGCGGAATGACTTCGAATCCCGCAATTTTCGAAAAGGCGATTGCCGGCTCAACCCAGTACCAGGATTTTCTGGACTCGCTTGCCAGCCGCACCGATCTCGATGCCAAGGGCCGCTATGAACTGCTGGCCATTCGCGACATTCAAGACGCGGCCGACTTGCTTCGCCCTGTGTACCAGAGCACGAAGAAGCGCGACGGTTATGTGAGTCTCGAAGTCTCTCCTTATCTTGCGCACGACACCGACGGCAGCATTGACGAGGCACGGCGCTTGTGGAAGACCGTGGCTCGCGAAAACGTCATGATCAAAATTCCGGGTACCGTCGAAGGTATCCCCGCAATCCGGCAGTTGCTCAGCGAAGGCATCAACATCAACGTCACGCTGCTATTCGCGCAGGGAGTTTATGAAGAAGTTGCTGCCGCTTTCATCGACGGTGTGGAGAAATTTGCTGCCGGCGGAGGCGACGTCAGCAAACTGGCAAGCGTAGCTAGCTTCTTCATCAGCCGCATCGATGTGCTGGTCGATTCGCTGGTGGGAGAGCAACTGAAAAAGGAAACTGACGCAGCCCGCAAGGCGAAGCTGCAAGGAATTCTTGGTAAAGTCGCAATCGCGAACGGCAAACTGACCTATGAAGCCTACCAGCGTATCTTTTCTTCTCCGCGCTGGAAAGCGCTGGCCGCCAAAGGCGCGCAGACGCAGCGCGTGCTCTGGGCAAGCACGAGCACGAAGAATCCGAATTATCGCGATGTGCTTTACATCGAAGAACTGATTGGGCCCGATACCGTCAACACCGTTCCTCCGGCAACGCTCGATGCCTTCCGTGATCACGGCAAACCGCGCCAAAGTCTTACCGAAGACCTGGACGGTGCGCGGAAAACAATGTCCGATCTGGCTGCAGTAGGCATCGTTATGAAAGAGGTGACCGACAAGCTGACGGTCGATGGCGTAAAACTATTCGCCGATGCCTTTGACACACTTCTGGCCGCAGTCGAGAAGAACACTAAGCGATCAAGTTCATCCCAAGTCAATCATCAGAGCGCAACTCTTCCGTCCGACCTTGACGCTGCTGTAAAAAAAAACCTTAACGACTGGCGGGCGTCCGGAAAAGTAAGACGGCTCTGGCAAGGCGACGCCTCGCTTTGGACCAACGAGGACGAGGGCAACTGGCTGGGATGGCTCGGCATCACCGAAGTCCAAATCGCCGACATCGCCAAGCTGAAGGCGCTCGCGGAAGAAGTCAAGAACGCTGGATTCTCCGACATTCTTCTACTTGGCATGGGCGGATCGAGCCTCTGTCCGGAAGTGCTCTCGTTGACCTACCCGCAAACTCCGGGCTTTCCGCGATTGCACATCCTCGACTCCACTGACCCGGCGCAAATCAGAAGCATCGAAAGCAAAATCAACATTGCCAAGACGCTATTCATCGTTTCCAGTAAATCCGGAAGCACGCTTGAGCCCAACATCTACAAACAATATTTCTTCGAGCGCGTGCAGCAAACGGTCGGCGCGGACAAGGCAGGCAGCCACTTTATTGCAATCACCGACCCTGGATCGAAGATGCAGCAAGTCGGCGAGCGCGACCGCTTCCGCCACATTTTCTACGGCCTGCCATCGATCGGCGGACGTTACTCGGCACTCTCGAATTTTGGCATGGTTCCGGGCGCAGCAATGGGCCTCGACATCGGCAAGTTCCTTCAGCGCACGAAAGAAATGGTCGAAGCCTGCAAAGCGGCAACACCGGTTGAACAAAATCCGGGCGTGATGCTCGGCCTGATCATGGGCACAGCCGCAAAACTTGGCCGGGACAAAATTACGCTCATCACCTCGCCCGGAATCTTCGACCTGGGGGCGTGGCTTGAGCAATTAATTGCTGAGTCCACCGGCAAACTCGGCAAAGGCATCATTCCGGTCGATCGCGAAACCCTGGGAGCACCGGAAGTCTACGGAAATGACCGGGTCTTTGCCTACCTTCATCTGGAAGGCGCGTCCGACCCGGCACAAGATGCTAAGGTCGCCGCTCTGGAAAAAGCCGGGCAGCCAGTAGTTCGAATCGCCGTGTCTGATACCTATAGCCTGGGTCAGGAATTCTTCCGCTGGGAAATTGCGACCGCGGTGGCGGGCTCGATCATCGGTATCAATGCCTTCAATCAGCCCGACGTAGAAGCGAGCAAGATCGTGACTAAGAAACTTACCTCGGAGTACGAAAGCAAGGGCACACTTCCTCCCGAAAAACCGATTGTTGAAGAAGCGGGGTTCAAGCTCTTTACCGACGAGAAAAATGCCGCCGACCTCGCAAAGGCTGCGTCCGCCGGACCAGCCTCCGACGGAGCACTCAAGAACTATCTGCGCGCTCACCTGGCGCGTCTTGGGGCCGGCGATTATTTTGCTCTGCTTGGATATGTCGAAATGAATGCCGAGCACGAAGCTCTCATGCATGGTCTGCGCATGAACGTGCGCGATCGCAAGCGCGTGGCGACGGTCCTTGGCTTCGGTCCGCGCTTCTTGCACTCCACCGGACAAGCATATAAAGGTGGTCCTAACAGTGGAGTGTTTCTCCAAATCACATGCGACGATGCTCAGGATTTGCCTGTCCCTGGACAGAAGTACACTTTTGGAGTTGTGAAAGCGGCCCAGGCGCGCGGAGATTTCCAGGTTCTAGCCGACCGCAAGCGCCGCGCGCTGCGCGTCCACCTCGGCAGCGATGTCAAAGCAGGCCTTACAAAACTCGCAGAACTGGTAAAGCAGGTTGTGTAACAAAATTGTGTGGCGACGGGCCTCTGGTCCGTCCAATACCCAGCAAATTAAGGAGCAGCAATGCAACTGGGAATGGTAGGTTTGGGAAAGATGGGCGCCAATATGACGCGGCGCCTGATGCGCGGCGGGCACACACTGGTCGTCTCCGATCTCAGCGCCGAAGCGGTCAAGGGTCTCGCCGGCGAAGGTGCGGTGGCATCTTCTTCGCTCGATGATTTGGTTGGTAAGCTTACGGCTCCCCGTGCCGCTTGGATTATGGTGCCGTCGGGCGACCCCACGGAAAAAACGGTTCAGGCTCTTCTTAAAACGATGCAGCCGGGCGACACTATCATCGACGGCGGCAATTCGTATTTCAAAGATGACGTTCGCCGCAGCAAAATTTGTGCCACTAAAGGCGTGCATTACGTCGATGTGGGCACCAGCGGTGGTGTCTGGGGATTGGATCGTGGCTATTGCATGATGATTGGTGGCCCGAAAGAAGTTGTCCAGCGCCTCGACCCAATCTTCAAGACCCTGGCGCCCGGACGCGGCGACATCACGCGCACTCCCGGACGCGAGAAACTGACGGGAACAGCCGCCGGTACTTCCGAAGACGGCTATCTCTACTGCGGCCCCAACGGTGCCGGGCACTTTGTCAAGATGGTCCACAATGGCATCGAGTACGGAATCATGCAGGCCTACGCCGAAGGCTTCGACATTTTCAAGAACGCGACCAACAAAGACCTCCCCGAAGACATCCGCTACAATCTCAACCTACCCGATGTTGCTGAGGTTTGGCGCCGGGGCAGCGTGATCAGTTCGTGGCTGCTTGACCTAACTGCGATGGCGCTCGTCGAAAATCCCACACTTTCCGAATACAGCGGATTCGTAGAGGATTCCGGCGAGGGCCGTTGGACCATCCAGGCCGCACTCGAAGAAGCGGTTCCGGCCGAAGTACTGACCGCGGCGCTGTATACACGCTTCCGCTCGCGCCAAGAACATACATTCGCGGAGAAAATGCTCTCCGCCATGCGACAGAAGTTCGGCGGCCACATCGAACTCAAGCCGCCGGCGAAGACGAAGTAGTATCCAGAATTTAGTCATGGAAGCATTTCGTCATTGAATCATTGAGACGAAAAACGTTGAGTCAATGGCTTAGTGGCGAAATGATTCATTGACACGAGGAAGAGATGGCTCAAACAGAAATTCTGCCAGCAACAATCAAGCCACGAGTGGGGCGCACGGCCGATCCGTGTGTCATGGTCATCTTCGGTTTTTCCGGCGATTTGACGCGCCGCAAGCTGATTCCCGCTCTTTACAATCTCGCCAGTCAGCAACTGCTGTCGCGTGAGTTTGCCGTGATCGGCGTCGGACGCACTCCGATGAGCGATGACGATGCGCGGAAAAAACTTACCGAAGATTTCAAAAAGTTTGCCACAGGCGCCGTCGACCCTGATTTATGGGAATGGTTCATGCAGCGCATAAGTTACCTAAGCGGCGACTTCGACGATCCTGCTACCTACGACAAACTGAAAACGACGCTTGCCAGGGTTGACCAGGACCACAATGCTCACGGTAATTACTTTTTTTATCTCGCAACCTCGCCCAACTACTTCGGTGACATCGTCGAGCGGGTTTCAAAAGTCGGCTTGATGCAGGAAGAGAATAGCCATTGGCGGCGCGTGATTGTCGAAAAGCCTTTCGGCCACGATCTCGATTCCGCCAAAACTCTGAACCAGCAACTTCTGAAAGTCGCGTCGGAATGCCAGATTTACCGGATCGATCACTACCTGGGAAAAGAAACCGTCCAGAACATTTTGGCGCTCCGGTTCGCGAACGGCATCTTCGAGCCCATCTGGAATCGCCGCTATATTGACCACGTGCAAATCTCAGTCGCCGAAACCGTCGGCGTCGAAAAACGTGGAGGCTACTACGACGGAGCCGGCGCTCTGCGCGACATGGTCCCGAACCACATCATGCAGCTCATCACTCTGACCGCGATGGAGCCGCCAATCTCATTCGAGGCGAACGCGGTGCGTGACGAGCAAGCTAAGATTCTGCATGCCGTCCAGCCCTTCAGCGACGAGGACGTGCTCAGCAAAACCGTTCGCGGGCAGTATGGCGAAGGCGTCATGGACGGAGAGCGTGTGCCCGCCTATCGCTCCGAAGAAGGGGTGCCAACCGACTCGCGCACTGAAACCTTCGTCGCCATGCGGCTCTTGATCGACAACTGGCGCTGGGCGGGAGTTCCTTTCTATCTTCGTACCGGCAAGCGGCTGCCCGGACGCAATACGCATGTCGTGATTCAGTTCCGGCGAGCGCCCTTCATGCTGTTTCGCGAAACCCAGGTTGAAAACATGATGCCCAACCAACTGGTGCTCCACATCCAGCCGGAAGAAGGCATCTCGCTGCGCTTCGCCGCTAAGACTCCGGGCCCCGCCATGCAATTGGGCGAAGTGAATATGGACTTCGCTTACGCCGACTATTTCGGCCTCACGCCATCGACCGGCTACGAACGCCTTTTGCACGACTGCATGATCGGAGACGCCACGCTCTTCCAACGCGCCGACATGGTCGAGGCTGGCTGGAGCATCGTCAATCCCGTGCTCGATGTGTGGAAGGCGCTTCCACCGCGCAATTTCCCCAACTATCCGGCTGGAACCTGGGGGCCGAAAGAGTCCGACGAACTGATGGAACGTGATGGCCGCCGCTGGAGAAATTTCGAACAATGAATCGGACAGCAATGATCGGGCAACAATGATTCGAACAACAATGAGTCAAACAATGATTCTCGCAGGAGACATTGGGGGAACCCACGCGCGCCTCAGCTACTATCGGCAGGATCAGGCTAACGATACCTGCCGTTTTACAACTGTCCACGAAAACGTTTATTCGAGCAGGGAATTTCGCGGGCTGGATGAAATCGTACTTAAGTTCGTATCCGAAACCCGCGCTCATCCAACCATAGCGAGTTTTGGAATCGCAGGTCCGGTGCGCAACGGACGCGTCGAAACTTCCAATCTGCCCTGGGTAGTCGAGTCGTCGCGACTGGCGCAGGAATTGCACCTCGACTCGGTAAGCATCATCAACGATCTCGAGGCACAGGCTTGGGGTATCCAGTGCCTGGAACCGTCCGACACAGTCGCTCTCAATCAAGTTAATAAACAAGCGCCTGCCGGCAATCAAGCCGTGATCGCGGCCGGAACGGGCTTGGGAGAAGCTGGCCTTATCTGGGACGGGCAAACTCAGCACATCTTCGCCTGCGAAGGCGGACACTGCGATTTTGCTCCACGCAACGAATTGGAAATTGAACTTCTCCGCTACCTGCTTACTCGCTTCGGACATGTCAGCTACGAACGCATTGTTTCCGGACCCGGTCTGGTGAACGTGTATCTGTTTCTCAAGGACACGCATCGTGGCGAAGAACCGCAATGGTTGCGCGACGAAATCGCAGCCGGCGATCCGGGAGCGGCCATTTCGCGAGCCGCCGTTTCCGCCAAAGCTCCTCTTGCCGAGCAGGCTCTGGACTTGTGGATCTCGATCTACGGCGCCGAAGCGGGCAACATGGCACTCAAAGTTCTGGCAACAGGCGGCGTTTTTCTGGCGGGAGGAATTGCGCCGAAAATTTTGCCCAAGCTCTCCGGACCGCTGTTTATGCAGGCGTTTCTCAGTAAAGGACGCATGCAGCCGCTGCTCGAAGCCATTCCAGTGCATGTGATTATCAACGAAAAAACCGGACTGCTGGGAGCTGCCTGCTACGGCGCTCATCACGCCAGCCGCAGCGCGAACGGAATTACGAATAAAGTTACTAATAAAGTCCCCGCGAACAGCGTGGTATAGAGCTATGCCGTCTACTCGGACCATCGAAGTCGTAGCCACCGCCGCCGATCTTTTTCACGCCGCTGCCGAGGAATTTGTTCGAACGGCTCGCGCCGCCATCGGCGCTCAGGGACGCTTCACGGTTGCGCTCTCGGGAGGCTCGACTCCTAAAGCACTCTATTCGCTGCTGGCCACGAATTACGCTGATTTTGTCTGGAACCGTGTCTTTCTGTTTTTCGGCGACGAACGCCACGTCCCGCCGACCGATTCCGAAAGCAATTACCGGATGGTGAAGGAATCGTTGCTCAGTAAGATTTCAATTCCCGACGGAAACGTGTTTCGCGTGCCTGCTGAAAATCCCGATGCCGCCGCTGCGGCCTCCGACTATGAAGGTCAGATCCGGCGCTTCTTCGCACTCAAATCCGGAGAATTTCCGCGCTTCGATCTGATTCTGCTCGGCATGGGTCCCGACGGCCATACCGCTTCGCTGTTTCCCGATTCCGCGGCACTCGATGAACAATCGCGCCTGGTGGTCGCCAATTGGGTCGCGAAGTTCAATACTCACCGCATCACTTTTACTTTCCCGGTGCTGAATCGCGCCGCCGAGGTCATGTTCCTCGCCAGTGGTCCCGATAAAGCCGACATGCTGCATCAGGTTCTCGAAGGCAAGAACACGCCACCACTTCCTTCGCAAAGAGTGCAGCCCTCGGATGGGAAATTGTTGTGGCTGCTCGACGAAGCTGCCGCCGCCAAACTTACGCGCTGAAATCCGCTTCGCGACTTAATTCTTACTCCTTACGTTCGACTAAATGTTTGCGATTCTCTGTTTGCCGATTCTCCGTGGGATTGCCAGTTAGTACTGGTACCCCCCCTCCCCCCTGGTCTCCCGGAATCATGGGGTTAGAAGGGCAATAATAGACTTGCACGGGTATTCGAGGCGATATACTTGGTCGCTGTGTTGACGGTTGGCCACATGTCATTATGTTGCGGCCAGAATCGTGCCCACATGTCAAAGGTTGTGCGCCCCAGCAACAAGTCAACCGGCATGTTCATCTGCTTTTTTGCGGCCGCTGAAATAACAGGGTCGGAATGTGGACTTATCCACCTGCCATACGCGAAGCCGCCACTGGTATCTTCCTCTGGCCCAGCGCCATACAAGTTCGATGGTGCGATGGAAGACCTGATGTGGATCGGTAGCGGACACTGCTACCGATCACACCAGCTTCGATCCGTGGATGCAAGAGCGGCTATTTGTTGGCGGTCTGATTTGGCAGCTCAGCTCGTTTTGCTACTTTGTGCTGGATCTGCTCTTCGGTCAGGATGGGTGCGAAGTCTTCCATCTCAAAGACCTGGCGAATTTCGACTTCGTAGTCGCCGGGGCCGCAGTTGGGGCCACGCTTGACCCACTCGATGGCGTCTTCAAGGGACTTGACCTGCAAGATCGAGAAGCCGGCGATGAGCTCCTTGGACTCGGTGAAGGGGCCGTCGATGACGGTACGAGACTTGCCGGAGAATTTGACGCGTGCGCCTTTGGAGCTGGGATGGAGGCCATCCAAGGCGAGCAGGACGCCCGCCTTAATGAGCTCTTCGTTGTACTTGCCCATCTCGAGCAGGAGCTGTGGATCGGGGAGGGCGCCTTCTTTTTCTGCCTCTGGGGTTGATTTGACGATGACCATGAATCGCATTGCGAAATCTCCTTTGGTTTGAGCGATGGTTGGGTGGCTTGTTTTCGAGTTTAGCCATTTGTTGGCTAACCAGTGATCTCAGATTGAGAGCGCCGTTGGATCGCTGTTGCTCGGCTATCGTACTGGCTCTCTGCTGATGCGTCGAACGGGGTGTGGCCGAATCGACATGAGAACGGAATTTAATTAACGGCTTAGCGACCTTCCGTTCCGTCCGACCACCGTTGCCCGGCAACCACGAACTCAGTCAGGTGCTCCGAGGTGTCGTTAGAAGCAAATATGGGCGGGTGGCCCATTCAAGCCGTCTTTTTGGCTTGAGTGGGGCAGTTCCTTTTCCGGTCAAAGCTGGTCTCCATTTTTCATCACACTTTTCTCGTACCACTATCACAGACAGGCGCCACAATCGGTGCGATGATTCCACGACAATGCATCATCGGGAAGTGCGCCCGTCTCCAGAGACAAACGCATTTTCCGCTTCAACTTTTTTCGCAGTTCTTTGACAAAAAATGCACGCAGCCCGCACCCGGCAAGTGCACGCCAATTCGCGAAATCTCCAGCTAAGTCTTATCTTTTGAATACTTTGCCATTAAGCGACTTATTATCATCAACTTAACTCATTTTAGGGGGAGGGGGGCACCCCCATGAATTTCCCAATTTCTCCCCTCAAAAGCTCATCATCTGTCCGGCGAATCTTGAGCGAACCTGGATGGGAATAAGATTGAGCCCTGGCAGCCGCTGCCCGCAAAACCGATCGAGTCGGAATCGACGGCACGAAAACATGAAAGGGCGGCAGGAAGATTTTGTCGAGCAGTGGAACTGCCCCACTCAAGCCAAAACCGGGCTTGAGTGGGCACCCGTCATTTGAAGATAGGAAGTCAAGATCCCCACCCTAACGTCGCAAAGAGCGCGACGTTAAGGATGGGGCACCCGGCCACCCGTCCTCATGAGTATCCTCTTCTTCTTTAGCTCGCTTTCTCCTCTTCGTCGCGCCTTCGGATGGCAGCTCCTTTAGGGTCGGTTATGATATCGACCCACTTCGGGTTAGGCGAGGCCTCGGCGTTGTAGTTGTCGTGCCAGTTCCACCACTTGTACGGCGCGGTTTGGGGGTAACCCTCAGGCGAGTCCTCCCAAGTCTCCTGACGGCCGAGCGGCGTGAGGTCGAGGTAACTCCATGTGCTCCCCATCGCCTCGTCGCCACGGTTGTTGATGAAGTAGGTGCGGAACACCCGCTCGCCGTCGCGGAAGAACACGTTGTGGCCGTGCCACTGGTCCACGCCGAAGTCGGTGTCGAAGCTGTCGGTCATGGTGTACCAGGGTATCTCCCAACCCATCCGCGCCTTGAGGCGCGCGATGTCCGCCTGCGGCGCGCGTGAGGCATAGACGAGGGTAGTGTCGCGAGCGTTCAGATGGGCCAAGTGGGCGACCTGGTCGGCGCCAAAGGAGCAGCCGCGGCACGCGTGCTCGGGCCAGCCGAAAACTCCCGGCTCGAAAAAGGCGCGATAGAGGATCAGCTGAGGGCGGCCCTCGAACAAATCGAGCAGGCCTACCTTGCCCTTGGGTCCATCGAACTCGTACTTCTTCTCGACCACCATCCACGGCATCCGTCGACGCTCGGCGGCTAGCGCATCCCGGGAGCGGGTCAGGGCCTTCTCCTTCACGAGGAGTTGCTGCCGCGCTGTCTCCCACTCCTGCTGCGACACGATCGGAGGTTTCTTCATCGCGAGATGCTCTTTCGCTGGTTCCTTGTTCGTCGACATTTTCATTTCTCCTTGTCACTCAGATTTGTTATTCAGATTTGGGACGATTTCTTCTGCTGCGTTCTTTTTGCGAGAAACTTTCACAGCCAATGCTGCCAGACCGCTGGTAGAAACCGCCCCGGCGACGACTAATCCCATGGTTGCGAAACAGAAAGGACACATCGTTTACCTCCTCGGTGGCCAACTTGACCGCTAAGCCGCCTCTATATGGATGATGGTTAGGGTGTGGATATTTCGACAGGGAAAATAAAAAAATAGCCCCGCCACATTTCAGCCACTACCCACCTACGCTTTTTAACCGGTTTGTAACAACGCTCTGGTAGCCTAAAACGGAATGTCAAACCAAGCCCTGCCCCGGCCGCGTTTCAACGCTCCCGAACCGGAGCGTGGGCCGTCCGAGCGGGGACCAAAGGCTGCCCTGAAAATCGAAGCCCGAACGACGCCGGTGTTACAGGGGAAGGTCAGCGAAATCCCCGACATTTTATTCGGCTGGACGATGCGCCTTTGCGGCCTGGCCGTGGTCGC
The DNA here is from genome assembly GCA_049674665.1 of Terriglobales bacterium. Classification (GTDB taxonomy): domain Bacteria; phylum Acidobacteriota; class Terriglobia; order Terriglobales; family Acidobacteriaceae; genus Acidiflorens. Next base: position 143,236 of record JBATZM010000031.1, read on the forward strand.
ACTGCTCGGCTTGATCGTTTACCAACTGGCGATCGGATCGCAACTCTCCTGGCATGTTTTTGGCTGGAAGTTCTTTGGCCAATCGGACTGGAATCCGGTGGAGGACCAGTACGGCGCGTTGCCCTTCATGTTCGGGACGATCGTGTCCTCGCTGCTTTCGCTGGTGATCGCTGTGCCTCTGTCTGTTGGCGTGGCTGTGTTTATTACCGAAATGTGTCCGGTCGGGCTGCGCGGAGCTCTTTCTTTTACGACCGAACTGCTGGCGGCCATCCCCAGCGTGGTCTATGGACTTTGGGCCATTTTCGTTCTGGTGCCGATACTGCGCGTCTATGTCCAGCCGTTTCTGGCCACGACATTGGGCTGGACGGGCCTGTTCAGCGGACCTCCCTATGGCATTGGAATGCTGGCGGCGGGCGTGATTCTGGCAATCATGATTATTCCAATCATTTCATCCATCACTCGCGAGGTGCTCACAGTGGTTCCGCAGCATCAGCGTGAAGCGGTGCTGGCATTGGGTGCAACGCGCTGGGAGATGATCCGCATGGGTGTGTTGCGTAACGCACGCGCTGGAATTGTGGGCGCCATCATTTTGGGATTGGGCCGGGCGCTCGGCGAGACGATGGCGGTCACCATGGTGATCGGGAACCGCCCTGAGATTGCCAAATCGCTGTTTGCTCCGGGATATACGATGGCCAGCGTACTCGCCAACGAATTCACGGAAGCGACTGGCAATCTGTATCTTTCCGCATTGATCGAGATTGGCCTGGCGTTGTTCTTTGTCACCATTGTGGTTAACGCTCTGGCACGACTCATGGTATGGAGCGTTACTCGGGGCCAACCTTCTAGAAGCATTGCTTGACATGCCTGATACAAAATCCAATTCGGCAGCGGGCGGGCTTCCGCAGAGCATGATTCCGCAGAACGGCATTTCGGCGGTCAGCATCCCGCCCATCAGTTTGCGGCGGCGGTTGACGGATCACGCGATGACTGGGGTTGCGGTGTTCACGGTTATCCTCGTGCTTTTGCCGCTGTTCGCTATCTTTACCTATCTGGTCTACAAAGGCATCGGCTCCATCAATCTTGCTTTTCTCACACAGACGCCAAAGCCGGTTGGTGAGCCGGGCGGTGGCATGGCAAATGCTATTGCGGGCTCGATGGTGATTCTGGGTATCGCCAGTCTGCTCGGAGTGCCATTTGGAATTGGTGCAGGCATTTTTCTTTCCGAATATGGACGCAATCGTTATGGCGATATCGTGCGTTTCGTCTCCGATGTGCTAAATGGTGTGCCTTCCATCGTGGTGGGCATTGTGGCCTATGGATTGGTCGTGGTGCGCCAGAAACACTTCTCCGCGCTGGCTGGTGGCGTCGCACTGGCCATCATGATGGTGCCGACCATCGCGCGAACTACTGAGCAGATGCTGTTGCTGGTGCCGCAGGCCATCCGAGAAGCGGCTTATGGGTTGGGTGTTTCGCGCTGGCGCACTACGCTCTCGATTACGCTGCGCACGGCTACCTCCGGAGTGATCACTGGCGTGATGCTGGCTTTCGCTCGCGTTGCGGGAGAAACCGCGCCGCTTCTGTTCACAGCATTTGGGAACCAGTTCTGGAATTGGAAGACGGACCAACCAACAGCTGCGCTGTCACTGCAAATTTTTACTTATGCCATCTCGCCCTTTGATGAGTGGCACAAGCAGGCGTGGGCGGGCGCGCTGGTTTTGATCGTCCTTATTGTGGGCGCGGTTGCGGCGGTTCGCATCGCTGTACGGCACGGAACATTAGCAGGGGCATAGCTAGGCGGGAGCGGAGCAGAGAACCAGTTATGGGCGTCGGAATTACAGTCGAGCATCTGAATGCGTTTTACGGCAAGACGCAGGCTTTGTTCGACGTCAACATTACCGTGCTTGCTAATCACGCGACGGCGCTGATCGGGCCTTCGGGCTGTGGCAAATCCACGTTCATTCGCTGCCTAAACCGCATGCACGAAACTATTCCTGAGGCGCGGGTCGATGGCAAAGTGCACATCGGCGAACTGAGTGTTTATAACGGAACTTCCGCCACCCAACTGCGCCGCCGTGTGGGCATGGTGTTTCAGAAACCGAATCCCTTCCCAACCATGTCGATCTATGACAACGTGGCTGCGGGCTTGAAGCTCAACGGCTTTCACAATCGCAAACAGTTGGAGGAGATCGTTCATCGATCTCTGCAAAGCTCCGCGCTATGGGATGAAGTGAAAGATCATCTTCACAAAAAGTCCGGCGCGAGCCTCTCCGGTGGCCAGCAGCAACGTCTTTGTATCGCTCGTGCCTTGGCGGTTCAACCGGAAGTTCTGCTCATGGACGAACCCTGCTCGGCGCTTGATCCGATCTCGACCGGCAAAATCGAGGAGCTGATTTTTCAATTAAAAGAGCAATACACAATCGTGATTGTCACGCATAATATGCAGCAGGCAGCCCGGGTAGCGGAGTTCACAGGATTTTTCCTGCTGGGCAAGATGATCGAGTTTGACAAGACGGAAAAGATTTTTACCAATCCTTCCGACAAACGGACGGAAGATTACGTTACGGGCAGATTCGGATAAAGAGGTTCGGCTAATGCGCACGCGTTTTCAGCAGCAGATGGAGGATCTACGAGAGAAACTGCTCCGCATGGGCGGTCTTGCGGAACTGGCGGTGGATCGTGCCTGCCAGGCATATACGGAACGCGATCTTACGCGCTGCCAGTTGGTGCTCGAGAACGAAAGCCTGATCAATGCCGCCGAACGCGAGATCGATGAACTCGCCTTCGACATCCTCGCCACACAGCAGCCGGCGGCGGTGGATTTGCGCTTTATTCTTGCTGTGACCAAGATTAACGCCGACCTGGAGCGGGTTGGCGATCAGGCCGTGAACATCGCCGAGCGGGTGATGGATTTGATTGAATTACCAGCCGTCGATTTGCCCGTGGATATTCCGCGCATGGCCACTGCAGTCAGCGCCATGGTGCGGCGCGCTCTGGAGTCATTTGTGGAAGGGAAGGCCGAACTCGCGCAGGCCGTACTCGAAATGGATCATGTTGTCGACCGGATGCGCGATGAATCTTTTATCGTGCTCGTGCGAAAGATGAATGAAGAGCCGCAAGTGACTCAACAGGCGCTAGATGCGCTGCTGGTTGCGCGCAATCTTGAACGCGTTGCGGACCACTCCACCAATATCGCTGAGGATGTCATTTTCTGGGTGCTGGGAGCCGATGTCCGGCATCATGCGCAGGCAGCTTCCGCTGCTCAACGGACGGAAAGACGCGAACCATAACGCGGGCGAGTCGAGCGCTATCCCTGTGCCGTGCGATACACTGATCGAGCCCCATGAGCCAGAGAATTCGCGTATTTGCCACCTGCGATATTGGAGATGCCCTCAACATTCTTCGCCACAAGGGATACGATCTTGAGGTCCATCCCCAACCCGAAGCGCCACCGAAAAGCTTGATCATTGAAAAGGTGAAATCAGGCGTAGATGGATTGATCACCACGCTGCGCGATTCGATCGACGCTGAGATTTTCGCTGCCGGAGCGGGCACGCTTAGAGTAGTTGCACAGCTCGCCGTTGGATTCGACAACATCAACCGCGCCGACGCCAACAAATACAAGGTCCCATTCACGAATACTGCCGACGTCCTGACCGAAGCGACGGCGGAGTTTGCCTTTTTTCTGATGGGAGCACTCGCCCGCAAACTCTGGCCAGCCGAACATCTGGCGCGCGAAAATCGCTGGGGATATTGGCATCCCTATCTGCCATTTCTTGGAGACGAAGTCACCGGAAAAACCGTTGCCATTATCGGAACGGGCCGCATCGGCCTGGCAATGATTAAAAAGTGCGCCGGATTTGACATGAACATCCTGTGTTTTGATCCGGCTTATGAGAACCACGACTACATCAAAGCCATTCAAGAGACGAACGATCTGCGCTTCCAGCGTGGCATCAGCCACGAGAAGACTTCTATTCGTTACACCACATTGCACGAAGCATTAAGCGGCGCGGATTTTATCAGCTTGCACGTTCCGCTGCTGCGCGAGGGCGAGAGCGCCACGCCCACCTATCACCTGATTAACGAAACTACGCTGCGCGCGATGAAGCCGACGGCGATGGTCATCAATACGTCGCGCGGTCCGGTGGTGGACGAAGTGGCGCTGGCCCGCGCGTTGCGCGAGAACTGGATTGCCGGCGCCGCTCTCGATGTTTTCGAGAAAGAGCCACTGCCCGCCGATTCGCCGCTGCGCGATCCTGCCATCGCCGACCGCTGCCGTCTTCTGCCGCACTTCGCCAGCGCCGCACGCATCACGCGCTTGTCGCCCGATCCCAATAAAGGCATGGCTGGACGCTGTGTGCAGGGATTGATTGACGTGCTGGAAGGGAACTACGAGGGCGATATTACCAAGATGCCGTATGTAGTGAATAAAGAGGCGTTCGCAAAGTAGATACGCTGGTACGTTCTCCAACTTGTCGCCTTGTGTTCTGACCTGCTACTCTCGCCATTCACACACGCCATGAATAGCACAAGCATGAAAATTACACGACTGATCTCTTACGCTTTCTTAGCCTGGCTGCCGCTCGCTTCTCACGCTCAAGTCAACGACTCCATCCGGGCGCTCAAGATTCTGCCCGCTCCGAAGGACGTTCGCATGGGCGAAGGCAGAATTGTGATCAAACCCTCGACCACCATCCTTATCAGCGACAGTGAAGACCGGATGGCGGCTGAAACTCTGCAAAAAGAGATTCACGACCGCACTGGTATGAAGCTGTCCATTGATCTGGTGGCGGCCGCTCCCAAAACGACGGGGCACATTTCGCTTGGCCGCCTGACCGACCGCGGCTTGAGATCTTATCTTGAATCGCAGGGTGTGAAAGTCGACGACGCGCTTGGAAATCAAGATTTAGACAAACAAGGTTACGTGATTCGGGTGACCGACTCCGGAGTGCTGGTTGCCGGGCGCACCGCGCAAGGGCTGTTCTACGGTGTGCAAACGCTGCGTCAGTTGCTCCGAGAAGGAGAGGGAGCGAGGGCAAACACCGCTGTCCTTGCTTCGCGGGCAACAGTGCCCGCGCCACACGAGCAACTGATCATCCCTGCGCTCACCATCCGCGATTGGCCCAGCATGGAGTGGCGCGGTGTGAGCGACGACATCAGCCGCGGTCCCATTCCTACGCTTGATTACTTGAAGATGCAAATCCGCACGTTGGCCGAGTACAAGATCAACTTACTCGGGTTCAACATGGAGCATGTTTTCGATTTTCAAACTCAGCCGCTGGTCGCGCCGAAAGAAGCGGCGCTGACTCCGCTTGAGCTTAAAGAACTGGTCGAGTACGCTGCTAAGTACTACATCACGCTCCTGCCCGAGCAGCAGGCCTTTGGGCACCTTCATCAATTTCTGAAGTATGAAATTTATTCCGATCTTGCTGAGACTCCGCATGGGCACGTGCTCACGCCGACCAATCCAAAGACCTACGATTTCATTCGCCAGGTTTACGGAGAGATCGTTCCCTTATTTCCCGGACCGTTTTTTCACATCGGGTCCGACGAAACTTTTGAACTTGGCCTCGGGCAGACGAAAGCTCTTGCGGCCCAACAAGGACTGGGCCGCGTTTATCTTGAACATCTCCAGAAAGTTTTCGGGATCATGCAGCCTTATCACAAACAGCTCATGTTCTGGGGAGATATCGCGGTCAAATATCCTGAACTGCTCACCATTCTTCCCAAAGACATGATCGCGGTTCCATGGGATTACGATCCCAAGCCGAGCTATGAAAGCATTATTACTCCATATACCAATGCCGGCCTGCGCGTCGTAGTTGCGCCGGGAGCGGGCAACTGGCGCGTGATCTGGCCTGACCTCGACAGTGCGTTTGTGAACATTCGAAACTTTGTGCGCGATGGGCAGAAGCATCAGGCCATGGGAACGCTCAACACGACCTGGAATGATGACGGCGAATCGTTGGTCGATATGGCTTGGCCCGGGCTAATATTTGGTGCCGCCGCCAGCTGGCAGCCGGGTGAGTCAAGTATCGATGACTTCAAGAATAGTTACGACTGGGCCTTCTATCGTAATGAAGACAGCACATTTGCCGGCGTGATCGAAAACCTCGATCGGCCGAATTCGCTCCTTGGCGGCGTGAAACTGGACAACGCGAGTCACGAACTGTTTTGGACCGATCCGTTCAGTCAATCCGGTGCTGACACTGCCGCCCGAGCGCTGCCGGTTACTCATGATCTGCGGATGAGCGCTGAACATGCTGCCGAAACGCTGATGCGCGATCGAGCGAAGGCGCACCTCCACGCCGAAACTCTCGACGACATGCTTTTGGCAGCCTGGCATCTGGACACGCTGGGCCTGAAGATTCAGTTCACATCCGAAATCAGCCACTTCTACTGGGACGCCTATCAGAATCAGACGGACGGAGTACGGGCGCAAGATGATCTCGACGAGATCGTTGACATCAACGGCCGGTTACAGAGCCTGCGCGACGCGATTACGGAGACGCGCACGATGTATACGGCAGGGTGGGCACGCGAGAATCAACCTTATTGGCTGGACAATGTTCTGGTGCGTTACGACAATCTCGCGTTGGAGGTGCAGGCGAAAATCGTGGCCGTGCAAGCTGCGCAACGGCAGTATTGGAGAACTAAGACACTGCCTCCTCCGGAGCAGCTGGGATTTTTTCTGAAGTAATGATTCACTTCGCGCGGCAGCCGGGCGCGGACGCCCTGGTCTCCACAGGCATTTATGTTTTCGCAGCGTACAAACTGGCGGCTCAGCCCAAACTCTTTCACACGCGCTCTCGAGAAAGCGCGCGCTTCGGGGCAGAAAATCCTGGATCTTACAATCTCGAACCCGACAGAAGCTGGCGTGCGTCCCGACCCTGAAGCCGTGCTTGCTGCGCTGGCGAATCCGGAAGCTATGCGTTACGACCCCCAGCCTAGGGGTCTGCTCGAAGCTCGCCAAGCGGTATGTCACTACTATCGCGAGTCACATGAGGTTTTCGATCTCGAACCCGAACGCCTGATTCTGACCACCAGCACCAGCGAAGCTTATTCGTATGTCTTCCGTTTGCTCTGCAATCCCGGCGATGAGATTCTTGCGCCAAAACCGAGCTATCCGTTGTTCGAGTTTCTTGCTGACCTCGCCGACGTTAAACTCGTACCCTATCCGTTGCTCTACGATCACGGATGGCAAATTGATTTCGATTCACTTTACAAAGCAGCCACTGCCCGGTCGCGCGCCGTGATTCTCGTTCATCCTAACAACCCTACCGGGTCCTACGTCTCTGCTACGGAAATCTCGGCGTTAAACGCCTTCTGCCGTGACTACAATCTCGCTCTGATTGCGGATGAAGTTTTTCTCGATTACTCGCATGATGGCGTGACGCGACGCAGTTTTGTCACCAACACGAACTCGCTCACCTTCACTCTCAGCGGCATTTCCAAGATTTCCGCGCTTCCGCAAATGAAATTTGCATGGGTAGCTGTCAGCGGACCGGAAGAAATGCTCATCGAAGCTAGCGCGCGCCTCGAAATCATTGCCGACACTTTTCTCTCGATGAATGCTCCCATACAGCTCGCAGCTTCGGTGCTGCTGGATCAGCGTAAGCAGATCCAGCCCATTCTGGTCGATCGACTGCGTGTGAATCTCGCTGAGCTTGATCGCCAACTTGCGGGTTATCCATCGTGCACGCGATTGCTGGTCGAGGGAGGGTGGTACGTAGTTCTCCGCGTTCCCGTGCTCGAGAGTGACGAAGATCTTGCTATTCGTTTGTTGCGCGAGGCGAGTGTCAGTATACATCCGGGCCACTTCTACGATTTTCCAAACGAAGGCTATCTTGTGCTTAGCTTGCTCGCTAAGCCCGCTAATTTTCGCGAGGGCGTCACCCGGTTACTGCAGACGATTAGGTCCTAAATGCGAAGAGTGGGTCAGTTTCCGAATTGCCGTAATCCGGGAGCCATCGCGCTTCGAGAAAGTGTGCGGCTACTCGTTCTAGCCGCAGCGCATCTGCTCCGCTTCTTAAATGGACCGCCCGCCATTCCTTTTGTTTGCTTGCTCAGAGTCTTTCAAGATCCGCAGCGCTGAAAGTATTGTGCTCCAACTGCGCGTTGTCGCCGGTGCGCCAAAGAAACCGTCGATCTCGCCAAGATATCCGATTGTCCTCATGTGGCGCCGGTACACTCCGAACACAAGCCGCTTTCTCGATCCGATGATTCGTACAAACCACTTCTCACCTGGCGGAAATGCGATCGGAAGGGAAGCCTTGCCCCGACCGGCATTCGACAAGATGCTCACAAAACGAACAACATCCTGGTCGAATGGCTCAGCCCCAAAAGGATTCTCCATTTCCAATCGAATAAGGTCACGGGCGTCGCAGTGTGAAACTGCCGCTTCAAACGGCAGCTTTCGACGCAGTTCAGCAAGGAACTTGGTGCGCGACACAGGCTTTCTAACGACAAGTGTTCCTGCAGCGCCAACGTTCACGACATCATAGGCGGCCAAGTCTCTCTCGAGCATGCTTGGGCGAAAAGTCCGGTGCCCTCCAACGTTGATCCCTCGGAGGAAAACAATCAGTGCCATGCTGCCTCTGTGGACGCCATTGTTATAGCATCAATAATTTCGGTACCGCGTTTCCCTAGGTTGCTGGCAATCCAATTTGATCCCAGAACTCTGGGGTGTCTTGGCGCATAGACTCCCCATGGTCGGCAAGCCGGAAGCTGACCCACTACGAATCCAGCCGTCCACGCCAGATCAGCTCTCCCTCATGGTATTCTTCTGGCCGTTCCCTAAGTACGGAGGGTTCATGTCCATTAGCCGTCGGGGTTTTCTAAGTTCCGCGATCGCCGCATCGATGGCCACTGGCCTGAATGCGAAGGATCTGAACGTACAAGACAAAGCTGCTGCGCGAGATAAAGCTAAGAACGACGCTTCACATGCCGCCGCATCGTCCGGAGGCAAGCGCCCAATCATCATCAGCGCCCACAACGGCGTCAATTATCTTGACGACGCCTTCGCGTTCCTGAAAGGTGGCGGCGACACGCTCGACGCTGCTTTGCGCGTTGTCAAGGGACCGGAGGACGATCCGAACGACGATACGGTGGGGCTCGGCGGCCTTCCTAACGAAGATGGCGTTGTCGAGCTCGATGCCTGCTGCATGCACGGGCCTACGCGCCGCGCCGGATCGGTGGGTGGCGTGCGCAACATCAAGAATGTTTCGCTCGTTTCCAAAGCTGTGATGGAGCACACCGGCCACGTCATGCTGGTGGGCGAAGGAGCGGAACGATTCGCCGTCGCTATGGGTTTTCCGCGTGAAAATCTGCTTACCGAACGGTCACGCAAAATCTGGCTGCTCTGGAAAGAAAATAATTCAACTGACGACTGGTGGGGACCGGCGATGGCTGATCCACATTGGAAGCCGCCGGCATCATCAACGACGCCACAGGCGGAGTTGTGGAAAGAGCGCATCCAGCGGCTTAAAGAGCGTGCGGCTGAGCTTGGCATCGACCCGGAATTTTGCATGGCTGCGGTGCATCGCGTTCTGGTTCCTCCAACCGGCACCATTCACTGCTCCGCGCTGAACGATAAGGGAGAAATCTCGGGCTGCACCACTACCAGCGGTCTCGCTTTTAAACTTCCTGGACGCTGCGGCGATTCGCCGATCATCGGGGCTGGTTGCTATACCGATCAAGACGTGGGCTCGGCGGGCGCCACGGGCAGCGGGGAAGAAAACATCAAGGTGGTCGGCGCGCACACCATCGTCGAGAACATGCGGCGCGGCATGTCACCGCAGGAGGCCGGCATTGATGCACTCAAGCGCATTGTCCGCAACTACAACAATGACATGACGAAACTCAATCTCATGGACATGACCTATTACATTTTGCGCAAGGACAGCGCTTACGCTGGCGTTTCTCTCTGGGAGGGATATTCGGCAGGGAACCCCCATAAGATTGCGGTCCACGACGGTACCAAGCGCTTAGAAGTGACGGTTCCGTTATTCAAAGGAATTTCGCATGAGTTTCCGCCGTTCCCGGTTGCGATGCCGGAGGAATTAACGAAGGACTCGGTCTATGTGAAATAGATGCGCAAAATAAACGCGAAATAAGAAGGGCGAAGCTGGCGCAAACTTCGCTTTCACGTCTCCGTAGCGGGTGTACAATTCTTTTGTAGAGACGCAGCTTCACGGGGCTCCTTTTCCCGCGTTCGAGGCGCGATAAATGAACGTTCACGTCAGTTGCAAGGTTCACAAAACTCCCGACCTCGAAAAAGAGATCAGCCACCAGATCGAAAAAATCCAGAAACGCCTGCAAGTCTTCCGGCCTGAACTCATTTATCTGAAAGCGATTATTGAGCAGAGTTCGGCGCGCGAGGGAATACATATCTCCTTGAATCTGCGCCTGCCATCAGGCCAACTGGCGGTGCAGGAAAAAGCTGCCAGCCCAACCGCGGCCATCAAGGCTGCGTTTGACGAACTCATCCAGCAGATCGGGCGGCACAAAGAACTGCTTCGCTCCAGCCATAAGTGGCGGCACTGGCGTGGAGGCGCACAGGAGTCTCCCGAACCGGGCGTTCCCTTCGAGCAGACGCTGGCTGCGGTTCTGCTGCCAACTATTTCTGCGGATGACATTGGCACTTATGTGAATGCAAATCTTTCGCGGCTCGAACGTTTTGTTGACCGCGAACTTTACTTCCGCCGTGCCGACGAAGAGCTTACCGAAGATGGCCTGTCTACTTCCGAAGTCGTAAACGAGGTCATTGCCCGCGCGCTCGGTGACCATGATCGTCCGGAAAAATTGTCACTAGAGCCGTGGCTTTACCACCTTGCCCTACAGGCCATGAAGCAAATGACGATGCGCCTTCATGAACTGGAATCTAACGCCCATCTGCATCTCGAAGACAGCCGTCGCCGGCAAAATGTGCAAGCCTCCGACGAACCCGGGCTACAATTTCACCAGCCTGACGAGGGTTGGACTCGCGAAAGCGTGATTGCCGATCGCCGTGTTTCCTCTCCTGAGCAAGCTGCCTACTCCGACGAAGTGATTGCCTTGGTGCAAGCCGCACTCCGCGGTGTTAATCGTACCGACCGCGAAGCTTTTCTTCTCTATGGCATCGAAGGTTTTTCCTTAGCTGAAATTGCCGCTATCACCGGTCGGCATTTGGAGGCCGTGCGTGAGTCCGTCAATCGCGCGCGTGATTGCGTTCGCAACGCGCCTTCCCTGGCCAGCGAGTTCCATCATGAACTTTTGGTCAAAACTCGAACCTAAACATTTCAGCCAGTACCAGCATCTTAGTATTCGGCATCTCAGAGTTAAGGAGAGTCGAGATGATGACCCGGGACGAAATCCGTGAGTTAGCAGCTTTTCAAGCGGACGAAACCAAAGGGGCATGCGCCCTAAGTTTTTACCTTCAGCCCGATCCTCCACAGGACCGTTCTCATCGCCGCGAGGCAATCGTTGCCAAGGATGTTGTGAAGCAGGCGCTGAAAAGTGCCGCGGCTCAAGGGAAGAACGGATCCCTTCATGCCGATCTCGATCGCGTCCTCGATCTGGCCACGAACCTGCGCGGCAATGCCAGGGGAAGAGCAGTCTTCGCCTGTTCCGTTCAAAACTTCTGGAAGGAATACGAATTGCCTCCGCATCTCGGAGGCACCCACATTTATCTTCAGTCTCGCTTTCAGTTGAAACCGTTGGCAGCATTACTGGGAGCGCAGCCCACGCTCTGCGTGGCCGTGATCGACCGCCAGCGCGCTCGTTTCTTCGACCTGCGTCTGGATGATTTGCGCGAACACGGAGCCATTGTCCACATGCTTTCGCGCAGCGCTTCGAACTACGGCTACAACGGCTACGAAGCGGGCCATGCAGAGCGGCGCGTGGCTGAGGAAGCGCTCCAACACTTCAAGGGAGTGTCAGAAAGACTGCGAACGGATTTTGAGAGAGGCGTCTGGGAGCGGCTTATCGTCGGCTGCCTGGATGCCAACTGGCCTGAGTTCGAATCTCACCTTCACTCTTACGTCAAAAAACGCCTGATTGGCCGCTTCTCCGCCGATGTTGCCAGCGTGTCGAATGAAGAGATTCGTGATCACGCTCATGCTCTAGCGAGAGGATGGATCACGGAACGCGGTTCTGCAAAGGTTAGCGAAGCTCTCAAGTTTGCGAAGGCTAACGGGCGCGGCGTCACCGGACTGCGTCGCGTACTACAGGCGCTGGAAACGGGGGAAGTGCAGAGTATCTTTCTGGGAGAAAATTATTCTGCTCCAGCTGTCCAGTGTTCGAACTGCGGTCACATCGACGCGCATTTGATCGCAGCGTGCGTGGCTTGCGGACGCCTCACACGCGAACTTCCTGATGTTTGCGACGCCATCATTCCCATTGCCATCCGTCGAAATATCGAACTGTTCTATCTCAAGGAGGACGACGGACTGGATCGTGCCGGCAATATCGCGGCGCTGTTGCGCTTCCGCTCCGATCAGAGTATGGGACAGATTGCGGCGGCGTCGTAAGTGGTATGAAGGCTGGCTTCCGAAGTGGTGAATTGTTAGGACCTGAGCGAAAATGAGGGAATGATCCACAAGATTCTCCCCGTCGGTCCGCTGCAATGCAACTGCTCGATTGTTGGCGATGAGACCACGCATGAAGCCATGGTCATCGATCCTGGCGACGACATTGAAGATGTTCTCGCCGTCATCCGTCAGCACAAACTGGAAGTGAAGCAGATTGTCATCACCCACGCCCACATCGATCACGTGGGCGGAGCGATGAAGTTGCGCGCGCTGACGGGCGCACCGATCCTGCTTAATCAAAATGACTATGCGCTGCTGAAAATGCTCGACATGCAAGCTACGTGGCTCGGCATGGTCGCACCGGGCGAGGTTACGATCGAAGCGAGCATCGGCGACGGCGAATCATTGCGAACGGGCAGCCTGACCGCGAATGTGATGCACACTCCTGGCCACACCGAAGGCAGCGTCTGTCTCTATTTTCCTGCGGAGAAATTATTGATCGCCGGCGACACCTTGTTCGCCCGCAGTATCGGACGCACCGACCTTCCGGGAGGATCGTTTGAGAAAATCATGCGTTCCTTGCATGATCGCGTCCTTACGCTACCCGATGAGACGATCGTGATTCCAGGCCATGGACCGCGAACAACCATCGGCGAGGAAAGGGAAGAGAATCCCTTTCTGGTGAGGTAACGGATCGGCCAGACCGTGGAGTGACAGGCGTATTAAGAGTTTGACATTAGGAGCTTGACCCTAGCGCAGTCAAAGTTTGGCCGGGCGAGACGCCCGGCTCTCCACTAACAAATCTATTTCTGTGTCGGAGCCTGATTTTGCGGGACGCCTGGAGGTGTGGAAGGCGCAACCGGAGCCGCTGGCTGCGACTTGGTCTGCGATGGCTTCACTCCCGAAAGCACGGACGTGGGGCCAGTTCGCCGGGCCGCAAAAATCGAAAGGATGATCGACGTGAGCATGAAGATGACCGCGCCCCAGGTCGTTGCCCGCGAAAGAAGGGAAGCTGCGCCCCGAGGGCCAAACGCTGTCTGACTACCCTGTCCGCCGAAAGCCGCGGCGAGGTCACCGCTCTTTCCACTCTGCAGCAACACGACCGCAATCAGAAAAAAGCAAACGCCGACATGAACGATGGTGACTAGGACGGTTACCCACATACACAGAACTCCAATAGAGCCGAGGCTCGGATTCGATAATCTCGCGATCGCGAAAGCAACACACGAAGCAAATATTTATGGTGCGGAAGGGGGGATTTGAACCCCCACGCCTTTCGGCGCCACCCCCTCAAGATGGTGTGTCTGCCAGTTCCACCACTTCCGCTTTAAAATCAAAGTTTTGCAGACCGTTTGAGGGACACCGGAGTCTGCATGGCGCGCGCCAGAAGCAAATTTCAAAACGCTTCTGTAGAAGCCGAAAACTGCACGGCACTGTGCTCCCTAAATCTTTATACACGATACACGGTCAAACGAGGCTGTTCAAGCTCGCCGGTCCCTTGGCCCATGATATCCCAGCCTAGGATGACCGTTTGCAGGTGATCGGATCTCGGCGATTGGACCAAATAGTACAAACCTCACATTGAGTACAAATCTCACATTTGCGTGGCGTCCACGATGCGTTTATCGTGTGTGCTTCGCTTGTCCATACGTCTATGAATGCTCGTGTCTTCTTCTGGTCGCTGACGTCGGCACTTGCCGGTTTCCTTTTCGGTTTCGATACGGTCGTCATCTCCGGCGCCGAAAAAACAATTCAATCGCTATGGGGGTTGAGTCCTGGATGGCACGGAGTTGCGATGGGTTCCGCTCTCTATGGCACAGTTGTAGGGGCGCTGATCGGTGGCTGGCCCACTGATCGCTTCGGACGCAAAGCCACTCTGCTTTGGATAGGCGTTCTTTATTTTGTCGGAGCAGTGGGCTCGGGATTGGCGACAAATGTTGGCACTTTCATCTTGGCGCGTGTCATCGGCGGTTTGGGTATCGGCATCTCCACCGTGGCTGCTCCGCTGTACATTTCGGAAATTGCGCCACCCAAATACCGCGGACGACTGGGCGGCATGTTTCAGTTCAACATTGTTTTTGGCATCCTGATCGCTTTCGTGTCTAACGCATTGCTTGCGGGCATCGGCGAAAATGCCTGGCGCTGGATGCTGGGCGTGGCCGCGTTTCCCTCACTTATCTACGCTCTGTTCTGCATCGGCCTTCCCGAAAGCCCGCGTTGGCTTCTGAGCAGGAAGGGTAATCGCGAACGCGGTTTGAAAGTTCTGCAACGCATTCAACCCGAAGCCTCCAAAGCCGAGATTGAGGCTGAGGCGAACGAGATTATCGCTGCGTCATCCGAAAAAGCGTCGTCGGGGCGTTTCTGGACTCGTAATTTGCGCAAACCGATTCTGCTCGCCATCTTGATTGCATTTTTTAATCAGCTTTCCGGCATCAATGCAATTCTCTACTTTGCGCCACGCATATTTGAACTGGCTGGGCTGGGTGCGAAAGCCGCTTTATTACAATCCATCGGCATTGGGATTACCAATCTCATCTTCACTTTTGTCGGCCTCTGGCTCATCGACCGGTTGGGTCGTCGCACGCTTCTCTTTATTGGGTCATTCGGATATATCGCTTCGCTGAGTCTGGTGGCTTGGGCCTTCTTTACGGTGCATTACGCGATTGTGCCGGTTTGCGTTTTCGCCTTCATTGCTGCCCACGCGGTTGGTCAGGGAGCAGTGATCTGGGTTTTTATCTCAGAAATATTTCCCAACCGTCATCGCGCGGAGGGTCAGACCCTGGGCAGCTTCACGCACTGGATGTTCGCCGCCCTGCTGACAACGTTCTTCCCAAGGATGGTGTCGGCCTTCGCGCCCGGTTACGTATTCTCGTTTTTCGCGTTCATGATGGTTCTCCAACTGATTTGGGTAAAGACGATGGTGCCGGAGACAAAGGGTGTGCCACTGGAGCAAATTCAGAGACAACTGGGCATTGAATAGGGTGCCATGAATTGTAACGTCGTCGGCGTCGGAGAAGTGCTGTGGGACTTGCTTCTCACCGGCCCACAGCTCGGTGGATGTCCGGCGAACTTCGCGTATCATGCGCACGCCCTCGGTGCACAGGCCAAGGTCATCACGCGCGTAGGGAACGATGATTATGGGCGAGAAGTTATTCGCCGGTTTCGCGAGATGGGCTTGGCGGACGATACTGTGCAAATTGACGAGGCGGTGCCAACGGGGACGGCGAAGGTCGAGCTCTCCGGTGACGGGCTGGCTCATTTCACTATCCAAGAAAATGTGGCTTGGGATTGCATCGCAGCGACTCCAGAAGCAACCGTGGCCGCTCGCGCGGCCGACGCAATCTGTTTCGGAAGTCTGGCTCAACGCTGCGAACCGTCCCGCGACACAATATTGACACTCGTAGCAATGGCACGAGTGGATGTGCTGCGAGTTTTTGACATCAACCTTCGACAGCGGTTCTATTCGCGTGGTGTGATTGAAGAATCGCTCCGTTTGGCCAACGTGCTGAAGGTAAACGATGACGAACTGCCGACGCTTGCTTCGATGTTTAGTCTGACCGGATCGACTAAGCATCACATCGAGAGTCTGGCGCGACAATTCAGTCTCAACTTGGTTGCGTTAACGCGGGGCGCAAACGGCAGCCTACTTTATCAAAAGAATGGTAATGGTAATGAGGCGCGATGGTCAGATTGTCCGTCTCGTCCGGTAATGGTCGTAGACACGGTGGGGGCTGGGGATTCATTCACGGCTGCGCTGGTTTTGGGACTGCTGCGAAAAATGGATTTGGATGAAATTAATGATATCTCCAATGAAGTGGCGCGATATGTCTGTTCTCAGGCGGGCGCTACACCGGTTTTGCCAGTAGAATTTGCGAAAAGGTTTTCGGTGGCAGCGCAGTGACGGTCGGTGATCACTTCCGAATTACGGGCTCCGCGCTTAAGCGTTGGGCTATTGTGCAGTTACAGGATTCGCTTGCTGTAGGCTTTCTGTGGTTGATTGGATTGTGGATTATTCGCGTTCCTTGGGCTCCGCTGTGGGCTGTGCTGGGCGCGGTGTTGCAGATCGTCCCGCACTTCGGGCCGATTCTTGGATTGCTGGGGCCGGTGCTGGCTGCGGCTCTGCGTTGGCAAGACTGGCGGCATCCGTTGTATGTGCTTATCCTTTATGCAGTGATTGTCGCGGTCGATGGCTTCGTGCTCCAGCCTTACATCATGCGGCGGGTGGCACGCGTGCCGATGTGGGCTTCGATTCTGGCTCCATTGGTACTTGGATTTGTGATTCCGTTCTGGGGATTTCTGCTGGCGCCTCCGCTGCTGGCGGTGGTCTATGCGTATCGGGCACGGCGAACAGGAAGTTCGTGAAATTGTGCTGGTTGGTGGTGCAAACCGAAGGGAATTGTTTAGGAGCAAATCCGTGATATTTCTGCTGCTGGGGCTTGCTGCCGTTGCTTGGGCGGGCCATAGTTTGATTACTGGAAAGGGCTACTACAAGGGATGTCCTCCGGGTGGTTTTGACCGCAGCAGCGACCCTTTCAGTTATTGGGCTCCGACCATCATCCTTTTGGTTGTTGGGGTTGGTTTAATTCTGATCTTTCTGGGCGTTATTCCTTTGCCGCCTCGGTCGCATCACGGCTGACCGGAAGCTCCGAGCCCTAGCGGCGTAAAGCGGAGCGGTCAGCCGCGGGACTCTGAGGAACTTGAAAGCTGCATGAAATCGTTCGTATCGATAAGGCGAAGGATTACACGCACTGGGAAAGGGAATCGTCGCCGGGTGGGGTCATGCACGATGGTCGGCGCACAGAGTTGATATTGCACGCGGCGCGTCTCAAGTTGGCAGCCCCGAGCGGCGAGTACATTTTTTACCCACCCGCTTTCTCGGCCATAGGTGAGCGCGATCATGAAACCGTTGGCCTCTCGAAAGACATTCACCGGTGTCCGGTAGAGCTTGCCTGAATATCGACCTACGTTTGTAACCACGGCGAACCCGGGCAGTCGCGCGGCGAATCGAACCGCGATTGGGTTCGTTACAGCGCGATGGAATCTTGCCAATGGCCGTTTGCGAAAACGGACCAAAAGGATGGGTGCAAGCAGGATCACCAGAAGTGAGAAAACCGATACGGTGATGGTCATGGGCCAATCACATATTATCTTTACGATACCGATCAGCTGTCGACCCTCAACCACACGTGCCAGACGAATAGCCCGACATAGCTCGCTGCGAGGAAAGAAAAGAGCATGGTTAGGAGAGTGTGTCCTACGATAAATGCCTTTCCTTTGGGCCAGTCGGCGTGCGAAAAATAAATCGCATCAACGAGAATCCGCGTTGTCCAGTAAATCCCGACGAAGCAGGTAAGTGCTAAGGCAGCACGGTCGCCGTGGAGCATTTCAGCATGGAGTGTTAAAGTCAGTGTGCCAAAAGCAACGATCGTCAACACCGTGAATCCACTCTGCACCCAAAGCATTTTCCGGTTGAATGGCATCAGTTGCTGTAAGTCCTTTTTCCATCCCAAGCGATAGGGCACCTGAAAGCTAGCGAACAGGATCAAGAAATGCGCCGCGCCCACGAGCCACAGGTCGATATCAAACAGTCGCTGCACGAGTGCATTTGTCATAGTGCGTGAATTGCTCGCATGAATGGAAGTATTACACGCAGCACAAACCACGGATGAAAGAGCCAGAAGACAGGTGCCGTAAGGAACACCATCATGAAAAACCAGCCGCGCACTCCGTGACCCAACCCCAGACGCTTACCGGACCGCGAACGCTCGACAGCTACTCCCATGGCTTGCAGCAAGAAGTAGAGGGTGGGGAGACCGTAGCCTCCGCGAGCAGGCAGCGAGATTACCAGATCGTGGATTAGCCCCGAAATCATAAAGACTAGGCGACCGGCAGTGTCCGGACCTAACTTTCGATGTAACGGGCGGAAAATTAACTCATGAGCAAGCTGGCGGAAGCCGAGATTCCACCGCTTCCCCCAGAACTCTCCGAGGGATGTAGAACGGAAAGGCGCAGACATGATGGGTTCGGCTTTGACGCCTAGGTTCTGCCAGAGGAGAGCGACTAACTGGAAAGCACCGAAGTGAAGGAGCAGGATCAGGCCAACCATACCTACCCACCCACGTAGAAGGGGTTGTTCTTGTGGAACGGATCGCGGTACTACCCAAAGAAATATTGCACCGAAGATCGTTTCAAAAGTCGCCCACAGCCAAGTCATGAACACTGGCGGTGATGTACTTTCTTTCACATCCAAGAAAGCTTCTGCATCCATTCCTGGCCAAGCTAAAAGATAGGCTACTGAGCGCCATGACGGATGAGCGATTCGTGATCGCGCGCTCCACCACGTCAGCCACTTCAGGCTGAAATAGATGGCGAACGAAAGAATCCACATGAATACCCAAGGCGGCAGCGAATTGCAGAAAGCCAATGCCGTCAAAGGCAAGACTGCTATCGGAAGCCACCCGGCCACTTTGTAGACGGTTTGAAAGTTGGTTAGTCGCATCGATATTTCATGCTTTGCCTATCGATCCGAGCGTCAGCAGCGCCCTCCGTAGCGGTGCATGGCGCTGCGTGAGTTGTAGATAGAGCATTTCATCTGGTTTGGATTTGGCTTGGATGATTTGGAGCAAGGCTGTTTTTTCTTCCTGGGTCCAGGTGCGTAATTCGGGCACATCGGCTAGAACTAGCGCAAAGTTATCGAAGGCTGCTTTCTCCAGCGGCTTCCACGACGACGTGCTTATGCCTAGCATCCGCTCAAGGGCACGTGCCGAATGCTTGCGCATTTGGATGGCATCTCCTTCGAAGTCGCGCGCCATCCGTTGGTTGACTTGCAATCCGATGTTGCGGGTTGAAAATTTGTCCCATGCTCCAACTTCGCAGCCTGGTAATTCGTAGAACGCGTGGCCATCGGCTAGGCGGCGTAAGGTTCTTGCGGGCGTGCGGTACTTTTTTGTTTTGGATGCGGAATCGGCGGCGATTTTCTGCTCTTCTTGCTCCGCTAACTTTTGCAGATCGGGACGGCCTGGTCTGAATCCTAATTTGCGGTAGAACCAGAATGCGCCGGATTCGATCGCCTCTTCGTTATCTTTGCCGAGTTGATAGGGATAGACGGAGACGCACGTGGTTCCCATGCGATGACAGAGGCAGCGCAGCACTTGGGCGTAGATCCATCCGGCTTCGCCGCCTCGGAATGTGTAGAAGGTGTTGAAGCCTACCTCCATCCACTCGCAGAGGCCGATGGCTTCGATGTAGTTGATGGGCACTCCGTTTTTTAGCGTGAGGCCAGCGACGTAGGCGCGCAGTGGGAGACGGCGGTCGGGCGGGAGGTTCCAGAGATAGATGGTGACTCCGCGGCCTACGTCGGCTCTTACTACCGAGCGCGGATCGCCTAGCGTGGTGCCGTAGAGTTCGCGGTAGCGGACGAGCATGACTTCGCGGATCAGCTCCATGATTTCGTCGCCTTGCTGGTGCGACAGCTTGGTTAGTTTGGGTGGACGTCTTGCTAGTTCGTCGGCAAGCGAGACTTGGCTGCGGCTGATCAGTGGCTGGTCGTGGTAAAAGACGCTGCGAATCGGCTCCCAGTTTCGCGTTCTCGTGATGGCGGAGTTTTCTAATTTCCAACGCAGAGGCACGCGTAGTGATTCGTAGAGCTCAGCTTTTTGTTGCGGTGGCAGCGGCAATTGGTCGAAGCGGTTGATCAACCATGTTGCGGTCGCATTCTTTTTTCTTCGGACATCGTTTCTTCCGAGCTTGCCTGCGGCGGTCTCCAGCCACCGGCGCCACGGTGTATCGGCTTCGACATTGGCATCGTCTTCGAGCAACGGGATGAATCGCGGGCCGGTGGTTCCTAACTCTCGTCCGGGCTCATAGCTATCCCAAGCGATTTCGACTTTGCCGGGCTTGCGCTTGATTAGCCAGTTTGCAACATCAAAGCTGAGTGTGTCTTCCATCTCGGTGCCGGCGACGCCGGAGAACTCGAAGGTGTCGAAGTCGTCCATGTCGGCTCCGGCTTTGTGTAATGCTTCTACTTTTTTGTGGAAGTTATTCAGAATGCGCCTTGTGGCGCGGACTACCGCTGGGCCTTGAGGAAAGGCTCGGAGGAAAAGTAGGGCTTCATGGAAACGGATCAGCGAGGGCGCGTCGGGGAAGTGCCCGGTGTTTAGGCGATTTAGCAACTTTACGATGTGAGTCGCTTCGCCAGGACCAAATCTGTAACGGCTGGCTTCTAGTTGGGTGAGTTGGCGGTCGAGAGCGTTGGAGGCCATGGCGATTCGTCCACGATTTGTTCACAAGAGTACAGCAGTCATGCTGAATTTGCGTTGGATACGAGACCCTGTTGAGACGGCATCACCACGCGAGGACGGGGCAGATCCCCGTCACCACACGAGCCAAATCGGCTGACTTGCTGGGCTTTCCAATCCGTTGTTCATCTTACCCATGCTATAATTTCACTTCGCCTGAACGTTATTACGTCGAGGCTGATGCTGTGATTTCCTCCGCGGGCGGATCCACAATTCCGAGAATCAACGCAATTCAAGTTCTCGTTTTACAGAGAAAAGAGATGAGGTAGAACCATGTCCGGGCATTCGAAATGGGCAACAATTAAGCACAAGAAGGGCGCACTCGACGCCAAGCGCGGCAAGATTTTCACACGGCTTATTAAAGAAATCGCAATGGCGGCGAAGTCGGGCGGCGATCCGGATATGAATCCGCGGCTGCGGACGGCGATCTTGGCGGCTAAGTCGGAGAACATGCCGGCTGACAATATTAAGCGCGCTATCCAGCGAGGGACTGGCGAGTTGCCGGGCGCGACTTATGAAGAATTCGTGCTTGAGGGTTACGGGCCGGGTGGTGTGGCTTTACTGGCGGAAATTTCTACCGACAACCGCAATCGCACGGTGAGCGAAATCCGGCATGTGTTTGGGAAGAACAATGGAAACATGGCCTCGGCGGGCGCCGTTGCATATATGTTTCACAAGAAGGGCGCCATCGTGATTGCGAAATCCGCGGCCAAGGAAGACGACCTGATGAACATCATTCTGGAGGCGGGCGGCGAGGATTTGAAAGACGAAGGCGAGAATTGGGAAATTCTGACCGAGCCTTCCGCCTACGAGGCTGTTCTTGAAGCCGTGAAGAAGGCTGGCATTACGCCTGCTTCCTCGAGTGTGGCTATGGTTCCCGATACCTACATCAAGCTGGAAGGGCAGCAGGCGGCGCAGATGATCCGCCTGATGGAAGCGCTCGACGATAATGACGATGTGCAGAATGTTCACGCCAACTTTGACATCGACGAGAAGACTCTGGAAGAAGTGGCGGGCTGAGTTCGTCAGCAGCGATTTTCAATCGGTGATTTTCAATTCGCGTGTGAAGCCGCCTTTTCCGGGCGGTTCTTTTGTGGTGTGGTGAAGGCTTCCTGACGAAGTTTTCAACACCCTTGAGGAAAAGTTTGTGGAAAAACGGAAAGTTACTCTTGTAACCTCCTGTTAACGAATCGTTTTCAACACTCTGCACTGCATCGGGTGCTTACTGTATTGCGCCGATGCAAAAATCAATCTCCGTGAAAATACGTCTTGATAAATTGCTCGTTGATCGAGGTCTGACGCCATCGCGCGAACGGGCGCAGGCGCTTATTCTGGCGGGAAAAGTTCTGGTCAACGAGCAGAAGATCGAAAAGGCGGGCGCCTCCGTTGATTCTGAATCTGTTCTTCGCCTGCTGAGTGCAGATCTTCGCTACGTCAGTCGTGGCGGACTCAAATTAGAAAAAGCTCTCGAACACTGGGGAACCGATCTCCAAGGCAAAGTCTGTCTCGACGTAGGCGCTTCCACTGGGGGCTTCAGCGATTGCATGCTGCAGCACGGCGCTGCCAAGGTGATTGCTGTCGACACGGGTTATGGGCAGATGGATTTCGGCTTGCGCAACGATCTGCGGATTCGGCTGTTGGAGAAAACAAATGCCCGCTATCTTGAGCCTGACGACGTGGGCGAGCCGATTGATTTCATTGCCATGGATGTATCTTTTATCTCGGCGACTCTGGTGCTGCCTGCGGTGATTCGTGCTGCTTCGGCTTATCCCAGGCCGATTTCCAGTCCAAATTTAGCCGGACAGATTGTGGTGCTGGTGAAGCCGCAATTCGAAGCGGGCAGGGAACTGGTGGGTAAAGGCGGAATTGTGCGTGACGAAACGGCGCAGCGTGCGGCCGTGGCCAGGGTCGAAACGGCGCTCTTGGAGCTTGCATGCACGCACACCCAATGGATTGAGTCTCCCATACTTGGAGGGGAAGGCAATCGCGAATTCCTGCTGCACGCGGACTTTTCGCAGCTTGCCAGCGAGTGATTCTGTACAATCGGAAGTCCGATGGCATAAGAGATGACATCGGAGATATCCGAACGAAAAGTTCGAAGACATGCCTGAGTCTTCCCTAAGCCCGAGCCGCCAGAAAACCGTCGCCATCATTTCGAAGCCGGACCGTCCTGAGTTGCGTGAAGCATTGCCGGCACTCGAAAAGTGGCTGCTACAGCGCAATTACACAGTCGTGTTCGACGTAGAAAGTGCAGCGTATTTCTCGCCGTCAAGCGTGATGGCGCGCAGCGAGTTGGCCACACGGGCGCCGGACTTGGCGCTGGTGCTGGGCGGCGACGGCACTCTGCTCTCCGCGGCGCGCGCGGTGGCGAAGGTTGGAACTCTGATCCTCGGAGTTAACCTCGGCACGCTTGGATTCATGACCGAACTTCAACTTTCGGATTTGTATCCCGCTCTGGAGGCGATCGAAAAAGAGGGATACATCATCGACAGCCGCTCCATGCTGAGTTGTTCGCTGGTACGGAAAGGCGAAATCGTTGCTACGCACGTTGCTTTGAATGAACTGGTGGTGAGTAAGAGCGCGATTGCGCGCTTGAATCACTTCGAGCTGTTTGTGGATGCGGAGTTCGTTTCCAGTTATAAGGCCGATGGGCTGATCGTAGCGACTCCGACTGGTTCTACCGCTTATTCTCTCGGAGCGGGCGGGCCGATTCTTGAGCCGGATGTCGATGCATTTGTTATCACACCAGTCTCGCCTCACGGGTTGACGCATCGCCCGGTGGTGGTGCGCGATACGGTCGCGATTGAAATCCAGGTGCATACCGGAGAAGAGGAAGCGTATCTGAGTCTCGATGGACAAGTCGGCATGCCTACGCGAAATGGCGATATCGTGCGTTGCGTCAAGGCAGAACACTCGGCCAAGCTGCTGCGCTTTCGAAAGACATTTTTCGAAGTGCTCGCCACCAAGCTTAAGTGGGGAGAACGCTGACTCCGTGTTGAGAGACGCGGCTTGGGGCGGTTTCAATCGAATCGGAATTTGAACAAGCACTGAAGGGAATTAATGAAACGCTGCTTGATCGCGGTCGTTCTTTGTTATGCGCTCGGTTGCGTGCTCGATTGCCCGCTCAACGTTTTCGCGCAAGCAAAACCTGCCGCGGATCTGATCATTCAAAATGCGCATATCTGGACTGTCGATCCATTGCTGCCGGAAGCTGAGGCGGTTGCCATCCTTGGCGATCGGATCGTTGGGGTCGGATCGAGCCAGCAAGTAGATTCCTGGCGTGGGCCGCACACACGCGTGGTTAATGCCGGCGGAAAGCGCCTGCTGCCGGGTTTCAACGACGCTCATGTCCACTTCACCGACGGTGGGGCGCAACTCGACAATGTAGAACTCAACGACGCTACCAGTCCGCAGGAATTTGCCCGTCGCATCGGGGAGCACGCGACGAAAACGGCTAAGGGCGAATGGGTGCTTGGCGGGGACTGGGACGAGACCAAGTGGAACCCAGCGGAGTTGCCGACCAAAGAGCTGATTGATGCGGCGACGCCTGAAACGCCGGTCGCTGTGAGTCGCTACGACGGCCATATGGTTCTGGCGAATTCGCTGGCGCTAAAACTGGCTGGCATCACCGCACAAACACCAGAACCCGCAGGTGGAGTGATCGTTCGCGACAAGCAGGGGAACCCGACGGGCGCGCTGAAAGACGCTGCGGAAGATTTGTTATTTAAAGCTGTTCCGCCTCCCAGCCACGATCAGCGACGCCATGCCATTGAGCGTGCGCTCGAACACGCTGCCTCGCTCGGCGTGACCAGCGTGCAGCACATGAACCCCGACTATGCCGACATCGCGATTTACTCGGAGCTGCTCGACGAAGGCAAGCTGACCACGCGCATCTATGCAGCGCCGTTGATTACCCAGGTCGACGACCAGGTTAAAATCGGCATCCGGCGGGCATTTGGAGGGTCGTATCTGCGCATCGGCGCAGTGAAGGCATACTCCGATGGGTCGCTTGGTTCGACTACGGCATATTTTTTCGAGCCTTATTCCGATCAGCCCGGCAATCGCGGATTGCTCTCCGATGAGATGCATCCCATCTCCTTGATGCAGGATCGCATGATGCGAGCCGACGCTGCCGGTCTGCAGATTTGTACGCACGCTATTGGGGACGAGGGAATTTCTGCGATCCTCGACATTTACACAGCGATTGAAAAAGAGCATGGCAGCCGTGACCGCCGTTGGCGCATCGAGCATGCTCAGCACATGGCGGCCAAAGATTTCGACCGCTTCGCCCAACTGCACGTGATTGCGTCGGTGCAGCCCTATCACGCCATTGACGACGGCCGCTGGGCCGAAGCCCGCATCGGACACGACCGCGCGAGCCGCACCTACGCTTTTCGCACGCTGCTTAATCACGGCGTGCGCCTCGCATTCGGCACGGATTGGGATGTCGCACCGCTCAACCCTATGCTGACGCTCTACGCTGCCACAACGCGTGCGACGCTTGATGGGAAAAATCCGAATGGATGGTTTCCTGAGCAGAAGCTAACCATAAAAGAAGCCATCGAGGCCTACACCACGGGTTCTGCTTATGCCGAATTTCAGGAGAACGAAAAAGGCTCGATCACGCCGGGGAAGCTGGCCGACATGGTTTTGCTGAGCAATGACGTGCTTAGCATCGATCCCGTCAAGATCCGCGACGTCAAGGTGCTTAAGACCTGGGTCGGCGGCAAACTTACTTACGATGCAGGCGCTGCGAGCCACTAAGTACCTGAGAGAAAACGTTGTGAGCGAAACATTTCCTGGCCTCGTCGAGCGTATCTTTAACACCGGCGACACCGGCGAAGTTCACTCGAACGTTCGTCTGAGCGTTCAAATGAACTATGCCGAGGGCCCCGCTCATGGCCCGCCGCTCGTGCTGTTGCATGGGCTCGGACGCCGCTGGCAAGTATTTCTACCGTTGATTCCCGCGCTGAGCCTGCGTTGGCATATCTTTGCGCCCGATCTGCGCGGCCATGGCAAATCCTCGCACGTCGCCCGCGGGTACCACGGCCCGCAATATTCTGAAGACATCGCGCGCTTTCTTCGAGAGCGCATTGGCACTCCCGCCGTGCTCTTTGGACATTCGCTTGGCGGCATGTTGGCCATGTCGGTCGCGTCTCAGCATCCCGAACTGGTACGTGCACTGATTCTCGGCGACAATATGATCGTTGCACGGCATCTTCACAACCCGATGTACACCTCGTTATTTTCGGGACTGCGCAATCTGGCACGTAAGGGCGGCTCGGTCGAGCAGATCGCGGACGGCATCGGCAAAATTGTGCTGCCCGTTCCCGGCAGCGATGAGTTCGTGGAGATCCGCGAACTTCCGGGCAACGACGAGGCTTATCTGCTCTCCTGGGCGCGCTGCGTGCAGCAGGCCGATCCTGACACTTATGAAATGACGCTTGACGGATCGTCAGCCGAAGGATGGGATGGCGAGAGCTTGTTGCGCGGAATTACTTGTCCGACGCTGCTTCTGCAAGGCAGCCCGGAATTAGGCGGGCTGATGGCAGATGCGGATGTGACGCTGGCTAAGCGTTTGTTGCCACATCACACGCATGTGAAGTTTCGCAACCTGGGACACGCGCTATTCATACAGCAGCCGGAACCGGTGCTAAGGGCAGTGACTAACTTCCTAGAGGCGCTATAAGAGCGAACTGGAGCTTCAAGCATGAACTGCCGACGACCGGCAACGCTAGCCAAGACTCTTGCCAACTTTTTACTGCGGGGGCGCCTCGCGGCTGGCCAGGTTCGCCTGTGCAGCTTTCTTGATCAAGTCCTGATCAGAGCGAGTCAAGGTTTCAAGAACGCGAATTGGAGTATGCGGATTTTGCGCCACCGCTAGAGCACCACCCGGTTTTGTGGAAAGACATTCTAATACTTCTGGAGGCGTGTCCGGATCCTGGGCCGCGTATCGCATTTCCGCCTCGTGGAAGTCGCACGCTCCATTCAAATATGAGATTTTCTCTGCCTTCGGCAGATTCGGATTTGCCAAAGCCGCCGAACGAGCCGCACGATCATCACTTTCCGCCATCTTCACGAGCACGTCCGCGGGCGTGTTAGCATTTCGCCCGATGTGATCTAAAGCCTGATTGAGCGATTGCCAAGCCACGGGAGTCGCAGTTTTGCGTTCGTTCATGGCCTTCGCAAAAAGTATTCGCAGCGCCTCGGGCGGGCAGTTTTTCTTTTGTGCCAGTGCATCCATCACCATGGGATCTTGATAGTGCTCGCCCATGCGTTGCAAGTTCTCCGGAGTGAGAGCATGTTCGTACATATAACGAACCAGCACGCCTGCCTGTGCACCCTGCAACGGCTCAGTGAATGCGAGCACTCCATTCACGGCGATCGCATGCCGCGCTGCTGATTCCTCTGCACCTAACTGCTTGTACCATTCTGCCATGCGCGCGTCTTCGGCGCGTTTAGCCCGGATTTCATAAAGTTCCATCTTTACAACCGGTACCGAACAGCCCACGCTGACAAGAAACACGACTACTGCAACCCGGTATCGCCACAAGCGGGGACGGCGCGCAGACGCGAAGGCAACCGCCTGAAGTCCAACCAGAACAGGCCAAATGTCACCAAAGGCCAGCGCTATGTAAATCGGAGCCAGTAAAATGGTGAAATCGAACCAGCCGCTATGGTGGCGTGAGATCCAACGGAGCGGCAAGCAGATACCCGCGATCGCCGCAATCAGCAGCGAAGGCCACAGGGGTGGCCGCTCCCGTCTTGGTTCTTCAACAGAAGCCATAGTCCCAAACTCCGCAGGTTGAGCTTAAAGCTCCGTTTTCATCTGGTCCTCTAAGCTTTCTCGTCGACGGATCACTCTCGCTTTAGCACCATCCACCAGCACTTCCGCTGACCGTCCGCGAGAATTGTAGTTCGATCCCAGCACAGCTCCGTAAGCGCCCACATCTAGAATCGCCAGCAGATCCCCCTCGCTAACCAGCGGAAGCTTTCGATCGCGCGCGAAGAAGTCGCCAGTCTCGCAGATGGGACCGACCACATCGGTAATCTCTGTTTCTAGCTCTGTTTTGGACGAGGCTCGGCTTACCGGAACAATTTCGTGATACGCGCCATATAGAGAAGGACGCACCAGATCGTTCATCGCCGCGTCGACGATTAGGAAGCGTTTGCGATTATTCGTTTTCCGATAAAGAACACGTGTCAGCAACACGCCCGCTGGCCCGACGATGGATCGCCCTGGCTCGAATAGGAGATGCAATTTCATGCCGCGCAACGGACCTAGCACTGCTCTCGCATAGGCTGCAATCTGTTTCTCAAATCCCCCCTGCTCCCCCTCATAGGAAATTCCCAAGCCGCCGCCCGCGTCTATGTAGCGAATATCGTGGTCCTGTTGGCGCAACCCGCGGATGAGATCGGCCACGCGCTCAAGTGCGGCATGAAAGGAGTCGACATCGATAATCTGCGACCCGATGTGGACACTCACTCCGGCCACGTCCAGATAAGGTTGCTTCGCAGCCTGCGCGTAGAGCGATTGCGCCTCGGGAATTGGTACGCCGAACTTGTGCTGATGTAGCCCGGTTGAAATATAGGGATGAGTTTTCGCAGATACATCGGGATTGACCCGTACTGCGATGGCCGCGCGCTTCTTGAGTCGAGCTGCGGTCGTGGAAAGCAAATTTAATTCCGAGGCGCTTTCAACGTTGAACAACAGAATCCCCGATCGCAACGCTAGTTCCATCTCTGCAACCGTCTTGCCCACGCCGGAAAACACAACCTTGCCGGCAAGCTTGGGATTTATATGCAGGACGCGTTGCAGTTCTCCGCCAGAAACTACGTCGAAGCCGGTGTGCTCGCCAGCTAGCAAGCGCAGAATCGCGAGCGTTGAATTGGCTTTCACTGAATAGCACAGGGTATGAGGAGTGGAGCGAAATGCGTGGGCGAATGCTTTCACACGCGCCCGGATCGTCGCCGTTGAATAAACGTACAGCGGAGTTCCGTGACGTGCTGCTAATGCTTCCAGCGACACGTCTTCGCAGAAGAGTTCCAGGGTGCGCGGTCCAGAAGCCGCGCCGTGATATCCAAAGGCAGGCGGGCGTAGGGCTTGCGATACTTGCGTATGTTTCACTTGCGTTTGCTTGGAGCTTGATCGCCTTTCACTTTGATCGCGACCACGGTCTGATCGTCGAAGGTATCGACGCCAGCGGCGTGGTCCGTGACAGCCTTGAATATCTCGTTCACTACGCAGTCGGCTGACTTGGTGGCACAGCCGGCGACGATTGCTTCCACACGCTCCGGCCCAAAGGAATGACCATGCCGGTTGCGCGCGTCTAAAATGCCGTCGCTGTAGAACACAAAGAGATCACCGGGCTTGGCCTTGAAACTCAATTCGTCGTAATCGGCTTCATCGAATAATCCGAGCGGCAGCCCGGTCGCATCGATGAACTCAATTTTGCCGTTGTGACAATAGATGGGACGCGGTAAGCCGGAATTTGCTACCAGCAGCGTTCGTTTTTCGTCATCCCACACGGCATAGATGATCGAAACAAACTGCGCTGCGATTCTGCGTTCCGCCAGCGACAGATTCACGGCCGAAAGCATCTCCGCCGGACCGGGCTCAATCGGGGCATGCGAACGGAGAATACCGCTGACGAGAGCGGCGTAAATGGCAGCTGGCGCACCCTTGCCGCTGACGTCGCCGATTGCGATTCCCAGACGCGACAGCGAATAAGGAACGAAGTCGTAGAGATCGCCGCCGATGGCCCGGGCGGGAACAAACTTCGCTTCGACCTCAAGGTGCGGCATCTTCGGTAGCGAATGCGGGAGCAAGCGAAACTGCAATTCGCGCGCCAGCGCCAAGTCGCGTTCCAGTCGGCGCTCCTGCCGCTCGATCTCCTCGTACAGGCGCGCATTTTCGATCGCGATGGCTAGCTGCGCCGCGAGTGTAGTTAGAGTTCGCTTGTGATCGTCGGTGAAATAGCCGCGACGCGTGTGCTCCAGATCAAGTACTCCAATTACTTTTCCCTGGTAGATCAGCGGAACCGCCAGTTCCGAACGCGTCTCCGGATTAGTTGCGATGTAACGTTCGCTCTTCGTAACGTCAGGCACCAAAATCGCTTCCTGGGCCTGCGCGGCGTACCCGACCACTCCGCGGCCCAGCGGGATGTCATGTTTCAGGTGCAGCCTTTCCTCGAAGCGCTGTGCGAAACGGTGCTGAAGTTTTTCTCCGGACTGGTCGAGCAGCAGGATGCTGAACATCTGGTAGTCGATCAAACGGCTGAGCAGTTCGGCGATGCGCTTGAGCAACTCATCTAAATTCAAAATGGAGGTAAGCTCGCGCGCAATCTCGTTGAGCAGTAGCAGCGTGCGGGCCTGACGCGTTATGCGGGTGTGTAGCCGCGCATTCTCGATGCCGACCGCCATGCGCGACGCGATCAACGTCAGCAGGCGCTTGTGCTCCTCGGTAAAATAACCTTTTTGGCGCGCTTCAATGTCGATCACACCGATCAGCCGGTTTTTTACGATCAGCGGGATGGCCAACTCCGAGTGAACATTGGGCACAGCCTCAAGGTAGAAATCTTCCTGCGTAGCATCGGCGACCAGCACGGCCTGGCGCGTTTGCGCAGCGCGTCCGGTGACGCCCTGACCCACCTTCACGCGCAGACGGTCGGCAACTTCCGGTGGATATCCGACATTAAAGCGAACGTACAATTCCTGGCGCTGCTCGTTGATCAACAGGATGGCAAAAATCTCGTAATCGATGACTTTGCGCACCAGTTCCGCCACGCGCCGGAGCGTGGTTTCGAGGTCGAGCGTAGTGTTGACCACGTCGGCTACTTCGAGTAGGAGGGGTTCCACCTCGGAGGCGAGTTCGGTTTGCGAGGCGGTCGTTTTCACAGGCTTCATTTTTTTACTGCTTCATTCTAGCAGCCGGTCCGAGCGGCTCTTTCATAAGCCCATTTGTTATTTGCGATTTTAAAATCGGAAGCATAGGCTCTCAAAATTACAAATCAGAAATTGACAATTACAAAATGTCTTACAGATTTTCAATCACGCAGATATCCGGAAGATTGCGATAGCGTTCCGCATAATCGAGGCCATAGCCGACTACGTAAGCATCGGGAATCGTGAAGCCGATATATTGCGCCTGAATGGGTTGTTTGCGGCGTGAGGGCTTGTCCAACAAGGCCGCAATACGCAGAGACTTCGGTCGATGCCCCTGCATGAGCCTCGAAATGTAGTTCAGCGTGAGGCCGGTGTCGAGGATGTCTTCGACCAGAATCACGTTTCGGTCGGCCAGGGATTGATCGAGATCTTTAGTCAAACGGACTTCGCCGAGCGAATCCCACGCCGCATGGCCCGCCGGGTCGTCTTTGGCGGTGGGACGATTTCCGTAACTCGAAACTCCGATAAAGTCGAAGGTGGCGTCAAGCGGAACCTGGCGCGCAAGATCGCTCAAGAAAATGGCTGCGCCTTTGAGGACGCCGACAAAAATAATCGATTGACCATGAAAATCACGGGCAATCTCTTCTCCCAGTTCGGCAACTCGCTTGGCAATGGTTTCGCGTGAAAGCAATACTTTGAGATCAGGCATTGAGCACCATCTTATACACGAGTTTGGGCGCAACCGAAATGATTTAAATCGAATCTATATTCAGCGGAGTCGTATTCTCGCGTTGCGGGCCCTTATGCAGAATCACTAGAATGCTAATTCGCAGATTATCTTTGCAGATTGTCTTAATGTTGTTTGAAGGAGAAGTTTCCGTGAATCTTAAAGGAATCCAACTCACTTGGCTTGGTCACGCCACATTTCGCATTCAGACGCCGGAAGGGAAGACCTTCTATGTTGATCCGTGGATTGCCGGTAATCCCGCGTGCCCGGAGAGTGAAAAGAACGTCAAGAAAGCGGACGTTTTGCTGTGTACGCACGGGCACGGCGACCATATCGGCGATGCGGTCGAGGTGGGCAAGAAGCTGAATCCGATTGCCGTTGGCATTTTTGAACTGTGCCTATGGTTGCAGAAAAAAGGCGTCAAGCAGATTGCGCCCATGAACAAGGGCGGCACGCAAACCGTTGCAGATGTGAAGATCACCATGGTACATGCGGTGCATTCCTGCGGCATTCAGGATGGCGACCAGATCGTTTACGGCGGCGAAGCCTGTGGTTACGTGCTTGAATTTTCGAACGGAGTCACGCTCTACCACGCCGGAGATACCGCTGTGTTCAGTGATATGGCTATCATCCGCGATCTCTACGCGCCGAAGATTGCGATGCTGCCGATCGGCGACCATTTCACCATGTCTCCTCGTGAGGCAGCCTATGCTTGCAAATTACTGCAACCGGAAACTGTTATACCGATGCACTTTGGCACGTTTCCGGTGCTGACGGGAACGCCGGGCGCGTTGCAGAAGCTGGTGCCGGATGTAGAAGTGCTGGAAATGAAACCGGGGCAGACGATTTCATAAAAGATGGCGGGCCGCGTCTTGCCCATCAGCAAGCTGAATAATGACTCAAGGAGAAACATGACGGATCGACCCACAAAACCTGACTGGCGTATGAACGGAATTACGGTTCCTGAAGTCGAAGATTATCTGTACGCGATGTTGCCGCCGCGCGACGAAGTTCTTACCGAGATGGAAGCTGACGCTGGCAAGAACAAAGTTGCCATCGTTGGCCCCGCCGTTGCTCGCGTGCTATATCAACTGGCGAGGATCAGCGGCGCGAAGAAGATTTTCGAAATGGGCTCGGCCATTGGCTATTCGACCATCTGGTGGGCACGCGCGGTGGGTGAAGGCGGACGCGTCATCTACACGGACGGCGATCCCAAGCGCGCCGAAAAGGCTCGCCGTTATTTCGAGCGGGCGGGTGTCACCCAGCGCATTACAGTTCGCGTGGGCGATGCGCTGGAATTTCTTTCGGAAGAAAAAGAGCAGTACGACATCATCTTCAACGACGTCGACAAAATCGACTATCCACGCGTGTTTCGTTTGGCGCTGCCGCGAGTGAAAAGCGGCGGTCTTTTTATAACGGATAACGTGTTGTGGAGCGGTCGTGTCAGAAAACCTAACCCCGACGCTACAACCAAAGCGATCCTCGAATTCAACAAACTGATCTACGAATCGAAGGATTTGTTTACGACCATACTGCCTCTCCGCGATGGCGTTGCGGTTTGCGTAAAGAAGTAAAGAGTCGGGCGCAACGTGCTCAAAATGCCACAATGCTAGAATTGTCGTTTTCCATCGTTTTGCATTCGTCGCAATGAAAACCCTGACTCCCTCATCTATAGAGCACTCGCCGGTGGACCAAATTCCGGAAACCCTCCCTCGCGCTCAAGCCGAGGCGCGACCCGATTCGTTGAGCGACGTGCTGGTTGTGGGTGCGGGCCCCACCGGCATGGCCTGTGCCATTGAGGCTCAGAAAGCCGGATTCAAGTCTCTTATCGTCGACAAAGGATGCCTGGTTAATTCCATTTATCACTATCCGCAGAACATGGTGTTTTTCACGACGCCAGAGTTGCTGGAGATTGGTGATGTTCCTTTCACGACGGCTCTGCCGAAACCCAACCGTCTCGAAGCGCTCGAATACTATCGACGCGTGGCCGAGCATTATCATTTGCCGATTCGCCAATATGAGTGGGTGAAGACCATCACGGGAGAAGATGGGGACTTTCGCGTCACGACCACCGATCGGCACGATGCCATCCACGATTATCGTGCGCGCAAGATTGTGCTTGCCACCGGCTATTACGATCTCGCCAATCAACTTAATGTGCCGGGCGAAGACTTGGATAAAGTATTCCATTATTATCGCGATCCGCATCCTTATTTCGATACTGACGTAGCGGTGATTGGCGGCAAGAATTCGGCGGCGGAGGTGGCATTAGATTTGTGGCGGCATGGGGCGCGGGTCACGCTTGTCCATCGTGGAGCGCAGATGCATAGCCACGTCAAGTATTGGGTGCGTCCAGACATTGAGAACCGCATAAAGGCTGGAGAAATCACGGCTCATTTCAACAGCACGGTAAAGGAGATCAACGCCGATTGCATTGTGATTCGCACTCCATCAGGCCCACTTCGTCTGAAGAATGATTTTGTCTTTGCGCTTACGGGGTATCATCCCGACTACGATTTTCTGCGCAGCGTGGGCATTGAACTTTCGGCGGAACAACTCCGTCCGGTGTGCGATCCCGAAAATCTGGAATCGAACGTTCCTGGAATCTACGTTGCCGGAGTGATTGTCGCGGGCTCGCGGACGAGCGAAATTTTTATTGAGAATGGGCGCTTCCACGGCAAACTGATCGCCAATCACATCAGCCAGAAGCTGGGCGGTGGGAACCGAAATTTGCCTCTGGACGCGACTTAAGGATTGCGTAGTGCACGAGGAAAGTCTCCGCACAGCTCAGGATGACAGTCGGTGGAGCGAATCTTATTCTTATGCGACTCGGCAAATTTCGGCAAACATTTCGCCGGCTTTGGAATAATCGGGGATTTTCCTCGTCCGTTGTTTTGACGCTGGGGCTGGGGATTGGGGCGACGGTTTCTGTCTTCAGCATTATTTATGCAGTAATGATACGGCCTCTGCCGTATGCCGATCCGGCGCATCTCGTTAGCGTATTTCAAAGCAAAGTGGCGAATGACGAATCCGATCTGGATGGGTTCTCTCCGGCAAACTTCCTGGATTCTCGCGCGCAGAATCATGTCTTTACGGACCTCGCGGCTTATTGTGGCTTCCACTACAATCTGACTGGCAGTGGCGAGCCTAAACATTTGGATGGAGCCGCGGTTTCCCCCGGGTTGTTCACGATTCTTGGCGTCCGGCCCATGCTGGGGCGTACTTTTCTGCCGGACGAGGATAGTTATTCTTCGCCCCATGTGGTGCTTCTGAGTCACAGCCTTTGGTCGGGAGAGTTCCGTGGCGATCCGCAGATCGTGGGCAAGAGTATCTCTTTGAATGGCGATCCTTACTATGTAGTCGGCGTTATGCCGGTTGGTTTCCACTCTCCGGATGACGAAGGCAGAGACCTGTGGATCCCGCTGCAGCAGCAGGTTCGCCCCGATCGCATGCTTTCGCGCGATCAGCACTATCTGCAAGTCGTGGGCCGGTTGCGACCGGGCATCACGCTGAATCAGGCGCGAGCCGAGATGAATCGCATTGCGGCTCAATTGCGGGCGCAATATCCTAGCTCGGACAATGGCTCGGGCACCGTGGTGATGCCGCTACAGCAGGCTGTGGTCGGCGAGACGAGAAAATCTCTACTGCTGGCCCTTGGCATCGTCGTGCTTGTGTTATTGATAGCGAGTTCCAACGTGGCGGTTTTGATGCTGGCACGAGTTAGCGGGCGCACGCGCGAATTGGCGGTACGGATGGCGCTCGGCGCGAGCACATCTCAAATCCTCAGCGAGGTGTTGGTTGAGAGTCTGATTCTTGGCTTGCTCTCCGGTTTGCTGGGACTTTTTCTGGCGCTGATTGGCAGCAAGATATTGCTTCATTTTGCTCCGGACAACGATATCTTCCCATTGATCCAGATCAATCCCGCGGTTCTAGCTTTTGCCGTAGGTGTATCGCTGATAGTCGGATTTGGCTTTGGGTTACTGCCAGCGTTGAAGGTGCTGAAAACCGACATTCAACACATACTTCGGAATGCTGGAAACGTTACAACCATGGACACAGCGGGACGCTTTCTGCGCCATGCGCTGGTCACGGGTGAGATTTCTCTTTCCATCGTGTTGCTCATTGCAACAGGACTGTTGTTGCGCAGCATGCTGAATTTGCAGCATCAGCCTCTCGGTTTTCGTACGGACCGTGTGATTACAAGCTGGATTGGGCTGCCGCGAATCCGCTATCAGGACAACAACGATGTTGCCTGTTTCTTCACGCGTGTGGATCAGAACTTGCGCGCTTCGCCTGGGGTGGAAGCAGTTGGATTGGGCTATCCACTGCCGCTTACTGGCAATCATTTCTGGACGAGTTTCACGATTGCCGGAAGAAATACGAATCCGGGGGAGTATGAATCCGCTTCACTCCGCTTTGTCGACTCTGGATTCTTGCCGGTGATGAATATCCCGATACTCAACGGGCGCAATTTCACTGACGGGGACGATGCTAACGCGCAACCGGTCGCGATGGTCAGCGAGTCTTTCGCGCACAAGTATTGGCCCGGCGAGGACGCGGTGGGGAAATACATTTCCATACTCCGCGACAACTCCTCGGTTAGTAGTTCGGTTAGTGGCAGCTCGGCTGGCAACACTTCGGCTCACGACGGCTCAGTTCAGGACTCCTCAGCTCCGCGGCGTGTGGTGGGAATTGTTCGAGATGTGAGGTCCACGATCGAAGATGCGCCGCCTCCAACCATGTATGTCTCTTACAAGCAGATGTCGTTTCCCTCGATGACGATCGTTCTGTTGAGCCGCGATGCGTCGGACTCTGCGCTGACCAAAATTCGACAGGCGGTGCAGAGCGTCGATCCGGGGCAGCCGGTTGAGTATGTTGACTCCATGGAGTCGATTGTCAGCGTGGAATTGCGGCCCTGGCGATTCGCTCTGGCGCTGCTTGGTGGATTGGCGGGATTAGCGATAATCCTGACCGGGGTTGGATTGTTCGCGGTGGTGTCTTACCTGGTGCGTGAGAGGACAAAGGAATTAGGCCTGAGAATGGCGATTGGGGCCTCGCGTAGTAGTGTTATGAAGCTGGTCTTGGGCCAGAGTTTGAAACTCGCTTTGCTTGGAACTGGGATCGGGTTGGCACTTACATTCACAGTTGTGCATTTGATGACTAGCATGGTGTATGCAATTCATCCGAACGATCCTGCGACGTTTGTTGTTGTGGCGCTTTTAGTCGCTGCCATTTCTATGCTGGCGGCTTATCTTCCGGCCCGTCGGGCGGCGCGGATCGAGCCGCTAGCAGCGCTTCGCGAAGAGTAGGGACGGGTTGGAAAGGGAAAGGTCCTTCGACTCCGCAGGGACTTCACTTCGTGAAGTTTCTGCTCCGCTCAGGATGACACCTCATGGAAAAAATGCGACACCTGATAGAGAAAATTAAGAAATCCCACGCTGGTTTATACTGAACCCATGCCGGAGTCCGCCGACAAGACGTTTTACCTTGAAACCTTTGGCTGCCAGATGAATGCGCATGACTCCGAAAAGGTGGTTGGGACACTTTTGCAGCAGGGGTATCGGCAGGTTCCGACGGTGGAAGAGGCGGGGTTGGTGCTTTATAACACCTGCTCGATTCGTGACAAGGCCGAGCAAAAGGTCTTCAACCGGCTTTCGGATTATAAAAAGTATAAGTCGCAGGGCAAGCAGTTTGGCGTCCTAGGGTGCGTTGCGCAACAGGAGGGCGAGAAGATTTTTGAACGCGCTCCTTATGTTTCTTTGGTCTGCGGGTCGGCGTCCTATCGAAATCTTCCGCAGATGCTGGTGCAGTTGGAGGCTGGGTCGCAGCGGGTTACCGGACTTGACGACCGGCTAACTGACGAGTGCTTCGAGACTGAGTTCACGGCTCGCACGAATCCTCATCGCGGTTACATCACGATCATTGAAGGTTGCGACAAGTTTTGCGCTTATTGCGTGGTTCCATATACGCGCGGCAAGGAGCGGAGCCGGACTTCTTCTTCAGTTCTCGGAGAAGCGCGGCAACTAGCCGACTTGGGTTACACGGAGATTCAACTCCTCGGCCAGAACGTTAATTCTTATCGTGATCCCGATGGAAAGAAAAGCTTTGCCGAGTTGCTCGCTGCTGTGGCTTCGGTCGCGGGAATTCGTCGAGTGCGTTTTACCACTTCGCATCCGCGTGACTTTGGACGCGATATTGTCGAGGTCATGGATGCCGTGCCTGCTCTTTGCGACCATGTGCATTTGCCGGTGCAGAGCGGATCTACGCGGGTGCTGGATGCCATGCAACGGCTCTACACACGCGAGCAGTATCTGGAACGCATCTCCTGGATTCAGGCGGCTCGACGCGATATCTCGCTTACCAGCGATTTGATTGTTGGATTTCCCGGTGAGACGGAGGCGGAATTTGAAGAGACTTTGTCGTTGATGGAGGCGGTTGGGTACGACTCGGTGTTTACTTTCAAGTATTCGGCGCGGCCCAATACTCCGGCATTGGGAATTGAGGACGCGATTCCCGATGCGGAGAAGGCTCGGCGGCTGGCGGTGCTGAACGACAAGCAGAAACAGATCGGAGCGCGGCGTAATCAGCGGCACGTTGGGCAAATATTTGAAGTGATGGTTGAAGGGAAAAATGAGGCGCGTGGGCAATGGAATGGGCGGACCTCGCAGATTAAGGTACTGAATTTTACAGCTCCCGCAGGGGTTGAGTTGGCCACGGGGAGCTACGTTCGCGTACGGGTTACTGGTTGCTTTCCTAATAGCTTGGTGGGAGAGATGGCTGGCTAGTTGTCTTGTTTCGTGCTGGCCGGACGAGGGTGCCCGGCGCTCCACTGGCTTAGGGGTTTATATGGAAGTAGAAATGAAAATTCGTGGACTCATGATGGATCCGGTATCGAATATGCCGATAGTTCTGCTCAAGGACGTTGGCAGCGATACGGTGCTTCCGATCTGGGTTGGAGTATACGAAGCGAATGCCATTGCGCTTGAAATTGAAAAAGTCAGCACGCCGCGTCCCATGACGCATGATTTGATCAAGAGCGTGCTCACAGGGCTCGACGCGATGGTACACAAAGTGGTGGTCACCGAACTAAAAGACGATACTTTTTACGCCGTGATCTGGTTGGAAAGGGAAGGGCACGTGGTAAGCATCGACTCGCGTCCGTCGGACGCGCTGGCGCTGGCCCTGCGCGTGGATTGCCCCATTTTCGTTGACGATGAAGTCTTGAAGAACTCGAAGCAGGCGGCCAATAATCCGGTTCCAGCGGTTAGCAGCGAGGAACTCCGCAAGTGGCTGGAAGATCTCGGGGACGACGATCTTGGCAAGTACAAGATGTGAGAGGCAGTTCTCGGTAGCCGGTTCTCAGTTCTTAGTTTCGATGAGATCGTTTTCAACTGCTGTTTTCGCGGTCATTATTCTTGCCGGGTTGTCGCTTGCGCAGACGAATTCGGGACCTTCTGGCGCGACTGCCAAGAGTTCTGTTTCAGGGTCAATCATCTCAGCGTCAACCAATTCAGGATCAACTATTGCTCTGCGCGCCATCTCCACCGTAAACGTGCCTTCGGAGATGGGCGGAGCGTTCATGAGTTCATCGAAGTGCGATTCCGACGGCAATCTCTACATTCGGAAGTTCGCGACGGACCGGCCTATGCTTGGTCCGGTGGTCAAAATCGATGCGGATAGCAAGCGCATCGCGCTGTTTGACCCGGCCGCATTTTCTCAGCTGGCTCTGGACCGCGCTGATGCCTTCTCGCCGGCGGCCGATGGCGGCCTGTATCAGATCGCGCAGAGCGGCGTCTTGAAGCCGCGTATCTACGTGCTTCATTTTTCTTCGGACGGGTCGCCTTCATCGCCCACGCATCTCGACGCTGATTTTGAGGTATACACATTCGCGGCGTTTGTCGATGGAAATTTCCTGGTGTCGGGTGTAAAGCGCGATGTGCAGAATAAAGACGATCGCGGCCATAATTTCACGGCTGTCTTTTCCGCTGATGGAAGGCAACTAGCGGAACTTTCCTTTCAGGAAGCGCAGAAGCCTGCGACGACAGGAACGAAATCTGACATGGCCGGTGGTCAGAAGGAAGCTTTGCAGAAACAACTCGATCCAGGAGTCAAGAAAGATGCAGATAAGTCTCCGCCGACACTCGATCTGGCAGATGCCGAAGTGGGCAGCGACGGCAACCTGTACGTCATGCGACGCTCTTCGCCAGCACTGGTCTATGTAATCGCACCGAGCGGCAAGATTACGCAGACACTCAAAGTCAGCGGTCCGCGGACCGGATCCGCTCCCAGCGCGTTTCATGTTTCTGGAAATCAGATGGCGATCTCGTTCTGGAATGAGGAAGCCCAGAGCCAAACGATGGTTATCGCGGACGCTCAGACTGGCCGCAAGATCGCCAGTTATTCTGCTTCCAGCGATCTCGGGCCATCGTTTGCATGCTTTTCTGCCAATGAAGGAGTCTTCACTTTTTTGAAGCTGGGAGAAGGAAATGCACTGGAAGTGATCCGGGCCACACCGCAGTGATTATGAATTCTCTCCATGCCTGATTCCGCCGAACAACTTCAGCGTCTTTACCTTGCCGGATTCGAGCTTCAGACTTTTGAACGCTATCCCAAATGCATTGGCGTGGTGCGCGAGAACTTTGTCGCTCTGCTCGTTCCGGGCGTGGACGGCTTGCAGATCTTGGGCAGCCCAGGCTGGCGCATGGGCGAGGTGATGGGCGTGCTTACCGAAAGGGAAGGCCGCAAGGTCTTTCAGGCGAAGAATGAAATTGTAGAGGCCACAGAGGAGCGGCTTGAGGCATGGCGGAAATTCACAGAGGAACTTAAAGGATTGCTGTGGCGCGTGAACTAACTCTACTTTTTGTTCATACTTTACATAATACCTGTTATCGGACATTACATATAAGACCTGCCCGGTACTACATTCGGCAAAGGTCCGGTCCTTCAGTTCTCGCCTGTGAATACGATTCCGGCATGGAACAGCGTCCCTGCGATTCGGGTTGCTATAGCAATCAGATCGCATTGTCCGTAGAAAACCTTGACCTGGGGAGCCCGCGACATTTCGGGTAGGTTCACAGCGCGGCCACTGCGGATTAGGGCCACGCTTTCTTCATTGGCGGTGACGCTTGGCAACTGCGGCACCAATTTTCTGGGATGGACAAACAACGACTCGACAATTCCCTGCTGCATCGCCGTTTC
Source organism: Terriglobales bacterium (assembly GCA_049674665.1). Lineage (GTDB taxonomy): Bacteria > Acidobacteriota > Terriglobia > Terriglobales > Acidobacteriaceae > Acidiflorens. Next base: position 183,852 of record JBATZM010000031.1, read on the forward strand.
GAGCGCGGTCAGAGAGTAGGCATCCTCAATTACAAACTCGGCGACGGCGGTGCGCTGAAGGCTGGCCAGATGCGCGCCGCAGCCGAGCCTAAAACCCAAATCGTGAGCCACCGACCGTATATATGTGCCTGAAGTCACGTGCGCGCGGAAGGTAGCCTGATCGCCGTACGTATCCAGAATTTTGAATTCTTTTATTTCTACTTGAACCAGCTTGAGAGTTACCTCCTGCTTCTTGCGAGCCAGTTTGTAGGCGGGGACTCCGGCAATTTTCTTCGCGGAAAATGGCGGCGGCATTTGCTCGATCGTGCCTTGAAATTGTGTAGCCAGGGCTCTCAGCTCATCGCAATTGATGTTCACCTCCTGATGCGGCGTGGTCGGCTCGCCATCCGCGTCATAGGTGTCGGTGGCGAAGCCGAAGCGGATCGTTCCTTCGTAAGTCTTTTCGGAATGGGCGTAGAACTGCGCCAGGCGCGTGAGGTTGCCCAAGACAATCGGGAGAACCCCGGTGGCCAAAGGGTCGAGGGTTCCGAGATGACCGACCGAGCGCTGGCCCAAAATTCGACGGACGCGATTGACTACGTCGTGCGACGTAAGGCCGGACGGTTTATCGATAATGACTACACCATTCATAAGGATTTGTAATCTGGTAATTTGTAATTGGTAATTTGCAGCTCAAATGGTTTCGCTAGATCAGCGATTTTTCCAGATTACCTATTACAAATTATCAAATTGCCAATTAAATGATTCCTCTTCGCGACGATCAGCCCACTTTCTCGACACCGTTCGTCAATTATTTTCTGATTGTGCTGAACGTCGTGATCTTTCTTTGGGAGTGGTCGCTCGGAATCCAGAACCATCGGGCGCTGAATTCATTTCTGAGTGAGTTTGGCGTGGTTCCTCACCATATGTTGGCGGTGCTGAGCGGACACTCGCCTGATCCGGTAATGGCTGGCATTTTGCCGTTATTCACTTCGATGTTCCTGCATGCTTCATTCTTACACGTGGCTGGGAATATGCTCTTCCTGTGGATCTTCGGCGACAACATCGAAGACTATCTCGGACACTTTAACTATCTTGTCTTCTACCTGATCAGTGGACTGGCTGCCGGCGTAACCCACATTTTGTTAAACCAAGGCTCGCGCGTACCCAGTGTAGGCGCGAGCGGCGCGATTGCGGGAGTGATGGGCGCTTACTTCATCCTGTATCCGCGGGCGCGTGTGCTGGTCTGGTTTCCTCCTATATTTCTGTTTCACGTTCCGGCTTGGCTGATGCTCGGCTACTGGTTCGTGGCAAATTTTCTTAGCGGGACGGTGACTGCGATCGCCGAAACAAGTCCGACTTCGGGCGGGGTTGCTTTCTGGGCGCATGTGGGAGGTTTCGTCTCTGGTGTAATCATGATTAACGTATTTCGCGAGCGGCCACATCGGTATCGGTATGGGACTTGGTAAGAGCTTAGCTGCAAATGTGCGAATTCTCAGCGGCGTGGTTCTGGGGCGGGGCCGGGAGGCAGAATCTCCACATCTTTGGAGTTTACCTGCTGGCGAGTGACGAACCATACGGCGGTGGTCCAGGTCGGAAAAAGATCTGCGCCGGGAATTAATTTCGCCGCCGCCGTTGGCAAAAAAGCCCAGTGCAATCCGAGCAGACGAATCATAATGAAGGCAACAATCAGGTCAAGCGCAGAGTCTGCGGGAGATATGCCGCCTTCGACAAAGAGCGGAAACGCAGCAATCTGGAGGGCATCGGCAGCAATGGCGACGGCCCACGCTATGCGGTGCTCGGGCTCTTTCATGGAGTTAAAGTAGCCCTTGAAGTTTTCTAGAAATGACATGGTTTTTTCCCGGTGGCTAGCGTGCTGGCTAACTTGCCTGCCCCATCGCCTATCATACGTGCCTAATAATTGGATGCTCAATCAGCCGTCCGGGTCGCGGTACCTTGTCTACAGTTCACCGATTGAGGGCCTCAACACGATTTTTTCTGCAGTTGTGTTTTCAGATAAAAGCAACGTATCGACAACTACCTGAGCCACGGTTTCGGCAGACATCATTTTGCGCCTGGGCGCTCTTGGCCACAGCGTGTTCCAGATCGCGGTGTCGGTTGCACCGGGCATGAGGGCGACGACACGAATCCCTTTTGGCCTCAACTCTTCGCGGAGTGTATTTGTGAATCCGAGGGCGCCATGTTTTGACGCATTGTAGGCCGCTGAGCCTGTGAACACACGCTCAGCGGCGATTGAAAGATTATTCACGATTGTGCTTCCCCGCTTCATCACGGCTAGCGCCGCCTGCGTCACGAGGAACAGGCCATTGAGGTTGGTGTCGATCACTTCCATCCAAGTGGGATACGGAAGCTCGCTGACAGCGCGATTGGGATGTCCAATGCCAGCATTGTTGATAAGAATATCGAGAGGTTTGTGCAATCCGCGGACGAGCGCGAAAAGATAGTCGATTGAGTCGGGACTGCGGACGTCGCAGGACTGCGCCAGTATCTGGAGGTTCAGTTTCCTTGGCTGAAGTTTCTCCAACTCGATGCGTGCCTTTGTCAGGGCATGTTCGTCGCGGCCGGTGATGATCAGATTGCATCCTTCGCGCGCCAATGCGCGGGCGATGGCGAGACCAATGCCGCGATTGGCGCCGCTGATCAGGGCGAGGCGGCCAGCGAGCGCGGGTTCGCGCGTGAGTCTGCGTTTTGGCATGAGACATTTTTCAGCTTATGCCAACCGCCGATATCTTTCGAGGAGGGAGTCTACAATTCGGCAATAGCTGTTATCGGATCGGTGCCGAACTGCGCTCGGCTTGGACGGGGCAAAGCCCCGTCACCAAACGAGCCGTACTCATCACACACCATTGGTGCGTTGGCGGATCAGCGACAGGAATTCGGTTCGCGTTTCCTCTTCGCTGCGGAAACTGCCGAGCATGGACGAGGTTACTGCCGAAGAATGTTGTTTCTCGACGCCGCGCATCATCATGCACAGATGCCGCGCCTCAATGACCACTCCAACACCTTGCGGTTCGATGGCGTGCTGGATCGCTTCCGCAATTTGCGTGGTCAAGCGCTCCTGAATTTGCAGGCGCCGCGAGAAGGCTTCGATTAAACGCGGTATTTTGCTCAAGCCAATCACTTTTCCATTTGGAATGTAGGCCACGTGCACCTTGCCGAAGAACGGCAGCAGGTGGTGCTCGCAGAGGCTGAACATTTCGATATCTTTCACGATCACCATCTCGTCATAGCTGACCGTGAACAGCGCCTTGCGCAAGAGCGCTTCAGGGTCCTCCTTGTAACCTTTGACGAGAAATTGCATGGCCTTTTCGACTCGCTCCGGTGTGCGCGCAAGGCCCTCGCGATCGGGGTCTTCGCCGAGGCGGACAATCATTTCACGCACCAGCTCTTCGTAGCTGGCGCTGGTAAGGGTGACGGATTCAGCGGTCGATTTCATAGGTTTCCCGGTACAACTAACGACTATCTTCTCCGGCGTATTCAAACGAATTCATCATCGTTTCTTCTATTCGTATCTTGTCTAGATGAGCTTTGTGGAAGCCACGGTTCACAATTTCGTAGATTGCGATGCATAGGTTTTCCGTGGTCGGAACATCCTCCGCGAATTCGGAAAGCAGGTTTAGATTCTGATGGTCGTACCGATCAAGAATTTGGCCATTCACAAAACCATCGAGATCGACCAGGTTGCAGACCATGCCCGTCTGGTCATTCACCGGCCCGCTGACGGTAACTTCGAGCATGTAATTATGCCCGTGTCCGTAGGGATTGTTGCACTTGCCATAAGTCGCGCGGTTTTCTTCTGCTGACATGTCGTCGCTATGCAAGCGGTGCGACGCCGAAAACATGTAACGCCGGGTCAGATGCGTCTTCATGCTTCCCCATAAAAATCGACAAAAAGATCGGGCGTTTCGTAGACGCGCACGCGGTGCAACTGTGCCGCATTGAGTCTCGGCGCCAGACGCTGCCAGATGGCGATGGCGAGATTTTCGGTAGTCGGAATCTTGGTGAAAAACTCTGGCACTTCTTTATTGAGAAAACGATGGTCGAGGGCATCGAGCACTTCCCTGCTCATAACGTCCTTCAATTGTTTCAGGTCGACGACGAATCCCGACTTCGGATTGACAGCTCCCTTCACGGTGACTTCGAGCGTGTAGTTGTGCCCGTGCCCGTTGGGGTTGTTGCATTTGCCGAAAATGCGCTGATTTTCTTCCGGAGTGAATTCCGGATTGTGATAGTAGTGCGCCGCGGAAAATTCGGCTTTGCGTGTGAGATAGACCATAGAGACAGTTCTCAGTTCCCGGTTCTCAGTTTTTGTTGCGCAATTCTCGGAATCGGTTTTGCGGCTTGCATTCCAGCAGGAGTATTTTCCTTTGTCGCGTCAACACCATAGATACGGCCCTTCCACGACACCATGCCATTCGCGTGTGCTTTCTTCGAACGCAGCAGCAGATAAGCGAACATTGGCAGGCCGCAAGCGATCGCGATCAGATTGTTGGTGGTCGCAAAGTGCGCGGTGCGAATTCGCCGATACACTAACAGCCAGAGGGCGGCAGACAAAATCCAAATTAAGTGTTGGCTGAGTGCTGCCGACGCAGCAACGTATATCGCTAACCATGCCACAATCCATAGGAATAAATTCTGGAGGGCCAGTCGTTGGGGATGAGGGAACAGCAGCGCGAGGTTCTTGGTCCAGCCTTCGCGAAGTTGAGACCAGTTGCGATACATGCGCGTGCGCACGGCGTCTCCGCCATAACGGAAGTACACGCGCTGACCGGCATCTCGAAATAACCGGGCGAGAGCTACATCTTCAAGTATTTCGGAGGCCACCGCTGTATGCCCACCTACGGCGTCATAGGCTGTGCGGCGGACTAAGATGTACTGCCCGTTGGCAGCGATAATTCCCGAATTCGAGTCGCGTACTTTCTGAGGCGGATACTGCGCTGCCAGTTCTGCGAAGATTACTGGCATGACAGCTCTTTCAGAGAAAGTGATGACGATTTGCTCGGGCGAGTACGACAGTAAATCGGCCTTCTCTCGCTTGGCTTCCGCTAGAGCTCGTGCCAGCGATCCTGGCAGATGAACTGTGTCAGCGTCGGTGAACAATAACCACGGTGCGCGCGCTTTTTTGGCCCCCGTAATGACCGCGTTGTTTTTCCCCGTCCAACATGCCGGCAGCGGTTCCGAAGAAATCACACGCACGCCTCGATAACTCTGCGCGACCTCTCGAGTTCGGTCGGTGGAGTTGTCGTCGACCACAATGATTTCGAAGATCGCTCCAGTTTGCGAGGTCAGCGACTTAAGGCAATTACCGAGATTGGATTCCTCGTTGCGAGCGGGAATAATAATTGAGACATCCAGATTCGTGGTAGAGGATCTCGAAACCCTGGGGATTACAACCACAGAGATCGGGGGTTGACGCCACGCGGCTGGAGGCAAGTTATCCATTATCCATCGGCTTTTCGTTATTATAGCGAGGTGAGACGAACGCTTCTTCCCAGAGTGCCAGCCAGAGTACGTGCCAAGCTACGAGGGACAACACCAACGGCGCTCCTAAGTATTGGATTGCTGGCTGCGCTAATCGGATGCTACAGCGGCGGCAATCCCACCCGCATTGGTTCGAATGCACCCGACTTCACGGTGCAGGATTCCGACCACAAAGTTACGCTCAGCCAGTTTCGTGGGCAAGTGGTGGTGCTGAATTTCTGGGCCTCGTGGTGTCCGCCGTGTATCGAAGAGACTCCATCGCTGGTTCTTATGCAAGCTCGTCTCAAAAGTAAAGGTGTAGTGGTGCTCGCCGTCAGCATTGACGACGACGACGTGGCGTATCACAAGTTCCTCAAGGACTACAGCGTCAATATGGTTACGGTGCGAGATGAGGATAGGAAGGCAGCTTCGCTCTATGGCACATTTGGCTGGCCGGAAAGCTACGTGATCGACCGCAACGGAGTCATCCGGCGCAAGTTTATTGGCGCTGTGGATTGGACGAGTCCGGAGATTACAGATTATTTGAGCAAGTTGTAAAGGATGTATTAGTCAATATGCGGCCGTCCACGCAAGACAACAATCTGGTATAGTGCCAACCACCTAAAAGTTATGGGCCCTGCTGACGCCACACGTCTCTGGAGGAGTCCATGTCTATCGCTCGCCGATATGTAGTTGTCATTGCTACCTTTGCATGCACAGCTGCCCTGATCGTTGCCACTGGGTGCTCGTCGTGCGTAACCAAACCCGTAACCACCGAGAGAAAAGGGCCCGAGCTGATGCTCAATCTGGTTGACCTGCTGAACTCCAAGAACAATCTCAAAAACATCGCGGCACAGAGATATAACGGATCGGTTCCACCCTTGAGCCTAAGTGAAGCAAACTACAATTACCTGTTTTTTATTGTTGCCACCGACTCGGGCGGTATCTCCAGCTTCGATTACAGCGAAGCCTTCAGTACCGGATGTCCGTGCAATCCCGGATCTAATTCCTGCGGAGGCTCGCTTGCGAGCGGAAGCGAGACGATTACGCCGAATCCGGATGGAACGGTTCCGACGTTGCAGTTCGAGATCATCAATGTATCGGCGAGTCAGGAGAAAACGGCTGTCGGCTGCCCCAGCAGTTTCGCGGGCAACGTGCCAGGTACATACACGATCAAGGCAAAGGCGACGAATCCCTCAGGCAAAAAGACCGAAGCTACCTGGATCATTAATATTTCCTAGGGACAGCGCCAGAAACTAAAGCTTCAGACGCTATAGCTTCACTTTCCGCAGCCTCAGGGAGTTCGCAATCACTGACACAGAACTGAAGCTCATCGCTGCGGCGGCTAGAATGGGGCTTAGGAGCAGTCCGAAGACTGGATAGAGGACGCCTGCGGCGATGGGGACTCCAATCGAATTGTAGAGAAATGCGAAGAACAAATTCTGCCGGATGTTGCGCATGGTCGCGTGGCTTAGCTTGCGCGCACGCAGAATTCCTTCAAGGTCTCCTTTAAGGAGTGTAATGCTGCCACTTTCTATCGCTATGTCAGTTCCTGTGCCCATGACGATTCCGACTTGCGCTTGCGCCAGCGCGGGGGCGTCGTTGATGCCGTCGCCGGCCATAGCAACGATGCGGCCTTTGTGCTGCAATCGTTTAACGACTTCCGCTTTCTCGCCCGGAAGAACCTCAGCCTCGAACTCGTCAATACCAAGTTCGTGAGCAACACGTTTCGCGGTTACGCGGTTGTCTCCAGTTAGCATGACGATCCGGACTCCAAGCTGTTTGAGCTGCCGAACAGCTTCTTTGGCCGCTGGCTTAACCGGCTCAGTAATGTAGATTCCTCCCGCAAAACGGCCGTCGACCGCCACGAGAATGTCAGCGGCCGCGGCCTCACCTGCCGGCACATCGACTTTGAGTTGGCGAATCAATTGGCTATTTCCGACAACGACTGCCTGGCCATCCACAATACCTTCAATGCCCTTCCCCGGATAAGATTGAAAACACTCTGGCTCCGATAGCCGTATTCCTCTCTCGTCCGCAGCTCGGAGAATGGCGAACCCTAACGTGTGTTCGCTGCGACGCTCCAAGCTCGCGACAACCCTCAGGAACTCATCAGCCATCTGTTCCTTCACTGGGGAGAGAGTCACGACCGTCGGCTTCCCCTCGGTTAGCGTCCCGGTCTTATCGAAGACGATGGTGTCCACTTTCTCCATGGTCTCCAGCGCTTCGGCGTTTTTGATTAGGACACCGGCGTGTGCGCCGCGTCCTGTTCCGACCATGATTGCCATCGGCGTCGCGAGGCCTAGAGCGCACGGACATGCGATGATTAGAACAGCAACTGCGTTCACAATGGCATGCGCGAAACGCGGTTCCGGCCCGAAGCTCACCCACACGATGAATGTCAGCACCGCAATCGCGATCACTGCCGGGACAAACCAGCCGGCTACTTTATCTGCCAATCGCTGGATTGGGGCACGGGTGCGCTGCGCCTGGCTGACCATCTGTACGATTTGCGCCAGCATAGTCTCGCTACCGACGCGCTCGGCGCGCATCACCATAGATCCGTTGCCATTTACGGTCGCGCCTATTACGCGCGAGTCCGCTGTCTTCTCCACAGGGATTGATTCGCCTGTGATCATCGATTCGTCAACTGTGCTGGATCCGTCGAGCACGACGCCATCAACAGGAATCTTTTCGCCCGGACGCACCCGCAGGCGATCTCCCGGATTCACCTGTTCAAGCGGGATATCACGCTCTGAGCCATCGTCATTCATTACACGCGCCATCTTGGGACTTAGATCGAGCAAGGCTCTGATCGCGCTTGAGGTCTGGCTGCGGGCTCGCAGTTCCAGCACTTGACCAAGCAACACCAGCGTCACAATCGCCGCGGCGGCTTCAAAGTAAAGATTTGGGCGATCGCCCATGCTGCGGAACGACGCCGGAAATATCTGCGGAAACAATGTCGCCACCACGCTGTAGAGGTACGCGACGCCCGTGCCCATGGCGATCAGCGTGAACATGTTGGTGCTGCGATTTACTATCGACGCCCATCCGCGCTGAAAGAACGGCCAGCCGCACCACAACACTACCGGCGTGGCGAGCAGCAGTTCGAGCCATGGCCATACCCCTCCCGACGAAATAGGCTGCACCCCTAAACCCGACGACGTGACCATCACGAGCATGGACACACACACGAGTGGCACGGTCAGTGCCAAGCTGATCCAAAATCGCCGTGTCATGTCGCGCAATTCGGGATTATCTTCTTCGACCGTTACCGTGCGCGGCTCAAGCGCCATGCCACAGATCGGACAACTTCCTGGTTCCGCTCGCACGATTTCCGGATGCATCGGGCAGGTATATTCCGTCTTGTTCACGGCGAGTGTTGGCAACTCGGGATCGAGTGCCATTCCACATTTCGGACACGGCCCCGGCCCGATCTGCCGCACCTCAGGGCACATTGGACAAACGTAAGATCGAGTGTCTTTACGAGTCTCCTTCTCGGAGAGGCTCGTTAACTGAGCGTCAGAGCGACTAGCATTTTGGACCTTGCTCAGAGTTGATTTGACCAAGGTCGGAGCACCCTGAGACACATGCCCGGATGTCATCGTCATGGGCTGGGGCGAGGATGACAGAATCTTCTCGGGGTTCGCCTGAAACTTCGCCAGGCAACCAGCCGAGCAGAAGAAATATTCTTTTTCTTTATCAAGCATTCCCTTGTGCAGCGTCTTGTGGCGAGCGGTTGCCGGGTTCACATCCATTCCGCACACAGGATCTTTTTCCACTACCCTATCGGGAGTCGGGACGGCATTTGAAATATCCAGGGGATCGGGATGGTCCATATTTTATTGGTGAGTTTATTGGTGTATTTGAGTTTACCTGCCAGATCGCGCTTGGCGGAATCCGGCCCGTATTAGATACTCATATTTAGATACACAACGAGTAGTCCTCGAACCTTTTTCCTAGGGAGAAATGAAAAATGACGTACCTCGAAGTTGCCTACCGCTATCAGACTCCGCCGGGAGAAGCCGAGTTGCGGGCCATTGACAGTGTGCGCGAGGTCTATGGGATTCAGCGGATCCAGTTCAATGAGAAAGAGCGGACGGTGCGCGTGCTGTTCGACGCTTCCCGATTGAATGGCGACGCGGTAGCAAAGTTGTTGCACCAATCTGGCATCGATGTACAGGATCAGCTGGTTTTGGCTTGAAATTTTTCTCGAGGGGACGAGGAACGAAAGGCCACCCCGCCCGTTTCCCTGCTAATCCTCATTCCAGAAGAGGACTCTCGGGGGAGGGCCGAGAAACTGAGCGGAATAGGCCTTAGTCGGTAGCCGACAAACGGAGCAATGCAATGGGGCATTCGGAAAGACCTCTGGCCGAAGTATTTTCCCAAATGCCCCGTTGCGCGCCACTTCGTCTGACTTAAGGAGAAGCATGTCGGCTGCCATCGCTAAGGCATTGCCAATATGCATAGTTAGAACGCAGGAGCAGGTAGGTTTTGCGCGGGGCTGGAAACTTTTACTCAGGTTTACAAATCTTCGATAGACCGCGATTTCCACAACCAGCTACCAGCAAGGGTTTTGACGATAATCAGAAGCATAAATCGCACTGGGGTAAGGGTTTCTCGACAGCGCGGTTGGAGATGCGGGTTGGGCGAAACAATTCGGTTTCCGTTATAATTCAAAAACGTAATTCTTCCACGATGCGCCCGTAGCTCAATTGGATAGAGTGCATGGCTACGAACCATGAGGTTGTAGGTTCGATTCCTACCGGGCGCACCACTCTACCTGTCGCAAAGCGAACAAAACCCTAGGCGTGTTTGGACGCTACTGCGGTTAATACGGTGTTCTCCACGTCGCCAAAGGCTTTCGACGCGGGATCAATCAGATCGAAATGGCCGGCATGCGGAATCTCAAGCAATTGGACCGATTCGCCGGTTTTCTGTTTCCGCGCGACATAATAGCGACTGAACTCTGGTGCCACTGTGTCATCTTCGCTGCCGTGGACTAGCCATTGCCGGGCTCGCGGAATACTGAGCTCCGTCGGGTCGGCTTCGCGATAATGTTCTGGAACCGCGTCGGGTTTGCCTCCTAGAAACTCCGCAACGGCATTGTTGCTAAGGTGCAACGCAAAAGCCTTCTTTAGATCCACGACTCCGGCTAGCGAAATCGCGCGATGGATCGAGACTTCATGCGCGGCCAGGCAGAGAGCGAGTTGCCCGCCCGCGGAATGTCCCATAACCACCAACCGGTCGAGGTCCAGATGAAATCGAGAATGGTCCTGCTGAATAAACCGGTAGGCCGACCAAATGTCTTCAAATGTTCCTGGCCATCCGCCACCGGCGTCACCGACCCTTCGGTATTCGAGGTTGAAGGTCGCAACGCCTGTCGCACGCAGAGCTTCACATAAATGACCGGTGTGCTCTAGATCATACTTCGCTCGCCAAAATCCACCATGAATGTTCAACAGAACGGAGTGCGGCCCCGGCCTGCGCGGAAGACGCACTTCGAGAAACTGATTCAGGTCGGTGCCATACGGGACGCGCTCATCGGGTGGCGGCTGCGGCTTGTTCAGAATATCTTCGCTAAGAACGTCTTCGGCGGACACGAGATCGCTCCCAGGACGAACTAGACCTCTTTCAGCTTCAGCTTGCTCTTATTTTCGTCGATAAAGGCTTTAAGGTCGGGAATCGCATTCAGCAGTTTTGTCCACTGCTCGTAGTAAAGCGTTACCGGAAAGCGGCCGAGACCGTACACGCTGACGCCGCCTTTTTCGCTCACGCGGAACTCCATCGCGCCGCTTCTCTTTTTGGTTTCTACCTGCTTTTCCAGATCGCTCAGGCGAGCTTTCAATTCTTCGTAAGTTGGTTCTGTCATAAATGCACCTCGGTATGATTTCTTTTTATCATTGCTTATCATAGGGTGACTGCGGGCTTTCGTCGAGCCATGCTTCACTAGCAGTCTCAGAAGAATCCGCCCCACCCATGAAAGGCCATGCATTCTTCCGTACCAATATTCTTCTATTAAGTTTGTGCTTTTTGGTGAAAAACTCTTCACTATCGGGCGGGCTGGCGGTCCCACTCCCGCATCCCCTGCTGCTGCAAGCTGTTGCGGTTCCTCCGGAAGTCATGAATGGAAGGGCAAATGCTAAACTAAGGTTGGTAAGAAATTCCCGGTGGAGAATAAATAATGGCGAAAAAGAAAAATCCGCTGCTTGAGAGTGTGCCCGCGTTGGTGTTGCTGGGGTTGCTCGCTGGTGCCGTAGGTGGCTTAGGGATTGGTCTGATCCAGTTGAGATCCGCGTCGTCGTCCTCATCCAGCGCTGGCAAGTAAGTTCCATTCCCGAGGAATTAGCTGAAATTGGAGCGGGAGACGGGGATCGAACCCGTGACATCCAGCTTGGGAAGCTGGCGTTCTACCGCTGAACTACTCCCGCTCAACTTCGTTAGACTACCATTCTGCTCTATTCAAGACAACGTTTCCGGACAACGTTCTCTGTGTCTGCCCCGCGTTTGTCTTTCTTGCGTTTACCGTTCTTGCGTTGCCTTTCCTCCGTACTCTTCGTAAGATTCCCGCTCCGGACTTGTATATCCGAAATCTAACCCAAGCTCGAAGGAGCCTTGATGTCTATCGATTCCCTTCCCCCGAAATACAACTCGCGCCGCAACTTCCTCCGCACTGGCGTGACCGCGGCTCTGGCCACGGCCGCTTACCCGGCGCTCGGCTCTGCTCGCGTTGTCGATCCTTCGCCTGCCTCCACCGCGACCGCTGGAAATTTCGAGAGGGACTTCGAACTCGATGAGGTCACCATTGACGACATCCAGAAAGCTTTCCAGTCCGGCCAGTATTCCTCGCATTCTCTGACAGAGAAATATCTGGCCCGCATTCACGAGATCGACAAGACCGGCCCGACACTTAACTCCGTTATCGAGCTCAATCCGGACGCTTTACAAATCGCCGACGCACTCGATCAGGAGCGCAAGTCGAAAGGATCGCGCGGGCCACTTCATGGTATTCCCGTCGTTATCAAGGACAACATCGACACCGGGGATCGCATGAATACAACGGCGGGTTCATTGGCGCTGCTCGGATCGCGTCCGCAGAATGACGCGTTCGTCGCTGCGCAGTTGCGCAAAGCGGGGGCCGTGATCCTCGGCAAGACCAACCTCAGCGAGTGGGCCAACATGCGATCCAGTCACTCCACCAGCGGATGGAGCGGCCGCGGAGGCCTGACTCGCAACCCTTATGCTCTCGACCGCAATCCCTGTGGATCGAGCTCAGGTACTGGAGCCGCTGTTTCCGCAAATCTCTGCGTTGCCGGAGTGGGCACGGAGACGGATGGCTCGGTCGTCTGTCCGTCATCCGCAAATGGTCTGGCGGGGCTTAAACCTACTGTTGGACTTGTGAGTCGCAGCGGCATCATTCCGATCTCGCACAGTCAGGATACGGCGGGCCCAATGGCGCGCACGGTGCGGGATGTGGCAATTCTTCTTGGCGCAATGGTGGGAGCGGATGCTGAAGACCCCGCAACTGGTAACAGTCAGGGCAAACTTATCCCTGACTATACGAAGTATCTCGACCCTGCTGGACTCAAAGGCGTGCGCCTGGGAGTGGTGCGCAAATATTTCGGTTTCAATGATGCGGTCGATCAGCTCATGGAAACGCTCATCGCCGAGATGAAACGGGCGGGGGCTGAGATCGTGGATCCCGCCGACATTCCTACGCTCGGCAAGTTTGATGACAGCGAATCGACCGTCTTGAATTACGAATTCAAGGCTGACCTTGCAGCCTATTTCGCCCGCAGTGGCAACTCTTCGATGAAAAGTTTGAAAGATGTAATCGAGTTCAATGACCTCCATCGCGAACGCGAAATGCCTTACTTCGGACAAGACGTTTTTCTTAAAGCGGAACAGAAGGGTCCGCTCACCACGAAAGAATATCTCGACGCGCTGGCCCAGAATCACCAACTCAGTCGTGCCGAGGGCATCGATTTCGTCATGGATAAATTCAAACTCGATGCGCTCATCGCTCCAACCGGAGGCCCCGCGTGGCTTACCGATTTGATCAATGGCGACCACGCCGCCGGAGGCAGTTCGAACGCTGCCGCCGTGGCCGGTTATCCCAATATCAATGTGACAGCTGGGAATCTGTGGGGATTGCCGGTCGGCATCTCGTTTTTCGGACGCGCCTGGAGCGAGCCCACACTGTTGAAAATCGCCTATTCGTTTGAGCAGTTGACGAAAGCTCGTAAGAAGCCGCGTTTTCTGCCGACGATCGATGTCCCTGCGTCGTAACGAATGGCGTGAGAAAACATCTTAACTACAGGGGAACACGGGGAAACACAGAGGAAACAACGCGTTTTTCGCTATTCTCTTTGAACCCCTCTGTTCCCAGTGGTCAAGCTTTGTCTTTTGTTGTTGTCAGTGCGGAGTTGCGCCCAAGGTTGGGGATTTATCGAGGCTCGGCTTGTTCTGTGCCGGCTGACTTGGAATTACTGGCGTGATTGGCGGAAGTTGAGGCGTGTTCGAGCCCGACGTGAGAGGCAACGGTGCGGTAAACAATGGATCGGCCAGCGGATCGGTTAATGAATCGGGTGTTTGCGACGGACGGATTCCCTTCGCCTCAACGATCGACCATCGCCAATCCTCATCGGGGCCGGGAGTAATCCCGATATTTTCGTGAAACGCAGTGGTGCTGAAGGGCTTCGATTCGGCCTTCAGGTGATAAAGAAGCGTTACGTCGGATCGGCGCTCAACCGCAACTGGCGCGAGGCCGTCAGCAGCGGGAATTACGCGGGCACTTGCTGCAAGTTCGGCGTTCTCTCCTGGTTTTCGTTCCAAGGTGAGACCGACGGTGATTTCCTTGATATCCCAATCTGTGCCATTGAAGACTTCGAGTTGCAGGCTTTCATCCTGAATAGAGCCGGGTCCGTCGATTTTGAGCAGTTCGGTGAGCGGTAAATCTTCGATAGGCGCTGATTTGATCAACGAACTGGATCGGGCATTGAACGACAAGCTGCAGGTTACATCCGGTGAAGATACTTTAAGGGTATTGCCGGACGGATCGATGGAAAGGACTGTCTTGAAATTGTCGACTGGCCTTGCATTTTTGGCCTCATCCATGATCTGAGTGAGGTTATCGTTATCGATCACGGTGAGGGGCTGTAATTGAGATTGCTGCTGTGCTTTGTCTTTATCATTCTTGTCGTTATGCAGATTGCGTGCGAGATCACCGAGCGAAGGGACATCGTCTTGCGCCCATGTGGCCGATGGAATGAGCAACACGCAGAGAACAACCAACCGCAAGCTGGGAATTCTGGATCGCATGATGGGACCTACTTCAATGAAAAGCAAGCCAATTGTTGGTCGACAGCTTTCCCCATAGCCGGACCATAATTCCCTATTCTTTGTAGACTGTCTATGCGCTTATCGGCCTTATCTTTGCAATCGTGCCGCCTCTGTTCACGTTCGGCATCATTCACACCTTTTGTAATCCAACGGTTGTACTCGTCCACGCTGATCTGCCGTAAAGAGCTTTGCCCATCACCCATGTCCATTTCCGTGTAAGTAGTGCTACGCCCCAAAGTGTTCTTGCAGACTGAAAGGTAGAAGTCGTCCGTCCTGGATATATCGGTGCAATTAACACCCTGTTCGGATGGCTGTGATACGGCTGCAGAGCGTGAGGCTGGCTGGTTCTGCTCGGTTTTTATTTCCGCGATTGTGCTTGTTTCCTGATGCTGCACAACTGCCATCACCACCGCTATTATTGCGGCTGCGATTACAAGTTTGAACGTGGTTCTCATACTTGATTTAGGCCGCTGAGCCACGCTTACACTCATGGCAGGTCTACTAAAGAAAGTTTAGGCGAGATGGAACGGAAAAGAAGTTACCGAAGGGACACGTTGGTGCTAGCACTTCCGGGAATGGCAACGGATGAAATGGGCTTGTGCGCGCACAGATCGAAGCGACGCGCAACGGGGCGCGCCCAAGCCGTTTTACACCAATTACCGCTTACAGCAGGCCAGAAGTACGGAAACGGGTGATCGGATCGGTTACCTGCATTGGTTGACGCTTAAAAACCCAGCGTGCCACCGCAATCCCCAATGCTGCATAAGCCAGATGCCAGATTTTCATAGAATCGCTCCCCACGCTGGACCTTTACCGGGGAGAGACTACGAAGGTCCCGTCGTGAACCAACCTTACCTCTGCTCTATCGGCAGGTCCAGTCCACGAAGGTGCTATGAATTAGGGCGGAAGTAATCCGGAGTAACCCGGGAGGGTAATAATCTTCCGTGTAGAGACGGGGCTTTCCCCGTCTCAGAAGTGTAGAGAAGGCGGGGTTGGTCGGTTGCGGCGGAGTTGAAAAAGGCGCGGCAAGCCGCATCTCTACTCGAGGTTTTCGATCCAGCCGCCGCCAACGACGATATCGCCATCGTAAAAAACGGCAGCCTGACCGGGGGTGAGCGCGCGTTGCGCCTCGTCAAAGGTGACTTGAACCTCGTCCGGTCCGGCGGATTCGATGACAGCGGGAGCGGGCTGATGCTTGTGGCGGATTTTCACCGCAACCCGCATGGGCTCGCGCAGTTCGGCCGTAGAAATCAGGTTGACCCGGCCAGCGCGGAGAGTCCGCGAGTACAGCTCCTCGTCCTTGCCGACCACTACTTGACGCGTGTCATTCTTGATCTGAATTACGTACAGTGGTGAGCCGGTCGCCACGCCGAGCCCCTTGCGCTGGCCGACTGTGAAGTTGTGGACGCCAGCGTGCTCGCCGATCACCTTGCCGTCGGTGGTGACCATTTCACCGCCAACATCTGCCGGTGTGTCTCCCTGCTCGGTGAGATAGGCTTCGAGAAAGCGCTTGTAGTCGCCGCCGGGGACGAAACAGATCTCTTGCGAGTCGGGCTTTTCGGCGATCACGAGCTGATGCTTGCGCGCCAGTTCGCGCACCTCGGGCTTGGTCATACCGCCAAGCGGAAACAGAGTGCGGCTCAATTGCTCCTGCGTAAGGCCAAAGAGAAAATAAGTCTGGTCTTTGGAGCGATCCGCCGGGCGCTTCAGCAGCCAGCGGTCAAGCTGTTCGTCAAAAACGACCTGTGCGTAGTGACCAGTGGCAATCTTATGGGCGCCAATTTGTTGGGCCACAATAAGAAGCTGATCAAACTTCAAGTGATTGTTGCAGAGACTGCATGGAATCGGCGTGCGCCCTGCCAGATACTCCTCAACGAACGGTCGAACCACGTCGCGCTCAAAGCGCTCTTCGTGATTGACCACGTAGTAAGGAATGCCAAGGGTTTCCGCAACGCGGCGAGCATCGTAGACGTCGTCAATCGAACAACAGCGCCCCTGGACGGACTCCGGCATGCCCTCGTGGCCAGCCAGACGACGCTGGTTCCAGAGTTGCATGGTCAGGCCGATGACGTTGTGGCCTTCGGCACGCAGCATGGCCGCAACGGCCGAGGAGTCCACTCCTCCCGACATGGCGACGGCGATGGTTGTTGAGTCAGTCATTTGTCGAGTCAGTCATTATGAACGTCGGCAACTACCTGACTAGGACGTTGCCCTTACAAGGTGCGGTCGCCTCAATCTCAGGACGGCTCTGCAAAATAGCCATGCAAGAATCAACGCCACAAGAAGAAATCCCAGTAGCGGCCACTTCAATTGTGTCACGAATTGCTGGGCAGCTCGCAGTTGATCGAACTCGGTCCACTCCTCACGAATCTTGCCATCGACAATACGCCAAACTGTGATGCCACGTAACTCAAGCTTGACTCCCGTTGGAGGTAATCCATCATATCCGGAACCGGTATGCGTTCCCCGGAAAACCCATACCACTGTGACCAGGTCACCCTCGGCTACCATCAGGATCACGCTCATCTTAAGATCTGGAAACGCCTTCTTCTCCGCATGAACTGCCGCTTGATCCTCCTGAAGATCGAAATTCCTGTGGAGCCCGTGGTTGACAAAATCCTGGGCGTAGATTTCGTCGGCAACCTGAAATTTTCCCTGGTTGAAGATCTCTTCGAACACTCGCCCAGCTACCGCTTTGTTTTTCGCCGCCTGAGAAGCCACGTCTGGCAAACTTGGGACGCTATCGGCTGCGAATGCCCCGCCTACCGCAACGAGTATCATGAACAGCAACAGCAATTTCCGCCCCATGATCGTTCTCCGTATCAGTTCAGGTGACCAGGGCGCTGTTTAAAACGGAGGCCCCTCACTTCGAAACCACAGTCCTATAGACTGGGCTAAGCTCCCGCAGGCGCGACACCGTTTCGGGGACTATCGCCAGCGCAAACTCTATATCCTCCGCAGTGTTTTGCTTACCAAGGCTAAAGCGAATGCTGGCTTTCGCGCGGTCGGAACGCAGGCCCATCGCGGTCAGCACGTGCGACGGTTCGATTGCTCCAGAAGAGCACGCAGCGCCGGTCGAGACGGCCAGTCCTTTAAGGTCGAGTGCGATGATGAGGGACTCGCCTTCGATACCATCGAAGTAAATATTCGTCGTATTCGGCACGCGGAGCGCGACTTCGCCATTTGATCCGCCGTTTAATCCCGTGGCTTCGATGCTGAGCAGTTCCCTTTCCAGACGATCACGCGCAGCCGCCATCTTCGTATCGTCGCCGCGTTCGAATCCGGCGCTGGCCAGCTCGGCAGCTTTGCCCAAACCTACAATGGCGGGAACATTCTCCGTTCCGGCGCGGCGAGAGCGTTCATGGCTCCCTCCATAAAGCATCGCCGCCAGCGCAGTTCCCTTGCGGACATACAGCGCGCCCACACCTTGCGGCCCATGGATCTTGTGCCCAGAGATAGTCAGCAGATCACACCCGATTTTCTTGACATCGACCGCGATCTTCCCGGCTGCTTGCACCGCGTCGGTGTGAAAGTAAACATTGGCCTCAGCGGCAATCTTGCCAATTTCTTCGACCGGTTGCACCACTCCAGTCTCGTTGTTGGCAAACATCACGGTGATTAACTTCGTATTTGGTCGGATCGCGCGCTTGACATCCTCCGGATCGACCAGTCCACGGCCATCCACAGGAATGCAGGTGACTTCGCATCCCGCTTTCCCACGATACTTGGCCAGATGCTTGCACGCGTTGAGTACGGCGTGATGTTCGATGGTCGAGGTGATGACATGGTCGCCAGCCTGTGCAAGCCCAAATATCGCCAGGTTGTCGGCTTCGGTGCCGCCGCTGGTAAACACAACCTCAGAGGCGCGGCAACCTAGCAGTGTCGCCGCCGACTCGCGGGCACGCTCGATAGCAGCCCGTGTCTCCTGCCCGTGGTGGTGAATGGACGACGCATTGCCAAAATGCTCGCCAAAGTACGGCTGCATGGCCTCCAACACCTCTTGGAGTAAAGGAGTAGTCGCGTTATTGTCGAGATAGACCCGTCGCATCATCTTGGCTTCTATTGTACCGATGTTTATAGGGATGGCGCAGTGATACACGCTACGGAATATTCGGCAGGAGACTAGGATTTCCCCGCTTGCAGGCTATGTGGAACGACAGGCGCTCCACCCGCAAATCAGCGTTTCTCCACCGCGACATACTTCTGCGGATACTCCGGCCCAATGTAGTCCGCGCGCGGACGGATCAGCCGGTTATCGTCCAGTTGTTCAATGACGTGCGCTGTCCATCCGCTAACTCGCGAGACCGCGAATATAGGCGTGAACAGGTCCACTTCGATGCCGAGTACGTGATAAGTGGAAGCCGAATAGAAATCCACATTGGCGTTGAGCTTCTTGTCAGCCTTTATGAAATTTTCGATCTTTTGCGAATAGTCGAACCACTTAAGATCGCCGCTCGACTGGCCCAAGTCCCGAGACATCTTCCGCAGGTGCGTAGCCCGCGGATCTTCCGTGTGGTAAACGCGATGGCCAAAGCCTGGAATCTTCTTTTTCTGGGCCAACATTCCCTTGACGTACTCGACGGGATCAGCGCTCTCGGCGGCGATTTCCTGCAGAATTTTGAATACGGCCTCGTTAGCGCCGCCGTGCAGCGGCCCCTTGAGCGTTCCGATGGCGGAAGTCACCGCGGAGTGCATATCAGAAAGCGTCGCGGCCGTGATCCTGGCCGCAAAGGTCGAAGCGTTCAATTCATGGTCGGCGTGCAGAATGAGCGCGATATCCAGTGCGCGTTCGGCAGTCTTCGAAGGCGCGGTGCCATTTAGCATGAGCAGAAAATTCGCTGCATGTGAAAGCGATCGATCCGGCTCAACGATCGGCTTTCCTTTACGAATACGATCGTAGTTCGCCACGATCATGGCAAGTTGAGAGGTCAGGCGAATCGCTTTATTGACGTTCGCGTCGTGATCGTTGCGGTCGAATTCAGGATCGTAAAACGAAAGTGCCGAAACCACCGTACGCAGCACATCCATCGGTAGCGCGTGTTTGGGCGCCAACCGCAAGAGATTGATAATTGACGCGTCCAGCTTGCGTTCACTCGCTAAGCGCTGACTAAGCGTCTTGAGTTCATCGGCCTTGGGCAAATGTCCAAACCAGAGCAGATGGCAGACTTCTTCAAAAGTGGAGTGGTCGGCCAGATCATGGATGTCATATCCGCGATAAGCAAGCACTCCCTGATCGCCGTCGATATAGCAAATGCTCGATGTGGTAGCGACAACGCCTTCCAGTCCTTTGGGGGCGTGCAGACTCGTAACGCTGGACATGGCTCCTCGCTTGCGGTTCGGATGGATCTATGTTGCTCTTCCGACAATTATCAACGGCAGTACAATCTTCTTTTATACGCCAAAACGGCGGGAGTTTCCAAGCAAGCCTGTCATAACCTAGCTAGGAATTGCTGCCTCGCGTAAAATAACCAGTTTGCCTTCTGTCGCCGGATGACGCGTGGGCGTCGCGGCAGATTTCCTAACACTTACGCGGAGAACTTATGAAGACAAGACTGTTCATTTTCGGCCTCATCCTCATCCTTGCAGCACCACTGGCGTTCGCCGACGAGGGTATGTGGTTATATAACGCCTTCCCAAGCGATCGGGTCCAAAAGCAATACGGCTTTCTACCCACGCAGGCATGGCTGGATCATCTGCGGCTATCGTCAGTGCGATTTAATAACGGCGGCTCGGGTTCGTTCGTTTCCGCGGACGGCCTGGCATTTACCAATCATCATGTGGGTGCCGACTGCATCCAGAAACTCGCTACCTCCGGCGCGGATTATATGAAGACTGGTTTCTACGCCAAGACTCAGGCGGACGAAGCCAAGTGTCCCGATCTTGAACTGAACGTGCTGGTTGGTATCGACGATGTCACCGCGAAAGTAAAGGACGCTATCACCACTTCCATGTCGACCGCCGACGCCGCTCAGGCACAGCGTTCCGCTATGAGCGCCATCGAAAAAGACTGTTCCTCTTCGTCGGGCCTGCGCTGCGACGTGGTCACACTGTACTCGGGCGCGGTATACAACCTCTACAAATACAAGAAGTACACCGATGTGCGCCTGGTGTTTGCGCCTGAATTTGCCGCGGCATTTTTTGGCGGCGATCCCGACAATTTCACCTACCCGCGCTATGACCTCGACATCACTTTCTTCCGGATCTACGAGAACGACAAGCCTGTTCATCTCGACAATTATCTGCAATGGTCGAAAGTAGGAGTCAAAGATGGCGATCTGATTTTCGTCTCGGGACATCCGGGAGGTACGGATCGCCTGAAAACGATCGCGGAATTACAGTTTCTGAAGAATGTCGATTATCCGTCGCGCCTTGCCAGCTACAAGGAGCGCATCGCCGTGCTCCAGAAGTTCAGCACCGAGTCGGACGAGAACGCTCGCGTCGCGCAAGAGGAAATATTTGGATTGCAGAATTCACAGAAAGCGATTCTCGGCAGATATGAAGGGCTGAAAGATATGGCCAGGATGAAACAGATGGATGACGCGGAGCGGGAGCAAGAAAAGCCGTACGTAGATAAACACAAGGGTGAACCCAACCCTTGGGAAGAGATTTCAAACGCCATGAAGATAAACCGGGAGATCTATGATCCGCTCATCTACGTCGAGCGTATGCGTGGGTTCAATTCGGATCTTCTGTTCTACGCGCGAGATCTGGTCCGAGCCACCGAGGAAAAATCGAAACCGAACGGCGACCGGCTGCGCGAGTATCGTGATTCTGCCCTGCCCTCGTTGGAGCAGGAATTGTTCAGTACTGGCCCCATCTACAAGAATTTTGAGACCGCCAAATTGACTCTGTCCTTCGCCCAGATGCAGAAAGCGCTGGGGGCGGAAGATGCGGCCGTGAAAGCCGCACTGGGTGGCAAAACGCCGGAAGAAGCAGCCGAGGCCTTGATCGCTGCCACAAAACTGGACGACGCGGCTGTCCGCAAGCAGCTTTATGAAGGCGGAAAGGCAGCAGTCGATGCGAGTACGGATCCAGTGATCGTCCTATGGCGCAACGTGGATCCCGAAGCAAGAGAGGTTCGCAAGCGTTTTGACGACGAGGTCGATGCGGTGGTGCGGCGCGACGGCGCGACCATTGCTCGCGCGCGGTTTGCCGAGGCCGGTTTTACTCAGCCTCCAGACGCGGGCTTCACTTTGCGCCTAAGTTATGGCACGGTGAAAGGCTACGAAGAGAATGGAAAAAAGATTCCTTACTTCACCACTTTCGCCGGAGCATTTCAGCATGCCGAAGAGCACGGCAGCAAGCCTCCATACCAGCTGGCCGCTAGCTGGATCAAGATGAAATCGAAGCTGAATTTTTCGACGCCCCTGAATTATGTTTCCACCGCCGACATCATCGGGGGTAACTCAGGCAGTCCGACCGTGAACAAAGCGGGCGAAGTAGTAGGAATTATTTTCGACGGAAATATCCAGTCGCTGGTTTGGGATTTCTACTACGACGATCGCCAGGGGAGGGCCGTGCAGGTTGATTCGCGCGGCATCATCGAAGCGCTGCGCAACATCTACGGTACCGACGGTCTAGCCAACGAACTGACTGGCGCGAAAGCGGCGGCCAAGGCTGCGGGGGAATAGAGAGAACCCGATGACTATGCCGAATCCTATCTGTCATTTCGAAATTGGGTGCCGCGACCAGGCCAAGACCAAGGAATTCTTCAGCGGGCTGTTCGACTGGAAGATGGACGAAGTTGGTCCCGCGACCATGATCCGCACCGGCGCTGATGTCGGCGGACACATCACCGCTCTCGGACACGAACCACACAATTACACGATCTTCTACGTCAAGGTAGACGATGTGAATGCCTATTTGGAGAAGGCGACTTCACTCGGAGGAAAAATGGTGGTCCCACCGGTCGCGATTCCGGGTGGCATCTTCGCCTGGTTCGCCGATCCCGAGGGCAACACAATCGGGTTATTTCAAGACGCGAAATAAATTCGCGAACGTTCAGCCAGCCCAGATTATTCCGGCCAGAGCGAAGCCGCCGTCTTGCTTAGAATCTGCTCGCGCATCTCTTCGCTGAGGGGCAGAGCCTTAAAGTCTTCGAGATTCTGTCGGACGTCGGGAACGCCCGGGCCTGGCCAGTCGGTACCAAATAAAGTTTTGTGCGCAATCTCATCGAGGCGCGGAAAATACGTCAGCAACATCTTCGGTGGAATGCCACTGATATCAAGATAGACATTCGCATGACGACGAATTAAGAAGAATGCGGTATCCATCCAGAGCGGCCGGCCGCCGTGTGCCAGCAGGATTTTGAGCTTGGGAAAATCAACCGGGACATCGTCAACGTAAATCGGGTCACCATATTTATTGCGCGCACCAGGAAAGATCGACGTCCCGGTGTGAAACATAACTGGGATCCCATTAGCCTCGGCTGCCCGATAAATGATTTCGAGTTCCTTAACTCCATGCAGATAATCGTTTGGAAACAGCAGTTGATGTGGTGGGTGAATCTTGATCATGCGCAGGCCAAGACGCAGAATGTGCTCGACATCCGCCATGATGTTGGTGGTATGCCGCGGATGCAGGCTGCCACAAGAGATCAGACGTTTGGGATCATACTTCGTGTAGTTGGCGACGAACTGATTGACTTCGGGAGTAAAGCCAATCACTTCCGGCGCCACATAATTGATCAGAGCTGCCCGGTCAACGCCACAACGGTCCAGATATTTCAGAAAGGCTTTTGGCGAGCGGCAATACTCCTCAATTTCATCAAAGTTGGCGCGCTTGCGCTTCATCAGTGCAAGCGCATGGGGCTTGAAGAGTTCAATCGGCTCGATGTGGATGTGGCAGTCGGTGATCAAGTTGTTGGGTCGCTAGCAGCTAGTAGCCGAAAGCTAAAAATTCCGGTTCAA
This sequence comes from Terriglobales bacterium, assembly GCA_049674665.1. Taxonomy (GTDB): domain Bacteria; phylum Acidobacteriota; class Terriglobia; order Terriglobales; family Acidobacteriaceae; genus Acidiflorens. The sequence goes on from JBATZM010000031.1 coordinate 207,563, forward strand.
TACAAAGGGATTTTCGGATCCACCGTCCGCGCCCAGCCGTCTATGCCACCGCGCATGGATTGAACTTTTTCGTATCCCTGCTGGCGGAGCCAGTTGGTGACCGTCAACGAACGCACGCCATGATGGCACATAACCACGATGTGATCGTCAGGGTCGAGTTCCTGGTGGGCGCGCGTCGGAATGTCGCCCATGGGAATGTGCTTTGCCCCTTCGATGCGCGACGCTTCATATTCCCAAGCTTCGCGAACATCGAGCAGCGTAAATGTTTCGCCGCTTTGCTGCAGCGACTTGACCTGTCCGGGAGAAACTTCGAAGTCCATAATTTAATCTTGCAGTTTGATCTTGCGATTTGATCCTACCCGTAGAAATCAGACATCCTTCCCGCGGAGTTCACGCGGACTTCCCAGCGTAGTCAGACTCACCAGGGCGGCCAGCGCCCAGAGCGCTCCGGTTCCGATGCGAGCGGTCCGCACATCAGCGGACGGAATGTTGTGCCATAGTGTCAACCCGAAGCCGACTATGAAGTTGATAACGAGCACGCCGAAAAAGATCCGCTCGCGCAAGCAGCGCGTGTCTAGCGCCAACCCAGCGAGCAAAAGTATCCACACAATATAAGTTGCGGCGGTCCAGGCGTCGTGCGGCCATTCATATTCGTTGCGGGTGATGTGGCCAAACGAAATCCATGCGAAGTAAGCGCAGCCGAGGAAGCCGGCCACGCCCCACAATGGCGTGCGGCACATCAGGTGACCGGAACTATACGACTGCTTCGTCACGATATTCGTTCTAACCTCCGCGGTTTCTATTTGCCAGTCCATTTCGGTGGCCGTTTATCGAGGAAGGCAATGATACCCTCGCGCGCGTCCGCGGTCGAGATGAGTTCATCGAAATAAATCTTCTCAGCTCGCGCTAGTCCTTTGTCAAAATGAATCGCATCCCATGCGTAAATGGCTTTCTTCGCGTGGGCGAGCGCCGTTGGGCTTAGTGCGCGGAGCTCACTCAGCGTCTGCTCGACCACTGATTCTAATTCGCCAGGCACCACCGATCGATTTGCCAAACCCATCGCCGCAGCTTCGTCGCCCGAGAATTGGCGTCCGGTAAGGATTAGCTCACTGGCTCGCTTCTGGCCGATAAGCGTAGCCAGCGCCACTGCCGCGACCGGGGGATAACATCCCAGCTTGATTTCAGGAAATCCCCAGGTGGCATCGCGTGCGGTGTAAACCATATCGCAGACAGTGGCGAGTTCAGCGCCTCCGCCGAGGCAGGCGCCGCGGACTGCGGCAATGGTGACTTTACGCGAGGCCACAATCGCCAGAATCACCGCATGGAAACTCGTGAGCATTTCGTGAACGTGTTCGGGGAGGTGGGCTTTGATGTCCACACCGGCGGAGAATGCGCGAGCATTGCCTTGGAAAATAATTGTCGAGACGTCAGTGCGGGATTCGATTTCGCCGAGCGCCTGCCGCAACTCCAGCGTCATCGAGAGGTCGATAACATTGAGTGGGTCGTTGTCGAGGGTGATACAGGCAACCGGCGCGCTGATTGCAACGTTAAGCCGTGTTGTAGAGGCGGTCACCATTTTCGTGGTTTATCCTAGCGAGCGTTCTAAATATTAATAGCCGACTTTCGCGGCTCGCCAATTGTCGATAGCGGGTCGCGTGCTCCCTCTTTTTCTTTAATCCACTTCTTCTCGTTGCGGATGATGTCGAGCAGCAGCTCTTTATCTTTCGCGCTCGGCAGATTCTCTTCACAGTGTTGCTCGTAGCCACGATCATCCAGCGGTTCGCCGGTTTCGCAGTGGTACTTCTGCCCTGCCCATCGTCCAATGTTGCGATTGAAGTGGATGTCAGGCGTGTAGAACTTCTTCTCACCCGGCTTCAGAAATGTGTTCAACCGCTCGACCAATCCCGCAACTTCTTCGCGATAGAGATGGCGATTGTAATCGTTCAGATCGTCGAGATCCGCAGCCTTGTCGTTCTTGAGTTCGTCGTATCGGCCCTTAATTCCCCAGACATAGGCCCAGTGCGCCGAGGAGGAATGATCGTTGCCGAAAAGATCGAATGAGCTCGAGATCCACTTATTCAAGTATTTCTGCAAAAGCCATCGCGGAATCACGCCGGCCTCGACCACACGGCGGAGGCCATCATGGCCGGTCCCCATGTGAAAGGCTTCTTCGCGCAGCATGTAAGAAGTTGAGCGTCCGAGGGGCGCGAACGATGAATATTTCAGCATCTGCAGCTGAAATTTTCCATCACGGTCCACGAAATCGGTGTAGGTGAAAAAGTCGAGCCAGTTGTCGACATCAACATTGAAAGTGCCGAGCAATCGTTTGTTCTCGAACGCACGGCGCTCCAGCATCTTCTGCGCTTCAACTTTTCCCGAAGAACCAAAAAAATCGATAAGCAACGCGCACATCTGCCAGCCGTGACGCATCTCTTCGATCATGACTCGGGTGATCGCGCGACGATCCCATTCCGTCGGTGCGGTTTCAAAGAGGTTGCGTTGCTGCTCTACGCTGGCAAATTCGGTGTCGCCCTGATAAATGATCATGTTCATCAGCGCGTCTCGCATCTGCTGCGTGGGGACCTGGCGCAGATTTTCCCACTTATTGCGGCCTTTGTAGGATCCGAACTGGATCTCCTCAGTTTCGATCGCTCCGTAAAGCGTATCGAAGTGAAAAGCCTCAACGTCGTCTTTGTTGACGCCAACTTCTTTGCGCCACTCGTTGAAGATCCCAACCCACTCGCTGAAGCTTCCGATTTTCGCTACTTTGCCTGGCATACAAAAACCTCATATCTTTGTCACTGCGGACACGCTTTTACTTCGCCGTAAATACTGCCGGGCGTTTTTCAACATACGCGGCTAAACCTTCTTTAGCGTCATCGCTCTGGAACAGGATCTGCTGGTTCTCGCGCTCGACCGCCAATGCCGATTCCATCGGAATCTCCCATCCAGTCTGCACGGCACGCTTGATACGTCCTACAGCCTTCGCGGCCTTGTTTGGCGGCGTGAATTGACGCGCGTATTCCATGATGTTTGCCATGAAGCCATCGCGTTCGAAAATATCGTTCACGATGCCGAACTCCTGCGCCTCTTCAAACGAGAATGTATTGCCGGTGATCATCAGTTCGATGGCTTTGCTCTTCCCTACCAGACGCGACAAGCGCTGCGTTCCTCCCGTGCCTGGAAGCACGCCGAGATTCACTTCGGGCAGGCCGATCTTGCCTGCGTCCTTGCGGGCGATTCGGAGGTCAGCGGCCATCGCGATCTCGAGTCCGCCGCCTACGCAGTGACCATTGATAGCCGCGATCACCAGCTTTGGCGTGTGCTCCAGTCGCAATAGGGTTTCATTCGCGTGCAGGCAGAAGTAATACTTAAAGGTCGGATCGACCGAGGCCAGCATCTTGATGTTGGCGCCAGCGGAGAAAAACTTGCCGCCTACGCCGGTCAGGACGATTACGTGAACATCGTTATCCATGCGCGCTTTGAGTATGGCCTCGTCGAGCTGGCGGTTCATCTCGTAGGTGTAGGTGTTCGCCGGAGGATCGTTCATCTCGATCACGGCCACGCCGGCATCGGTGCGATAGTTGATGAGCTGCTTGGTGGTTTCTCCGGTGGCCGGTTGCGTCGTCGTCACTGTCGCCATAGATTGCTCCTTAAGTTTATTTCTCGTTATTCTTTTTGCGCGGCTTGTTGCCGTGCACAATTCCGTTGAGAACAATGTTGCCCATCTGTCCCGCGAGCGCCTCGGCATTGCCGTCGACGCGCGGGTTGTACCAGGTGTAGATCCAGTTGATCATGCCGAACAGGCTCATCACCGCCGTGCGTGTGTTGAAATCCAACCCGCGTTTGCTTCGGAGATCGTCCATGAGTCCAAGGCAGATGCGGTAGTATTCGCGCTTGATGCCCGCAATCTCAGAACCTAGACCATTTTTTAAAGATTCGTCTTCATGCGAAAGCACCTTTAATCCCTGCCGATTGCTTACGAAATATTCCAGATGGTTCAGGATGAAAATGCGGATGCGCTGCTCTGGATCGGTGACATTTTCCAGGCGCGCTTTGAGCTTTCCGACGATGGTCGAGAAAGTATGTTTCTGGATCAGAAAAAGTAACCGCTCTTTGGATTCGAAATAGTAATACAGCCCCGCCAGGGACATGCCGGTGGCACGGGAAAGATTGCGCATGGAAGCACCTTCGTATCCCTTGAGGCAGAAGACCTCCGTAGCATGATCAAGGATTTGCCCGAGGCGCCGGTCGAAACGAGTCACGACCACTCGGCTAGATGATCGAGTAGCGACTTTTCTGTGATCCCTGGAAGCGCGGCTTGAGGGTAAGCTTGCCATGTTCGAACGTTCGTTCGAATTACTGTATTGCGATTATAGAGCTCCGTAATGTAAATCACAAGGAACAAAAGACTAAGCCATTACGGGTGCGGAGTCGAGGAAGCGCCGGCAGCTTGCTTCTTCGCCGGCGCAAGCCCGGGTCCGGTATTTGTCACGATTCGCTCGACTAGAAAAATCTTCTTAACGTTGTTGCGGTCCAATATCTGTTGTTTGCCATTGACTTCGATCACGATCTTTTCCAATGTCATGGACATGACATCGGCGGTGATGATCGTGCCGTCGCGGAGTTCAATGGTGTCGTCCGTAAGTCCGCCAAGCGTGATCGTAATGCTGCCGCCGGGAGCCTCATCGGTGTTCACGTCCAAAGGGGTAGTAGCGACCGCAAATCCTTCTTTTGTCAGTACCAGTTGGTGGGTTCCGGCGGTGACATTGATTTTTGCGGGCGTTACTCCTTCGTCCTTGTCGTCAACTTTGAGACTTGCGCCAGCAGGCACGGAAATCACGGTCATGGAAACAGTCTTCAGCGAAGCGGGTACGCCGCCATTGTTGCGCGCAGAAATTGACAGTACGGCGGGCGCTCCGACTGACTGGCATTGAAACTGTACTTTAGCCGATTCGCCAGCATCCAGATCGTCGATGACCAGGGTGCCGCTGCCGACACGCACACGATCTTTATCGAGCAACGCAACGCTGAAAGAAGCTTTGGGAATCATCTTGGTGGAAAGATTTTGAACTACGACATTCGACACCAGCGTCATCTGCCCGCCGTAGGTTGCCATATTCTGAAAACGTGAAAACGTCAGCTTCAGGACGGCATTGTCCTGGTTAGGCCAGAACATTACCATGCCCGCATCACTCTGATCTTTGGAACTGTCATTATCATGAATGGCGTAAGCGGCGGGACACAAAGAAGCAAGCAAGAGTAACAGCACGAAAAAGCGGCGCATCCACGGGATTGTGGCACAGGAATAGCAGAACGGCAATAACCTGCGCGTAACAGCTACTTCCAAGTTAGCCAGAGTCGTTAGAGAGAGGCGTTAGCCGGTTCAGGCTCTGCAGTAGCTTACTTCTTAATTCTTGTGGCATTCAGCTCTTGATCCCCGCCATCAACTTCTCTATCTCGGCTTTCTGCTCGCCGGAGAGCGGTAGGAATGGCAGACGAGACGGTCCTCCGTAGTAGCCATTCAGGTCCATGGCATACTTCATTCCTGGGACACCGAGATCGCCTACGCGTTGGGTGGCAAGTTTGATACGTTCTTGTTTTTCGCGGGCGAGAGCGGTGTCTCCGTCTTTGAGCGCGGCGTAGATTTCGTAACACGCCATGGGCGCAGGACAGGCGAATGCGAGAATAGCACCGGCCGCTCCCAGCCCTAGCGACGGTTCGAGTTGGTGAGCGGCGCCTACCATGAGTTGGAAGCCGACTTCTTTCTGCCGCGTTTTCAATTTTCCGACCACGGTTACGGCAGAGGATGACGGTTTGGAGGCGCTGTCGACGACAACGGGCGAGGACGTCCTTCCCTCTTTCGCTTCAGCCGAACCCGCGAGCGATGCTACGCTCACCAGTTCCCTGCTCTGTTTTTCGCTTTCCGCAGCTGCGGCCTTCAACATACGCGGCGTCACGGCCTCAAACGTTTCGGTCACGGTGGCCTGCCTCTTTATATGACGCGTGCCCTCGACCATCGCTTTGACTTTGTCGAGATTGCCGCTCGATTCTTTGATGGCAACAATGTTGGGATGGCCGGCGAGTTCGATCACGACTTCGGCGGGCATGTCATATCCGGTAACCTGCGGAAAGTTGTAGATGATGATCGGCAGCGCGGACCGGTCGGCAACCGTGCGATAAAAAGCAAGCAAGTTCGCCGTTAACATCTGCTTCTTGTAGTAATGCGGAGTGCGCACCATGGCGGCGTCGTACCCGAGCTCGGCGGCGTATTCGTTCAGCCGCAAGGTTTCATGCGCGGACTCGACGCCGGTGCCCGCGATCATGACCTTGTTGGGTGCGGCGGCGGCCAGCGCGGCTTTCAGCACGTCGCGGCGTTCCTGGTCGGAGAGCAATATCGCTTCTCCGGTTGAACCCTGGACGACCATGCCTGCGATGGGCGTACGCGAGTAGCGCTCGACATTCGCTTCGATCTTCTTGTAATAGACCTCGTTGTGATGGACCTCGCCGTCAGGATAGAACGGCGTCGTGATGGGCGGAAAGATTCCGGATAAGAGCATGTGAACTCCACGAACGATCTGCTTACAGGTTACCGCTGCATGGAACCAGCTGTCATCTTGCGTGGGACAAGTTAGCAATAAAGAACAGCATGAAAAGACATCCGTCAGCAATGATGATTATGGATCCGATCCAGATCAGCGCAACCATTTGCACATGGTTCGCGGAAGGCGTGGTGATTCCGATCGCTTTGTGCAGATAGCCGAGCATATTGCTGACTCGTGACGCAGGTACAAATCGAGTCAAGATGCTCAGACCGAGAAGCAACATCAGCACGTGGAACATGATGATGCCGGTCATTTATTTTCTATTCTCGCCGACGCGAACACGGCCAATCGTAGCATCTCTAGCTTAACGTGTGAGGAGATGGGGATTGTCGCTTTGTTTGTCACTCGCACGCGGGCTCTTTGCCGTTGGGATCGACTTCGTGTCGATATTGATCTTCTGTCCCGACAAAGAAACGGGAAAACGGCGTCGAAGTGCTCTCGTCGACCATGGTCTCAATCTGCCAAATCATGCCACCTTTGCAAACGCCGGCATTCGAGAGCGGCGTACTGTGGTCGCCTGAATAGTAGAAAAAATCATCTTTCCCGTGACCTTGCTGCGGGTCGGACGAAGTTTGCAAAGTGCCTTGCGCATTGAGCTTGAGCAGAACGTGGCCATCTTCATTAGGCAATGGCGGCGCGCCTTTCCGGCGGAAATCGATGCGCACCCAGCCGTTGTATCCGGCGGGAATCAGGAAGCGCTCGGGCGGCCGGCGATGGAAAACGAGATCGAAGGCAGTTGGGCCGAGGAGAGTGGCCGCGATGACAAGGGGAAGGCCGAGGACTGCGAAGATGACAAAAGGGGCTTTGGTCATTCCAGGTTATTGCCGAATTCTCAAAATTACTGTCGAAGTTATTCCAGAAGTTACTTCGCCGCCGCCCGTTCCGCGTGCAAGGCTTGCAGAGCTTGCACACGTACTTCTCCGCGTTGCAGGGCGGCGATTCCTTCTGCGGCGGCGCGAGCGGCTGAGAGCGTGGTAATGGTCGTGATGCGTCCGGTAACCGCGGCACGGCGAATGGCTTTCTCGTCGAAATAAGGATCGGGGCCGTGCGGCGTATTGACGATCAACTGGATGCGATCAGCCTTAATCAAGTCCACTGCGTTCGGGCGGCCTTCTTTTACCTTGTAGACACGATCCACCGCCAAGCCAGCATCTTCAAGAATGTCAGCGGTGCCGTGCGTGGCAACTAGTTTGAATCCCATGTCGACAAAACGATGCGCGACCTCGACCATCTGCGGCTTGTCATGGTCGGTAACGCTGATGAAGACCGTGCCCTTGGTTGGCAGTTTCTGTCCAGCTGCAATTTGGGCTTTGGCGAAGGCCTCACCGAAATTATCGGCGATGCCCATGACTTCGCCAGTAGATCGCATCTCGGGACCAAGCACTGTGTCGACGCCGGGAAATTTAGACCATGGAAAAACCGGCGATTTCACATAGAAGCAGCGGCCGGTATCGAGATCAGTACCGCGCTCAACATTCTCTGGGAGGAACTCGCGCAGCTTGCGGCCGGTCATGAGGCGCGCGGCAATCTTGGCCATCGGCACGCCGGTAGCTTTAGAAACAAAGGGCACGGTGCGCGATGCGCGCGGGTTCACTTCCAGCACATAGACTTTGGGTTCATGATTGCCGTTACCCTTCGAGCCGTGGCCGCGCGGAATCGCGAACTGCACATTCATTAGGCCGATCACTTTGAGAGCGCGCGCCAGCTTGAAGGTGTATTCGCGCATGCGCTTGAGCAGTGATTCGGATATGTCGACCGCGGGCAGCACGCACGAAGAGTCGCCGGAATGGATGCCGGCTTCCTCGATGTGCTGCATAATGCCGCCAATCACCACATCCTCGCCGTCGGAAAGCGCGTCCACATCGACTTCAATCGCGTCTTCCAGAAATTTGTCGATGAGTACCGGGCGGTCCTGGGAATACTCGACGGCCTGCTTCATGTACTGCTGAATCGTGTCTTCATCGTAGGCAATGACCATGGCTCGCCCACCGAGCACATACGAAGGACGCACTAGCACAGGGAATCCAATTTTTTTCGCGGCCTCGACTGCCTCCTCAACCGATGCGACCATGGCTCCGGGAGCTTGCGGTATGTCAAGTTCCTCGAGTAGTTTTCCGAAACGCTTGCGATCTTCGGCTAGATCAATCGACTCGGGCGTGGTGCCGATGATGCTGACGCCCGCGGCTTTGAGCGGCAGAGAAAGATTCAACGGCGTCTGTCCACCAAACTGCACGATCACTCCAACGGGCGCGCCACCGGAGGCTTCATGCTCACAAACAGCAAACACATCTTCGAGCGTAAGCGGCTCGAAGTAGAGACGGTCGCTGGTGTCGTAGTCGGTCGACACCGTCTCCGGATTGCAGTTGATCATGATGGTCTCGTAGCCATCCTCGCGCAGCGCGTAGCTGGCGTGGCAGCAACAGTAATCAAATTCAATTCCCTGCCCGATACGGTTGGGGCCGGAACCAAGAATGACGACTTTCTTTTTCGCGGTGGGCGTAGCCTCATCCTCGTCTTCGTAGGTGGAATATAAATACGGCGTGTAGCTTTCGAACTCCGCAGCGCAAGTATCGACGCGCTTATAGACGGGCTTCAAACCGTGCTTCTTGCGGAAGTGGCGAACTTTTTCCTGGCCGCCTTTGCCATCCAGACGCCAGGTTCCGGCGAGGCGTCCATCGGAGAAGCCCATCCGCTTCGCTTCGCGCAGCACCGAGGTAGGAATCGATTCCATCGGGTGCTTTTCCAGTTCAAGTTGCATGTCGTTAATTTCTTTGAGCTGGTAAAGGAACCAGGGATCGATCGATGTCATCTTCGCAATCTGCTTGATTGGAAAACCCTGTCGAAGCGCGTACTGAACATAGGTCAGACGCTCAGGATGCGGCGTGACCAGTCGTTGCGTAAGAATCTTGGGTTCAATTTGCTGGGAGCCGACACGCTTGCCGGTATCGAGCGAGCGAATTCCTTTTTGAAGTGCTTCTTTAAACGTCCGGCCGATGGCCATCACCTCGCCGACGGATTTCATTTGAGGTCCGAGCGATTCGTCCGCACCGGGAAATTTTTCAAACTGCCACTTCGGAATTTTGACAACTACATAGTCGAGCGTGGGCTCGAAACAGGCTGGAGTCTTACGCGTAATGTCGTTTGGAATCTCGTCGAGCGTGTAGCCAACGGCTAGCTTGGCGGCGATTTTTGCAATCGGGAAACCGGTGGCTTTTGACGCGAGGGCAGACGACCGCGACACGCGCGGGTTCATCTCGATCACCACCATGCGTCCGGTCGAAGGATTGACGCCGAACTGGATATTCGATCCACCTGTCTCGACGCCGATCTCGCGAATCACGGCAATCGACGCGTCGCGCATCATTTGATACTCGCGGTCGGTAAGCGTCTGCGCCGGGGCGACAGTGATGGAGTCTCCGGTATGCACGCCCATGGGGTCAAAGTTTTCGATGGAGCAGATGATGATGACGTTATCTTTCGTGTCGCGCATCACCTCGAGTTCGTACTCTTTCCATCCGAGAACAGATTCTTCAATCAGGCACTCATGCACCGGCGAAAGGTCGAGACCCCGTGCGAGCACTTCCATCAGTTCTTCACGGTTGTAACCGATGCCTCCGCCCGTCCCGCCGAGCGTGAATGAGGGACGAATGATGACCGGGAAGCCGATCTTGCCGGCGAACTCGATGCCATCTTTCAGGTTGTTGACGAGCGCCGATTTCGGCACATCGAGGCCGATGCGCTGCATGGCATCTTTGAAAAACAGGCGATCTTCGGCCTTCTTGATGGCACTGATCTGCGCACCAATCAGATGCACATTGTACTTTTCGAGCACCCCATTATCCGCAAGTTCAATGGCGAGGTTGAGCGCCGTCTGCCCGCCGACCGTGGGTAGAATGGCAAAACCCGCGCTGGGCGCCATCTCACGCTCGACACGAATAATCTCTTCGAGATACTCGCGAGTGAGCGGCTCGATATATGTGCGATCCGCCGACTCGGGATCGGTCATGATTGTGGCCGGATTCGAGTTGGCCAGCACAACTTCAAAGCCCTCCGACTTGAGCGCCTTGCACGCCTGTGTGCCGGAGTAGTCGAACTCGGCCGACTGGCCGATGACGATGGGGCCAGAGCCGAGGATCAGGATTTTCGAGATGTCAGTTCTACGTGGCATTATTGTGTCTTCTTTAAAGCTATTGCTTTAGCCATTAGAGATGAGACGAAGTTGGAAAAACTCAGCTCTGGCACTGGCTCCTTATACTGCCCCTGCACTCCATCACTGCTATTTGACATGAGGAAACAGGTCGCATCATAAAGCCGCTCCCGGACAAGTTTAGTGAGAAGAATTTCGTAGCGCCGGGCGTATGACGCGGCCTTAAACTCTTCGAAGACTTTGAAATGAGGCTCTTGTGCCTTGACGGGTCGAGTGGAAGCCGGGGCCTCTTCAAGCAACATCACATAGCCCAACCAAGGACGAGCGGATGGCTTGAATGCGCCTTCTCGATACGCAGCCCACAGATCTACAGCACTGCCTAGAGCTTCTTCTGTTCGATTGTTGTAGTTATTGCCAAACGACCCAACTTGCGATTTGAATTCAATCGCCGCGATCAGACATCCGTCAACGACAACTAGAAGGTCCCATTTTTTCTCCGGTCGAAACCAACCCGGAAGCTCCACGCATCGCTCACAATAAATCAAAGGCTTATCCACACCTGATTCTTCAAGCAGGTCGCGGACCAACTCGACGAATCCATCCATTTGGCTACCACCGGTGACAGCAGCCCTCGCCCCGGCGTCACGGACTCCTGACTTTTCACCCTGCTTCTGAGCCTGCGTTTCCCGGCTAGACCAAAATCGCGCGATTGCTTCTCTAAGTTTCAGGTCCAGTTCAGAATTCAAGCCTATTGCTCCTCCATAATGAGGACTGGGTTTGAAAAAAGCGTCGACAATTCTCGTTGCAATCGTGTTGCTGCGAAGTCGAAATAGCTACTGTCAATCTCAAAATTCACGCTATTTCGGCCACACTTTGACGCCGCTAACGCCGTTGTTCCAGTTCCCATAAACGGATCCAGCACAGTGTCCCCCACAAAGCTGAACATCCGAATCAGTCGTGTAACCAACTCTAGCGGATACGGTGCAGGGTGGTCTTTTGTGGAGGCTCCGGTTAGTCCAGACCATATCTGCTGAAACCACTTCCGGTGTTCATCGGCGGAAATAACGCTCAGGATTCGCTCCGTACCCGTCGGAGTGCGATAGCCGCCCGGTTTTCTTTGCATCAGGATAAATTCAATATCGTTTTTTACCACAGCATTCGGTTCATACGGTTTTCCTAAGAAACCGCCGCCATTTTCTACTTCGTAAGCTGCATTTGCAATTTTGTGCCAAATTATGGGGGCGAGATTGTCAAAACCGATCCTTCGGCAGTGGTCTTGGATACTGGCGTGGAGCGGAACGACTGTGTGCCGTCCGTCGTTCTTTCGGCGCGACAAACAAACGTCTCCCACGACACAAACGATCCGACCGCCGGGTACTAGCAGGTCGAAGCACTTTTGCCAAACGCGATCGAGTTCGCAAATGAACTCGTCATAGTCGACAATATGTCCCATCTGCCCCGGCGAGTCGCGATACTCCTTAAGGGTCCAATACGGAGGCGATGTGATCACAAGATGCGCTGTACCCACAACGTCTTTTTTCATTTCTCGCGCGTCGCCTTTTACTAAGACATGGCATGTAGGAAGACGTTCCACGGTTTCTCGAATCAATTCGAGCAATACCGGATCTTTTGCGACTCTCGGAATCGCAGTTTGAAGATCTCCTAAACCGCGCAGTTCCTCAGGCAAGAAGATTGATAGATCGACGTGTTCATGCTTGTCGATCTTCGGCATTGCCTGAATCTTCACCGCTTGCACTCCTCCATCATCTTCACAAAATCCTTAAACAAATAGTGCGAATCATGCGGCCCCGGCGCCGCCTCCGGATGGTACTGCACAGTGAACAGCGGCAGATTCCGGTGACGCATGCCTTCGAGCGTCGAGTCGTTCAGATCCATATGGGTTAATTCCACTTCGCTCTGCGGCAGCGAATCGGGATCGACGGCGAAGTTATGATTATGTGCGGTGATCTCAATCTTGCCGCTGGCTAGCTGTTTCACCGGATGATTTCCGCCGTGGTGACCAAATTTCAGCTTGAAAGTCTTGCCTCCGAGCGCGATGCCGGTTAGCTGATGTCCGAGGCATATTCCGAAGATGGGCTGACGGCCCATGAGGCGGCGAATGTTGTCGACCGCATACGTGCAGGGCTCGGGATCGCCCGGCCCATTCGACAAGAAGACTCCGTCAGGCTTTAAGGCCAACACGTCCTCTGCCGTAGTCTGCGCCGGGACCACTGTTACCTTGCAACCTTCTCCGCGCAGCTTGCGCAGAATATTTTGCTTGATGCCAAAGTCGTAGGCGACTACGTGGAAGCGCGCCGGCTCGTCTTTTACGCCGACAATTTCATCGGGTAAATGCGAGCGCTCGCCTGTCTCCCACACATAGGTGTGGTTGGTGGAGACGACTTTGGCGAGATCCTGGCCATCCATTTTCGGGATCGCGCGCGCCTTGGCTACAAGTTTGTCGGTGTCGGCTTCAAGCGTCGAGATCACTCCGCGCATCACACCGTTATCACGCAGATGGCGCACCAGCGCTCGCGTGTCGATATCAGCGAGTACTGGAATCCTGAACTGCTCCATGAACTCGTCTGTGACTTGCTGCGAGCGCCAGTTGGAACTGACTTTCGAAAACTCGCGCACGATCAGTCCCTCGATATACGGACGCACCGCTTCGTTGTCTTCGGGATTGGTGCCGTAATTTCCAATTTCAGGATTGGTCAGGACGACAATCTGACCGGCGTATGAGGGATCTGTGAAAATTTCCTGGTAGCCGGTAATGGAAGTATTAAAAACGACTTCGCCGGAGCATTCGCCTTTAGCGCCGTAGCCTTTGCCTCGGAAGACTCTGCCGTCTTCGAGTGCAAGGATCGCTTGCATTGGAACTCCTGGGAGTAGGTTTTACAAAGTTTAACAGGAGAGGGACAGATGGTGTCAGCTATTTCACGCTTCAATCTGAGGAAAACGCGTTCTTTTTTTGATTCGCGACAATTCGCGAAGTCCGCGAACCGCTGCCGTCAAAATACGAAGGGAACAAACCGCTTCGTCCGCCGCATATATTCCAGATAGGGCTGCCCGAGGGAGGTTGCCAAGACCTGTTCCTCGACGCGCACGCGATACGCATAAGTGACGATGCCCATGCCCACCAAAATCAGAGCGCTCAACCAGTTTGTGAGCGCCAGTCCTGTGCCCAGGTACATCAGCACGCCGCCGGTGTAGGAAGGATGACGAACCAAGCGATATAGGCCGTTTTCAATCACAGGCTGACCCACCTGTACTTTGACATTTCCCGTGAAGTAGCGGCCCAGCGTGCAAAAGCAATATCGGCGCAGAAACGAGCCCGCCAGCAAAATCAGGATGCCCAATGCGAACCAAACGATCCGATGATCCAGCAGCACGAATCTTGACCATGACGCAACCGCAAATGCCGCGGAAAACGCAAGCCATGAAGCGAGGATGATGAGACCCATCGATCCCCGGTCGGTTTTTTCTCCGGGGGTTGGTTTCGAGCGCGCCATGAGGACAGATTCGGGCCCATAGGTCAGCAGAAATGCCGCCCAAAACATCCAGGCGTAGGGAGAAACATAGGCCAAAGGTCGAATATAAGAAACCATGTTTGGGTTTCCAGAGAGCCGAAAACTTATAGCCGAGAGCTGCCCTACCGCAACCTTCCCAGCTTCTCCATCGGCCAATATCCGAAGACGGCTTTACCGTAGATGTAGCGCTCGTTCACGGTTCCGAAATCGCGGCTGTCGTTCGACATTGAGCGGTGGTCGCCGAGGACGAAAAAGCTGTTCGGTGGTACAACGATTTCGGCGTATGAGCGAGCGTCTACGTAGTCGTTGGGGACGTAGTCTTCGTCGAGCGCTTCTCCGTTCACGTAAACCTGGCCGCTATCGATGCGGATTCGGTCGCCGGCAATTCCGATGACGCGCTTGATGTAGCTTTTCGACGTGTCACGCGGATAACGGAAGACAACAATGTCGCCGCGCTGGATGGGCTCCCATCGATAGACAAACTTGTTGACGAAGATTCGCTCTTGGTCCTCGAGACCAGGCATCATGCTGGTGCCTTCAACTTTCACAGGCTGGTAGAGAAAAATGATGATGAACGCAGAGATGGCAAGCGAGACCAGCAGATCGCGTGCCCAGACCGCCACTACGGGCAGCGGATGCACACCAGCGTCAGGTTCTTTTGCAATTACTGGAGTCGTTGGCTCGGGGTTCACCACATCAGGCATCGTGTTCATATTCTATCTTTAATTTGACCTTCTATTCGACCTTTTGCAGTTGCCAAACCCGCTGCTCTCCCCGTACAAACAATGCAACCCCGTAGCGAGCACAATTGCAAAATTATGACTGATTATTCAATCTTCCCGAAGATCGATGCGACCCTCAACGGATGCAGCGCGGTGCTGCTGGTTACGGGACGCATATTCATTGCGCGCGGCAAGATGGCGGCGCATCGCGCCATGATGATTACCGCGGTCGTAACCTCTTCACTTTTTCTCGTGTCGTATCTTTACTACCACTATCACGTGGGCTCCGTGCATTTTCGCGGCACGGGATGGACGCGGCCTCTCTATTTCACCATCCTGATCTCGCACGTCATTCTGGCCGTGGTCATTGTGCCCATGGTGCTCATTACACTGACCCGTGCCTTGCGTGAGCAATTTGACCGGCATCGAGCCATTGCGCGCTGGACGTTTCCACTCTGGCTTTACGTCTCGGTGACGGGCGTGATTGTCTACCTGATGCTGTATCGGATATTTGTCTAAGGAGCATAGGAGACTTTATGGCGACCGTTCGCGCTACTCCCAAGACTATTGACAAGTACATTGCATTGTTTTCGCCCGAAGTTCAGGCCATCCTAAGAAAGATACGCTTGACGATCAAGAACGCTGCCCCCGACGCGCAGGAGACGATCAGCTACAACATTCCAACGTTTATCCTTAACGGTGCTCTAGTGCACTTTGCTGCCTTCAAAAAGCATATTGGGTTTTTTCCACCGGTGCGCGGCGATGCGAAGTTAGAAAAGGCAGCCTCAATCTATGCCGGAGAGAAAGGCAATCTGCGATTTCCACTCGACCAACCGATCCCTTACAGCCTGATCAAAAGACTCGTGAAACTCAGAGTAAAACAAAACTTATCGAAGCCTCGCGCATCGCGCAAAAAATAGAAAGCAAGGCAATCCCATTGCGGGCCGCGCTCCGCCGATTCATCACATATTCTTGGTACGGGCGACACGCCGCTAGCCCATCCAATTCTGCTATAGTGGGCATCTTGAAGGAGTCGGCACTCATGAAAAGCGTAAACAAAGTCATCCTGATAGGAAACCTTGGCAAGGATCCCGAAGTGAAGTTCACACCGCAGGGCACGCCGGTCGCAAAGATCACCCTCGCCACCAACGAGCGCTTCAAAGGCAAAGACGGGCAGTGGCAGGATCGTACCGAGTGGCACAACGTGGTGCTCTGGCAACGGTTGGCAGAGATTGCCGGCGAATATCTGAAAAAGGGCGGCAAGGTCTACATCGAAGGCCGCCTACAGACGCGCTCGTGGGACGACAAGACGTCTGGCCAGAAGAAGTACATGACCGAAGTTGTGGCCAACGATCTCGTGCTACTTGGCGCACGCGGTGAAGGTGGAGGCGGCGACTACGCTGGCAGCTCACGCGGATCGTCGTCGGCATCATCCGGCGGAAATAACTTCGACCAGAGCGCACCCGAACCAGAGCACGCGCCAGCTGGCAGTTCTCCGATTACGGATGAAGATATTCCGTTCTAGCTGAAACCCTAATGAGCAGCTCTGCGGGGAACAGGGGTTTGATTTTGGAGTAAGCGCTGTCGGTGGCTCGACTGTTGCGACATCGTCCCCCAAGTGGAGCTGTTGCAAATGAACGGAGACGTGAAGTCTAACCTGTTTAGCCTGGCGCTCCTCGGAATAGTGATGTGTGCGGGCGGGACTCTGTACATAGTGACGTCTTTGAATCCCCAAAGGAATTTCGTAACAAGGGTTCTCTTCCGGATAACTACCTTCCTGCCGAGAGTCGGTTCGATGACGGATGAAAAATGGGTCTTAGTCAACGGAATCGTTTTTCTGCTGGTTGGTCTTTTGTCAATTTTACGTGCATTATTGGGGGCACTCCTTCATTGGCCAATAAGTGTACGTTAAGAGGGGCGGAATTCAAGTAGAACGGAATCTTGCAATCGATCACAGCTATGCTTGCTGACCGAACCTGCGTCCCTTGCCGCGGTGGAGTACCGCCGCTAAAAGGAAACGAACTCGAAGAAATTCATCATCAGCTGGCAGACCCGGCGCAGTGGAATATCGTCAACGAACATCACGTGGTACGCACCTACAAATTTCCTGATTTCAAGTCCGCCCTGGCGTTCGTCAACCGCGTTGGCGAACTAGCCGAGGAGCAGGGCCATCATCCCGATATCCTGCTCGGATGGGGCAAGGTCGAGATCACGACTTGGACGCACGCGGTGAATGGCCTCACTGAATCGGATTTCATACTGGCGGCGAAAATCGACCGGCTTTTATGAACCGGCCATAACAAGATTGGGCCCAAACCCCGCGCCCAAAGCCCGAAATAACCCATCCATAGGCAAAACTGTGCAAAGCTCTGCACACGACTAAAGCCAGGCTCTTGGAAAACGGCCCGAATTTTGCCGTTTTAGAGGTGAATTTCCCTAGAAAAAGACCTCTTTGAACTGATTGTGAAAACCTCCAGATTGGAAAACGACTTGCCACTATCTCGAGTGTAAGGAGTTTTCACACATGCGGAAAGTAGGTCTTGTCGTTCTGCTCGTCATGATTGTGGCTGCTAGTTCTTTTGCAGCGCCTGCCGTCGTAAAATCCTCTGTCTCTCCGGAACCTGGTCTTCTCGTGCTCCTCGGCGGTGGTCTGGTCGGCTTGGCCACTCTGATTCGCCGTCACCTTAGTAAACTAAATTAGTGGACTAAATTCTTCTTGCCGAGAGCCCCTTCGGCATCTCTTCACTTCACGTTCATATCTGGTCTGTCACGCTCCCGAATGCTTGCCATTCGCAACCACATCCAGAAAATATTGGTGAATGCGCGTGTCGTCGCTCAACTCCGGATGGAACGTTGCCGCCAGCGTCTTGCCCTTGCGCACTAGCACCGGAACTTTGTCTTCGCCCTCGGTCGCGATCACTTCCACGCCCTCGCCCACGCGCTCAATCTTCGGAGCACGAATGAACACCATTTCGATCGGCTTGCTATCATTTAGAAATCGCCCTTGGCGGATGGAACTGTCAATCTGTCGTCCGTAAGCATTGCGGCGAACGGTGATGTCGAGCGCGCCCAGGCCAGCCTGCTTCGGATTCTCTACCTCTGTCGCGAGCAGAATGCATCCAGCGCATGTGCCGAAGGTCGGCTTCGCGCGCACGAAGTCTTTTAGCTTTGCGAGTCCATCTTCGCCCAGCAGCTTGAGAAACGTTCCCGATTCGCCGCCAGGGATCACTAACCCATCGATCTCATTCAATTGCTCCGGCTTCTTGACCAGCACAACTTCCGCGCCCAGTTCTTCGAGACGGCGGCGGTGCGCGTCGAAATCGCCCTGTAGAGCCAGAACTCCAATTTTCATGTGATTTCAATCGGCCTTAGCGGTAAATAAATGCGTTAATAACTGAGAATAGCATCTGGCGAGTCCGCAGAATGCGAAAGCTCTCGCTCGTTTTTTCTTGTCATCACAACCTCTCTCGCCATAGTCTTCTTGTTCCTTATAGGAGGGGAAAAAGAAATTATGTTTAGGCTCCGGCAGGTGGCATTGCTCACTGTTGTATTTTTATTTTGTAGCTTAGCGGGAATCCTCCACGCCCAGCAGGAAAATCCAGTTCCAACTTTCGCCGTGCACGCCGGACGGTTGATTGACGTGCGTTCGGGTAATGTCTCTACCAACGCATACATCCTGGTAGCGAAGGATCGCATTGTTCGCATCGCCGATTCGGCTCCCGCAGGAATGCGCGTGATTGATCTTTCGAAATACACGGTCGTGCCCGGCCTCATCGATTCTCACGCGCATGTTTTAGGCAATCCCAAAGATCAATCGTCGACCGGAAGCCTGCGCGAGTCTTCGCCGCAGAAGGCGATTTGGGGCGTGCACAATTTGCAGGTATGGATCGATCACGGATTCACCGCATTGCGCGATGCTTGCGAAGGCGATGCTTTCTACGGACAGTTCGCCCTGCGCGACAGCATTAACCAGGGATTGATTCACGGCCCGCGCATGGTATCGGCCGGCGGCTGCATTTCGCTCAATGGCGGACATGGCGACGGCGACGTGCTCGCTCCCGATGCCGGATTGCCGCGCGGACCAAACATCGCCGACACACCCGATGAAATCGCCGTCGTGGTGCGGCGTGACATTAAGTATGGAGCGGACTGGATCAAACTGATGGCCACGGGTGGAGTGCTGGACCCGATCAGCGATTACCGTGTGCAGGAACTCAGCGAGGAGCAAATGGCTAAAGCCGTCGAAGTCGCGCACCGCGCCGGCAAGAAAGTTATGTCCCATGCCGAAGGCACCGAAGGCATTAAAGCCGCCGTGCGCGCAGGCGTGGACTCGATTGAACACGGCACTATGCTCGATGAAGAAGGCGCGAGCTTGATGGAACAACGCGGCACCTGGCTGGTTCCAACATTATTTTGTTTTCAGCACGACATGGTAACCGGACTCTCGCAGGGACGCGATCCCGTGAGCTTTGCCAAAGGCGTAGCGATTTTGAAAGAGCAGGGCCCAGCCTTTCAACGTGCGCTGGCGCATCACCTCAAAATTGCGTATGGCGTCGATGACGATCCGGACTTTGTGTCAAAAGAATTTGGAGCGTTGGTAAAAGGAGGCATGACTCCGCTCGATGCCCTCCGCGCCGCCACCATCAACGGCGCCGAACTAACCGGCCGCTCGAATGATATCGGCACCCTGGAACCCGGAAAGTTCGCCGATATCGTAGCCGTCGATGGCGATCCGTTGTCCGACATCACCGTAATGGAAAAAGTAGCCTTCGTAATGAAAGGCGGTGAAGTGTATGTCGATCGCACAAAGTAATATTTTGTCTGAGGGTGCCCCGTCCTTGTCGCGCCGTTCGCGACAGGGCGGGGATTTTGACTTCCAATGCGTGGACTCTGACTTTCCCAATTCCGGAAGATCAATGAGGAATTTTCGCCGCGCTAGTCAGCCTGCCCGAGTTCCGGGGTTACGATGCAAACATGCCGTGGGCTCTCAAGCGCTTTCAGCTAGCACGCTGTCTGCACTTTTTGACGTTTAGTTGCTATGACCGCGCTCCGCTACTTGGCACAGCGCACGCACGCGACATCTTCGAGCAGACCTTGGAGCAAACGCGGCAATGGTATGGATTTTACGTCTCCGGATACGTGGTCATGCCCGAACACATTCACCTACTGATAAGCGAACCGGAACGGGCAAAGCTTTCCGTCGCGCTGCAAATGCTCAAGCAGAATGTGGCGCGCCGTTTGCGCTCGCCGGAGGGTGGTCTGTTGTGGCAGGCGCGATATTACGACTTTAATGTTTGGAGCGAGGCCAAGCGGATCGAGAAGTTGCGTTACCTGCACCGAAATCCGGTGAAGCGCGGCCTCGTGCAGAGTCCAGAAGATTGGGCGTGGAGCAGTTTTCGTCACGACGTTTCAGGAGTCGAAGGAGTGGTAGAAATTGAATCGCAGTGGACAGCGCGGAAGAGAGAAAAGATGGGAGTGGTGGTGGGGATAGGAAGTCGAAATCCTAATCCCTGAAAGCGCGGGTGCCCCGCTCTTGTCGCGCTTTTCGCGACAGGGCGGGGGTGTTGACTTCCTCGACTGCGCAACGACCGATGAGTTTCTAAGCGCCCATGGTTTCGTGGACTCAGATGGAAGTCGTGGTGAGGATAGGAGATCAAAATCCCCGCCCTGTGTCTGCACAAAACGCAGACACAAGGACGGGGCACCCTCGGGAGTTGAAATGAGGGAATGGGTGGGCCAGCCCCCAGGCGATAGGTTGCGTCTGGAGGACGTTGCCAGTGGGTACTGGACGCTGCCTTTCAAGTAGTCGAGTGGCCAAGTCAGCCATTACGGTTCGAGTCCGTCGTCCTCCGCACGGGCTTCTCGGCTTAGCGTTGGTCTGCTATAATGGTTTCGCTTGAAGGGTAGCGTATCTACTGGCATTTTGATGAGCCCCGCCTGACTAGCGGGGCTTTTGATTTTCTGACGAAGCTTAGCGTGGGTCACCCGCCCGACTGTCTTACTTTATCCCGTGTTGACGGTACTCCTCATCAACTTCTTTTTGCGCTGCTGGGTCAAGCCTGTCGTGCGCGAGAATGTGCTTCAATGTAACGTAAGCGGTCGCGATTGTATCGTTCATCGGCATTATCTGAACGCTCTTGCCAATCTTTATAAGCTCAACACTCATATCCGTGATGGATTTCGCCATCTCAAAAGCCTTGGTCAGCGCAAGCTCTTCTCTTCGCGATCTACGCTCTCGCCATCTGCCAAGCTCAGCAATTACGCTTGAAACGACGGCGCCAATGGCAGCGGAGGAGACTATCAAAATCCAAACGCTTATCTGACCAGAATCGGAAGTAGCCATGGCACGAAATTATATGCCCTAAAGAGATCGGGTTTGCGCTTATGCTGGCCGCCCTTTCAAAGAAAGGGCGTGCCAGCACCCCTAGTAATTTCACTAAGGTTACTCGTGTACCCGATCCTGTGGCGCATCGGTAATGCCCGCCAAGCTACGACATCGTCCTATCATTAGATTGAACCGGGGGAGATATGCGAAACCTTCTTGCAACAATGATCTTGCTGTTAGTCGCAATATCAGCTTTTAGTCAAGGAATGGGCCCATGTCAGAACGGTCAGCCGGGACTAGAACCATACTGTGCGCCCCCTCCGCCTGCCAACGGCATGGTCATGCCGAAGCAAACGCTACCACCTATTCCAACTTACACAGCGCCGCCGGCCAATGTTCCCAAGCCGGTCGAGATTCCGCATACTGTGACAGAGCCGGGGTCTGACTTTCACCGCACTCCCGCATACAATCCGCCGTCATCATATAATCCGCCGAACCCCGGTGCTATCACCGCGTATGTCCAGCAGCGCAACACACAGAACTACGCGACTGGCCAGCAGGTTGGGGCTGCTTTGGCAAACGGTACAGCGGCGTTCATGTCAGCCGGCAGATGCAAGAAACACCCCGACGCATGCGGAATGCCGTCCCGGCAAGTGGTGCCTGACCGGGAAGCGATGGCACGTCATAACTGTGAGCTGGTGGGGTACACGTGGATACCTCCGGACACGTGCAAATCGAACTTAGGCGACGATATAAAACTGCTTCCGTAGAGGGGGTACCGATATAACACTTTTTTCGGCAACTACGGAGAGAGCGGTCGCGCCCTGCAATTAAAACGCCTGAGAACCGGCGAAGCCCAGGTTATGGTCACCATCCCCGCGTCTGCAGCAAGTGCGCTTCATCCAGCGAAGACACAGCCAGCCCCTTCATGGCTCCAACCAGATTCTCGCTGACTTCAAGTAACACTTTAGGGTCCTTGAAGTGCGTTGCGGCCTGCACAATCGCTTTCGCGCGCTTCTCGGCTTCCACGGGATCGGCGAATTCGGTGGAGTTCTTCATGAAGATGCCTGAGCCTACGAATACGGCTTCGGCGCCCAGTTGCATCACTAGCGAGGCGTCGGCTGGAGTGGCGATTCCTCCGGCGGAGAAATTGGGGACGGGCAGCTTGCCGTCTCGCGCCACCATCTTGATCAGTTCGTAGGGAGCGCCGTGCTCTTTGGCTTTGGCATAGAGTTCTTCTTCGCCGAGCACGGTCAGAATCCGCATCTCCTGCACGATCTGGCGAATGTGGCGGACGGCGTGGACTACGTCTCCGGTGCCGGCTTCGCCTTTGGTGCGAATCATGGCTGCGCCTTCGGCGATGCGGCGTAGAGCTTCTCCAAGATTGCGGGCGCCGCAGACGAAGGGTACGCTGAAGGCCTGCTTATCGACGTGATGGACCTCGTCGGCAGGAGTTAGAACCTCGGACTCGTCGATGTAATCGACGCCCAGCTCTTGCAGGATTTGCGCCTCCGCAAAATGTCCGATGCGGCATTTCGCCATGACGGGAATGTCGACCACGGCCATGATTTCGCGAATCTTTTTCGGCGAGGCCATGCGCGCCACGCCGCCTTCGGCGCGGATCTGCGCGGGGACGCGCTCCAGCGCCATCACCGCGACCGCTCCGGCGCGCTCGGCGATCTCCGCTTGCTTGGCGTCAGTGACGTCCATGATGACGCCGCCCTTAAGCATCTCGGCGAGGCCGGTCTTTAGACGAAGATTGGTGCTGTTGTGTCCGTTGTTCTGCGACATAGTTAACTCTTTTCTGGATCGGGCGCGAATGAGGCTCGCCGGAATTCTATCCCGAAAGAGTATTTTACATCGCAGAATGCGTTTCTGCGGCTCTGGTCACGCTGCCACTTTGCGCTCTGTGCTCCTTAAGAATGGCACGGTGCCGAGCAGTAGAGCAG
The DNA here is from genome assembly GCA_049674665.1 of Terriglobales bacterium. Taxonomy (GTDB): domain Bacteria; phylum Acidobacteriota; class Terriglobia; order Terriglobales; family Acidobacteriaceae; genus Acidiflorens. Next base: position 230,841 of record JBATZM010000031.1, read on the forward strand.
CACTAGGAAGAACAATTCCTATTGCAATCGCAAGCGAGCCATTCCACCATTGCGGGCGGGCGAGTACGACGAGGCGCGTGAGCACCAGGATTGCACCGAGAATAAACAAGACAATGGTAGGAAACAGGCCCGCAATTAGGCGAACCCGACGGTCCGCTCCGCCGCGACGAGACAAGTAGGCACCGGCTCCTCCACAGAGCGGCAGCAGAACTAGCCAAGGCAGAATCACCATTTGCAGCGGGCTGCGCCCCAGCAGCCGGGGCTGCAATGAGATTTGGATCAGAATCATCAGAGAACCCATGGCGGCAGCAAGGCTCACCAGACCTGGGAGCCAAAGATGTTTGGTTCGTGCGTTCATCGTTTCCTCCTTGTGTTTTGCACGCTGAATATTGCGTGCAAAGCTGTGCCATTGAATGACTTCGTTCAGAGTGCTTTGCCGGGCTTCAGATTCGCTTAACCCTTTTTCTATTTGTTCTTCGTAGAAATCTTCGAGATGAGCAGCCACCTCAGCAACGACCTCCTGGGCCTCTTTCGACGGGAGGCCCAGCGGATGCAGGCGCTCACGGACTAAGCCAGTCCAATCAGGGGCGCTCCAATCAGGCATTCGTCACTCCCGCCAGGCGATCAAGCGCCTGGAAAAAGAAATTCCACTCCCGCCGCAGCGGCACGAGTTCTTTCTTGCCGGCTGGCGTGAGGCAATAGTAGCGGCGATCGCGTCCGGCACGATTGGCCTCCCAACGGCCAGCAATCCAGCCCCTTTTTTCAAGGTCGTAGAGCATTGGGTAGAGCGAAGCGAGGGTGAAATGTAACGCGCCGCCTGTCTTCTCCTCGATTTGTTTGGAAATATCAAAGCCGTAGAGCGGTTGCTCCGCCAGCAAGGCTAAGATGGCGAGTTCGGCGCTACCGCGGGCAATCTTGGAACGGACACGCTTCGTCATGATGAATATAGGTATCCTATATTCGATCATTTCTGTCAATGTTACTTTTGTAGTGGTACCCGGCGACGACAACTGGCGAGTTATCGAGCAGCGACCTCTCAATAGGCTGTAGTTATTTCTCCGCGAACTTTGCGAACATGCGGTGGGGATCAATCGCGATGAACAAGCCTTGACTGCGCGCCAGCACTTCCCCTTTTTCGTTCAGGATCTCAGCCATATTGATGTGCTTCCGGCCCTTCACTTGAACTTCGCGCGATTCCACACGCAGCGGCTGTTTCAGCGGCACCGGCTTCAGGTAATTCACCGTAATCTCGGAAGTCAGCGCGATAACCTGGCGCAGTTTGTTCACCTTGCCCATCGCTTCGTCGAGGATGGTCGCGATGATGCCGCCATGGCAGTGTCCCGGAGGCCCGGTGTAGCGCTTGCCCAGACGGAACCGACACACGAAACACTTGCGCTCCTCGTCATAGGTGAAGCGCAGCCGCATACCGTCGGCATTGTTGGTGCCGCAGGCGAAGCAGTAATTCTTCTGCAGTTTTATGTAGCGCGTGTCGTGTCCAGCTTCGGAGCGCTTTGGCGCAGAGCCCTTGGATTTCTTACCAGCCATCGAAAGATTCTATCGCGAGCTGCCATCGGAACTGTGTATGATATCGGGCGAATTGGCGAGTGCCGCAAGATCGCTGCAAGGAGGGTTCAATATCTCCCGCTACCAAATTACAGCTTCCCTATTCCGTTCATCCCGGCGTCGCCATGGTTCAGAAGTGGATTCAGGAACTGCCTGAAAAAACCGGACGGTCGCTTGAGGAATGGATGGCGCTCACCAAGAAGGACGGTCCGTCCGCAGAGAAAGAACGCCGTGAGTGGCTGAAAAAAGATCACAAGCTGGGCACGAACTCCGCGGCCTGGATAGCGGAGCGACTCGAAGGCAAAGGCACAGAGGAAGACTCACCTGAGGCCTATCTGAAAACCGCCACAGAATGGGTGGAAACGCAGTACTCAGGCCCGCGCGCTGCGCTGCGTCCGTTGTACGAGCAGTTGCTGAAGCTTGGCTTTTCTCTGGGCGAAGATGTGAAGGCTTGTCCGTGCAAGACGATGGTTCCGTTTTATCGGAATCACGTGTTCGCGCAAATCAAGCCGTCGACGAATACTCGAATCGACCTGGGATTCGCGCTCGGCAACATGAAAACGCCCAAGCGACTGATCGATACCGGTGGGTATGAAAAAAAAGACCGCATCACGCGGAGGATTGAGATCAAGTCAGCGGATGATATTGACGACGAAGTGAAGCGGTGGTTGAAAAAGGCGTATAAAATGGATGCGTAGAAAGCGAGATATTCGCAGGCGTCTCAAACCATAGGTAGTCATATCCAGATGACCATGTATGCTACAATCTGTCCATGAAGAAGATTGCCGCAGGAGAATTCAAGGCGCGATGTCTCGCACTGATGGAAGATGTGCGCAATACGCGGGAGCCGCTCCTTATTACGAAGCGTGGGAAGCCGGTTGCCAAGCTGGTGCCAGCCGAGACATCGAAGGATGATTTTATCGGGAGGTTGGAAGGAGTGATCCGAATTGTGGGCGATATTGAGTCTCCCATTGAGCCAGGCACATGGGAGTCCTCGGATTGATCCTCCTTGATTCTCACGTTCTCGCGTGGACGGTCGCGGATTCCAAGCGTCTTTCTCGGGCAGCCTTATCGGAAATCCGTCGTGCTCGCCGCGGCAGCAGCTTGGCGATATCCGCAATCACGCTTTGGGAGTTGTCATGGCTTCTGTTTCGAGGAAGGATTCAGTCGTATGGTACGACGGAAGCTACCTTGCGTTCGATGATTGAGGGCATTACGATTTTGCCGATCACGCCAGAGATTGCGGTGCTCGCCACACAATTTCCCGAAACCTACCCCAGTGATCCGTCGGATAGGTTGATTGGCGCTACCGCTCGCGCCGAAGGATTGACATTGGTCACTCGTGACGAGAAACTTCGACGCAGTCCGTTACTTAAGACGGTTTGGTGAGATGTCTACGACTGAGAAAGGCCCATCACCAAAGCACTTTTCTAGTCGTAGTACTCCAACCCCAGGTGCGTAATCAACTCTTCGCCCTTCAAATGCCGTAGAGTGTTCTTCAGCTTGATGAGCTGAATGAACAGATCGTGCTCCGGATACAGACCCGGTGCGGTCATCGGCGACTTGAAGTAGAAGCTCAGCCATTCCTGAATTCCCAGGCGGCGTAGCTGCGGAGTCCGCTGTGCGAGGTCGAGGAAGAGCACCAGATCAAGTACGATCGGCGCGGCAAGAATCGAATCGCGGCACAGGAAATCCACTTTGATTTGCATCGGATAGCCGAGCCATCCGAAGATGTCGATGTTGTCCCAACCTTCTTTGTTATCGCCACGCGGCGGGTAATAGTTGATGCGAACTTTGTGGTACATATTCCCGTAAAGCTCGGGATACAGAGCCGGCTGCAGAATGTGTTCCAAGGCTCCGAGCTTCGATTCTTCCTTGGTCTTGAATGACCCGGGATCGTCCAGCACTTCGCCGTCGCGGTTGCCGAGAATGTTGGTCGAATACCATCCGCTCAGACCAAGCAAGCGCGCTTTGAAAGCCGGAGCCAGCACGGTCTTGATCAAAGTTTGACCCGTTTTGAAATCCTTGCCGCAGATAGGAACCTCGCGTTCGCGTGACAGTTCATGCATCGCCGGTATATCCACCGTCAGGTTCGGCGCGCCGTTAGCGAAGGGCACTCCCTCCATCAGCGAGGCGTAGGCATATAGCATTGAAGGCGCGATGTTTTCGTCGTTCTCCTTCATTCCTTTTTCGAGAGCCTTCACGCTCTGGTGAGCGGCACTTGGCTCGATGAAAGTTTCCGTCGAAGCGCACCAGATGGTGATCAGCCGGCTGGCACCGCTTGACTTCTTAAAGTCGCGGATATCCTGGCGAAGTTGTTCGGCCAGATCCAGCTTGTTCTTCCCTTTCTTCACGTTCGGCCCGTCGATTTTCTTGACGTAGTTGTGATCGAACACGGCTTTCATCGGCGTGATGGCGCTGAGCCTGCCCTTCACTTTGTCGAGCAGATCGCGCTCCAGCACTCCAGCGTTGCGGGCTGCCGCATACATGTTGTCTTCGAAAATGTCCCAGCCCGTGAAAACCAGATCATTCAGCCCGGCGAGCGGGACGAACTCCTTAATCTTCGGTGACCGGCCATCGGTGCGTTTTCCTAAGCGGATCGTTCCCATCTGCGTGAGCGAGCCGATGGGGGCCGCGATTCCCTTGCGCACCGCTTCCACGCCGGCAACAAATGTCGTTGCGACCGCGCCCATACCGGGGATCATCACACCCAGCTTGCCCTTGGCAGGCGCAATCGCGCCATGATCCTCAGTTCGATGATGCTCAGCTCCGCCGCGTACTCTGACTGAGGACTTCACTTCGACCGTCGACTTCGCCGTGGCTGCTTTCATTTGTTTCTTTGGGGAGTTTTTCGCCTTCGCCATATTTTGGCTGCTTCCTTGTATGAACTGTGGAATGTATGCAAACCAAGTATGTTCTCGTATCCAGTGAACATTTTGCAAACGCCCACGTCTGAATCCGCCGGAAAACCACTTCAATGGTGCCTACAACGCATTGGGCGGCATCGGCGCGGATCTCATTCACGGGCAGCCTTCCGCAAATTCGGCGGATCGATTTTTTTCGTTGGACGCTGAATCTCAATTCCCGCATAGTGTTCCTAGTTCGAATCCCGCTTAGCGGCGGGTTCTTTCGAAACTGATGTTTGCGTTCAGCCTTGTTCGCTGCGTTGCAAATCTGCTGACCTCGTCGTTCTCCCACTTAATCTAAGCCCACGCCATCTGTTACAAGCCGGTCGTGTGCCCTTTAGACCAAGAAAAGGAGATTTCATGAGATCGCTTCGCAAATTCGCATATGCCGTCGTTTTGACCATGAGCATATTTTCCATTCAGCCGACTCTGGCTGTTGCCGAGGATGCACGCGGTGTCTTCACTCTTTCTCACGAAGTGCATTGGCAAAATAATGTCCTTCGTGCCGGAGACTACGCCTTCACTCTCAAAACCATAGGCCGGCCGATGTTTCTCGTGTTACGGGGACTCAACGGAACCGGCACCGACGCCATGATGTTGGTCAGCGACATCGAGACGCCCAAGTCAGATGAAATTAGCCGGCTGGTTCTGGTGTCGAGAAATGGGCAAAGTTTTGTCAGCTCCCTGGAATTGCCCAACTACGAAATGACTCTCCATTTTAATGTTCCCGGCGAGAACCCTTCCAAGTAGGTCGCCATTCAGTTGCGAATTCGAGCCCTGGCCCACATCCTGAGCTCAATCGCAACTGCCCCCACCGGGAGCAGATTTCATCACAATCTGCTCCCGGTTTTCCTTGTCCGGAAATGATCTGATAATGATTTACTTCGGACTATTTGTCGTCGTATTGGGAAGCCGTCAAAAAGCAAAAGGCTTGGGGGTCATAGCTGACGAACAATTTGATCTTTGGCGTTCCAGTTACGAGGCCCCTGGCGCGCGTGTGTTCTCTTTTACTTCTTCGCTCAGAATGATAGCTTCGGCGATCTCCCGCATGGCTTTACGTTTTTGCCGGCTCTGCTGCTGCAGGGCAAGGTAGGCCTTTTCCTCACTCAATCCCAGATCGCGTTGCAAAATACCTTTGGCGCGTTCCACAACTTTGCGCGTTTGTAGCTGGTCCGTGAGGTGAGAGTTGACTTCCTCCATGCGTGCCAATTCAATTTCGGCGCCGACAAGAAAACCGATTGCCGAGATCATTCGGATTTCTTTTAGTTTGTGGAGATGAGGCCGGCGATGCTGCAAGTTGATTGTTCCCACCACCCGGCCCCGGCACAGCAGCGGTACGGAAAGAAATGCTTCGTAACTGTCCTCCGGCAATTCATGAAAGAACTGGAATCGCGGATCCTGCGCCGCCTTTTCAGAAATCGCCACGGGCTCATGATGTTCTGCCACCCAGCCCGTAATGCCCTGCCCCACTCGCAGTTTGAGCCGGTCCACAACATCAGGATGCGCATTCTTGGAAGCTCGCAGGACCATGTAGTCACCTTCGAGCACGTAGATCAAACAGGAATCGCACTTCACCAGTACCGAGGCAAACTCCACCACCCGGTCCAGCACTTCGTGGAAGCCGTCCGCTGTTGCCAGCCGGCCGCCAATCTCATGTATTAGATCAACAGGTGATTCTTCAACACTAATTAAATTTTCCATGACCTAACTTATCGGCATAACTTACTTGTGTCTAACTCCAAATTCTGATGGGAGCTATAAAGGATTTTGTCGGAGAATTCACACTATTTTCATACTAGAGTGGGATCGGACACTCGAAGGTCGCATCTGCGAGGCTGGCATCGCGCACCCATAAAAATCGAGCCGGCCCTCGATTGAGGCCGGCCCGATGGGTTGGTTGAACGATTATATCTCAGCTGTCTCGCTTACCGCACAGCTTAAAGATCAGATCGTCGTCATGGTGCGACCGTTATGGTGACAGGTATCTCGTTAGTGAGTGATCCGGAGGTCCCGATCAACTCGATGGTTGTGGTTCCGGTTGGCGCGCGCCTGGAAGCACTCCACGTGAGCTTTACAGTTGTGCTGCCATTTGCCGGCGGCGTCACGGGGTTGGCCGAGGCCGTCGCCGATACGCCACTCGGAAATTCATTTACGCTCAAGTCCACTGCAGAATGGAACCCATTCACGCTCGTAACGGTGAGTGTCGTGGATACGCTGCCGCTTTCATCAATAGTGAAAGAAGCAGGCGACAACGACAGGGTGAAGTTCTTCGTCCCTGAAGAAGCATTGACTGTGAGTGCGATGCTGGCGCTGTGAGTGAGCGAGCCGGAGGTTCCGGTGATCGTCACCGTGGCAGCTCCAACGGTAGCCGTGGCTGAAGCGGTTAGCGTAAGCGTCGAAGTTACGCCGCCATTCGCCGCTGGAGTCACTGGGTTGGTGGAGAACGCCGCTGTCACGCCGCTGGGCAATCCAGTGGCAGACAACGTCGTTGCGGCACTGAATCCGCCCGTGCTGGTGATGGTAATCGTGCTCGTTCCGCTGGCGCCTTGGGTTACGGTCACCGAAGCTGGCGAAGCAGCGATGGTGAAATTAGGCGTCGCTGTGGCACTCACGGTGAGAACAAGCGTGGTAGTTGCAGTCAGGCTGCCAGAGGTTCCAGTGATAGTCACCGTGGACGTTCCGGTAGTCGCCGTGCTGCTGGCGGTCAGCGTCAGCACGCTGGTCCCGGTTGTGGGGTTCGTACCAAACGCCGCCGTTACACCACTCGGCAATCCGGAAGCGGCCAGCGTTACGCTGCCGGTGAATCCACCCACGTCGGTCACGGTAATGGTGCTGGTGCCGCTACCGCCTTGCGTGATCGACAAACTGCTCGGCGAATCTGAGAGCGTGAAGCTCGCCGTCGCCGCTCCAGCCAGGGTGTTGATCAGGCCGGTCGTGTTCGGACTGCCCCATCCTGTGCATAGATCGTAGCCGGTAATTGCTGAATAGGTGCCGCAACTGCCGCTGGTGATGTCGTGGAAAAGGGTGCTATAGCTTGAGGTCAGAGCATCTGGGTAAATGATCGGATTAATGAAGCCGATCGTCCTGCCACTGGCTGCCGCCTGTTGATTGGCCAGAGCCAGATAGCCAGCCCACATCGGGGTAGCAAAGCTGGTCCCGCCATAGTCGTTAGCCGTACAGGTGGTTTGGTCGGCGCAGACGTAAAAGGTAAAATTCGCGTTGGCCGAAACGTCTGGGCCATTCCTCAACGTCGTTGACCCTTTATTCCCCGAGGTGATCACGCCCGAAAGCTGTTGCCAGGAAGGAATCGGGATTGAATCCGGGGAGATGCCTCCGCCGCTATCTGCCCATGCTGTTTCCGATTTCCAGGGGCCAGCCGCGCTGGAGGTTGTCAAGTCCGTACCGCCGACCGAAACGATATTCGCATCGTCCGCGGGCCACGCTTCATTCGACGCTGACCAGGCAGAACTATCGCCTGACGCGGCAAAGAAGTTCTGGCCTTGAGACGCCATCTGCTCAAAGTAAGGGTCGAGAGTGCTGGGATCCGCCGGTGTCCAACCCCACGAGCAACTGATTTGCATGGATAGCGGAGCGTCCGTATTCGTAACCATCGCGCTGATGCAGGAAGTATCGCTGATATTTCCTGATCCGCTGGCCAGGACGTCGCCGCAGACGTACATATAGAGCATTTTGGAGCCTGGGGCCATGCCCATCGCCTGCGTCATGTCCAGGGTTTGCTCGGTATCATCGCATGCGCTACGTCCGCTATCGACGCAGGTCGTACCGTACCCGCCGGTGGAAATGAGAGTGGGAGTGTAAGGTTCCGTTTGCCCAACATTGTTGTAATACGTGGTCAGGTCCGCCAAATCGGTGCCCGCGAATTCGAACAGGGCGATGTTCTGGCCGGTTCCAGTGAGCGCCGTTCCACCGTAGTAGGCCGCGCGCATGTCGCTACCCAAAAAGGAAGCTGATGGGCCAGAGCCGGTGGTGGCATGAGATACGACCTTATCAGGCTCGATCCCATTGGCCTTCGCGTAGTCACTCTTCTTGACGTACATCGGATGCGGCTTGGAATCGTTGTCTAAACCGGTGATGTGCCAAAGCTGGAAGGGCAGGTCCACGGTGGGCTCGCGGTCGATTGCAAAGAATGTGCGGTCTTCGTTGGGGTCCTGATAGACACCCATGCTCACATGGAGCACCTTCTCGATGTTCGCCACCGTGCCGCTGAGCCTCAGGTCTCTGCTATCGCGGGTTCCGCTGACGATCTCAAAGCCGTTCGCTTTCGCGAAAGCAACCAAGGTATTCCAGTCTTCCTGGCTGGGACCGAACCGAGCAGTAAACTCCTGCGGCGTAAGAAACTGGTGGTAGAAGGCGGATGCAGGATCGTATTGCTGCCGCAGAAAACTTTGCAGCCCTGTCCGATCACGCAGCGGCATAACAATGTCGAAGTGCAGGGTGTCTGTTGGTGGCAGTTGTCCGACGAGCTTTGCCTCGCCACTGGCAACCTCTGGGCGGACATGACGCGTTGATAACTGCTGCGGCAGGGCTAATACTGGGATTGTGAACAACAAGAATGCGGCTGCGCATACGAAAGCAGCCACGCGTGCGAGAGGGAGGCTATCTTTTCTCATGTTCTTATCCTGTCGATTTTTCGTGATTTAACAACGTGATTGGTTGGACTCATACCTATACGACTAAGAGTCACGGCATATGAACGCAAGGCATATTAACGCACATTGAGTGTTTTGTTTAAATATTTCGGACGAATAAGTCCGCAGATCAATCGGCTGAAAACCGTTTTGGGACGGGCAATTTGAATGATCAAGACTAAAACTGACCGACCGTCCGGAATTTATTTCCCATTAAGGTCGCTAGCGCAGAAGGAGAATACGGAGAATAAAGGATGAAAAAGCATACTCACGGCGCGTCACAAGCGTGAATGCTAAAATTGTTCGTGACCGCTGCTACTCTTCGCCTCATTGCCATCGATATTGACGGCACCCTGCTCAACCCGGAATTCCGCATTTCCGAAACCGATCTAGCGACCCTCCGCCGGGCGCACGCACAGGGCATCGAAGTCATTCTGGTCACCGGGCGACGACACATTTTTGCCCTGCCCATCGCTCAACAACTGGGATTCGATCTCTGGCTCATCAGTTCCAATGGCGCCGTCACCCGTTCCCTTGCAGGAGAGACCTTCCACCGTGACCTGCTCCCCGAAGCGACCTGCCGCGACCTCGTCCGCGTGATGCAAGAATTTCGCGGCCAGACCGTTCTAACTTTTGACAGCAATGATCTTCACAGCAATGCTTCGGGCACCATCGTGATCGAACGCTTGGACCAACTGGAAGCCAGTATCCAACGCTGGCTGGAGAAAAATATGCAGTACATCCAGTTCGTGGTTCCGATCGAGAATGCGCTCACGACCGACCCGGTGCAGGCGATGTTCTGCGGGCCGGTTGCGGACATGCAGCGGGTATTGCAGATCCTCGCAAGCTGCGGCCTCCCCATAACAGTGTTACGCACCGAATATCCCGGCCGCGATCTTTCGATTGTCGATGTGCTCAACGCCGGCTGTTCCAAGGGACACGCGCTGGAGCGCTGGGCCAATTACCGCCGCATTACTCCCGAGCAGGTCATGGCCATTGGTGATAACTATAATGATATTGAGATGCTGGCGTTTGCCGGCCATCCGTTTATCATGGGGAATGCATCGGAAGAGTTGCGTTCCCGTGGCTGGAAGCTAACCCGCTCGAACGCCGAAAGTGGAGTAACCGCCGCCATCGAGTACGTGATCAATGGAACGGCAATCGAGCCTGTGGTCGTTGAGCAAACCGCCGGAACAGCGATCTTGAGCAGCTTGTAATGATGTGGGCGAGATGAACAGCATAAATAAAAATCCGTCCCCGAGAATCGCCGCAAAAACGATCGTCGCGAAGGCATTCGCTTTTTGCTGCGCCCTAACCGTAATTCTGCTCGCTCATCCCGCGACTGCCGCCGACCTGGCAATCCTCCGCAACGGCTTCAGCATCCGCCACGATCATCGCCAGGTAATCGGAAACACGACTCGCCTTTTTTTCTCGGCCGACGATTTCAGCTTCACCGACGTGCCGACCGAAGAAATCACCGGCTATGAAAAAGATATGTCCTTGCCGGTGCCCGCGGATTCTCTCGCCTCATCTCCCATTCCACCTCCGACCGCAAAATCCGCGCCAGTGCTCGCTCTGAATGACGTCGTGAACAGCGCCAGCGCCAACTATCATCTTGACCCCGACCTGGTGAACAGCGTCATCCATGCCGAAAGCGGATTCAACGCGCACGCCCTTTCCCCCAAAGGCGCCCGTGGACTCATGCAACTGATGCCCGGCACGGCCACGCAACTCGGCGTTAACGATGCCTTCAATCCGCAAGCCAATGTCGAAGGGGGAAGTCACTATCTCCGCGAACTTCTGGAGCGCTACAACTTCGATCTCGTTAAGGCGCTCGCCGCCTACAATGCAGGCCCGGAGCGTGTCGAGCACTATCAGGGAGTGCCGCCATTTCGCGAAACTCGCGCCTATGTGGCTCGCATTGTCCACGAGTACAACACGAAGAAGATCGCCCAGGAAAAAGCCGCGAAACTAAAACAGGCTTCCGTCAAAGCGCTCAATAAAACACCGAGGACCGTTCACCCCGTTTCTAAGTCGGTAGCAACCACGGTCGCCGTCAGCGCCTCACATTGATGTACTCGCATTGATGTGCCCACATTGACGCACTCACGTTGACCCTGCTTGCTCTCTCATTTACCTTCATCTGGGGCTTGCTCGTCACAACTGCGCAGGCCTCTGCCCAGCGCCCGATGATCGGCACCCGCACCAGCGAGAAAACAGCAAGACTGAAATGAACAAAACTGAATGAAGAATAGAAAATATGTGGTCTATATCGTTATCTTCCTAATACTGGCCGTGCTGGTTTATCTGCAGTTCCGCACCTGGCAGAACTTCGACTGGGCCCGCTTTCGTGAAAGTCGTCCGCAAAAATGGATACACATTCTGCACGGCATCGTGCTCATTTACCTCGGCTATGTAGTGCGCGCCGTTCGTTGGAAGATTTTTCTTCGACCGATTCGCCCGCAAGCCTCCAGCACCACCTTGGTTGCCCCGACCATCATCGGATTCACCGGCCTCGCATTACTGGGCCGTCCCGGTGAACTGATCCGTCCTTATTTGATTGCACGCCGCCAGAATTTAACTTTCTCGTCCCAACTGGCAGTCTGGGCGGTCGAGCGCATCTTTGATCTCGGCGCGTTCACGATCCTCCTGGTAGGCGCAATTTTTCTGGCCGCCGGTCCGCGCTCGCTTCCCTTCTACACCCGCTTCCGCGAAGGCGGATTCCTGCTGGTAGCCCTGGTTGCGGCCATTTCACTTGGAGCGGCCGCCGTTCACTGGAAAGGTGAAGGCATCGCCGATTGGATCGAGCGCCGCTTCTCGCATCTCGCGGCCAATCTCGGGCACAAGATCGCAGCCCGCGTCCGAGAATTTCGCAGCGGCTTAAACACCATCCACAGCCCTCTGTCTCTAATCGCGCTGGTCGCACTCTCGCTCCTGATGTGGTTCATGATCATCATGGCCTATCAGGAAGTGGCTCACTCGTATGGAGTGGCCATTCTGAATATTGAACGCTCGCAAGTACTCGTGCTCATGGGAGCCAGCATGATCGGCTCCATGGTTCAATTACCCGGCATCGGCGGCGGATCCCAGTTGGCGACTATTGCAACTCTGCAACGAGTCTTCGATGTGCCTCCTGAACTGGCCGCCAGTTGCGGCATCATGCTGTGGCTGGTGACTTTTGTCGCGGTCGTTCCGGTCGGACTGTTGCTCTCTCATCATGAACGACTGTCTCTGCGTAAACTTTCCGAAGAAACTGCGGCGGCGGATGAAGTGGCTGCCGTGGAGGAAGCCACCTAAATCGCTCGTCGCGGTTCAATTTCTGGATTACCTACGATCACACTGTGATTGGAGCGGAGAGAAAGAGCGCCCAAACTGTCAAGCGCAAGTAATCAGACATCGAAAAGTTGCGCCGATTCTGTAGCTCCCATCGGATTGACGGAATGGCATCAGCGCCTTCGCATGGGCCTCATCGACTGCTTCCGTACTGGAGTTTTCAATGGCCCGTACCGCGACCCCTGAGGAACGAAGCCCTCGCAACGCAGTTGGCAAGTCGGCGTATTGCCAGGGCGTATTCACGTCAAACACCTCTACAGGCTCGAGATCAGCGGTCGACGCGAATGCTCGTAATGCGGTTTCATCGGATAAAGCAAATGGCCCCGGTGCTCCGGGCGGTGCCGGCGGAAGTAACAGTTTCAGCGCCGTCACCAGCGAAGCCGCCTCCATCCCTTCCGGTTTGCCCCACGTCATCACTACGACGTGTGCGCCACGCCTGGCGACTCGCTTCGCTTCTGCGAGTGCGGCACCGGGGTCCGCAGCATATTGGAAAGCGTTGAAGCCCGTGACTAAATCGAAGGCAGAGTCTGGGAACGGCAGACTCTCTAATTCGCCGAGGCGAAAATCCGCGTTGGGCACACGAGCACGGGCAATCGCTAATAAATTTTCGGCTGCATCCAGGCCAGAAACTTGCGCGCCTCTTTCGGCGGCTAACTGGGCCGCCATTCCAGCGCCACAGCCCAAATCCAGATAGTCCGCTCCGGCCTTCAGGTCAACACGCTCGAATGTGGCCAGGTAAACGGGGCGGCAGGTTCTCTCTTGGATCGCCGCCCAGTCTGCGGCGGATGAACCCCATAATCTGCCGTTCACCGTTGAAGTGGTTCGCTTTTGTTCCGTAGTCATACGTTCCCTAGTCATACTGTGTTCTTGGGGCAAAGTATATCCGACCGCAGAGCTAGGGCGCGCAGGCGCTGGATCAGGGCCATTCGGAACCGATCTGCCCCGGCTCATTCATTCACGCTGTCGGTTCTTCCCGCGTCCCCTGCTACAATCTTCTTTAACTCCGAGCACAGCCAAGCGCATGAAATGCCCCTTTTGCGGGTTTGAAAATGACAAAGTCGTGGATTCGCGCGAGAGCAAGGAAGCGGATTCCATCCGCCGCCGCCGCGAATGCCTGAAGTGCGAAAAGCGCTTCACCACCTACGAGCGCATCGACGAAATTCCCTACATGGTGGTAAAAAAAGACGGACGCCGCGAGCGTTTTGACCGCCAGAAAGTGCTCAACGGCCTCATGCGCGCCTGCGAGAAGCGCCCAGTCCCAATCAGCAGACTTGAACAGATCGTCAACGAAGCGGAGACCTTCGTTATTGAGTCGGCTGAACGCGAGCGCAAAACCAGCGAAATCGGCGAACTGATCATGAACCGCCTGCGCCGCCACGACAAAGTCGCGTATGTAAGATTCGCCTCCGTCTATCTTGATTTCAAAGACGTGCAGGAATTCATGGCCGAACTGAAAGACCTACTGAAAGCGAAAGACGTTCCCGAACCCAAAGGCAAAACCTTAAAAACCTGATTTTAGATTACGCAGCGACACGTCCTCGACTGTCTTAGCGAGCATAGTTCACAATTTCATAATTTATGGCACACAAGATAACTCTCATCCCCGGCGACGGAATCGGCCCCGAAGTCATCCAGGCCACGGTTCGCATGCTCGAAGCCACCGGCGTCAAATTCGAATGGGAAAGCTTCGCCGCCGGCGCCGAAGCTTTTGAAAAGTACAAAGAATACATTCCCAAAGAGCTCACCGAATCCATCGAGCGCACGCGCGTCGGACTGAAGGGCCCGGTTACAACGCCCATCGGCGGCGGGTTCTCGAGCATCAATGTAGAACTCCGCAAGCGTTTCGAGCTCTTTGCCAACTTCCGTCCCATCCGCAATCTTCCGCATATTCCCACCCGCTACCCGGGTGTCGACCTCATCGTCGTCCGCGAAAATACCGAAGGACTTTACTCCGGCATCGAACACGAAGTTGTCCCCGGAGTGGTCGAGAGCATCAAGGTCATGACCGAAAAGGCTTCGACCCGCGTATCGCGTTTCGCTTTTGAATATGCCCGCAAGAATAAGCGGAAGAAAATTCATTCCATCCACAAAGCCAACATCATGAAGTTGTCCGATGGATTATTTCTGCGTTGTTCGCGCAACATCTCGAAAGAATATCCTGAGATCACGTACGGAGAGCACATCGTCGACAACACCTGCATGCAGTTGGTGATGAACCCTTACCAATACGACATTTTGCTGATGGAGAATCTTTACGGCGACATTGTTTCCGATCTTTGTGCCGGACTGGTCGGCGGATTAGGTCTCGTTCCCGGCGCAAATTTCGGCCACGAGTGCGCCATCTTCGAAGCTGTCCACGGCTCCGCTCCCGACATCGCTGGCAAAAATATTGCCAATCCCACCGCCATATTGCGATCCGCTCTGCTCATGCTTCGACATCTCGGCGAGCACGATGCTTCACTGAAGATTCGCAACGCCATCGACGAGGTCTACCGCGATCGCAGCAAATTAACACGGGACGTAGGCGGCGCCGCCAGCACCTCGGAATTCGCCGATGCGATTATCCAGGCCATGGAGTCGCAGAGCGCGGCGGCGGGCACTTAGCGCAGAAGTAGAGACAACGCAGGTCTCGGTGTTAAACTGTTGCGTTTCGTGAAACGCGCCGAGTGAAACACCATCGCTCGTTTCTCGTGGGGGCCATTCTGAAAGGCATTGAAATCCCGTACCATCGCGGACTGCACCGCTTCGCCATCTTTACCGCCTGCGCCATTCTCTGTCTTATCGTTGCCGGAGCGCTCGTCACCAGCAATGACGCTGGCCTATCCGTCCCCGACTGGCCGACAACTTTCGGTTCTTTTTACAAGATGCCGCAAATGGTCGGCGGAGTGAAATACGAACATGGCCATCGCATGTTCGCAGAATTTGTGGGATTGCTTACCATCATTCTGGCCGTCTGGACCTGGCGGGTTGAAAAACGCCTTTGGCTGCGCTTTCTGGGCTTGGCCGCGCTCGCAACCGTGATTATCCAAGGCATCCTCGGCGGAATTACCGTTTTAAAGCTTCTGCCTCCAGCCGTCTCCAGCGCGCACGCCGCCGTGGCTCAAACTTTTTTCTGCATCGCCGTAGCCATCGCAGTGTTTACCGGACGCCGCTGGATCGAAGAGCAGCCGCGGGCCGAATTCGATCAACGCCGCCCCGCTCTTTTCACTCTGACCTTGCTTTCGATTTTTGTGCTCTATGTGCAATTGATCCTAGGAGCCATGTTCCGCCATCATGGCTTGAGTTGGTGGCCGCACGTCATCAATGCAGGTGTCGTCGCCATCGTCCTCTCCTGGACCGCGATTCGCGCCATCTCCGCTTATCCAAAAGTCGACGCCGTCCGCCGCCCCGCCATCGCCATGCTTGGGCTGATGGTCGCCCAACTCTGCCTCGGCTTTCTCGCCTTCATCACCCGCGTCATGTGGGGAGTAGACGCCACGCAACCCGAACTGCCCATGGTGATCTCGACGGTCGTCCACGTCGCCGTCGGAGCCGTACTCCTCGCCACCACCGTCGTTCTCGCTATTCAGGTCTGGCGCCACGTTCCGGTTGCTTTCGAAGAGCGCATACCCGGTCAGGATCCAGTTGCCGCATAGTGAAATTTTTTATAAGAGCCGCCTGCTACTTTCTAGCCTTACGCAGATAGCCCGGATGATAATCCTCGCCTTCGCAGCGTAGAATACCCTGTGACCCCGAATTCAACTGCTCTAGACCTCGCGCCTACCTCGCAGCTTGCCGAGCAGGCAAGCCAGCCCATCATTGCTGTTGGCGATCTCGTCCATCGTTACCAGGACCGCACCGCACTCAACTGCGTTTCTTTCGAAGTTCATCCCGCTGAACTCTTCGGACTCCTCGGCCCGAACGGCAGCGGGAAGACCACTCTGTTCCGCATTCTTTCCACTCTGATGGTCCCGACTTCCGGCAGCGCCACCATCGCCGGCTTCGACGCCGTCCGCCAACCCGGAGCCCTGCGCCGCCACATCGGAGTCGTCTTCCAGGCCCAAAGCGTCGATCCCAAACTCACTGCCTACGAAAACCTCTGGCATCAGGGACATCTCTACGGCCTGCGCGGAGCCGGACTCAAGGCCCGAATTACCGAAATCCTAACTCGCGTTGGATTGCTCGACCGCCGCAACGATCTTGTTGAAACTTTTTCCGGAGGAATGCAGCGCCGCATCGAGCTCGCCAAAGGCCTGCTCCACCATCCGGAAGTTCTGCTCCTGGACGAGCCCACTACTGGCCTTGATCCGGGTGCTCGTCATGATCTTTGGCAATATCTCCAGATCCTCCGCGATCAGGAGCGCGTCTCGATTATCGTCACCACCCATCTGATGGAAGAAGCCGAACGCTGCGACCGCCTTGCCATCCTGAACGAAGGCAACCTGGTGGCGCTCGGCACGCCCGAAGCCCTTACACGAGAAATTGGAGGCGATGTAATTCTATTAGAGGCACGCGATCCGCAGTCTTTGGCCGACCGTATTCGCACCAAGTTTCAAGTCGACGCTACCGTCATGGACAAACACGTCCGCCTCGAAATCGAAAATGGACACCACTTCGTCCCCGAAGTCGTAGAAGCATTCCCCGGAGAGATCCAATCGCTAAGCGTAAGTAAGCCCACTCTCGAAGATGTCTTCATCCATCGCACCGGCCACCGCTTCTGGAACGAAGATGCCGAGCCAGCAAAAACCGGCAAGAACAAAACGAAAAAAAACCCATCTAAACCCAGCTAGTGTGGGGACGGGGCTCTGCCTCGTCCAGCTGGGCACTGCTCGGCACAAACCTACATCAGGAATTAAGCCCCCTTTCAAACCAGGCGCCAGAGGCCTGAAATCGGTGTAAAATCCTCCCGGTTTTGGAAGCAGAAGGAGATCTCTATGAAAATTCGACTTGGCTCGCTAATGGTCTTGCTGTGTTCACTTTCATTGTTAGCCGTCGCGCAAGGCGGCACACAAATTCCAGAATCAAACTCGTTTCAGCTAAGCAGTACCACCTTCGCAAACGATACAACGTTGCCCATCAGCATGATCAATAACATCACCGTGAACGGATCGAATTCCTGTTCGATCGATGGCAGCACCGGCGGAAATCAATCTCCAGAGCTGTCGTGGAACAACGCTCCTCGAGGCACGACTAGCTTCGTCGTGACCTTATACGACGATACAGCGGCCTTCACGCACTGGGGGATGTACAACATCGCAGCGACGGCGACCGGGCTTCCGGAAAACGCAGGCGTCGCGGGAAGTCCGTATGGCAGCCAGATCTTCAATGACTTTTTTGTCGGCCCTGAATATGACGGCCCATGTCCGCCGGCAAACGTCCGGCCATTTGTCCATCACTACGTTTTCACGGTCTATGCGCTCGATACAACGCTCCGCCTGCCTTCATCGCCAAATTTTCCCGCCAGCGCGGAGTCTCTGTATCAAGCATTGATCAAGGCAGGAAAAGCGGGCCATATTTTGGGGAGCTCAAAAATCGTTGGCTTCTATTCGACTACTCCGTCCGCTAAATAGATCCAGTGTCGTTTGGTTGTGCAATGTTGGTAGACGCTGCGGTCGTGCGGCCGCAAAGGATACGATCGAGCACGGATCAAGAGCTCTGTAAGTTGCATTTTGGGGGCGATATGAGAGTGAGATTCGCAGTGGCAGCGGCAGGGGCGATGCTGAGTCTCGCCCTGGGTGTCGGAGCCCAGAGTGTCGCAGCCCAGAAGGAGAAGCAAATGGTCCATGCCAAAGGTTCTTTCGACATCAAAATGACTCCCGCCGAACCAACCGACTTCGAGAAGACGAACGACATCACTCGGCTCACCTCCGACAAGACCTGGCACGGTGACTTCGAAGGCGTCAGCCATGGAGAAATGATCACCGGCTCGACCGCGAGCACCGGCTCCATGGCCTACGTTGCAATTGAGCGCATGACCGGCAAGCTCAACGGTCGGCAGGGCAGCTTCACCTTCGCGCACCGCGCCAGCATGATGAAAGGCGATGCCCCCTCTGCGGGAGACCTGAGCGTGACGGTTGTACCCAACTCCGGCACTGGAGAACTGACCGGACTCACCGGCTCGCTCCTGATCCATATCGACGCTCAGGGTAAACACACCTGGACCTTCGATTATTCGCTCCCGTAACCCCTCGCGTGGGCGCGCGTCAAGTGTCTGAACCCGCCTATCACGCATAACAGACACAAACCGTGTTTGAGACCTGGGCACTGCTAAACTAGAAGTGATGGCGACCCAAACCGCAACCTTCCCCGCAACCTCAACCGCGCCTGTATCCGCCGGACTGCTGCTGCCCGCCTTCACCCTCTGGTGGCGCGAAATCGTACGCTTCTACCGGCAGCGCGCCCGTGTGGTCGGCGTGATCGCTTCTCCACTTTTATTCTGGGTCGTGATCGGGTCGGGTTTCGGAACATCATTTCGTTCCGGATCAGCCTCCGGCCAGCAGCATTATCTGAATTATTTCTATCCAGGAGTGCTGGTGATGATCGTGCTCTTTACCGCGATTTTCACCATGATGTCCGTGATCGAAGACCGCAACGAAGGCTTCCTGCTGTCAGTGATGGTGGCGCCGGTACCGCGTGCGGCCATTGTCCTGGGAAAAGTTTTGGGCGGCACAACCCTCGCCACAGCTCAGGGATTGATTTTCCTGATATTCGCACCGCTCGTCGGAGTTCACATGACGATCGCCTCATTCGGGCTCATCGTCCTCACGGTGTTCCTCGTATCGTTCGCTCTGACCGCTCTCGGCTTTGCCATCGCGTGGCCTCTCGACTCGACGCAAGCCTTTCACGCCATCATAAATTTATTTCTGATTCCTCTATGGCTGCTTTCAGGAGCGCTCTTCCCACTCTCCGGCGCATCAGGATGGATGCGAGCCCTCATGTACGCGAATCCGTTGACCTATGGAGTCGAAGCGCTGCGCACGCTGATGTATCCCGAAGCCCCCAGCACCTTTTCGCTGACCGCTTCGATATTAACGCTGGTGTTGTTTGTGTTGTTCATGTTCGGCCTCGCCTTCGTGCTGGCGAATCGGCGCACAACGAAACCCGCAGCGTAACGATTTCTTTTCTTAAATTGTCATCCCGAACGAAGTGAGGGATCTGTAGTCCGCCGCAAAATGCAGATTCCTCAGTTCGCTCGGGATGACAAAGTAGATTGGTAAATTACCAAATTACAAAATGCCTATCGACATCCTCGCCCTAGCCGCGCACCGCGACGACGTAGAACAAACCTGTGCCGGAACTCTGCTCAAAATGGCCGACCGAGGATACAGCACCGGCATCCTCGACCTAACCCAAGGTGAAATGGGAACGCGCGGGTCCGCCGAAGACCGTGCTCTTGAAGCGGCCGACGCAGCGCACATATTGAAAGTTTCCTGGCGTTGGGCGCTCGATATTCCCGACGGCCGCGTCGAAAACACCTGGGAGAATCGGCTGAAAGTAGCCCGCGTTCTCCGCGAACAGCGCCCGCGAGTGCTGATTCTTCCCTATTGGGAGGGCCGCCATCCCGATCACTACGCCGCCTCAATTCTCGGCTACGAAGCGGCGTTTCTATCTGGACTAGCCAAGGTAGCCGCCAGCCATCAGCCGTCAGCCATCAGCGAACGTGATAGCGATTCGGTTGCGCCTCATCGTCCTTTCAAGATTATTTATGCCAGCTTGTACCGCGACGTGCGGCCTACGTTCGTCGTGGATATTACCGACCAATTTGAAACGCGCTTCGCGGCGCTGATGGCCTACAAGTCTCAATTCACCGATCAAGAAGCCGGTAGCGGAATCTTCCCCGCGCAAAAAGAAATTCGCGCGCGCGTGGAATCCATGGCCCGCTACTATGGCATGCTCGGCGGCGTCACTTACGCGGAGCCGTTCGTGCAGAAGGAAGTTGGCTTGGTGGATGACGTGATGGCGATTCCTGTGAAATCAATTTAACGCACTCGAGGAAGAACCTTTGTCAAAACAGTTATCGTGCCGCTAGCCACTTCTCGAAAAGCGCGGGACGACGACCAGCCCTCGAGCACTATTGTTCCCGCAGCAGATTTGCCGGGTCAATGTGCAAGGCGCGTCTTACGGGACTGGCGACCGAAAGTGATCCGGTGATCAGTACCGTGAGCGCAACGGCAGCGAGTACAAATGGATCCTGCGCCGACGCCTGATAGACGATCGCCGAAAGTATTCGACTCGCGGCGATACCGAGCAGCATCCCAACCACGGACCCACTGACGAGCAGAATAAGCATGCGGCCGAGAGCAGCCGAGAGGATCTGCTTCGCCTGTGCACCCAGCGCAACACGAATGCTTAGCTCGCGCAGCCGCTTGCTGACCGTATAGGACGCGAGGCCGAAGGTGCCGGTGATCGAGAGCAGTAATCCGAATGCGCCAAAGAGGCCGAGAGCGACTGTCGCCACCTGCGATACAAAGAAGGTCAATCCGAGCTGATTGCTCCAGGGGCCTGATTCCCGGACAGGAACGCTGGGGTCAAGATCACGGATCACTTTGCGAATCGTGGCGGCCATGTCGTTCGTGGCCGCGTCGGGCGAATCTGGCTGGAGCCGAACGATTAGCGATGTGTGAGGAGTTGGTTGCTGCGAGATCGGGAAGAATACTGACTCTTGCGGGTCTTCAGTGAGCGAAAGGTATTTCCCATCAGCCACAAGCCCCACGATCTCGACTGGCTGACCGGGACCGTTCTTGAAATAGCGGCCGACCACGTCGTTGAGCTGAGAGTCGTCGAGATGAAAGAGGTGTCGCGCAAACGTCTGATTCACAATCGCAACCAGCGGCGTCTTGGCAGTATCCGCGAAGCTTACATCGCGGCCTGAGAGCAGGCGTGTTCCAGCAGCGGTAAAGTATCCGGGTGAGATGTCATAGTCATAGCTATCAAAGGCTTCGTTGGATGATTTGAAATCGGTAGTCTGTTGCGAGAAGACAGCAATAGAGGACACATCCTGCGAGAGGGGCGTGGATCGCGCGTAGGCGGCTGCTTGCACTCCCGGAAGATTCGATACCCTTTCCAGCAGTTGGCGCTGAAAATGATCGGTAGCCTCGGTCGAATAGCCAGCCTGACTCAGCTCAAACTTCGCCAAAACTGCATGCTTCGGATTGATACCCATGTCCATGGTCAACGCCTTGCCCAGACCACGCAGCGAGACAAATGCAGCCGTGACGGTGACGCAGCAAAGCGCGATCTGTGCCGCCAAAAGAACATCGCGTAGCGCCCAGCGGCGTCCGGCCGAAGATTGGCTGCCGCTCTTAATTGCATCGTTGGGCTCGGTCTTGAATATCTGCCGCAGTGGTATCACGCCGAACAAAATGCCGGCGAGCACCGAGATCAGCAATGCCATCAGGATCAACGATGGCTGCGGCAGTACCACATGGAAGCCCATCGGGTATTCGGTGGGCGGATGCCAGTTCGCCAGGCCGTTGAGGGCGATCCACGCTAGGGCGCAGGCGCACGCACCTCCGAGAATCGAGATCACAAGCGCCTCGACAAGTATCTGGCGGACAATGCGCCAACGGCTCGATCCAATGGCCATGCGGATGGCAATCTCGCGCGTGCGGTCTACCGTACGCGCGGCAAACAGGCTGCCGAGGTTGGCGCAAGCAGCGAGCAGCACAATCCCGGCCAACGCCAGCACTCCAGCCAGAAAACCGCGCGCCGGCGCGCCGAAAAAGTCACCCATCAGGCCCGGACGTGTCAACTTGAACGATATCTTTTCGTCATCTTTCGGATATTGCCGGGCAATGCGGGCGGCAATCATATTCAATTCAGCCTGCACCTGGGGCATGGTGACGCCGTCCTTGATGCGGACGATGGAGTAGACATGCTGACTGCTCCGCGTCTCAAGCCAGTCGCCGTCTCCCAGCAACTCCTCATTCGCCATCGGAACAAATATGTCAGGCTGCAGAAATTTTTCGGTCCCGTAGAAACCCTGTGGCGTGACACCGACGATCGTGTATGGAATTTTGTTAATACGGACCGTTTTTCCCGCGATGTTGGGATCTGCGCCAAAATCACTCTTCCATGCGGCCCATGAAAGCACCGCCGTCTGTGAAGCTCCGGGATGATCGTCATCCGCTCGCTGCAGCAGACGCCCAAGGAACGGCTTGATGCCGACAACCTCGAAGTATTGACCACTCACTTCGTATCCCCAGACAGGCCGGCTAACGCCGTTGGCCTCTACGCCAAAGGAATCTACGCTCGTAGCGGCAACAGCAGAAAACACCGTATTGTCATCGCGAACATCGCGCACTTCAGGATAAGCAAAAATCGGATAGGTCTGATCGGTGCGGGCGAGCGTCATCACCCGGTCTCCATGAGGCACGTCGATGGGCCGCAGGATTAACGCCTGTAGCACTCCGAAGACGATGATGTTCGCGGCGATCCCGAGCGCGAGCGTAAACACCGCAGTCACGGCAAAGCCGGGAGAACGGCGCATCTGTCGAAGGGCAAATCGCAAGTCCTGCAGCAGCGTGGTCATGGTCGGCCTCTGCGTGACGATATGGCTACAAAGTATGGCTACGAAGTGTGACTACAATGCGAGAAATGCAATTCGAGAACCAGACTTGCCATGAACGTATCGCGAATGCAACTTTATGAGGCGAAGCAGCTTGCGGGATCTCGCAGGTATATGGGAACTGAATTGTATGTCCGGTTTCACCAGAGGGTGTCCGTGAATGAACACAACCTTGGGATGACGATTGCGCGCGAGAAAGTCTGGATATCGGCGCTCTGGAATGCTACAACGAGAAGCTAAAACGACGAGTTAAAAAAAGCCAGGATCAAGCAGTCGCGGAAAACAGCGTAGCTGCCATCACACCGTCTTGGCGCTGACCTTCACCATGCTGACGTCCGATGACGGAGCGCTAACTGCCTCAGAAGCAGGCGATTTCGAACACACCTCCACGGCTTCGGCCATACTGTCGCATTCCTGCTGCTTCAAAGCCAGCCAACTGGCAAAGGTCGCTTTCTCTCGTGCGATACCCTCCATGTTACGGCCGATGCGCGCCATGTAGTGGGCCTTGATGCTCTCCAGTTCCGCCTGAATTTGGACAATTTCTTCCGCCTTCCTCGCCCACTCTGCCTCGACCTGCTTCCGCTGTTGCGCCTCGTGCGCATCCTGACGCGCTTTGGCGTCTTTCTGCACTTGCTCGACGGGAGTGCCGGCCATGTCGAGTGCCATCAGCACTGCCGCCCGTTTCATCTCCTTCGATAACTCGCGGATGTGTCCGCTGTGCAGCATCTCGACCACTTTGTTAACGCTATATCCCCGCCGCGGATTCATGATCCCCGCCGCGCGGTAAATATCTTCCATCGGCGACAGATCGACTTGGAATTCTGGGACCTCTCGTGCAAAACGCGCCGGAGCCTTTTGCGTGGGTTGAGTCAGGTCGGACATAAAATTCTCCTTCTCGCTTTTGTCGTTGCTCTTAGCGTCGTTGCTGTCTTCGCCGTTTCCCAGGCCGCTTACGCCGAGGTCCTCTTGCTTCTTGCGCCATGGTAGTTCGAGCCATTTGCTTGGCATCCGTTTCCTTTCCTTGCCGGCTTGCTTTGGGAGCTGTTGGGTTCGAACTTCAGTTCGGATTTCAGTCCAATGTTCAATCGCCGGTTCGATCGGTTCAATCTGCCGAAAAGCATCGAAGTCTCCAGATCTTGAGCGAGGACTATCCCGACTTTCGATTTCGTGAACAACTTCTTCGCTTTCGTGATCAACGATTAGAGCGCTCTCCACTTTCCGTTCGACGATTTCCTGCTCGACCGTGCAAACTTCGTTGAGCTTGCTCTCTTCCCGCTGCGGCAGGCTCTCGGGTTTGATTGTCGAAATATTGCCTGCCGATACATTCACTGTCAAAAGAGGAATTGGATTCTCTGCCGTATCGCGCTGAATACCCACCAGATATTCACCGTCATCGGGACGGCAGTACCGGACAATGCCGGAGAAGCGCTCAACCCGCCACTGAATTCCCACCTTTGATCCGACCATGATGGGCATCTTGACCCGTATACACGCCCCGCCGGCGGACTTATTCTCCATGCGCGCGGGCAAAGTCTGCAAAATCCCGACCGAGTCCTCCCACGACACTTCGACGACGGTCATCACGGCCTTCCGCAACTCAGTCATCACCCGCATCCGGAACTCCGTCACAACAGCAGTCATGTCCTATCTATCGGCAGGAAACGAAATAAGTCCAGAATGGGCTAGGAGGCGCAATATTGGCGGGGTTTACTACGCGTGCAGGATTCGAATTCCCAAGATTCCGAACTCAAGGGTGCCCCGCTCCTATCGCGTTTTCCAGTCGCTTAACCTTCTGATCAACCGCCATCATCCGTTGCTCAAGCTTTGCAATGTCGTGTCCCATTGAAGTTCTCCTTAAGATGAAGATGCGAGCGTCCAAGAACGCGTCGCCGATTCAATTCCATCATTGGAGTAGTGCAGAAAAAGCACGAATCGTTGCAATCAGTTTCATTTCCCCTGGATTTGCCAGAGTTCGATTGCCAGAGTTCGACTGCCAGAGTAAGCAGAGTAACAGCCGGGTGCCCCGCTCCTGTCGCGTTTTCCGCGACGGGGCGGGGATGTTGACCTCCCCAATCGGGAAGAACCGTCATTTTGAGTTCGTCTGACGTTTCCTTTTGACTGCAAAAATGGCGATGGCCAAAAGTGATGTTGATAAAATAACAACACTTCAAACCACCACTGCTGAGGAGAACGACATGTCCACTGCTCTACCAACCATCCCACCTGACGACCCCAAACGCAATCTCACGTTGGCGCAACCCGACAACCTCCCTCACATCGGTCTGGTCGGCGATACCTACACCATCACCGTAACCGGCGACCAGACCGCTGGACGTTTCTGCGTAATCGATATGCACATCCCGCCCGGTGGTGGCCCGCCCCCGCATCGCCATGACTTCGAGGAGACATTTATCCTGTTAGAAGGTGAAATGGAAGCGACCTTCCGCAGCAAGAAGTCGATCGTGCACGCGGGTGAAACGCTGCACATTCCCGCCAACGCTCCGCACCAGTTTCACAACGCTTCCACCAAGCCGGTACGCCTGCTCTGTATCTGCTCTCCCGCAGGACAGGAGAAATTCTTCACGGAAGTCGGGGTGCCGGTCGCCACGCGTACCACGCCCCCACCAAAGCTGGACGAAAAAGAGCAGGCCGCATTCATTGAGAAGGTGAAAGCGCTCGCACCCAAATACCGCACTGAACTACTTAGAGAGGCGTAGCTAGAATCCCTGCACATGCCGCAGCAAAACGACCCGCCAAGCCGAGCTTGCAAGGCCCGCCCGGCCAACCTAGCTGTAGAGTACGGATAGAAGGTTCGCGCGGTCCATCTTCAGCGTATCGACGGATATTTCCGTCGTTTTGTTGTGCTTAATCCGTAAAGAGACTCGTGCTTCCGCTTTGCACTCAAGCGCTTCCACCGCTTGCTCGATCCGCTGGGGCTCTGGCTCAGCGAGTAATCGGTTGACGTTAGACAGATAGGAAACATTCTGAAGGCGAGCGGCCAAAGCGTTCTGCGAGAGCGTTTTTCCTCCCCATCCGGGGCCGAACGCTCCCGGTTGAAATCCGAGCGGAAAAATATTTAGCTGCTGTTGTGGCGGCGATGGGACCATGAGGAACTTAAAAGTCAACTGAAGCTCTAGTTCGGCAAATTGCGCGTCGTCGGACACTTCATACAACTTGCCCGCTATTACCTTGCATTCCTTTATCGATAACGCACTGATAATATCTCTGGTTGCTCGGCTCAATTCTCGTGCTGCTCGATCAATCAGTTCGCGTTCGATACTTTGAACCTCAAAATGCTTTTGAGACCACTCTTCTGTAACTTCGACCGGAGTTGGTGCGTGAGCCTTAAGAAAATCCTGTATGGACCGGTAGATATGTAGTTTTCCGTTCTTGGAGCTCAAATCACGATCGATGTCTGGGTGGATTGCGTCATCCGCCCAAAAGCCGCCGTCACCAGAAACGAATACTACTTCTGTACCCGCCTTATCAGAATATGCGAGCGTCCACAGCCACAGGATTACATCGCGCAGTTCTTCTCCATTGTTATTCGCTGGCCTGGCACGGTGGATACCTCGCATAAAGGCTTCTTGAAGAAAGTCTCCTGTAATTTCATGAAAGTAAATTGGCACCACGCCGTCCGCTGGCTTCATGAGCTTCCTTCTGAGTCTTTTCATCGCGTACTTGCCGTCTGGTTTTCGGAAGTTTAGAACGTCACTTTCTAGATCGAGGTGGTGGTATTTTCGACAAGCATCCTCAAAGGCTTTGGCACCCGTCTTCAGACGGCGACCATAGTCGATAACTACCTCTTCGCGTATGACACGCGGCAACACCAGTCGTGATTCAGTGCGGCGCATGTACTCGAACAGGCTTTGGAAGGCCACGCCGTTCATCCTGTAGTCAGCCGCGTAGATGTTCGAGTCGAGGATAATGTGCATAGTGGACGAGCTAGGCGGTGGCCCACCTTACCATAACTCATTTTCAAAACCCAAAGGGGGTGCCCCGTCCAAGCTTCGCTTGGGCGGGCCCAGTTCCTAACTCTCACTTCCGCGACAACCGCGAGTGGTACAGGACGGGAATTGATGGTTCAAAGCACCCATAGCCTATCTTGCTGCAACTTCGTCAAGCCGCGCCAGCGTGTCAGGATACCGGCGCACCAACAACACCAGGGCCGCCGCCTGAGGATTTGGTTTCGCGCGACCCTGTTCCCATTTTTCAAGCGTTCGTTCGTTGATGCGCAACTTGCGCGCAAATACCGCGCGCGAAAACCGCAGCTTCTTCCGCGTGTCCCGGATGAGCTTCGAATCGACCTTGGGGAGCGGTGCCACCTCGACTTTGTGGCTTCTCAATGTGATCTTGCCTTGGCGGTGGTCCTTCATCGCCGCCACGCCCTCCATCAATTCACCGATAATGTCCCGCTTAGCCGTCGCCATAGCCGATCCTCTCTCTCAAATTTCTAAAACCGCGTTATCCATCCCCGTCAGCAACGCGACCGAGTCCGTCGCTTCGCCGCACGTTCCGCCAATTCCCTTTCCATCGAAACTTTCAGCGCCTTTTTCTGCTGCGCCGTCAGGTGAGAAGCTTCGTACTTACCCCCCCCTTATATATAGAGAGTCATCAGCCAGATTTGATGATCGGAGGCGAAGTGATAGTAGATAATCCGCAAGCCACCTCTGCGGCCTTTTCCGCGCCGCACATCCGCCCATCGCATCTTTCGAAAGCCACCCGTTCCCGGCATCAGATCGCCCGCTTCAGGATTCGCGCTAAGACGAGCCTGTAATTCCCGATACCGATCCTCGCTCATATACTCAGAAAGATGGCGCGTAAATGGAGGCGCTTCCACAAACTCCATAAGCACAGTACGCTAACAGCGTATCTATAATTCACTATACTCTATTAGCGTAGTGATTTCAATTAGTCTTTACTCTCTATCGACCACCAATTTTTCATCACATCCAGCCGGTGCGCGCCATCACAGACACACCTCCCGCCACACCTGATAATGGAGAAAATATGATTGGCCAAGCCAGAAACGTATCCCTCTCAGGAGCCGTCGATGCCCCTCCAAAGCCTCTTTGTCGGCCCCAGCATTTCACCGCTAACTCCTTATTCCGGAATATTTTACGTGTAAGTCCATATTTATCAATACGTTAACCCAAAATGATAGGGGGGGGGTGGGGTCATGAATTATCAAAAGAGTCCCCCGCAACCCGAAGCAAACAAAGAGGAAATACCCGGAAATCACATGCAACTAAAAGTGCGCATTTCGTCCCGTGCAAAGTCCGCGCCGTATAATAATCGGTCCCTCATCACAGGAGATTTCATCGTGTCCACGCCAACCCCTCCGACTCAAATAAAAACCCGCACCGAATCCGACAGCATGGGCAAAATCGAAGTCCCTGCAAATGTTTATTGGGGAGCGCAGACCGAGCGCTCGCTGCTGCATTTCAACATCGGACGCGACACCATGCCTCCCGAGTTGATTCACGCCTTCGGCACACTCAAAAAGGCGTGCGCACTGGTGAATCAGGATCTGGGCAAACTCTCGCCTGACCTCGCGAAGCTCATCGTGCAAGCCGCCGACGAAGTGATCGCCGGCAAATTGGATGACCAGTTCCCGCTGCGCATCTGGCAAACCGGCAGCGGCACGCAGACCAACATGAACGTGAATGAGGTCATCTCCAATCGTGCGATTGAAATTTCTGGCGGCCAAATGGGCTCGAAGAAACCTGTCCATCCGAACGATCACGTCAACATGTCGCAGTCGTCGAACGATACCTTTCCCACCGCGATGCACATCGCCGCAGCGGAGCGAGTAAAGAACGCGCTGATTCCGGCGATCAAAACGGTGCGCGATGCAATCGCCGCGAAAGCAAAAGAATTTGAAAACGTAGTGAAGATTGGCCGCACACATTTACAGGATGCTGTTCCGCTAACCGTAGGACAGGAATTCAGCGGTTGGGCAAATTTGCTCGATCGCGACATCAAGCGCCTGGAGCAGGTTCTCGACGGTCTCTACGATCTCGCAATCGGCGGAAGCGCCGTAGGCACTGGCCTGAACACGCATCCGGAATTTGCCGATCGCGCCGCGAAAAAGATCGCCGAACTGACCGGACTTCCCTTCCGCTCCCATCCCAACAAATTCGCCGCCCTTTCCGCCCACGATGAAATCGTGTTCGCGCAAGGCGCATTAGAAACGTTAGCCGCATCGCTGATGAAAATATCGAACGACATTCGCTGGCTAGCGTCCGGTCCGCGCTGCGGCCTAGGCGAACTCTCGATTCCAGAAAATGAACCTGGATCGTCCATCATGCCCGGCAAAGTCAATCCCACGCAATGCGAAGCCATGACGATGGTCTGCGCGCAGGTTCATGGAGCGACGGCCGCGGTCGGATTCGCCGGATCGCAAGGCAACTTTGAACTCAACGTATTCAAGCCAGTGATAATCTACAACTTTCTGCACTCGGTAACGCTGATCACAGACGCCTGTCACGGCTATGTGGAATACATGGTCAAAGGCATCGAAGTAGATCGCACCAAGATCGATTGGTACGTGAAGAATTCGCTGATGCTGGTCACCGCGCTTGCTCCAAAGGTTGGATACGACAAAGCAGCGCACATCGCGCACACCGCTCACGTCGAAAAAACCAGCCTGCTCGATGCGGCATTAAAGCTCGGATATCTCACGCGTGAGGAATTCGAGTTGCTGATGAAGCCGGAGAAAATGACGAAACCGTAGAGATTGAATAACTTTAGTTCTTCTTCAGAAATCGCCGCCGGTTGAGATGAGTTGAAGCTGTGGGTTCGATGTCGTCATACTTCAGCACGCTGATGGAGCCATCCACTTCCAGCACTGCAAGCGCCGCTTCTTTGTAAGTAGCAACGCCATGTTCACGGAGAGCGCGCTGCAATTCATCCATGCTGACATGCTCTTTGACCATATGAGATTCGATGACCTCACCATCGTGCACCAGCAGACTCGGTTGTCCCTGAATATATTTTCGGAAGCGGCGATTTCCACCGGAAACTTCGGCCACCAGATAATTCAGGACAAGCAGCGTCGTGGCCGCTACCGCGCCTCCGGCGAGCGAAGTATCAGGACCGGTCATCGCATTCTGCACGGAGTTCGAAAGCAATAGGAGAAGCACAAGATCGAACGGAGTCATCTGGCCGACTTCCCTCTTGCCGCTGACTCGAATTCCGATCAGCACGAGAAGATAGATGACTCCGGTTCGGAGTGCGATTTCAAGCAGCGTGTGCGCACTTGCGGGCAGCATTGCTGTCCTTAGTTATCGTACTAAGTTGCCGCTACGACTGCGGCGAAGCGGTGATCGGCACCGGAGCATTCTTCGGCGTGCTCAGGTAGCCGGTGATCTTGTTCTTGTCGACTGTCCAGACCACGAGTTCATAGAGCATGTGATCGCGACCGGTGTAAAACTGCACTGGCTCACTCTGGTTCTTATCTTTTTTCTCGATAGTCTTGTCGTCAGCGGTAACGTTGATCGTGTACTTACCGTGTTTGGGGTCGGTCTTCTTGAGCTGCAAGGCCACGGTTGAGAACGCCTGCGGCTTGGCACCTTTTAATAAGGTGAACTCATAATATTGCCGATCGCCTCTGTGTTTGAGGGCTTCCAGATCGCTGCGCGTGTTGGCGATGAGTCCGCTCTGCTGCCCGAGATCGCCGATGGTGCTCTGCAGTTTCGCGATGGTCGCGTCGAGCGATGCCTTGGTAGCAGCCACATCGGTCTTCACGCCGCCGACATCGGTCTTCACGGTTCCGACTTCTCCGGCAACAGCGCCTACATCTTTTTTCTCTTCTTCCGCCTGCGCCGAGATGCGCGCAGAAGCGGCTTGTTGTGCACGCTGTAACTCGCCGGCACGAGTCGCCAATTCCTTCTTGGTCATACCTATTTGTTGGGCGAGCGTCTCAGAATCGGCTTCGGCGGACTGCATCCGCTTGGTGAGATCGCCAATATCCTTTTGGCTGGCAGCTTGATCTTGCGTGATCTTGTCGAGCTTGACGTGCTGATCGTAGATGGAATATCCCGATGCACCGACATAGGCAACGGCCAGCACTATAAGAATCCATTTGCCGATGTTGCTTTGCGGTTCGGGTTGGTAAACGGTCGGTTGCTCGCCTTCAGGCATAGTGGTTGCTCTCCGGTTGAAGTTGAAGTGGACTGTAGAGGCTATTGTTTGTGAGATGCGGGTTGCTGTCAATTGCGTTTCAGGTTCTAGGCCAGATGTAACTTGCGGCTAGAATGTAGGCGTGAAGAACTGGGACGCGATCGTCGTTGGGGCCGGCATCATTGGTCTTTCTCTCGCCATTGAATTAAACAAGCAAGGATTACGGGTGCTGGTGGTGGAGAAAGGCGAACCAGGGCGCGAGGCATCCTGGGCTGCGGGTGGGATGTTGTGTGACTTCGCAGGCGAAACGCGCTCAGAGTTGCAAGGACTGGCGACGGTGAGTGCCGCTATATATCCCGAGTTCGTGCGTGAACTCGAGGATGAGTCGGGCCTCAAGATCGATCTGCGATCGGTCGGGACGCTGCTTTTTCTTGACGAGCCTCAGGAACCAGATGCTCTCGACGCAAATGGATGGGTCGCTCGGTGGCACGAGCTGGAGCCGAACCTAAAGGCAGCGAATCTGAGGACCAAGTCTAGCGTGGGAGTTTATCTTAAAGAACGCTGCGTAGATCCTCGGGATCTGACCGCAGCCGCCATCGCGGCGGCTCGGCATCGTGGCATCGATTTTTCGTCCGGCAACCATGTACTGGCCGTAGAAGTAGCGAACGGTAAAGCTTGCGGCATCCGCACGAATAAGACGCAGTTTGCGGCAGGCATGGTGGTGAATTGCGCCGGAGCTTGGGCTGGGCAGATCGGACCGCATCCATTCCCGACGCGTCCGGTTAAAGGCCAGATCCTGTGCGTCGTTATGCCGCAGAAAGAACTGGTGCGCCACGTCATACGCACGCCGGACGTTTACCTGATCCCGCGCAGCGACGGACGGATGCTGATCGGGGCGACGGCCGAGGAGGCGGGATTCGATAAGCAGACGGTGCCGGAGACAATCTTGAAGTTACGGCAAGCAGCGCTCGATCTGGTTCCGAAACTCGCCGATGCACGCATTCTGGAAGCATGGGCTGGCCTGCGCCCCGGAACGCCCGACGGACTTCCGATTATGGGCGCAACACCGACGCCAGGATATTTTGTTGCCACCGGACACTTTCGCGACGGGATTCTGTTGGCGCAGGTGACCGCCAAGTTGATGGGACAGATGATGACCACGCAGAGTCCACAGATTGATGTATCGAGATTTTCAGCTACTCGCTTTGCTAGCTAAGCAAACAAAGGTGGTTTATCGAAGTATGGTTCATTGAGGGAGCCGGAGCCCCGATTCCGGTATACTAAAACGTTTTCGGTAGTCATCTTGAGTGAGTATCCGCGCCCGGCGCACCAGAAAGGCTACAGACCATGGCTTCCCCAGCAGTAGATTTTGCCCGCAGCAATCAGCCGCGTTTTCTTGACGAGCTGAAGACCCTTCTCCGCATTCCCAGCATTAGCACGCTGACAGAACATAAGAGCGACGTGCAGAAAGCAGCGGAATTTGTGGCCGCTGAGCTGCGCCGCATCGGGATGAACAATGTCGAGATCATCCCCACCAAGGGACATCCACTGCTCTATGCCGACTGGCTGCACGCGCCGGGCAAGCCGACCGTTTTGATGTACGCACATTACGATGTACAGCCGCCCGATCCGTTGAATGAATGGCACACGCCACCGTTTGATCCGACCGAGCGCAACAACAACCTTTACGCGCGCGGCGCGGTTGACGACAAAGGCCAGCTCTGGATGGAAGTAAAGGCGCTCGAATCTCTGATGCAGGCACATGGGGGCAAGCTCCCTATCAACGTCAAGGTTATTTTTGAAGGAGAAGAAGAAGTGGGCGGCGAATCGATTGCCGCGTACGTCCGCAAAGAGAAGGCGAAGTTAAAAGCGGATTTCGCCCTCGTCTGCGATACGGAACTATTCGCGCCTAATCTTCCTACACTATGCGTCGGCCTTCGTGGCCTCGTCTACACAGAGATTGAAGCTGTGGGGGCAAAGACCGATCTCCACTCGGGCATGTACGGTGGCGCGGCGCCGAATCCGCTATTTGCCCTGGTTGAGATTATCAGCAAGCTAAAAGATGCGAAGGGCAAGGTGCTGATCCCGGGCTTCTACAAAGGCGTCAAGGCTCCCAGTAAAGATGAGCTGAAGGCCTGGAAGCGGCTGCCATTCAATGAGGAGCATTACCGCAAAACTGAAATCGGCTCCAAGGTGCTGACTGGCGAGGCGGGATATTCGGTCCTTTATAGGACGTGGGCGCGTCCGACGCTCGAAGTACACGGCATTCCGGGCGGGTTTGTAGCTCCGGGAGCGAAGACGGTGATTCCGGCGAAGGCGTCGGCAAAAATTTCCATGCGCTTGGTACCGAAGCAGGATCCGGCCGATATTCTCAAACGCTACACGGCGTTCATCAAGAAACATACGCCCAAGGGAATCGACATTAAGATCAAGACCTACAGTAAGACCCCCGCCTGCGTGGTCGGCACTGACAATGAGTACATCCAAGCGGCGACTGAAGCGCTGCATGACACGTTCAAGAAAGAGACCGTGTTTATTCGCTCCGGCGGATCGATTCCAATCGTGACCGATTTCCAGGACGTACTGAAGATTCCGTCGGTCATGATGGGCTTTGGGCTTCCCGACGACAATCTGCACGCTCCGAACGAGAAATTTCACATCCCGAATTTCCATCGCGGAATTGAAACGATCTGCTTGTTCTTTGAGAAGCTAGGGTAGACGGGATTTGGTTTTGCGTTGTGGGCGTTCCCGGCTCCGATGGGTAGCTGTGTGCTCTGTGGTTGTCGGAAGTTTCAACCACACAGGGCACAGTGGGCCACGGAGGAAACCACCTTAGTTGCTATAGCGAACCCAGCCAGTGACTCGCCAATTCCTCGCTCTAAGGTAAAATGTAGAGTTTGAGGTTAAGTGGCATGCGTACACGCGCTCTAGCGTCGGCAGTACTCTTCTTCATTGTCACGATGGTTTCAGCACCGTGGCTTCAGTCCGAGGCTGATCAGGGAGTTCCGCATTTTAATGCGGCTCCTCCAGCCGCCGGCGCAGCGCTTCCGGCCATCCTGACCAAAGATGAACTTTGGGGATCGAACGCGCAGTTTTCCTATCAGACCCATGCCTATGAACTAGCCGCGAAGATTCCAAAGGTTCTGTACCAACAGCCGTGTTACTGCTATTGCGACAGAAGTATGGGGCATAAGAGTTTGCACAGCTGCTTTTCGGGAACGCATGGTGCGGAATGCGGTACCTGCCTCAAGGAACTTTATTACACTTACACCATGTACAAGCAGCACAAGACGGCGCGGCAGATTCGCGCGGGAATTATTAAGGGCGAATGGAAACAGATCGATCTGGAAACAACGGCCAGTATTAATTGAAGCCACTCGCAAATTTAGACAATCCAGCATGCGTTTTCGATTGCAAGCTTACGATTTCAATTCTGAGAAAATTTTGGACAAAATTTTGAACTAGAGGCGGTTTAATGGCACTGAAGGTAACCCACAGAAAGCAAGTGACTGAAGATCCCCGACACACCCAGGCTATCCAAAGTTACGAGTCGGGGCTGCGTGCATTGCAGGAACATAAGTTCGAGAAGGCCAAAGGCCACCTGCAAAAAGTGCTGAGCGGGCCAGACAAGTCTCTGGTCGACCGGGCCCAGATGCATATCTCCACCTGCGATAAGCATCTGGATAAGCCCGCGCTGCAATTCAAAACCACGGAAGAGCATTATGATTACGCGGTGTCGCTGATCAATACGGGTGACTATGTAACCGCGCGCGAGCACCTCGACAAGCTCCTGAAGCAGAATCCGAAGGCGGAGTACGTTCTCTACGGGCTGGCCGCGTTGCATTGCCTGACCGGTCATGTCGAAGAATCGCTCAAGACGCTCGACGAGGCGATTCAGGTGAAACCATCGCTGCGCTTCCAGGCGCGGAACGATACTGACTTCCAGAATCTGGCAGAGGATCCACGCTTCACTGAACTGCTATATCCGGATCCGGGCACTGAAGCTGAGCCGCAGGAAGAAGAAGCGAGCGCGTACTAATTGTCCGCACTAACTGCCAATTGAGACGGTATGCTTTCCCATCTGCGCACTAATTCATCCGAAACCGGCAAAGCTGGCCCCGAACTGCGCGTGGTCGCAATCGGCGGCGGCACCGGCCTCTCCACGCTGCTGAAGGGGCTGAAGCGTTATGTCATGACGCCGTCGCTCGCCACCTTCGGTCAGCCAACCATTCACGAATTGTGTGGCGTGGTGACGGTGAGCGACGATGGCGGATCGAGCGGCCGTTTGCGCAAAGAGTTCAACATGCTTCCGCCGGGGGACATACGCAATTGCATCGTAGCCCTCTCCGAAGACGAAGCCTTGCTTTCGAGATTATTCCAGCATCGCTTTCAGAAAGGCTCCGGGCTCGAGGGTCATAGCTTCGGAAATCTTTTTCTCGCGGCGCTGACTTCGATTACCGGGGACTTTGCCGAGGCGGTACGCCTTTCTTCGGAAATTCTGCTTACCCGCGGCCATATCTATCCAGCCACCATGTCAAGCGTGGAGCTCGAAGCATCTTTGGAAGACGGCACGCGAGTGCGCGGGGAAACTCAGATCACGGCGAGCAAAGGCAAGATTTGTGAGCTCGTTCTGGTACCTGCCGATGTCGAGCCACTTCCCCAGACGCTGGCGGCAATCGCCACCGCCGATCTGATCACAATCGGTCCCGGTTCATTGTTCACCAGCCTGATTCCGAACTTGCTGGTCCGGGGAATCCCGGAGGCGATTGCAGAATCGCCATCAATTAAAGTATTTGTTTGCAATCTGATGACACAGGTTAATGAAAGTCTTAGCTTAACATCGTCCGATCACATCCGAGCGCTTAATCAACATGCCGGAGTGCAGCTGTTCGACTATGCTCTGATCAATCGCAAGGCGGCATCGCCCGAGATGAAGGCCAAGTACGCTCTGGAGGGAGCTTCACAGATTGTTGTGGATCTGGAGGCGATCGAGGCGCTCAATGTATGCCCGGTGCTGGGTGACTATCTGGAAGAGGGCGATGTGGCGCGGCACGCAACTGACCGTGTGGCGCATGATCTGATGGCGCTCATGGCGCAAGCCCCGGATCGGCAGACCATTCGCAGTTCGTAACTTTTGTTTTGTAACTTTGCTTCGTAAAGGGCATCGCTTTAACGATGCCAAAAGTTCTCGCAGCGGTATATTGACTGAGCATGGCAAAATC
The DNA here is from genome assembly GCA_049674665.1 of Terriglobales bacterium. Classification (GTDB taxonomy): domain Bacteria; phylum Acidobacteriota; class Terriglobia; order Terriglobales; family Acidobacteriaceae; genus Acidiflorens. The sequence continues at coordinate 267,184 of JBATZM010000031.1, forward strand.
GCCTGAGACAAAGACCAAGTCGAAACCTTCCCGATCAAATCCACAACCTCCGCATATCGCCATCGCGATCATGGCGGCGGGCAAAGGCACGCGCCTCAAATCGAAACATCCTAAAGTTCTGCATGAAATCGGCGGTAAGCCGATCCTGGCGCATGTGATTGCCACCGGGCAAAAAGTCGTGCCCGCGCACGACATCTACGTAATCATCGGCCATGAGGCGGAGCGCGTACACGAGGCGGTTGCCGGCACCGGCGTGAACTTCGTGTTACAAGCCGAACAGCGCGGCACGGGTCACGCTCTCATGGTGGCGCGAAAAGCGCTCTCGGACCATGCCAATCGCTATGACCAGATCATCGTGCTATCCGGGGATGCTCCGCTGATCACCGCCGATACCATCAAGAAGCTCAGAGATTTCCATAGCGCGCAAAAAGCGACCATGACTCTGCTGAGTGCCGATCTCGACGATCCTTATGGATACGGGCGCGTGATTCGCAAAGGTGGTGGACGAGCGGATGTGCAGGCAATCGTCGAAGAAAAATCCGCAACCCCGCAGCAAAAGAAAATCCGTGAAATCAATTCCGGATTTTATGCCTTCTCTGCACCCGCCTTGTACGAGCACATTGATCGTCTCTCCACCAAGAACGCGCACGGCGAGTACTACCTTACCGACATGGCGGGAGTGTTTCACAAGGCGCGCAAGAAAGTAGTCGCGATCAAGACCGCTGATGCCGGTGAAGTGCTGGGGAGCAACACGCGGGCGGAGATGATGGACCTGGACGCGCGACTACGGCTGGCCAAGTGCCGAGAGTTGATGGCGGAAGGCGTCACGATTTTTTATCCGAACACCTGCGTGATTGACAGCGACGTAGAGGTCGGCGCTGACACGGTCATAGAACCTTTCGTCCAGTTGCTGGGCAAAACAAAAATAGGCGCCGATTGCCGCATTCGATCCTACAGTGTGATCGGAAATTCAGTGATTGGCGACCGCGTCACGGTGAAGCCAGGAACGATTATGGAAGATTCGCGTGTGGCTGCGGGAGCTGTGCTAGGGCCCTACACTCATATGCGTCCTGGAACCGAAGTGGGCGAAGACGCTCATCTGGGAAACTTCGTCGAGACCAAGAAAATCAAACTGGGCAAAGGTTCGAAGGCGAATCACCTCAGCTATCTGGGCGATGCGGAAATCGGTGAGGGTGTGAATATTGGCGCGGGCACCATCACCTGCAACTACGATGGCGTGAATAAGCACAAGACCGTCATTGAAGATGGCGTATTCATCGGCAGCGATTCGACGCTGGTGGCGCCAATAAAGATTGGACGCGGCGCCTACATCGCAGCCGCAAGCTGCATCACAGAGGACGTGCCCGCGGATGCGTTGGCATTTGGACGTGCCCGACAAAGCGTAAAAGAAGGCTGGGCAAAAGCAAAACGCGAAGCGCGGAAAGAGAAGCGTCGCTAAGAGATATCGCTAGTGGAGAGCCGGGCGTCCTCGCCCGGCCAACCCAGATTGGACGAGCAACATGCCGTCCCTACACGTATTGGAATACACTAGACCCGAAGCAAAACCATGACGCCGAAACCTCCAACTCAGGAACTATCTCCGGTTCGCTATGACGTTTCTCTACTGACTGCCGAAGATTTTTATTTATTCAACGAGGGTAGCCACTATCGCATTTACGAAAAGATGGGCGCACACCTTGTGGAATCCAAAGGAAGCAAGGGCACAGTCTTCAGCGTCTGGGCTCCCAATGCTCGTAAGGTGTCGGTGATCGGTAGCTTCAATAGTTGGAACCCGCAATCGCATCAATTGCAAGCTCGTGGCTCGTCAGGAATCTGGGAAGGTTTTATCCCCGGCGTCGACAAAGGCACGTTATATAAGTTTCATATCGATTCCAACCGGCACGGTCACGAGACTGAGAAGGCCGACCCGGTAGGACTTTTCACCGAGAAACCGCCGCGCACGGCTTCCGTAGTCTGGAACCTCGACTACCAATGGAACGACGCAGCGTTTCTGGAGAAGCGCGCCGCCGCCAACTCGCTGCACGCGCCCATGTCCATCTATGAGGTTCATCTCGGCTCCTGGATGCGCGTCCCCGAAGAGCACAACCGTTCGCTCACCTATCGCGAGATTGCGCCTCGCCTCGCCGACTACGTGAATAAATTAGGATTCACCCACGTCGAACTTCTCCCCATCATGGAGCATCCCTTCTACGGTTCCTGGGGATATCAGACGACGGGCTACTTCTCCCCCACAGCGCGTTACGGTACGCCGCAGGATTTCATGTACCTGGTGGACTACCTGCACCAGCACAACATTGCGGTCATTCTCGATTGGGTCCCGTCGCACTTCCCTACTGATGGCCACGGTCTCGCGTTCTTTGACGGCACGCATCTGTTCGAACACTCAGACTCGCGCCAGGGATTCCATCCCGATTGGAAGACGCTGATCTTCAACTACGGCCGCACCGAAGTGCGCAGCTTCCTGATGTCGAGCGCCATGTTCTGGCTCGATAAATATCACGCCGACGGCTTGCGGGTTGACGCCGTCGCCTCCATGCTCTATCTCGACTACTCGCGCAAGCAAGGCGAATGGATTCCCAACCAGTTTGGCGGACGCGAGAACCTCGAAGCCATCGACTTTCTACGCCGCTTCAATCTCGAAGCCTACAAAGAGCATCCTGACATTCAGACCTACGCGGAAGAATCGACTTCGTACCCCATGGTTTCGCGGCCAACCCATCTCGGCGGCCTCGGGTTCGGCATGAAGTGGGACATGGGATGGATGCACGACACGCTCAACTATTTTCAGAACGACCCCATCTATCGCCAGTATCACCACAATTTGCTGACTTTTCGGATGCTGTATTCATTCCACGAAAATTTCGTGTTGCCTCTCAGCCATGACGAGGTCGTGCATGGAAAAGGTTCGCTGATCAACAAAATGCCCGGCGACGATTGGCAGAAATTTGCCAACCTGCGTCTGCTGCTCGCGTACATGTTCGCGCAGCCCGGCAAGAAATTGCTTTTCATGGGCTGTGAGTTTGGCCAGTATCGCGAGTGGTCGCACGATCGCAGTCTCGACTGGAATCTATTGGAACGTCCCCTCAATCGCGGGCTCGTGAACTGGGTCGAGCAACTCAATCGCGTCTATCGCAGCGAATCCCCACTGCACTGGTTCGATAACGATCCCAAGGGCTTCGAATGGGTGGACTGCAATGACGCGCCCACCAGTGTCATCTCCCTGCTGCGCAAAGGTAAAGATGATGACGAGGACGGTGGGAGCCCGGTACTCATCGTGTGCAATTTCACGCCCGTGCCCAGACTGGGATACATGGTTGGCGTTCCGGCAGGCGGCTACTGGAAAGAAATTCTCAACAGCGATGCTCGTGAGTATGGCGGCAGTGGCTCCGGCAACATGGGAGGCACCGAAGCCCTCGCAGAAAAAACTCACGGCCGACCATATTCATTGCGACTGACGCTACCCCCGCTCGGCGCGCTGTTTCTAAGAAAAGCCTAGCCCGCAGACGGCGCGCGAATTACCCTGTCGGTTGTAGTCGACTCACCGAGCCGGGGCCTCCTGTAACAGCTTCAGCACGTTGTTAGTTGTATCTGTCTCACCTAGTCGGGGAAAAGTCTTTTCGACGCTATGACGGTGCGCCTCGGCATCCCGGTCCGTCATCGCATCTACGACCAGCGCAACATTGTAGCCGTAATCGTAGGCGCTGCGCGCCGTCGCTTCGACTCCGCTACTCGTCGCCACACCGGTCAAGAAGACTTGGGTCACGCCGCGCCCGCGCAGATAATCATCCAAAGATGTGCCGATGAACGCTCCCACTCTTTGTTTGCTCACGATGTGATCATCGGAGTGCTGATCCAGTTCAGGAACAAGCTCGGTCCAGTCCGGCGGAAATGCAAACTTGGGCCTTGCGACGTCGGTCCGGCCCGGAGATCCACCGGTTACGTTGACGAGAACGACTGGCAGACCCCGCTCGCGAAAAGCACGCGCGAGTTGGGCAGCGCGAGAGACGATCTCACTGGCAGGGTGCACGGTCGGCAAACCAACAATGCCCTTTTGCAGGTCAATCACGATCAAGGCAGCGGTGGCGTCGAGTTTTGTGAGAGGCATGGCTTTCCTTTCGGTTGGTCACTTCGCTTCTTTCTTCGCAAAATTAACGCTCGACATTGTGCTTATTACCACGATGCCGGCGAAGAAAATAACAAGCGCCGAGTCGTCACCGCTCGAAACCTTTCCGACTCGAAAGAGGATGTACCCAGCTACCAGATTCAATAGTGCCCAGAGTACGTTCACAGTTGGCGATGACAATCCTTTTCCGGGAGGGTGAGCGAATGGTGTCGGAAAACGGTCGCCAGAAATTCCGTGCACGAAATGAGGCACGACATTCGCGAGAAACATCCCGGCTAAGAAGCAAGCGATGTAGTCATACCAGTTCATTGTGGTTTTTCCTTTCGGTTGGTGGGCGTGAGGATCACCAGAGTGGGGTTCACCAGAGTGGGGTTCATCAGAGTGGGGTTCATCAGAGGTCGTGGTTCATCCGACAGATCATATTGCCGTTTCAGGCGCATCGGGAATCAGATCTATGTTGCGAGTGGGCAGTAGACCCATCTCCTGATAGATCGGCCGCATGACATCCCTGACTTTGGGCAGCTCGAAGGTAAACCACAGTGAGCCGGCGACGCAGAATGCGCCGGTAATGATGACGGTGTGGGGTGCTCCTATTCGATGAGCCAGCGCGCCAGCCAGCAGGCTGCCAAACGGCGCCGCGCCGAAAAACGCCATCGTGTAATAGCTCATCACGCGAGCGCGTTTGTCTTCTGGCACCAGCGACTGGACAATCGTATTGCTAACGGACGCGCCCTGCATCAAACCGAAGCCGACGAAGACCATCAGTACAAGCGACAGCCAGAGCGCGTGCGACAGGCCGAAGAGAATCAATGCGCCTCCCAGCATCGCGGCCGCGATCTGAAGCATGCGCGTAAGCCCAACGACCGACTTGCGAACCGCAAGGGAAAGCCCCGATACAAGCGCACCGATTCCTGACGCGGCCGTCAACCAGCCGAGCACATACGCGCCACCGTGCAACACCTGGCCGGCAAACACCGGCAGAAGTACGGCGTACGAATAGCCCATCAGGCTGAGAATCGCAAAAAGCAGAAGGATGGTGCGGATGGGACGAAATGTGCGGACGTAGTCCCACCCCTCGCGCATTTGTTCGAGCATGCTGCGCGCGTTGCGGTGGATGTCTTGATCCTTATCCTTGGGCTTGATCCGCATCAACAGCAAGGATGCGATCACGGCAAAGTAGCTGACGCCATCGATCAGGAAGCACCAGCCTTCGCCGAAAGCTCCAATTACCAAGCCGGCGATAGCCGGGCCGATTAGCCTCGCACCATTCGCCATCGAGGAGTTGATGGCGATAGCATTACTGAGGTCGTTGCGATCTTCGACCATCTGAACCAGGAAAGATTGGCGACCAGGCATGTCGAACGCATTGATCAAGCCCTGAAAAGCGCTGAGAGCGATAATTTCCCAGAGAGTGATGATATGTGCCAGGGCGAGCGCCGCCAGGGCAAGTGACTGAATGGCAGCAGCGGCTTGTGTCCATAGCAGCAGCTTGCGGCGATTGAGGCGCTCGACCCAGACGCCCGCAAATGGCCCAAGCGCAAAAGAAACAATCTGCCCGGCAAAGCTAACGATGCCAAGCAGCAGCGCTGAATGGGTCATTCGATAGACCAGCCAACTGGTCGCCAGCCGAGTCATCCAAGTGCCGATCACGGAGATGCTCTGACCAAAAAAGAAAAGCTTGAAGTTGCGGTGCCGCAGCGCTCGCCAGGCGTGTGACATCGAACCGAGGAAAAAGGTTTCCTGTGTATCCGAACTGATCACGGGCGTGTTCACGAGCTGCGTTCGTCGATCGTTGTTGATCACTCCCCTGGTTATTTTGCCGGTCACTCTGCTGCTCACTTTTCCACCAGGCGCTTGATGATCTCGCCTGCTTTGAACAGCGTTTCCCGTTCCTGTTCGTCGAGCTGGGCGATGGCCTGCGCCAACCACGTCCGTTTTGCAGCCTTGGCACTGTTTCGCACGGCAGTGCCTTTGGCGGTGAGCTCGATATTTACCTGGCGGCCGTCGGTCGGATGCGGCTTACGCTCAACCATGCCCATTTCCTCAAGCGCCGCGATGGTGGTTCCCATCGACTGCGGTTTCATGCCTTCCGCGCGCGCCAGATCGGCGGTCGTTGCAGGTCCGTCCTTAGCGAGACGCGCCATGACAACAGACTCGGTCAATGAAAGCTCCTGCGAGGCAGCGGCCGCGCGCATGCGACGCACCAGTAGCCCAATGGCCTGCGCCAAATCGATGACGGCGATTTCGAGCGTTTTTCGCGGCACAACTACATCATATGCAAAAGACAGGTATACTTGCAAGTCTAACTGGCCAGTTTATCTGTTTATTAACAATGAAGGATGAAGATCAAAAATGAATTTGTTGCCGTGCGGCTGAAACGATTCCTACGGCAGCTTCGACGTGGCACCGCCCGCTTATGCTAAGGGGGACACCAAACGTATCCCGAATAGGCCAATTGAAATTGTTATGGGTGGCTGGCGGATTCGCCCGCTTTCTGATCCGCTTTCAGATCTGCCTTCAGGTAATGATCGAACCATCCCACTAGCCGTTCTGTAACGTCCCGCTGATGGGCAGGCTGCAGAAACGCGTGGCCTTCCCCCGCATAGACCACCAACTGCGTTTCTACGCCCAAGGTCTTCAATGCATGCCAAAACTCGCGCGATTGCGGCTCTGGCACCTCGCCATCGCGTTCACCGACTAAGACCAGGGTGCGTGTCTTGACGTTCTTGATGAATGTCATGGGAGAGCTCTTCGCGTAAACAGCGGGATCGTCGTAGACCGACGCGCCGAAATACGGAATCATCCACTCGTCGATGTCGTTCTCACCGTAATAACTTTGCCAGTTTGACAGACCCGCGCCAGCCACCGCAGCAGCGAAACGATTGGTCTGGGTCACGGCCCACATGGTCATGTATCCGCCATAGCTCCAACCGGTTATTCCAATGCGCTGGCTGTCGACTGGCAAAGTTTTCACTACTTCATCGACGCCGGCCATAATGTCGCGGAAATCTCCGTAACCAAAGTCCTTGATGTTTCCCTGAGTGAATTTCTCACCCTGTCCGTAGCTGCCACGCGGGTTGGGATAGAGCACAAAGTATCCGTGCGCGGAAAGCTCGTATGTGTTGAAGCCACGGCTCGGCCATGCGGGGTGGACACCGGCTGCGGGGCCGCCGTGCGCAACCACTACCATGGGATAGCGGTGCGTGGGATCGTAATCTCGGGGATAGAGTAGCCACCCTTGAATGTGCATCCCATCGCTAGTCCAATACAGGTTTTTCATCTCGCCCCATTGCGGATGGACGTCATCATTATAGTGCGTCAGTTGCTGCCATTTACCGACTGGCCCGACCCATACTTCGGGAGCGTGCGCGGGCGAGCTTCGCAGCACGGCGGAGTTTGCGCGATCCGCTGAAAACGACACCGTGAGGGCTTCCGGCCCCGACCATAGCTTCGAAATCTTTCCACTCGCAAGCTCAACGGAAGAAATACCCGACTCGCCGTCGATGTTCTCCGTAAATAAGATCTCGTCGCTCGACTTCCAGAAAATTCCATTGGGCGAAGCAACGATTCCGGGAGTCACATTGCGCGCGCTTCTTTGACTCGTGCTTACACCACCTGCCGGCACAACAAAAATGTCGCCCCCCGTCGACCCTTCATCGCTCATCAGCCCTTCAATGAAAGCAATACTCTTGCCATCCGGAGACCAACGCGGCTTTGCGATCTGCCAATGAGGTTTGTAAACTTCGGTCAGATTCGCCTCCGCGAGACCTAAGGTATAAAGCCGCGCGACCCACCAATTGGGATCTCCTGCGCCGTGGGCTGCAATGATGGCAAAGCTCTTGCTGTCGGGCGACCAGTCGTATTCGTAAACATACATATCGGCTGGAGACACTTGCCTAACATTCCCCGACGCAATATCTACAACCGTGAGGCGCTGCTCGTAAATTTTGCTCTCGACCTGTCCTGTCTCGGGCGTCATCGGCTGCAAAGGACCGGAGGCGCGCGGCGCATTCTCGGTGAACAGGACGGCCAGCATCTTTCCGTCGGGCGACCACGCCGGATCTGATAAAAAGCCTTTGAGGCTGGTCAGTTTATGAAAGTTTTCACCATCGGCGTCGACCATGTAGAGTTGGTTTTGGCCCAGGCTATCCACATCGGAAAGAAATGCAAACCGCTTGCTGTCTGGCGCCCAGGCGATATCTTGCTCGTTTCGAGCGTTGCCGTTGCTGGAAAAAATACAGTGTGGGCTTGAACTAGGCGACTTTAAATCCGCAACAAAAACAGCAGTTCCGTCTCGCGCTCCCGCTTCGCCCACCATCGGCTCGACCCAGGCGACACGATTTCCATTAGGAGAAATTGCCACTTGGCGGAAGTTGCGGACGGAATGAACCACGGTTTGAGCGGAAGTTATCGCCGTGCAACAGAAGGCGACATAAGAGAAAATGACAAGCATTCTACTTCGGTTTATGTTCATTTGTTTTTCGCGCACTCTCCTGTGGCTTTCTTGTCCCCGCTCTTATACCCCGCCGTCACATCCGGTGTACACGATTTTATCAACATGCTCGCCCTCACCAGTGCTCCCGCTCTCGTGCTAGACTCGCAATTGAGTCCACCAACCTTGCGGATGCGCATCCTCACCCGCTACATTCTGGGAGAAGTCGTCTCCCACGCCTTGATCGGCGCGGCCGTTTTCACTTTTGTTCTTTTCACCCGTGCTCTCGGCTCCATTCTCGAACTGATGGTCCGCAACAGCGCCCCACTGCCAAGCGTGGCGGAAATCTTTTTTTTCACCGTTCCGGGCGCGCTTACCTACACCATTCCCATGGGTGTGCTGGTCGGCATCCTCATCGGACTCAGCCGTCTCGCCGCAGACAGCGAAATCACCGCCATGCGTGCCAGCGGCCTGGGTGTATGGACCTTTCTACGCGTGATCTCGATATTTGTCGTGGTGGCATGGGTGCTCGCTCTCGGCAACAGCGTCTATCTTGCACCCCGCTCGCTCGCCGCCCTCGGGCACCTCGAGGACAACCTTAAGTCTTCCCAGGCGTCTTTCGAAGTTCAGCCCCGCGTGTTTTATGAGGGTTTCCCCAAGATCATTCTCTACGTGCAGGACGTCAAGGCCCTCTCTGGCGGAGCCCTCTGGAAAGGCGTGTTTCTTGCTGATTTGACGGACCCAGCTGCTCCTCGCATCAGCCTGGCGCGCGAAGGCATGCTTGTCAGCCAGGGTCGCGATACTCTGGACTTACATCTCACCAACGGTTCCACTCACGAAACGGATCCCAAGAATCCAGATCAGTATCAGATATCCACCTTCCAGACCACCGACATCCCGCTCCAGATTCCAGCGTCACAGAGCAGTCAGGAACACGAACCCACGTCGCTGCATGAGATGAAGGTGGCCGATCTTCTCCACATGGCGCAAACCGCCGACCCCGTCACCCGCCGCGCGTACTTGATCGAATACCATAGCCGTCTCGCTCTGCCGACCGCCTGCATCGTTCTGGCGCTAGTCGGCATTCCGCTAGGCCTCTCGTCGAAGAAAGGCGGCAAGTCCAGCGGATTTGTTCTCACCATTCTTCTGGTCTTTCTCTACTATTCGATTTCCTTGATTGGGGTCTCTTTCGCGAAGCAGGGACATCTCTCTCCCGCGGCCGGCGTTTGGCTTGCCGACTTCGTTTTTCTGGTGGGAGGAGTTTTCCTGCTCTGGCAATCGGAGCGCCGGCCGATCGAACTGGCTGGGTTTCGCGTGTGGTTTAAGTTTTCACGGTTTAAACGATTCTGGCATAGCGCGACGCTGCCGTTAAACGGTAAATCGTTAGACGGAAAATCACTAAATGGTGAGTTGTCCCGCCCGGCTGCTCGCGAAAGCGTCACCCGCAGGCTACCCATACGGAGGCGCTTATTCAATCTTCGTTTCCCAACCATCCTTGACGATTATGTGCTGCGTGGCTTTGTGCTCTATCTCGCCATGATCGTCGCCGCTTTCATCATCCTGCTGCTGGTATTCACGCTGTTCGAGTTACTCGGCGACATCCTGCGGAATCAGATCTCGCCACTCACCGTGGGCGAATACTTGCTGAACGTAACCCCATATTTTCTCTACAACACCACGCCTCTCAGCATGCTGCTGGCGGTGCTGGTCACTTTCGGACTGCTCCAGCGCTCTAACGAAATCACGGCCATCAAGGCCACTGGAATCAGCCTTTACCGCATCATTGTCCCGGTCCTGATCGCCTCCACGCTGGTCGCCGGCGTGCTCTTTTTGTCCGACCAGTTCTATCTTCCCTACACCAACAAACGTCAGGACGCGCTACGCAACCAGATCAAAGGCAAGCCGGCTCAAACCTACCTTCGCCCCGACCGCAAATGGATCTTCGGCCAGCACTCCGATATTTATTACTACCAATTTTTCGATCCCGATCGTGATGTTTTCGGTGGCGTCTCCGTGTTCCAGTTCGACCCGCACACTTTTCAGATCACGCACCGCATCGCCGCCGACAGTGCACACTGGTCAAACACTATGGACCGGTGGGTTTATGAAAAAGGATGGGAGCGAAGCCTGAGCGGCCCCGCCATCGAGAATTATCGCAAGTTTGACGTGGCCACCTATCCCGAATTGGCGGAACCGCCCGGGTACTTCAAGAAGGAGGTCAAACAGTCGTCCGAAATGAGCTACGACGAACTACGCAGCTATATTTACGATCTCGAGCAGAGCGGCTTTGATGTAGTACGTCTACGCGTGCAACTGCAAAAGAAAATTGCCTACCCACTGATCACGCTGGTAATGGCAGTGCTCGCCATTCCGTTCGCGCTTTCCACTGGCAAGCGTTCGGCGGTCGCGGGGATTGCAACCGCTATCGCCATCGGCGTTATCTATTGGACAATCTCGGGCCTCTTCGAAGCCATGGGCAACTTAAGTCAGCTTCCGCCCGTGATAGCCGCTTGGTCCCCAGACCTGGTATTCGGTTTCATCGGAGGCTATCTCATCCTCCGCACGCCCACCTAAGAAAACTATTGAAGCATTAAAACATTGAAACATTGAGTTGTTAAAAACCAAGGTCGACAAGGTCTTCAATGACTCAATGGTTCAATCACTCGATAATGGAATCTAGTGCACCGCGATCCCGGTCGGCGCCGCCGGTGCGATCTGCGTACCCAGAGTGCTCATCGCTCCGGTCGCAGTACTCAAGCCAAAGCCCGTAATATTACTCGACAGAGTGTTCGATACGTAGAGAAACTGTCCGCTCGCGCCGTAGATCGACTGACCTTGCGAGTTCACGCTCGCGTGCATTGCCATCGACACGGGCTGCGTTCCGGTCTGTAGGTACGTTGGCGATAACGTGGTCAATGTGCCCGCGCTCGTACTGATACGAAACGCAAAAAGCTGGTTTGAGCCCTCGCTCAGGACATACAGGAAATTGTTCGTCGGATCAACGAGCATTTGAACCGGATTCTGCCCTGCCGCGGTTGGAGCTACGTCGATACATTGTTGCTGGGTACACGTTTGCAGCGGAGTCAAGAGCCCCACGCTTACGGCCTGCGCGTTGCAAACCGCATTGACCATCGTGCAGATCTGGAACGGGTACAAGCTGCCGCCAGTCTGGGCATTCGTGCCAACATACACAAACAGGCCGCCAAGGCCGGCCTGATTAATAGGGTTCGTGTTGACCGCCATCACTGACACTGGATTGGTCGCGGTGACGAGATAAGGCTTATTCTGTTGCATGGTGAGTACGCCGGAAGAGCTCACCGTAAACACACTCACCGTGTTGTCACTGTTCGGCGGGAGAGCACAGCTGGCCGTACAAATATCCTGATTGTTCGATACGAAGAGAAGTTCCTGGGCGTTGATAGTGCTCGGCGATGTAACGGGAGAGAGATCAGTCGGAATTTTGTCTAGATAGACAGGACTTCCAACCTGCGTCAGCGTGGTCGAGCCCGGCGTCATGGCAAACACCGTGATCGAGGGACACACATCGGTCGGACTCTTCGGAGCATGCGGACAGGTCGGAAATACCGCAGGTGACGTAGTTCCCGGCGAAGGGAAGGATCCCGAATCGATGACGAACAGGAACTGTCCAGAAGCATCCCTCATCATGGCGACCGCAGTGTCGTTATTGTTACAGGGGGTCACAGGGACGGTGGGGACGCAAGACCAAATGACCGCGGAGCCTGGCCCCGAGAGGCTTCCATCCGAGTTCACCGTATACGGGTAGATCGTGGGCGGAACCGGTGGATTAGCCCCGGCCGTACAGACCCACGTCCCACTCTGTGGGGCATACTCTTCCGGGCACTGCACGCCCTGGTTCAGAACGAACGCAGTCGCCCCGGTTGGGTCGAGCAAGATGTCGAGGGGAAGTCCACACGGGTTGCTGTTAGTGCCAGTCACCGGCGTAGGACAAGTGCTCGCATTCGAATTGACATACTCCAGTTCCCCGTTATCCAGATTCATGGCGAAGGAACTCACACTGTTTCCTGAGCCGTTGAGTCCCTGGTTCACTACATATAAGACTCCCGCAGGACGAGAAGAGGAACTGCCACAACTCAGCAGAAACAAACTCAGGACACACGTGCCCACGAGCGCAACGACTCCGCCTATTATTTTCGACATCTGTTCTCCCAGCCGCTTCCCGTCCGCCGGCGATGCCCTGCCAGCCGTTACGGTGACTGAAGCTTGTGGCTGAAATATATTTGTGTATCAGGAATGAGCGGGAAGAGCAAACCCCGGAACCAGCGGAGCAGCCGGAATCCGGATTTCAACCTCTAACCCACCCTCTTTGCGGTTGGATGCACGAAGTTGCCCGTTGTGCAGCCTGACAGCCCGGTCAGCAATCGACAGTCCCAAGCCCGCTCCCCCGGTCTGCCGGTTGCGAGCATCGTCCAGTCGATAAAAAGGCTGAAAAATCTTTTGTAGCGCTTCGTTTGGAACGCCTGGACCGGAATCCAGTACGCGAATCACGATTTCTTCGCCACTTGCCGCCTGCTGACGTTCCAATCGCACCTCAACCGTTGTACCCTCAGCAGTATAACGCGTTGCGTTGCGCACCGCGTTCTCGATCGCACTCCGCAGCAAGTCAGCGTCGGCTTCCACCAGAAATTCATCTTCGGGATCGGATGGAGGATCGGACGGCGCCGTCACCCGGCAGCCCCGCCCTGGAGTTTCGTACTCAGCATCGTGTGCGATCTGCTCCACCAATTCGCGCAGTGACAAAGTGGTCTTTCGTATGCCGTCGGTTCCCGACTCCAGCCGCGAAATGGTCAGCAGCCGCTGGATCAGCTGATTCAACCGATCCGCCTCCTGTTCGATTCGGTTCAGAGCACTTTCAAGTTGGGACGCGAGTTCCGGTGCAACTTCCTGATCTACTTTAGACCGGTCTACTTTAGAAGCGACCCGTTGCCGCGCTAGTCCCAGAGCCACACTTAGCCGAGCCAGCGGAGAACGCAGTTCGTGGGAAACGTCCTTCAGTAATCGTGATTGCGACTCCACCAGCCCTTCGATCCGCTCTGCCATGCGATCGAAATCACGCATCAGCTCCGTCAATTCATCGCGCGGGCCGCCCACTGGAGCTCCCGTGCGGGCGCTCAAATCGCCCGCTGCCAAACTTTGCGCCGCCTTGCGGAGACGCGTCACCGGACTTGTCATCGACCACGCCAGCAGGTAGCAAACGAGTCCCGACATAATTACTGCGATGGCCAGCAACGGGATGTCATGCGGCCCGAAAAATGTTCTCGGCCCAGGCGGCAACTCCAACACCAGCGTGTACCGTTTGCCATCCAGCGTTAATGCCGCCCGCATAATGCGGTCGGGCAGCAGATTGTCCATCCAGCTATGGTGGTGCAGTGGGCCACCGCTCAGTGAGCCGCCCTGCCGAGCGTCCTCGATCCAGGGTGGCACATGATGTCCAGCCAGTTCATGGCCCGACGAGTCAAAAACGAATGCCCGCACATGCTGCGTGCGCAAAAGCTCTTCCAGATAGGCGTGAGCACCGTGCTCTCCTCCACTCTGGTAGGCATTCACCGCTTCCGCCAGTGTTTGCGGCGCCTGGTTCTCGATCCCATGCCGCGTCGGGCGCAGGGCGATCGTTACTAGAATCGCCAACACCAGCGACAGCGCCAGGGCTGCCCAAAACCACAAAAAAATCTTAAGGAAAAGACTCTTCATTACTAATTATTTCTTCTGTTTATTTCTTGGCCTTCGCCGACGGCCGCGCGAACATGTAACCCACTCCGCGAATCGTCTTGATATGGTCGCCGTCCTCTTCGGAGTCGCCCAACTTCCGCCGCACCTTGCTGACGTGCATATCAATGCTGCGATCAAACGGCATAAACTTCCGGCTGAGCACGGCGTTCACCAACCGCTCGCGCGTCACCACTCGCCCCGCCTCGCGCAGCAGAACTTCCAGCAGATTGAATTCCACCGAAGTAAGTTCAACCGGATGCCCCGCGCGCATCACATTTCGCGTCGCCGGATCGAGTTCTACGTCACCGACCGTTAGCACTTCCGGCACCACGTCCGCCGCTCTTACCGGCTTTGTACGGCGCAAGATCGCCCGAATTCGCGCTACCAGTTCCCGCGGGTTAAAAGGCTTTGGAAGATAATCGTCCGCCCCGATTTCCAATCCGACGATGCGGTCCACGTCCTCGCCTCGTGCCGTCAACAGCAGTACCGGGATCTTCGACACGCTACGAATCCGCCGCAGCACTTCGAAACCGTTAATCCCGGGCAGCATTACGTCCAGCACCACCAGTGCATATTCGCTGGTCAGCGCCTGTTGCAGCCCCTGTTCCCCGTCATGGACAGCCTTCAGGCTGAACCCTTCGGCAGTCAGATATTCCTGCACCAAGCCGCACAATTCGATATCGTCATCTACCACCAGGATGTGATCCATTCTTCTAATCATCTAACACCTTCGCTTGGGTCCACGCGGTAAAGATTTGTGATTACAAGCTATTGTCGATCCCAGTTCGCGTTTACTATCTCAGTTCGTGTTTACAAAACTTTACCGCGCTTGACCGACTCTTTACCGCATATTTTCGGGAATAGTGTTCTTATTTGCGTAGATGTTCCGGCTTCCCGGACCCTACGAAATGAAAATACTTCAAGACTAAAGTAGTTCAACAAGGAGTTTGCATGAAATCAACTCGTATACGCATTCTAACCATCGGCGCTGCTGTGTTGCTGGCGGCCGCTGCGATAGCGCAAGGCAGGCACGGTTTTGGCCCTGGCGGCGACTTCCATCACATGCTCAAGCAGCTTGATCTGACCAGCGATCAACACGCTCAGGTTAAGGCGATCTTCGAAAAAGAGAAGCCAACCTTACAGCCGCTGATGCAGCAGATGCGCCAAAACCACAGCGCCATGACCGCTCTTGAGGCTGCCGGTCCTTTCGACGAAGCCAAAGTGACTGCCCTCGCCACGCAAAACTCGCAGACCATGGTCCAACTGCAGGTTGAACATGAGCGCATCAAGTCGGAAATAATCCAAATTCTAGCCCCCGATCAGAAAGCCAAACTGGCTCAGATCGAGGCCAATCACGAAGCACGCATGAGCAAGCACGCGCCACCGCCGTCTACGGATTAGATTTCTCTTTTGTCTAGGGTCTCTCTCCTTCGGGCGAGAAACGGAACCTCCAACTTTCCGTCCTCGCCCGCTTTTTCCGTCGCTCTTTGAGCGGCTTTTTCGAAGTGGAGAAACTGATGGCACATGTTGATCTCCTCTACTCGGGATTGATGTTCGCCGCTGGCATGTTGTCGCTTTGGACCGCACTGCTGGTTACGGCAACCTTCATTACGCTCTCACCATCGCTCCGAAAATCTGCAGCCGCCGCTGCTACAATCTCATCTACCAATAGCAAGCGTCATACTCCCGTACACCATGGTGCCGAAAAAGCTACGCCTCCTCGTTCCGTATCTGAAGAGTTACCGCAGCGGTCTATTCTGGGGCGGCGTCTGCGTCTTACTCAATAACGGCATCTGGATACTCTTTCCGCAAGTCCTGCGCCGCGCCGTCAACGATCTTCAAACTGGAGTAACCCGCCAGAAACTTCTCACCTACGCGCTGTTCATTGTCGCCCTTGCGCTGTCCAAGGGAATCTTCCAATTCCTCACGCGCTGGGTGCTGATCGGCATCTCTCGAGATATCGAGTTCGATCTGCGCAACGACCTGTTCGCCCACCTGGAACGCCTCTCTCATTCCTACTATCAACGCAACCGCACCGGCGACATCATGGCGCGCGCCACCAACGATCTGAACGCCGTTCGGATGCTGCTCGGCCCCGCCATCATGTACTCGGCCAATACCCTCGTTTTCACTGCCGGCGCTTTGGGCTTCATGCTGGCGATCAGCCCCAAGCTGACGATTTATGCCTTTCTGCCGCTGCCCATCGCCAGCATCGTCATCCAGTATTTCGGACGCCGCATTCATGAGCGCTTCGAACGCATCCAAGCGATGTTCTCCGACATCTCAGCCCGCGCTCAGGAAAATTTCTCTGGAGCCCGCGTCATCCGTGCCTATGTGCAAGAGCAAGCCGAGATTGCCGCCTTCGAGAGCGCGAACCAGGAATACATCCGCCGCAGCCTCGGTCTGGTCCGCTTGATGGGAATGCTCTGGCCCACGCTCGAACTCATGCTAGGCGCAGCCGTCGTCATCGTCCTTTGGATCGGAGGACGACAGGTTCTCTTGGGCAAGATGAATGTAGGCGATTTCGTAGCCTTCAACACCTACATGATTCAACTGACCTGGCCGGTCATAGCCCTGGGATGGGTCATCAACATATTCCAGCGCGGAACCGCGTCCCTGTTGCGCATAGAAGAAATTTTCGCGCAGCAACCAGAAATAACCGATGAAGTAAGTGTGGGGACGGGCGTCTCGCTCGTCCAATCGGGCGGCAACGCCCGTCTCTCCACAACCTTGGCTCCCTCCATCGACATCCAGGGCGAAATCGAATTCTGTAATCTAAACTTCGCCTACAACGGAGTCTCCGTTCTCAAAGACGTCAACCTGCGTATTCCCGCTGGATCGAGCCTGGCTATAGTCGGCCCTACCGGCTCTGGCAAAACAACACTAGTCAATCTGATCCCGCGTATCTACGATGTCGAGCCCGGCGCCGTCCTCATCGACGGCCGCCCCATCCGCAAATTCCCTCTCGACCTCCTGCGCCGCCACATCGGCTTCGTGCCGCAGGAAACATTCCTCTTCAGTGACACCATCCGCGAAAATATCGCCTTCGGATTATCGAAAGAAGTATCCAAAGAAGAGTCGCAGGAAAATGCCGAAGTCCTGCTCGACGACATCAAAGCCGCTGCCGAAGCCGCCAACATCGCCCAGGACATCGAAAGTTTCCCCGAAGGCTACAACACCACCGTCGGCGAACGCGGCATCACGCTCTCCGGAGGCCAGAAGCAACGCACTGCCATCGCCCGAGCTCTTCTTCGCAGCCCGAGTATCCTGATCCTCGACGATGCCCTCTCCAGCGTCGATACCAACACTGAAGACAAAATCCTCAACCATCTCCGCGAAATCATGCGTGGACGAACAACTATCTTCATCTCCCACCGCGTTTCCACCGTCCGCAACGCCGACTCGATCGCCGTCCTCCACCAGGGACGCATCGTGGAACTCGGCACCCACGACCAACTCATCGCCCGCAACGGTTACTACACAGATCTTTACAATAAGCAGTTGTTGGAAGAAGAGTTAGCCGAAGTCTAGCCCGCGTCGGTAAGACAGCCCTCCTGTATCCTCAGCCTTGCGGGCCTCCGGACCGCCCATCCGCGACAGCTACCTTAATTATGACAATAGTCACAAAAAGCAACTTACTCTTACTACTCATACAACCCCACGAAGGATTAACTTGATCAGACAAGGGGAAAGCATAATAATGCTTCAGGCCCCGAAAAATTCCATCTGAGTCACGGAGTGTCCATGCGACGTTTGTCTGCCACCTCGCTGCCGTTCACCGCCCTGTCTATTCTCATCCTGTCCACGCTGATCTGCTCCACACTCAGCTTCGCCGCGCAACCTGATCGCATCACGGGACCGATTAATTCCAGCCAGACCGTTGCCTTGGCCAAGAGTCTTCCACGCCGGGCACAGCCGCAATATGACCAGGGCATCATCGACCCGTCACGGCAGTTCGGCTATGTCACACTGGTTATCTCACCTTCGGCGAGCCAGCAACAAGCTTTGCAACAGCTTCTGGCGCAGCAGCAGGATCCGAAGTCGGCCAAATATCATAAGTGGCTTACTCCTCAACAGTACGCCGATCGTTTCGGCCTCAGCCAAAATGATCTCAACAAGATCACAGCGTGGCTACAGTCGCAGGGCTTCCAGATATTGAGCATCGGTGGCGGGCGCAACGCCGTGGCCTTCAGCGGGACCGCTGCCCAAGTACAACGTGCTTTTGGCACGGAGATTCACAACTACCAGGTCGATGGGAAACTGCACTTCGCCAACTCGACGCCGCTCATGATTCCCTCCACGCTCAATGGCATCGTTACCGGTGTTATCGGCCTGCATAGCTTCGGTCCGCGGCCAGCTAATCAAAAGCGGGGTTTTAGCGGAGCAGGAAACTCCCGACGCAATTACTACGATGCAAACTACTTGTTCCCAAATTTCCTGGCTCCAGGCGACGTTGCTACGATCTACGACATCAACCCGCTCTACAATAATGCCGGAACTCCGATCAATGGAACGGGTCAAACTCTCGCGATTATCGGCCAGACTGACATTTATATGGCCGATATCACTGATTTCCGTTCCGGCTTCGGTCTTAATCCGATCAGTGGCTGCACGCTCAACGCGAGCGGCGTAGTTACGGCCTGCAACACTACTTATTTCAAGTACGTAGCGGTAGGCACCGATCCTGGCACGCCGTTTAGCTGTGGCGATTTATCTGAGGCGGACTTGGACATCGAATGGTCTGGAGCGATCGCTCAGAATGCGCAAATTATCTTCGTCAACTCACCAATTGTTTACAACAATAATACCGACTGTGCATACGTCAGCGGTGGCGGCGTTAACGCAGCCTTGATTGCAGCTGTTGATCCTTCGACCGGACCGGTAATCGCCCCTGTCGTAAGCATGAGCTACGGAAGTTGTGAAGCAGAAGCGGAAAGTCTGGAAACCTACCTCGTCCAGGGCAATGTCGAGGGCGTCACCATCATGAACTCATCGGGTGACCAGGGTGCCGCTGGCTGTGACTTTAATCCCCCTAATAACGCTGTCAACCCACCGTTCGACCCAGCCGTAAACGGATTCGCTGTAAGTTATCCCGCTAGCAGCCCGGAAGTGACTGGTGTCGGTGGCACCGGCATCTCCCTCGCCAACGATTCTTACCCCACCCCATCCTCTTATTGGAACACGCCGAACCCGAACCCCACGAATGGTGGCACCGCAGTCAGCTACATTCCTGAACTTGCGTGGAACGACGGTCCGGAGTTCGTTCAATTCTGTCAATCCGACCCTACTACTTCGTTCTGCACCACAGGCAACAACACTCCGGGGTGGGTTGCGCTCGGGGCTTCGGCGACCGCTGCGCAGGTACAGAGCGACATCTGGATTTCCGGCGGCGGCGGCGGCGCAAGCAATTGTTTCACCGAGACCGGGGGTGGTGTGTGCGAGGCGGGATTCCCCCAACCCACTTGGCAACAGGGTCTGTCGGTTCCCAGCGCCCCAGCCAGCGTCCGCTACGTTCCCGACGTCTCCCTGCTGGCATCACCGGACTTTCCCGGCTACGTCTTCTGCACTCCGCAGTCGGAGCTTGGCGGCTCCAGCACGACCAGCACTTGCGCCACCAGCATCTTCGATGCTGTGGACACTTACAGCTCCATCGTCGGTGGTACCTCCGCTGCCTCGCCCATTTTTGCTGGGATCGTGGCGTTACTCAATCAATACCTGGCCGGCTCACCTAGCCCTGGCCTTGGAAACATCAATCCCAAGCTTTATGCGCTGGCTGCAAATTCGCCCGCTGCGTTCCACCAAGTCACCTCAGGCAACAATCTGGTCTACTGTCAGCCTGGCACGCCTGTCGGTCAGCCGGCCAATATTTTGTGTCCCTCACCAGCGGGAGTTTTAGGTTACGAAGCTTCAAACGCCGATTCCAAGACCGGCTATAATCTGGTTACCGGTCTCGGATCGGTCGATGCCGACAAACTCGCCCTCGCCTGGGCTGATGGGCGGACAGTATCCACCACAAGTGTGGTGGCAGCACCTTCAAGTGTTGTTCTGGGGCAGGACGTAACCCTAACCGCCACAGTGTCGCCATCGACGGTCGTTGGAATAGTGACCTTCTTCACTACGGTTAACAGCTCCTCGACTCAAATTGGCACCGCCGAAGTAAGCGGCGGCGTCGCGACCGTAACTCCGACTCTGACTGCTTCCGGCTCCAATCTCATTACCGCTTCTTTTCCCGGCGATGGCTCCGATAGTGCATCCACCGGCACCACCACCGTCGAGGTTTCTGCGCCCAGCTTCAGCTTGACAACTCCGACTACTCCAGCCCCGGCACCAGCCGGAGAATCCACTACTTCCACTTTCAAAGTGACGCCGACCGGAGGAGCCGCGACCTTCGCCGCTGCCGTTACCTTCGCCTGCAACGGCCTTCCCGACGCGACCGTCAGTTGCAGCTTCAACCCAACTCAGATCGCCGCAGGCGCTGGAGCAACCACAGTCACCGTCACTATTACGACCACTGGTCCCAATTCGAGCGGAGGAGTCATCAATCGCCGCCGCAGGGCTGATAATCGTTCCCCGTGGCTCCCACTGACATTGCCGCTCGCTGGCATAGTGATGGTCGGCCTCGCGGGACGGAAAGTATCCAAGTATTCCGCGATTGTGGGTCTGTGTGTCTCGCTCGTGTTCCTCGGTCTTTTGGTTGCTTGCGGAGGTAGTAGCTCGGCGCCGGTAGCCGTCTCGGTCACTCCTGCTACAGGGACGGCATATCCAAGTTATGCCAGCTGGCCGGCTGGAACCGTTCAAACCACGCAGTTTACAGCCACCGTCACGAATACCAGCAACACAGCTGTAAATTGGTCCGTGTCGCCGGCCAGTGCAGGATCAATTTCCTCTACCGGTCTGTACGCTGCTCCTGCAATCGCATTAGGTCTGCCGAGCAGCGCAACTATCACGGCGACCTCACAAGCCAGTGCCACGGCAACCGGTTCGGCTGCGGAAACGATCACTCCTACAACCGTCCCCACAGCCGTCGTAGGGACGCCGTACAGCATTACTGTGAAAGCCACCGAGGGTCCGACTTCGAACACGACGGCGGCTATTGCACTGACTGTGCAGTAAGGGACATCATGTAGTTGGTTGACTCGTACCTAGGGCGCGGACAGGTGGAACCTGAGGATATTGGAAAGATGGTGGGCAGTGCAGGACTCGAACCTGCGACCTCCTGCTTGTAAGGCAGGCGCTCTAACCAGCTGAGCTAACCGCCCGCTCTACGCGGATGCGATCACGGCTGTCTGTGCCGTTTGTCTGTGCCGTTCGCGAAAACTCTTCAGCAAACTTATGCTCAGAATACTGGACCCTTCCCCCGCCGGTCAAACAGTTAACAACCTCCGTACAAGCGATACAGAACTCGCAGGCGTGCGGCTGCTACACTTTCTGGGTGCGAAAATTAATCGTCAACGCCGATGATTTCGGTCTGACCGCTGGAGTGAATCGTGGCATCGTGGAATCCAGCAGCGGTGGGGTCGTGTCGTCCACCACATTGATGGCCAATGGCCCTGCCTTCGAGGACGCGGTGGCAGCGGCGCACTCGACTCCGAATCTCTCCGTGGGCTGCCACGTCGTCTTGGTGGATGGAACGCCGGTGTCACCGCCCGATGCGGTGGACACGCTGCTTGCGGTGCGTTCGTCTGAGCCAGGAAATTTCTATTCCAGCCTTTCGGCGTTTGCCGCGCGTGCTATGTTGGGAGGCTTTGATCGCGATCAGTTGGTCGCAGAGATCACTGCGCAAATAAGAAAAATTCAAGCTGTCGGTCTTGAGGTCACGCACCTCGACACCCATAAACACGCTCACATTTTCCCCGAGATTCTGATAGCCCTGTTACGTGCCGCACGGATCTGTGGTGTACGTGCAATCCGCAACCCGATTGTTCCCGTAAAAGCGATGCCCGCGCGGCAATTCAAAAATAAACGCGGGCTGTGGAAACGCTATGGACAGGTGCGTGTGTTGCACACTTTCTCCAGACAATTCCATCAGCGCACCAAGCGCGCCGGGTTGCTTACACCCGATGGTGTGATAGGAGTGATCGAAACCGGATCGAGAGATAATTCGCAAGATAGCTCGAAAGATAATCCTGACAAAAATTCCGATTTCAGTTCCCTACTGCTCCAGACCCTCTCGAATCTGCCCGAAGGAACGTGGGAATTTGTCTGCCATCCCGGCTATAACGACGCCGATTTGCGCGCGGCCCATACACGGCTGCTCGATTCTCGTGACGACGAACGCCGTCTGCTGACTTCGGTGGAACTGCGGCAGTTCCTGGAGAAAGAGAAGATCCAGGTCATCGGCTATCGACAGTTCGTCCAGGACTTTGCGGACAAACGGCCCGAGACGATCACTCGTTAGTGCCGAAATAGGTAGCGAAACAAGTGCCGAAAGTGGTGCTTCCCTCGTTACTGCGCCGGTTCACTTTGCAATATCGCGGCGCGTCAGAGGGCGGTATCATCGCAGCAACAGATATGCAGCAACAGATACGAGGATAAGGCATGGCTGATCAACAGACCGAACCCCGCCTTACTGTGGACTTGCCCGTTCGGATTTGGGGGATGAGCGCCGACGGACGCCCCTTTTCTCAACATGCTCGTGCTCACAATATCAGTTCGGAGGGTGCGCTGATCTCGGGCGTCGATAACGAACTGAAAGTCGGTGACGTAGTCGGAGTACAGTGCGAAGAGAAAAAGACGCGCTGCACCGTTATATGGGTGATGAACACCGGCCCCGTCAAGAAAAATCAAGTCGGAGTGAAGTTAGTCGCCGACCAGGAGTGTCCGTGGAAGAACTATTTGCCATTTGACAATGCAACGGTGACGATTGCTGCGTCTAACCGGCGGCGTTGGCATCGGCATAAAATTTCGCTTCCCCTGGAACTTCGGGACGAGCGCGTCAACGCGCCGAGCCGCATTAACGCCTCCGACGTAAGCGGTAATGGCTGCTATGTGGAGAACATGCTGCCTTTGCCGCTTGGAACTGTACTGCGGATAGATTTCTGGCTGGATTCGGAACGCGTCAATATCACGGCGGTGGTCCGCACATGCGATCCAGGCGTGGGCAATGGGATCGAGTTTACTGGTATGCCCCCCGAGGCCAAGCAGCGTATGCAGGCCTATTTGGACACAATTGACCCGCCGAGGGGAGTTTCAAAGCAACAGTAAAGTCACCGGATCTTGAGTCATTGAGTCATTTAAAAACTAGGGAACCTAGATTTTCGATGATTCAATGACTAAATGATTCAATCACTCAATATTTGCCGGTTTCTGCGTAGCGGGCGAGCACAATAGCGCGGATCAATCCACCCATCGTAAACTCGCGGGCCTCGATTGCAACCGGCATTTGCAATTCGCGCAGCGTCGCCGAAGTCACTGGACCAATCGAAGCAAGCTGAAGATTCTTGAGTAAACCTGCGCCGCGCGAATCTGCCTTAAACTTGCCGAGTAGATCGGCAAAATTCTTCGCGGTCGAGGAACTGGTGAAGGTCACGATATGCGGACGGCGAGCAGCATTTTTCATTAGCGCCAGCAGACGCGCACGCGATTTCTCAGGCACAACGGTTTCGTAAGCTTCGACGACATCAACTTCGGCTCCGGCAGCGCGTAGTTCTTCTGGAATAATGTCACGCGCTACTTTGGCTCTTATGAGTAGGACGCGCTTGTCCTTGACCTTATCGCGCAGGCCCTTCACCACCGACTCGGCGACATACTCCTCCGGAACCATCTTGACCTTCAGACCGTGCTTCACAATCGCCTTCTTGGTTGCCGGCCCAATGGCGGCGATCTGGAGACGCTTCAGATTTCGGCGTGCCACTCCAAGTTTTCGGAGCCGCTTCCACATGGCCTCAACGCCGTTTACGCTAGTGAGAATAAGCCAGTCGTAGCTCTTTATATTTTCCACGGCGTCATCAAGAGCTTGATACGACTGCGGTTTGCATATCTCAATGAAGGGGATCTCGATTACCGTCGCACCCAAACTGCGTAAGCTGGCGGAGAGGCTGCCAGCCTGATGGCGAGCGCGTCCAACAAGAATTCGAGTGCCTGCGAGGGGATGGTTTTCGTTGGGCTTGCGCATAGATCGGGTTATCAACTATTCCATACATCAGGCGTCAAGTGTCGATTCGAGGGGACTAAGGATCAGATGGCCGGAACCTGGACCCTAACACCTGAGACCTGCCTCTTACGGTTGCTGCGGTAGAGAGAAGCCTTCGCCGTAGACTTCTTCGAGAATAACATCGCCACCTCGGTGAAGAAGGTTTTCGCCGACTTCTTCGCCCAGACGCACAGGATCATCGCCCTCGCGAGTCTCGCGCAGAACTTTTGTTCCATCAGGATGAGCGACGAGCGCAGTCAAACGAATGCGACC
This sequence comes from Terriglobales bacterium, assembly GCA_049674665.1. Taxonomy (GTDB): domain Bacteria; phylum Acidobacteriota; class Terriglobia; order Terriglobales; family Acidobacteriaceae; genus Acidiflorens. The sequence continues at coordinate 291,913 of JBATZM010000031.1, forward strand.
CGCGCTTACTTCCGCGAAAGCTCCGATGGGGACTTGGCATCCGCCTCCAAGTTTGCCGAGCAGGGCACGCTCACAGGTCGTGGTGGCGCGAGCGGCAGCGTCATCGAGAAAAGCGAGAAGTGCGTGCGTCGCATTGTCGCCGTTGCGAATTTCGATTGCCAAAGCGCCTTGTCCCGCGGCGGGAGTCATGACTTCGACGGGGATCACCTGACGAACTAACTGCGTCTTGCCCAGACGGTTTAAGCCCGCAGCTGCCAGGATAATGGCGTCGTAATCGCCAGATTCGAGCTTGCGCAGGCGCGTGTCGACATTGCCCCGGAGCGGATACATCTGAAGATCGGGACGAAGAGCCTTCAGTTGCGCCTGACGGCGAAGGCTGCTGGTACCTACATTAGCGCGCTGAGGCAGCGCTTCGATGCCTGTGAACTTCACCGAACAAAAAACGTCGCGCGGATCTTCGCGCGTAGTAATGGCGGCAATTTCGAAATCGGTGGCAATTTCTGTAGGCAAATCTTTCAAGCTATGCACGGCAAGGTCAACCCGGTTTGCGACTAGGGCTTCTTCGATCTCTTTGGTGAACATGCCCTTGGTGCCCACCTTCGCGAGCGCCACGTCGGTGATCTTATCGCCAGTAGTCTTAATGATCTCGATCTCGACCGTGTGGCCCTGAGCACGCAGCAGTTCGGAAATGTGACGAGTCTGCCAGAGCGCGAGTTGCGAACCACGGGAACCGATGCGCAGGCGAGCCATCAGTCTCCTGTTCCTTTTTTTTGCACTTCACGGTCGCGGGCAGACTTCAAGGCGGCAGCTTCTTTTTCGTCGTCTTCGTTATGTAGATTGAACAGGCGACGCACAAGTTCGATCACTGTGGTGGATTCGGAATCACGCGCGGCGGTCTTGAGCGTGCTGATGGGAGTATGCATGATTTTATTGACAATGCCGCGAGTAAGCGCTTCGACGGCAAGCTCCTGGTCCGCGGTCATGGGACCAAGACGGCCGCGCACGCGATCAATCTCGGCCTGGCGAATCGTTTCCAAATGATCCTGCAAACTGACAATGGTCGGAACCACGTCGAGAGTCTGTAGACGAGCATGGAATTTATCAACTTCGCCATTAACGATGGCCTCCGCCTTTTCCGCTTCTTTCTTGCGATCGGCGACGTGCGAAGTGACGGCTTGCTGCAAATCGTCGATGTCATAGACGAACAGGCCGTCAATTTTATTCATCTCCGGATCGACGTCACGGGGCACAGCGATATCGATAAAAAACATGGGCTTGTTCTTACGGAGCGCCATGAGCTTTTCGCCATGTTCGCGGCGAAAAATAAAGTGAGGCGAGCCCGTCGAAGTAATCACGATATCGGCACGATCGCAGGTGTCATAAAGCCGGTTGAATTCGATCGCCTGTCCCTCGAATTTGTGCGCTAGGCGAATAGCCCGGTCGTAAGTGCGATTGGCGACAAAGATCGAAGCAGCTCCGTGCGCGAGCAGATGGCGCGCCGCTAACTCGCTCATCTTCCCTGCACCCACCAGGTAAACGCTCTTGCCGTTCAGGCTGCCGAAAATCTTCTTCGCCAGTTCTACGGCCACCGACGCAATCGATACCGACGACGATCCAACAGCGGTCTCCGTGCGGACGCGCTTAGCCACAGCAAACGCTCGCGTAAGCAACTGGTCAAGTTGGGCACGAACCGCTCCCACAGCGCGGGCGGTAGCGTAAGCCTCCTTTACCTGCCCCAGAATTTGAGGCTCGCCGACCACCATGGAGTCGAGGCTGGCGGCGACGCGAAAAATATGGCGGACCGCTTCGTCTTCGCGAAATTCGTAGAGATGACTTTCAAACTGGTTGAGATCGGTCTCAAAATATTCGCGCAGAAATTCGCGCAGATCTCCGCTGCCGTTCTTCATGTGGGCGATGAATTCGACGCGGTTGCACGTCGAAACGATCATGCCCTCAGCCACGGCGGGATGCTCTGATAGTCGCTTGCAAGCCTCCGGCAAGCGCGATTCAGGAATAGCCAGGCGCTCGCGCACTTCAACCGGTGCGGTCTTGTGATTGACGCCGATGAGCTGGAATCTCATGACGCGACAAACCTATGCATGGCGCTGAAATAGTTGGCAATCCAGGCGACGATTGCGGTAGCGAAGGCAGCACTAGCGAGCACGGCGGCGCGGCGTCCGCGCCATCCAGCATTCAGCCGCGTGAATACCATGAGCAGATACACGGCCCACATCAGAACAGAAAGCAGAATCTTCGGATCGAAAAAATCAATTCGTCCATAGGTAGCTTCGGCGACCACTAAACCCGCAATCAAGCCCAGAGTCATAAAAGGAAATCCGACCATGAGACAGCGGTAGCCGATGTCGTCAATCACTTGGAGAGCTGGAAGTCGCGAGAACATTCCACTCGAACTCTTGGACTTCAGAGCGCGTTCTTGCAACAGATACAGAATGCTGGCGCTAAAACTAAAGAACAACGCCGCATATCCGGCAAAGATGGTCAGGATGTGTACGGCCAGCCAACCCTTTTTCACTACATCGGAAGCAAAAACGAGTGGCTGCTGACCGGTGGCGGCTACGAAGGTCAGCAGAAAAACTAGAGGAAAAACCACGATGCCAGGGGTCGTCGTCTTGTAGATCAGATAAGCGAGCATGAAGACGACCATGATCAAAAAGGCCAGCAACGATTCCGCGTTGTGGACCGATGCCGAAGCAAGCTGTCCAGATTGCACCACAGCTTCGGTCAGTGACACGAGATGAAACACCATCCCGAGGTAAGAGGCGTGCAGCGCAACTTTGCTGAGGATTTCCGAGGTGCGGGTGAGCGCGACCAGGGCATAGAGTAATCCCGCAGCGTAACAAACGAGCGCAACGCGTAGCCAGATCAAGGGCATCATTCTTTAGTGCTTCCGCAGGCCGGTCCGTTACATCCGCAACCCGGTTGAGCGATTATAGTTTGCCGGGCTGGAAGCGCGGGGTAAACATACGCTGTCACGGGGTGCTTGCGATACGGGTCACAGGAATCGACTGCTCGAAGCTAACGGCTCGTAGAGAACTACCGACTGCTATTCCCCGGCGAAATCACTCTCCCGTATTCACTAGCGCGCGCTATACGATCAAACATGCGCCAGGCGGCAAGCGAAATATCGCTAATGGCATCTTCTCCATCCCGCTCCCGATGCAGGTAGGTCGTCATCACACAAAGGATGTACGGACGCTTGTCGACAAAGATCACTCCTGAATCGTTGCGCACACCTTCGAGCGCTCCGGGCTTGTTGGCGGACTTCAGATCGTCAGGGAGATCGCGCGGAATCCAACTGTCTTTGTGGGTGGAGAGGACTTTAAAGAAATCGTCGGTCATCTCTTTGTTCAGGATCTGGCCCCGATAGAGCGCTTCGAGCAGGGTTGCCATCTCGCTCGGCGTGGAAATGTTTTCACGGCCCTCGGCTGCGGCCTTGAGATCCATCATCTTGCGGCGAAGCTTAGTTTCGTGCAGTCCCTGCGCGGCCAGAAATGTATTTACATTATCCATGCCGACGCGGTCGATGAGCACGTTGGCAGCGGAGTTGTCGCTGACGGCGACCATCATGGTGGCGAGGTCTCGCAGCGTGATCTGGGTGACGCCGGGCGTGAGGCCGCCCATGATATCGCTGTCCTGAACCAAATCAGTGGCGTTAACGGTGTAGAGGTCGGTGAGCTTTAGCTTGCCTTGCTGGGCTTGCCGGTAGAGTTCAGCGAGAACGCAAATCTTGATGGAACTCGCTTGCGGAAAAACATCGTTGGCGTGCAGCAGATACTTGTGCCCGTCGATGAGATCGACGATGGCTACACCCATAACTCCGTCAAGACTGCGATCGACGTCGAGGACGGATTTTTCCACCTTCGACCAGAGGACTTGCTGTTTCTCGGTCAGAGGCGGAGGTGAAGTCTGCGCGGACGCAAACGCGCATAAAGAAAGGCAGCCAAAAATCAGGAGGGACGCAAGTTTGTTTTGCACCATGGGTTTTCGTAGCATGAACTCTCTTGACATAGATTAGATTTTTGCCTCGCGCAGCCGTTTCACTGCTGTCTCTGAAGTGACCGGAGAATAATAAACTTCTTTGAACGTATAAGACCTTGCCTTGGCTTCAATAATAGGCAAAATCTCGATGTGCCAGTGGTAATCGTCATCGAGCGTCTTCCAATATCCCAGTGTTGCCGAAGGATGCTGGCTGTTGGGCGAGGTGTGGAGCACAAGGTGGAAGGCTTCCGTGACCGTGCGAATGCGTTGCAGCGTGCGCCGCAGAAGCGCGGCGAGATCGGTAAGGCTGCCCACGCGCGTTGAACCGGTACGCTCAAATGAAGCTTCGTGGCTGCGCGGCATAATCCAGGTTTCATAGGGGACGCGCGGTGCATAGGGACAGAATGCCGCGTAGTCTCCGCGGATTTCAACGATGCGCAGGCTCTGATGCTCTTCCTGCGCCAGGATGTCGCAAAAAACGCAGCGTTCTTTGCTCTGGTAATAATCGCGCGCGGCGCGAAGTTCGTAGAGCACGCGGCGCGGTACGAAAGTAGTTGCGGTCAGCTGGGAAGTGGGATGGTCGAACTCCTGTCCCGCTCCCTCGCCGTGATTCTTGAAAATGCTGATGTATTTGAAGCGGCTGTCGCGTTTCAAATCCTGAAGCCGCTGTGCGGCCAAACGCAAAAACTGTTCAACTTCGCCGTCGCTCGCACTCCATAGGTGACCGTCATGACGGGGATTTTCGAGCAGAACTTCGTGAGCGCCGACCGATCCCATGCGGTCGTAGAGTCCATCACCGCGGCGCGCCGCCTCACCTTCAATGTGGTAGAGGGCCTGCGGATGAACAACCGAGCGCGCCGACCACGCACTGCCATCCACGCCGGGCAAATTGGCAATGACCTGGACCCCATCGGCTCCGGCGCCGCAAAATTGGCAAGCTTGGGAGCGCGGCTTAGGCTCGATGACATCGTCGCCCGTGATCACCCACGAACGGGTGATGGGATCTTTGCGGAGTTCCATGGCGTAAGGAGAACAAAAGAACTTGTAATTTGCAATTGGTGATTTGTAATTCGAATCTTTCCACGATTGAACCAGCCGACATTCGGAGCCATTCCAGCATAGAATTGCAAATTACAAAATTACACATTACAACTTAGCAATCAGCATTCTCTCTATGTCCGAGCCCTCGACGCCGTTGATGCGGCAATATGCCAACATCAAGAAAGAGCACCCTAACGCTCTTCTGTTCTTCCGGCTGGGGGATTTCTACGAGCTTTTCTTCGACGACGCGGTTCTCGCCGCGCGCGAGTTACAGATCACTTTGACCTCGCGCAATAAAGAAAAGGGAGTGGCTATCCCCATGTGTGGCGTGCCCTACCACGCCGCCGAGGGCTACATTTCGAAATTGATCCGGCGCGGGTTCAAGGTTGCAGTCTGCGAACAGGTTGAGGATCCGCGGCTGGCGAAGAAGTTAGTGCGGCGCGAGGTGACCCGCGTAGTCACGCCAGGAACGGCTGCGGATTCGTCGCTGAACGCGGAGGAGAACAACTTTCTGGCGGCGGTGGCAACGGTCGGAGATCGCGTGGGCTTCGCAGCATTGGATCTTTCGACGGGAGAGTTTCGTGCTACGGAATTCGCGGGTGAGTCGGCAGGGCATCGTATTCAAGAAGAACTTGAACAATTACGGCCAAGAGAAATGTTATACGGGTCTTCCGCTCCTCTATTTGAAAGGCAAACCAGCGAAGCGACGGGTGTTCTCGCCCGTCCCATAGCCGAACGCTTGGTGATGAGTGCCCCCACTCGGTCAACGAGCGGCTGGGCAGAGACTCCTTTGGACGACTGGATCTTTGCTCCCGACCACGCCATTCCGCTACTCGAGAATCACTTCGGAGTGCTCTCGCTCGAAGGCTACGGGCTGGCTGGCAAGCACGCGGCTGCTTCGGCAGCTGGAGCGATTTTGTATTACATCCGGTCAACCCAGCGCGGAACACTCGATCATGTGGATCGCATCGGCTTCTACGAACGGCAGAATTGTTTGGTGCTCGACGCAGTCACAGTGCGCAACCTGGAGCTGATCGAACCACTCTTCGCAGGGACTGACGCTGGCGTAACTCTATTTCGCTGCCTGGATGCAACCGTTACCCCAATGGGCAAGCGCTTGCTTCGCACATGGATGCTGCGCCCGTCTTTGGATCGAGCTGAGATCGAGGGTAGATTCGATTCCGTCGAGGCGCAGGTCAAAGACACTGTCAGGCGCGAAGAATTGCGGCAGTCACTGGACGGAATTCTCGATCTCGAGCGACTGCTGAGCCGAGTCACGCTGGAAACGGCAAATCCGCGCGACGTGCTGGCGCTGGCCGCGTCGCTCACACGAATTCCCAAGGTGCGAACGGTATTGGCCGGCCTCTCTGCATCGCGCCTGGGAACGCTCCACGGAGTCATCGACGAACTGAGCGATCTGCGCGAAAAGATCGATAGCACGCTGGTTCCAGAGCCTCCATTAACCCTGAGCGACGGCGGAGTAATCGCTGCCGGCATCGACAGAGATCTGGACGAACTCCGCGACCTGAGCCGGAATTCGAAGCAGTACCTGGCGCAAGTAGAAACGCGTGAACGCGAACGGACGGGAATCGGATCGCTCAAAGTAAAGTTCAATTCTATTTTTGGTTACTACATTGAGATTTCCAAAGCGAACCTGCATCTCTCCCCCGCCGATTATGAACGCAAGCAGACCCTGGTAAATGCCGAGCGCTTCACGACTCCGGAGTTAAAAGAGTATGAGTCCAAGATTCTCGACGCCCAGGAAAAGATTGTCGAAATCGAGCGTCGTCTGTTTGCCGAGTTGCGTTCCGCCATTGCATCGGAGGCCAAGCACATCCGTCAAACCGCACTGGCGCTGGCCGAAGTGGACGTGCTCGGCTGCATGGCACATATCGCCGCACTGCGGAATTACTGCCGTCCGCAATTAGCGCAACAGTTTAATGAAGTCGATCAAGCCGAAAACGTAGCTGATGGAATGCCAGGCGTCCCCGCCCGGCCCCTTGATCTGGAAATTGTCGAGGGCCGTCATCCCGTGATCGAACTGCAGGAACTGGCCGCCGGCAGCGAACGCTTCGTTCCGAACGAACTGTTTCTGGATGCCTCTACGCACAATATCGTTGTATTGACCGGCCCCAACATGGGAGGCAAAAGCACTTATCTGCGGCAAGCGGCTCTGATCGTAATCATGGCGCAAATGGGCTCGTTTGTTCCCGCGCGTTCTGTGCGCATGGGCATTGTGGATCGTGTCTTCACGCGCATCGGAGCAAGCGATAATGTCGCCCGCGGCCGTTCGACATTCATGGTCGAGATGACCGAAACAGCAGCCATTCTGCACACCGCGACGGCACGCTCCTTGATCCTGTTGGATGAAGTAGGGCGCGGCACCTCGACTTACGACGGCCTAGCGATCGCATGGGCCGCCGTCGAATATCTGCACGCGCGAGTACATGCCAAAACTCTATTCGCCACTCACTATTTCGAGCTAACTGAACTGGCCGAACAATTGAGTGGAGTGAAAAACTATCACGTGTCGGTCAAAGAGACCGGCGGAAGCGTGGTTTTTTTGCGCCGAGTCGAACCGGGCGCAGCCGACCGCAGTTACGGCATTGAAGTTGCAAAACTGGCCGGATTGCCGAACGAAGTCGTGGTACGTGCCCGTGAGGTACTGGCCGAGCATGAATCCTCCGAACGCCGTCTTTCGGAGCATCTAACACCGGGCTCGTCCGCCGAACCGGAGCGCCCAACGCAGCTAACCATCTTCACGCCGCTGTCGCAGCCGGTACTCGATAAGCTTCGCGAAGTCGATTTGAACCGCCTAACCCCGCTCGAAGCGCTAAACTTGCTGGCGGAGTTGAAGAAAGAAATCTAACCGCCGAGACGTGGAGCACGCCGGGAAACAAGATGGAAATCGTAGCACCTAAACGAGAGATCACGATCGACAGCAACTGGATCATGACTATCGGGATGGCCTTGCTCGTCGTTTTTTGCGGCTGGCAACTTATCCGGGAAGCCCACCGCCTCGTGTTTGATAGTCTCGCGGGACCAGTATTATTGACGCACCTTATCGACAAGATCAGCACAGCCCTCGTTATGGTCTGTTACTTCCTGGCGGCTTTCTCGCTCTGGCCCAGGCCTGTGAGGATTGCCGGTCCACTGCTGGGAACTGACCTCCTCGTACGCGTCGCACTGCACTACTTTCATGCGGCGACTACCGCTCAGCATTCCGCTGCGGTCGCAGGTTCCATTGCCCGCCAGATTGCATTGGTGCTGGTCATCGTTGCGATCGCCCAATGGTTCAAATCCGTCGTCCGCCGGACTGTTCGCTCTGAGCATGGAGTCAGCGACTCCTGACTACGCGCATGTACATCGGCCAACTCCTCATCATCGGCTTCGAAGGAACCGAGATGTCTCCGCGCCTCGCTTCCCTGCTCAAGAAGATTCAGCCGGCAGGCGTGATTCTATTTGCCCGCAACATTACAAGACCTGAGCAGACGTATGCTCTTTTGCGCGAATGTCAAAAGCTCGTAGCCACGCCGCTTTTCACTTGCGTGGACCTCGAAGGCGGCACCGTAGACCGTTTCCGCAATGTGATTGGTGCGGCGCCGTCTCCGGCAAAGGTTTTTGCCACTGGAAGCCGCGCGCTCTTTCGCAAGCACGGACGCGTAATCGGCGAAAACTGCCGCGCTCTTGGCTTCAACGTGGATTTTGCGCCAGTACTAGACTTGGCCTACGAGGCTTCGCGTCCAGTGATGAGTTCGCGGGCAGTTTCGGACAATCCCAAGCAGGTAGCTATCTATGCCCGCGAGTTTCTGTACGGGTTAGGTGATGCTGGAGTGCTCGGATGTGGCAAACACTTCCCCGGATTGGGCGAGGCCACGCTCGATACGCATCATGAACTTCCTACTGTAGAAAAATCACTGCGCAAGTTGTGGGAACAGGATCTGGTTCCCTATCGCACTCTGCGACGCGAATTGCCGATGATCATGGTTTCGCATGCGGCGTTTCCGGCGGTGACGAAGAAGCGCACACCAGCATCGCTCTCGAAGAAGTGGATCAACGACATTCTGCGCAAAAAGATTGGCTATCGCGGACTGATTTGCTCCGACGATTTGGAGATGGGCGCCGTGTTGGCCGCCACCCCAATCGAACAGGCGATCGAACAAGTAATGATCGGACACATCCGCGCCGGCGGCGATCTTGGGTTGATCTGCCATCAGGAAGATTTCATTCTCCGGGCACACGAGGCCATGATCCACGAGGCAGAGCGTGATCGCAGATTTGCTCAGCGAGTTCAGGAATCGGCGCAGCGCGTGCTGGCGTTCAAAAAGAAGACGATTATTAAGAATTCGGCCGCAGCACGCAGTCCCACTCCCACTTCCGCACGCATTGAGAAGCTGTCCCGCCAACTCTGGGAGTTCGAGGAAGAAATCCGTCTCGCAACGTTCGCTCGCACAGACAATAAGGAGGAACGTGCATGAGCATGATTATTGCCGGAGTAATGAGCGGCACCTCGGCGGACGGAATCAATGTGGCATTGGTGCGGCTATCCACACGCGGGCGAGAGCCTGCCCTGAGCCTACCGAACCGGCGCCCACGCCCCACACTTCTTGGTCACGAGGAGTATCCGTTTCCGGCCGCCGTTCGACGCGCCGTCTTAGCCATGATGAACGCGGAATTGGCTTCCGTTGCGGATCTGGCTCGACTGAACTTTCTTCTGGGCGAACTGTATGCGGAAGCAGTAGCAAAGACCGCGCGCAAGCATCGTGTGAAGCTTGACCTGGTTGGATGCCACGGGCAGACCTTGTACCACCAGGGAGAGGCCGCGCGATTCCTCGGGCGAAAATTAGGGGTGACGTGGCAAACGGGTGAAGGCGCAGTGATCGCGGCGCGACTAGGCGTACCTGTGGTCTCCGATTTTCGTCCCTCCGATATGGCGGCGGGAGGCAAGGGTGCACCGCTGGTTCCTTTTCTCGATTATTTTCTATATGCGGATCAGCGTGTCGGGAGCATTGCGCAAAATCGAATCGCTCAAAACATTGGCGGCATTGCAAATCTAACCGCGATTCCTGCGGGAGCTTCGTTACGTCATGTAATTGCTTTTGACACCGGCCCCGGCAACATGGTGATTGATGCAGCGATGCAAGAACTTTTCGGCAAACGCTATGATCGCGACGGCAAAATCGCGGCCTCCGGACGTGTGTTGGATGGTGTTACCACAAAGTTGCTAAGCGCCAACTTTTTCCGGCAGAAGCCTCCACGAACAGCAGGCCGTGAGGAATTTGGCCGAGAATATGTCGGCAGATTTCTTCAGATCTGCCGCGGCGCCAGTAAGCCCGACGTGATAACGACAGCAACGGCACTGACCGCGCGATCGATTGCCAGTGCAGTGCGGCGATTTGCGCTGCCGCGATTCGCAGCCTCGCAATCAGCGAAACGCGGGCAGCTGCGTGATCACCAAATGATCGTCTCCGGCGGAGGCGCGAAGAATCCCACTCTGATGGCCATGCTGCACAACGAAATCACGCCTCTCGGAATCAGCCTGCACTCTTCGGATGAGTTCGGTCTCCCTGCGGAAGCCAAGGAGGCGGTGGCTTTTGCCCTGCTTGCGCATGAGACGTGGCATCGTCGGCCAAGCAATGTGCCGTCGGCTACCGGAGCGAAGCGAGCAGCGATCCTGGGAAAGATTTCCTATGCGTGAAGCAGCAGTTTTGGAGCGCGCAAAAAGCAGGTCCTTCGCTCCGCTCATCATGACAATTCTGTTCTTACTCGTGGTGGGATTAGCGCTACCACTCCTCTCCTGCTCCCAATCTCCCGACCCGAATACGCTGGTAATGATTATTGAAAGCAGCCCCACAAATCTCGACCCACGAGTCGGAATCGACGCACAATCGGAGCGCATTGGCGAACTTCTCTTCGACGCACTGCTAACGCGCGACGAGCATCTGAATGTCCAGCCCGGACTGGCAGAGCGATGGGATATCCCGGATCCGTTGACTTATGTCTTTCACCTCCATCATGGCGTAACCTTCAATGACGGGCGCCCGCTTTCTTCTCGCGACGTCAAGTGGACGTTCGATTCCCTGCTCGAGGGGAAGATTCGCAGCACGAAATCCGCGACGTACCGTTTTGTGGATCGCATCGAAGCGCCCGACGACTTCACCGTTGTGTTTCACTTGAAGGAACCCAACGCGACTCTGTTGTGGAATCTCTCAGAGGGCGCAATCGGGATCGTGCCCTATGGCTCGCTCGACGAGATCACGCGCCAACCAATTGGCTCGGGCCCCTTCAAATTTGTAAGCGCGGAACAGGACAAAGAAGTCATCATCGCCCGCAACGATAATTACTGGGGTGCAAAGGCACACCTCGACCGTGTCCGCTTCATCGTTGTGCCCGACGCAACCACGCGGGCGCTGGAATTGCGCAAGGGCAGCGCCGATGCCGAGATCAACGCGCTTACTTCCGACACCATCGTGGCGCTACAGCGCGAGCCTGATTTGCAGATCGAGCGCGCGCCAGGTACTGTGCTTTCCTATCTCGCGTTTAACCTGCGTGATCTAACCCTACGGGATGCGCGGGTGCGCCAGGCAATTGCATATGCCATCGACCGTGCTCCTCTTCTGCAATACATCTGGCGGGGTTTCGCGCAACCGGCGCGCAGTATACTTCCACCGCAAAGTTGGGCGTATGACGCGGATGTACCGAACTATCCACACAATCCAGAACAAGCTCGCCAGTTGCTTGATGCTGCCGGGTACATGGCTCACGACGGCGTGCGTTTTCACCTGACCATGAAGACGTCCACGGAAGAATCCACGCGATTGCTGGCGGCAGTGTTACAGCAGCAGTTGCGGGATGTAGGCATTGCGCTCGACATTCGAACCTTCGAGTTCGCAACATTTTTTGCCGACGTCACCAGCGGCGCTTTTCAGCTTTATTCGTTGCGCTGGGTCGGCGGAAATGAAGATCCGGACATTTTTGAGTATTCATTTCACTCCAACCGATTCCCGCCCAAAGGCGCAAACCGCGGATTCTATTCCAACCCGCGCATCGATACTCTGATCGATCAGGCGCGTCACGAGACAGATCAGAATGACCGCAAGCGGCTGTATGCCGAAGTGCAGGAAATTCTGGCGCAAGATGAACCCTATATAAACCTGTGGTACTACGACAATGTGCTGGTGCACACACGCCGAGTTCGGAACGTAACTCTCAATCCGTCGGGGAACTATGACTTTCTGAAAACCGCCGAGATCGGCACTCAGTAGCCCTTTGCGGGAATCTATGCAATTTTCAGCGTGTTACCATCGGACGTCGGTTAACATCTGAGACCTTATCTTGAAAATTCTTTTCATCGGTGACATTTTTGGGCGCCCCGGGCGAACGATCGTAAAAGATCGCCTGCCTGAATTGCGAAAGCAGCACGCCGTCGATCTCATCATTGCCAACTGCGAGAATGCAGCAGCTGGCTTTGGCATTACGCCGCCATTAGCCGAAGAGCTTTTCGATCTGGGCATCGACGTGATGACTACCGGCAATCACGTCTGGGACAAACGCGAAATCATCGAATACTTCCAGATGGCGGACGGAAATCCGCACAGTCCGGCTCGACGGCTGTTGCGTCCGGCAAATTTTTCGCAGGGCTTACCCGGTTGGGGAGTGTACGAAGGCCAGAAAAACGGCGTCAGCTATGCCGTCATGAATCTTCAGGGACGCGTGTTCATGGGATCGAGCGACGATCCCTTTCGCTTCGCCGACCGTCTTTTGGAGCAGATCAAAGCGAAGATCGTATTTGTCGATTTCCATGCCGAGGCCAGTTCCGAAAAAGTTGCCTTCGGATGGTATCTCGACGGGCGCGTCACGGCCGTGGTGGGCACGCATACCCACATTCCCACAGCCGATGAAACCGTCTTACCCAAGGGCACCGCTTACATCACGGACGTCGGCATGACTGGGCCGTATGACAGTGTGATCGGGGTGAAAAAAGAGTTAGTAATCGAGAAGTTTCTCAGTGGGATGCCCGCACGCTTCGAAGCTGCCAATGGCGACGTGCGCCTATGCGCCGTCGTAATCGAGTGTGATGACCAGACCGGCCGTGCCACGCGGATGGAACGGCTGATGCTGCGGTGATTTAGCAAACTTGCACTTTCTATTTTGTGCTGTTTGCGCCATTACGACCGTAGTTCCCAACCCAGAATTTCTCTTGCAAGACAGCCGCCGCCGGGCATTCTATAGTAAGTAGTATGCGATGGCTGCCTGCAGGAATTGTTTTGTTGCTCGTAGGGGTGTGTCTGGCCGCAGATACTCCGCCAACTGCCGCGCCAGCGCTCTGCTCTAATTCCGGCGGCGCCCCCGCCTGCCACGGTCCTGCCAAAGATTTAAAGGCCGCGCGAAAGGCCTTCGCGCGCGGTCTCAAACTCGAAAAATCGCATAACGGAAACCCACAAAATCTAAACGAGGCCTTTTACGAATTTGAGGAAGCGGCTCGTCTGGTTCCGCAAAATGTGGAGTATGTGACCGCCCGCGAAATTACGCGACAGCATCTGGCTGGGCAGCATCTGGAACGGGGAAATAACGACCTGCTCGGCGGCAAGCGAGTAGAGGCGCTGGCGGAATTTCGAGCCGCGCTGAACCTCGATCCGCAAAACGAATTTGCGCAACAACGCATAAGCGATGCCCTGGGGCCCGTGCCAGTAAGCACCGCAGGCCGGCCGCAAGTGGTGGCTAGCGCCGACCGAATCACCCTGAAACCAGCCGATGGTCGCCATGACATCCACTACCGCGGCGACTCGCGTGGTCTGCTCACTGCGGTCGCGACGAGCTATGGGTTGACGGTCGTCTTCGACGATAACTTCCCTACCCGCCATGTGTTGTTCGATCTCGATAACGCGGATTTCGCAACCGCCATACAGGCGGCCTCCATGGCGACCAAAAGCTTCAGCGTAGCGCTGCAAGATACCGCGTTGTTTGCCGCCGTTGACAACCTCGAGAACCACCGCCTCTACGATCGCATGGGTTTGCGCACGTTTTATATTCCTGGCAACGGTGCTCCCCAGGAACTGCAAGAGTTGATGATTTCCATGCGGACGCTATTTGAGTTCAAGTTCGTGAGCCAGAACACCTCATCAAGCACGATCACGGTACGCGCACCGCAAGCGATGCTGGAAGCCGCTACCCAGTTTCTTGAACAGATGAATGCTGAGCGGCCGGAGGTGATGCTCGACCTGAAAGTCTTCGAGGTCGATCACACCTACATGCATAATATCGGCCTGCACGTCCCCGACAATTTCAATCTGTTTAATATTCCTGTGGCCGCTCTTGCGGCTCTCGGCGGACAAAACATTCAGAGCCTGATCAATCAGCTGATTGCCTCTGGGGGCATCAACCAAGCCGGCAATCAGACCATTTCCGCCCTGCTGGCCCAACTACAAAGCCAGGCCAATTCGATTTTCAGCCAGCCGGTCGCAACCTTCGGCGGCGGCCTTACGTTCATGGGATTGAGCCTCGATCAGTTGTCCGCCGCGCTTACCATGAATGAAAGTTCCGTTAAGCAGCTCGAACACGTCCAACTGCGCGCATCCCAGGATAAGGACGCTAATTTTAAACTGGGTGAGCGCTATCCTATCCTCAACGCCAGTTTTGCGCCGGTCTTTAACAATGCGGCGATCGCGTCGGTGGTCGGCAATCAGTCCTACACCGCGCCTTTTCCGTCGGTAAATTATGAAGACATCGGCCTCACGTTGAAAGCGAAACCGACAGTCCATCACAATTCAGACGTAGGTCTCGAGGTGGAGATAGAGATCAAAGCCTTGGGAGCCACAAGCTCAAATGGCATTCCCATCATTACCAATCGCTCATACAAAGGCGGAATCCTGCTGAAGGAAGGTGAACAGGCAGTCGTAGCCGGAATGGTTACGCAGTCCGATTCGAAGAGCCTAGCCGGTCTGCCGCTGCTTTCTACAATACCTGGCCTCGGCCTCCTAACGTCACAGAACACCAAACAAGAAGAGGACGACGAACTACTGATCCTGATCACACCACATGTCATCCGCAACACGGAGCAGACCGAAGCACCCGAAATCTGGATTGGAAAGTAAATCGAGTCGTGGGTGACTTCAGATCACCCGATCAAACAATGACCCAATCTTACTTGTCTCCTTTTTCCTGACTCGCCTGGAAATCCGTAATCTTCTTCAACACATCGACAGGTGCGCCGCCGGGGACATTTCGTCCATTGATGAACAGCGTCGGCGTGCCATTCACTCCCACCGATTTTCCGAGAGCAACCGAGGCTTCGACTCTGGCTTTCGTGTCTGGTTTAGTGGCGCAAGCGGCGATCTCGTCGCCATTTACACCCGAGGCAGTCGCAATCGCTTTCAGTTTTTCATCGACGTTAGCCTCAGTGATATTGGCCTGTTCGTCAAACGTCTTTTGGATGAATTTCCAGACCGCATCATTCGATGCGCGTCCTACGCAATCGACATAGTCAGCCGCTTTCTCCGCCCAGTTGTGCGCGGGCAACGGAAAATTCTGAAAAATAAAGTGCGCCTCGGGCTCCTGCGCCAATAACTGATCAATCGTGGGTGCAGCCTTCTGACAGTGTGGACACTGCATATCGCTGAACTCGACAATGGTCACCGCAGCCTTCGCCGGCCCTTTGGCGGCGCCGTTGACCCCTTTTTCCAGCTTGACGCGGGCTTCGTCAAATGGCTTCGCGCCAAAGGGCAGGACGTCGCCCGTAATTGCGTGCTTGCCGTCAGCACTCACCAGCAACCGATTCGGGTTCGAGCCCTGCGCATTGGTAATAATCACCAAAACTTCCGCCAGTCCCGGCACCTCCGAGGGACGAATGTCGTCCACCTTCCACGTGATGGTGGGATCGTAACCAAACATCTGGGACAGAAACGAGTTAACCGTGTCTTCGCTGGGAAGAGCTGTTGCGACAGCGGACGGTGACGCGACCGCTGGTTTAGCTGCCGGTCTTGTCTGCAAAGTAGGCTGGGTTTGCGCTACGGTTACGCCGGATATTATGCCGGACAATAGAAGAACTGCGAGCGACGTGCGATGCATATGTGTCATATTTTGAAATTCGATTGGGAGTCGATTGTTACAAAAAGCCGCCCGGTTGTCATTCCGCGACTTTGCCAGTGAGCGCCAGCGTACCATTCCACCTCCACATTCCTTCGAGTAGCCTTCGGTATCGGCCAAATCACGCGTGTCCGCTCGGTGCAGCGGGCTTCTTTTCCCCGCGGAAACGGACCACAACAGCAGCCAATCCGCGTATTAGCAGGTAGCAACAGATCGCATTTACGAGCCCGGCGATAATTACACGGGGAACACTCGGACCCCAATCCGTTGCATGGGTCACGGGAAATAGCCAAAAGACGTACACGCCTGGCGTGGGAAAGTGGCACTGAAAACCGACGGCCATAATTAGGACACCGACCGGAATGGCCAGCAAAACCAGCACGACAATTTCGATGTAGCGTGCCAATCCGTTTCGGTGCTTCACAATCCCGCTCCGAACTGGCCGCGTGCCGCGACGGCGCCAGTCCCGGTGCTCAGCTTCTCCAAATGTGCTATCGTCTCAGTGAAAATCAAATCTATTGGTAGCCTCATTGGGCAAACCCACCACCGTCCCCAGCCCGACCGGATAGCTAGATCTCCATCTTCACTGCAATCGGGAATCTCCGCCCATAGCCGAACGCCTTGGCGGAGATCTTGATCCCGGGCGCTGCCTGCTGCCGCTTATACTCACTGCGTTCCACCATTCGAATCACCCGCCGTACCAACTCAGGATCGAAATTGTGAACGCGGGCAATCTGTTCAGCCGAGTACGACTCCTCCACGAAGTCTTCGAGAATTGCATCGAGAACATCGTAGGGCGGGAGTGAATCCGAATCCCTTTGATCGGGACGCAGCTCCGCCGAAGGTGGCTTCTCAATCGTCGCCTCTGGAATCACCTTGCGTCGCGAATTCACGTACCAACTCAGTCGATACACCAGGGTCTTCGGCACATCCGATATCACCGCCAGTCCACCCACCATATCGCCGTAAAGGGTGCAATAACCGACGGCCAATTCACTTTTGTTCCCGGTCGAAAGTACCAGTGCGCCGAACTTGTTCGACATGGCCATCAGCAGCATTCCTCGGGCGCGGGACTGTATGTTTTCTTCCGTGACGTCTTCAGGCAAGCCGGCAAACACAGGCGTCAGCGTCTGGTGCGTGGCTTTATAGATTTCGTCGATCGAGAGCAGTTCGAAGCGAATCTTCAAATTGCCGGCCAGTTCCTTCGCATCGTCAATCGATCCTTGCGACGAGTACGGACCCGGCATTCCCACCCCGATCACATTCTCAGGGCCAAGCGCATCGACCGCGATTGACGCGGTTAGTGCGGAGTCGATGCCTCCGCTGAGTCCGATGATCGCTCGCTGGAAACCGCATTTGTGGACGTAGTCTCGAGTGCCGAGAACCAGTGCCTCATATGCGCTACCTTCTTCACCCACAACTTGTGGATGCATATCTCCGGTCAGCTTCTGGGAGTCAAAATAGATCAGGTCTTCCTCGAACGACTTCCCTTGCGCGATCACCTGCCCGTCAGGCGCGATCACCAGGCTCGATCCGTCGAAAACCAGACTGTCGTTGCCTCCAACCTGGTTCACCATCGCGACCGGAACTTTCTGATTCAGTGCAATGGCCGCTAGCATATCGCGGCGCAATTCGCGTTTGCCCAGCCAAAATGGCGAAGCGGATATGTTGAGCACGAAATTCCCGCCAATTCGCACCAGCTCTTCGACCGGATCAATGCCATAGAGACGCCGGTTCCAGAAGCGCTTGTCGTTCCAGGCATCTTCGCAGATCGTCAAAGCCATCTGGTTCCCACAAAAACTGAATAACTGCTGGCTCTTGGCGGGAGCGAAGTTCCGCATCTCGTCGAAGACGTCATAGGTGGGCAGCAGCATCTTCGATTGGATAAACTCGATTCGCCCGTCGCGTAACAGGGCTGCCGAGTTCATCACTTTTTTGCCCGAATCCGCCTCGGCTGGAGTGACCGTCCCGCAGATCACGGCAATTCCCTGCGTTTCGGCGGCGATCCTCTCGACGGTCGCGCGACTGCGCGCCACAAACGACAGTCTCTCGACCAGATCGTACGGCGGGTAACCGGAGACGGCGAGCTCGGGGAAAAGAATCAGGCCAGCGCCCGCACTTCGAGCCTGAAGCGCGAACTGAATAATCTTGGCAGCATTGCCAGAAAAGTCCCCCACCGTGGGGTCAATCTGGCCCAGGGCAATCTTCACACTCCTAGTGTAGAAGGTCCGGGCCGGAAGTCGCTAATGGTGGAAAAAGAACAACGTGACTTTCTTGATGCGAGCGACGCGTCTTAGCCGCCTAGATGGAATGCCTCTCAGTTCAGGTCGAAGTTTCCTGCATTCATCATTTTCACTGCACCGCCGGTGCGGGCCTCGAACTCCAGTTGGGGCCAGGATCCGAGCCGGGTCCGGAAGGTGGTGGCACCGGCGCCATTGGTGGCGTGCTGGAAGGATTAGCTGGAGTGGACTCGGGCATTTCTTCTCCAGGACGCCGCAACGTGGGCGCATTCACAGGGCGTTCTGCTTGTTTCTTGGCCACCGTTGCTTCGCCCAAATCAACTTCTTTGTCGACGCGCACAATTTTCTCGCCATCCACCTTCATGGTCTCAACCCGCACGACTTCGTCGCCCACAAAGCGCACAAAATCCACGTCCTGCGGAGGCGTCCCGTAGATCCATTCTTCATACTCAACTTCGTTCGCGGTCTCACGCACTTTTCTTGGCGCACGCCCCTTGGCATAGATCACCATCTCCCGATTCATTCCTACCAGTACGTGGTGATTCGTAATGGCAGCTTTGACCTGCGGAGAAACGGTCTCCAGGTAGGCCTCCAGCGCGGATTTGGCGTCGAAATCAAACACGGGACGAAGCAACTGCTTCAACTCCGGCCCCGTCATTTCCGGAACATATTTATCGAAATAAAGATCCACGAAAGAGCCGCGTGCATTGGCCGAGGGATCCGCCGGCGTAACCGTCCCCGATGCGCTCCCAGATATCTCGATGTGCTGATACCACTTCTGCTTCTTGATGGGGCCGCCGTTGATCTCAAATCGGATGTGGTCATCCTTAACGAAGACGTTGCTAATGCGCGCCCGGTCACCGGGTTTCGCGGCTGGTCCCCATAGCGCCATTAGTTGTTGGAGTTCTTTGCCACTGGGTGTCACCGCTCCATCCTTAAGCTTCAGTCCAGTCTTTCCCATAGGGAAATTCGCGCGTATGTAAACCAGTTCCTCATCGAAAGCGTGGACAATTTCTTGGCGAGTTGCCTGCGACATCTTCGGAGATGGGGGATTACCGGCGAGGGCTAACGAGGAAAAAACAAAAAGGGTTGCAAGAAGGGTCGTCAACAACCGACAACATATGCGGAAAACGTGGAAAGACCGCATGCAGCACCCCGGGGCTAACTGTGCACATTATAGCCCGGCACAGGCCCAAAAATCAGTTCTCAATTCTTGGTTCCAGTTCTTAGCATTCAATCCCGCCGTTCCAACTGAGAACTGAGAACCGGGAACTGAGAACTCCCAATAGTGACCGCCAGTGCGGTACTTCGGTAACGGTGAGCTGTACTTTAAGCATCTGAGGTAACCACCATAAACCCACTTAGAATCGATACAGGACGGACCAGCTCATCCCCGCGCTTGGGCCGACAGGACAGCCTTTTGCCATTGAAGCTTCCCATTCCCGCGCGCATTCCGCTCCTCTACGTGATCCTTGGCGTGCTGTTGGCCATCAGCGTCGTCCCCATGTATTTTTACTCGGTGCAGATCGAAACCCTGAACCGGGAACGACTCAAAACCAACGAAATGCTACTGCAAAATACGGTCACGCGTTCGCTCGCCGACGACATTTCTCAGCACCAGGATGCACTGCACATGATGCTGGCAAATTTGTCGTCGTCGATTCAGGTGATGATGCTGGCCAACCCAAGCGGAAATGACCTGAGCGCGCAGAAACTTCTGACACCCGAACTGCGGGCCATGCTCGAAAATTTTGTCTCGTCGTCGAACGACATCGCATACGCCACGCTGCTGAATGCCGATGCTAAAGGAATTTCTGCCGGACGTATTGAGCCCGACGCCTTTCTGCAACGGGAATTGGAACGAGCCTATCAGGCCTCGCAGGAGGGCCGCGTCTACAGCGGACAGCCGCTGATGGTTGGCAGCGGAAAATCAGCTCGAACCGTGATGTTAGTCAGTTCCCCCATCATGTATGACGGCCGCTTTCTAGGGATGATCGGGTCAGTCGTGGATATGGAATATCTGATCCGGCGATTGCAACAAGTCAGTTTGGCCGGGCTGATGCCGTATGTCGTCGATAGCCAAGGTAGGCTGGTGGCGGCGGCAACCGTGCAATATGCCACCGGACAGGACATGAGCCACTTCGAGATCGTCCGCAGTTTTGTGAGCGGAGGCGCAAAAGCTCAATTGGCCGCCACCCGCGAATTCACGATCAGCGATGGCAAAGACACAACCGAAATGTTGGGAACCTACAGTCCGGTGACTTCGCTGGATTGGGCGGTGGTAGTGCAGAAGCCGCGTGAGGATGCGTATCGCGGGATCTACGAGATGCAGCGCACCGGGCGTTTGCTGGCATGGCTGGCCGTGTTTTTGAGCGTGGGTCTCAGTATCTTCTCGGCGCGGCGCATCACCAGTCCTCTGCAAGTGCTGGCGCACTCCAGCCGGGCGATTGCCCGCGGCGATTTCTCGCAGCGTGTGCACGTGAAAACGCGAACCGAGATCGGCGAACTGGCCACGACGTTCAACACGATGCAGGAAGAATTGGAACAGTTCGTCGAAGACCTGAAGCGCGCCGCCGACGAAAACAAGAACTTGTTCATGGGGTCGATCCAGATGCTGGCTGGCGCCGTCGACGAAAAAGATCCCTATACGCGCGGCCATTCTGACCGTGTTACCAAATACTCTTTGATGATCGCGAAAGAGATGGGATTGGATCCAGGATTTCTGGAGATCCTGCGAATCTCTGCACAATTGCACGACGTCGGCAAGATCGGTATTGAAGACCGCATTCTGAAAAAACCCGGCGCTCTGACTCCGGAAGAATTTGAGATCATGAAGACGCACACTACCAAGGGCGCGAACATCCTGCGCCCGGTGCCGCAATTGCGCGAGATGTTGCCAGGAATCGAACTGCATCATGAGGCGCTCGACGGGCGCGGATACCCTTACGGCCTAAAAGGCGATGCCATCCCGCTGCTGGCGCGCGTAATTGCCGTCGGCGACACGTTCGATGCTCTGACCACGAATCGCCCTTACCAGAAGGCATACGATCCCGTTGAAGCTCTGAAAATCATTGAGAACCTTTCGGGAAAACGACTCGACCCCAAGGCTGTAATTGCGCTCATGGCGGTGTTTTATCGGGGAGAAATTCATATTCCTAAACCAGTCACGCACACAATTCCACTGGAGTCGACCACCCCAGTACCGATGCCGCAGCACCCCATCGATCCTCTAACGGTCGAGATTACGCGCACGTAAACGCTGCTCCTTAAAACCTGCCGTCCCCTCCCGCCTATATAATCGGTGGCAGATATCTCATGATTCAAACTCTTTTTGGCAGTCTGGACGAAGAACAGAAACCAAGTTTTATTGAGCGCATGAAGGAAGCGGTCTCCCGCACGCGCGAGAACCTGGCCGAACGCATTGAGGATGTCGTTTCCATTGGCAAGGAGATCGATCGCTCCACATTGGACGATCTGGAAGCCACGCTGATTGGTGCCGACCTGGGCACCACCACCACCCACGAGGTTCTACAAAAACTGCGCGACAAAGCCGATCGCAAGCAGATTAAAGATGTAAATGAACTTAAACGGCTGCTGAAAGAAGAGCTGCTGGCAATTCTGACATCGACCACCGCGCGACCTCTAACCAAAGTGGATGGCGCTCCGGAAGTGATCATGGTTGTAGGCGTAAACGGCGCGGGCAAAACAACGACCATCGGAAAACTGGCGCAGGTGTTTCGTGCGCAAGGCAAGACGGTTTTGCTGTGTGCGGCAGATACATTCCGCGCGGCCGCCATCGAACAACTGGAAATTTGGGGACAGCGCACCGGAACAGAAGTGGTGAAGACGAAAGCCGGAGGCGACCCCTCCGCTGTATTGTTCGACGCGCTGCAATCGGCAACTGCGCGTAAGACTGATTACGTGATCGTCGATACCGCCGGGCGGCTCCATACCAAACAAAATCTAATGCTGGAACTTGAAAAAATGAAACGCACGGCTCAGCGCATCGTGCCAGGCGCACCGCATGAGACTCTGCTCGTGATGGATGCCACGACCGGTCAGAATGGTTTGCAACAAGCGCGGCAGTTCACGCAATCGTCGGGAGTCACAGGAATCGTACTAACCAAACTCGACGGCACTGCCAAAGGCGGAGTGGTAGTCGCAATTTCGCGCGAGTTGGGCCTCCCAGTGCGCTTTGTGGGCGTTGGAGAGAAGGCGGGGGATTTGCTTCCGTTTGACCCGAAAGAGTTTGTGGATTCGCTGTTTGCGTAAAAATCCACACCGGTAGCGCGGAGGCTCGGAGGAACACATCCGATGGATGTCTGGTGGCAGCTGGCGATTGGCGTCGTGGCATTGTATTTAGTCCTGCGCTTCGTGCTAAGTGTGATGACGCCCCGAGAACCCTCCGAGTCAGTTGGAGATCCTTTGATTGAAGATCCTTTCGCACGTGTACCATCGCCCAAAAAACGGGGTCCGCGAAATAAATCCGGAGCGATAGCATTGGCAGAACCCGACGAGGAAGACGAGAGTCGCAGCTTTCCCCCTCGCAATTTGTGAATTTGCTTTCTCAGTGTCCCTGTGACTCCGTGGTAGATTTTGCCTTGCAGCAGTGAAGTACTCTCTCTGATTCGCTGACAACGATTTCATGACCACGATCTTATGACCAAAGACGAACAATATATGCGGCGGGCACTGGAGTTGGCTCGAGCGGGAATTGGCCTCGTGTCGCCGAATCCGGCTGTGGGCGCGGTTGTCGTGGATGCGTCAGATCGCGAAGTCGGAGCCGGCACGCACACTTATGACGGCATGAAGCACGCCGAGGTTCTCGCACTCGAACAAGCAGGAGATCGGGCAAGAGGCGCCACCCTCTATCTGAATCTGGAGCCGTGCTCGCATGTGGGCCGCACAGGTCCTTGCGTCGATGCCGTAATTGCAAACGGAATCACCCGTGTAGTCTGCTCCATGCAAGATCCGAATCCGCGCGTAGCTGGTCAAGGATTTGGAAAGCTGCACGAGGCGGGGATTAAAGTCGAGCTCGGTTTATTTGAGGCAGAGTCAAGAAAGCTGAACGAGAATTTTGCCAAGTACATCCGCCATGGAAAACCGCTGGTCACGCTAAAGTCAGCCATGACCCTCGACGGAAAAATTGCGGACGCCAAGAAGCCAGGTACGGAGCATGATTCGGAAGCTAGTTCCGAAGCTAGTTCGGAAGTTCGCTCCGCCCTGCCCGCGACAGAGGGTGCGCGCAGCGGATACCACTGGATTACCGGCGAGTTGGCGCGGGCGCATGTACAGCAACTTCGCCATCAACATGACGCCATCCTTGCCGGAGTAGGAACGGTGATGGCCGACGATCCGCTGCTGACCGATCGCAGTGGCCTGCCGCGCCGTCGCAATCTGCTGCGCGTGATTTTAGATTCCTATTTGCGCATTCCGTCTGACTCGCGAGTAATCCAAACGGCGGAGAATGATGTTCTGGTGATGTATTCCACTTCGGAAGAACCGACCAAGAAGATACTCGAAGAGAAAGGAATTCGCCTGCAACAAATCGCGGCGACTCCCGACGGACGTCCCGACTTCCCAGCGATTATCCGTAGCCTGGGAGAACTGCAAATCACCAGCCTGCTTATCGAAGGGGGATCGCTCGTGAACGGAGCAGCATTGACTTCAGGCGAAGTGGATAAAGTCTTCCTCTACTACGCTCCGAAGATTTTTGGCGATGGCGCAGTTCCCTTTATTGCCGGTGAAAGTTTGCATGGGAGAGCGCAGTGCGTGCAGCGCTTCGAGTTACATCGCTTCGGAGAAGACTTCGCAGTAGAAGGCTATTTGCGCGATCCTTACTCGAAATGGGCGTGAGTTCTTGGAGAGATAGATCTTATGTTTACCGGAATTATTGAGGAAGTGGGCAAAGTAGTAAAGATCGAACAGTATGGTGAGAACCGCCGAATTATCGTCGAGGCCGCGAGTACTGCGAAAGAATTGAGAACTGGCGACAGCGTCGCGGTAAGCGGTGTTTGCCTGACCGCGCTCGACATCAAACCAAAATCATTCGCCGCCGATCTGGCGCCGGAGACGTGGGCGCGAACATCGCTCTCACGCATGCACCAGGATGCTCTCGTAAACCTGGAGTTGCCGATGAAGGCCGACGGCCGCTTCGGTGGCCACATCGTTCAGGGCCACGTGGATGGCGTCGGCAAATTGATCGGGCTCGATCGCATCTCGGATTCCGAGAACTGGTGGCTGCATCTTGAAATCCCGTCAGAGATAGAAAAGTACACGGTGTTCAAAGGATCGATCACCATCGAAGGCATCAGCCTCACAGTCGCCAAACTCGATCGGGAGCGCTCTACCTTCACATGTACGATCGCGATCATTCCCCATACCGTCGAGATGACCAATCTCGGATCGCTGAAATCAGGCGACCGAGTGAACCTGGAAGCCGATCTGATCGCGAAATATGTTGAGAAGATGATGAAAGGTGAGCCCGAACAGAGTTCAATCACTGTGGAAGAATTGGTACGGCAAGGCTTCTAAGAGAAGTTCTTAACAGAGCTAGGCGCATTCACTGAGAACTGGCGACTGGCAACTGCTCTCACGCTTCCAGCGTCATCTCATCCAGTTCTAGGAACTCCTGAATGATGGGCTCAGTCGATTTCTCCATGTCTTTATAAGGCCCGAAGAAAATCGCGCGGCCTTCATGCAGAAAGACGATGCGATCAGCCAACTTCTTGGCGAGACGCATGTCGTGGGTGACGACGACTGACGTCAAATGCAATTGCAGTTTCAGCCTGGCAATGAGATCGCCGAGCAGATTCCCCATCATCGGATCCACCATGGTAGTCGGCTCGTCGTAGAGCACACACTCCGGTTGAGCAGACAACGCTCGCGCGATAGCGACGGATCGCTTCATGCCGGTAGAAAGGTCAGAAGGCAACAGGTCCCGCATCTCCTTGACTCCGACCATTTCAAGCAGGCCATCGACGACTTGGTAAATCTGCTGTTCTGAAAGCTCTCTTTTTTCACGCAAAGGGAAGGCAACATTTTCGCCGACCGTTAGCGAATCGAAGAGAGCCCCGTTCTGAAACACCATCGTGACTTTCTTGCGGATCTCTTCGAGTTGCACCTCGTTGTAGTCGGTGATGTCCTGTCCGGCTACGATGACCCGACCTGAATCCGGCTTAAGAAAACCCATGATGCTGTGGAGCGTTACCGATTTCCCAACTCCGCTGCGTCCGAGAATACAGACCATCTCTCCCGGCAACACTTCGAAGCTGACGTTCTTGAGAATCACCCGATCTCCAAATGCTTTGGAGACGTCTTTGAACTCGATATACGGATGTAATGTTTGCGCAGCAGCCATGGTTATCAGGATTGCATGAGACGGCAGCGCGACTCAAGCGCTGCGCATCTCATGCGTGTTTGGGGATAATTCTCGAAGGAACCTTCTCCATTTCGCGCATGATGGTGGCTATGCCAACAACGCACTAAGTGGATATTGTGCTAAGCCATTTTCCATATCATTCTTTTGCGGTAACACTGACCATCCTATGGGACGCGCGATGAAAAACCGAGCTAAATTTACACCGGCCGTACTTGTCTTGTTGTCTTTGCTGGCATTCCTCACTTCGAGCGGCAGCTCTCAGAATCAGACTGGGAATCCGCCCGCGACCGACACCCAAAACCAGACGCAGACGAAGAACAAGGTCGTTTACGTCTGTGCATGCCTAAAAACCAAATCCTGCGCTTGCATGACCGAAGCCAAGACAGAAGGCCCCTGCGCCTGTGGAACTGTAGGCGGACCGCCACTGAAGGCGGTGCCACAAGATAGCGCTTGGGCTAAAGAGAACCGCGAGGCACTTGCGAAGTAATTGCGAACGAGGGAATTCCTGTTCGCTTAAGCTGGAACAGTCATGACGACGGAAAAAACAACGATGGCCTTCGGCTGGCGTGTCTACGGCCTGGGCGTGATGGCGCTGGGCATAGCCAGCCTGGCGTTTGGGAACTTCGACCCAGGGCAGCCGGTGCCCAAGAACTTTCCCGCTCGCACCGTCCTAGCCTATGCTGCCGGTGTGTTCATGGTCGTCGCGGCCGCGGCCGTCGAGTGGCGCCGCACCGCGGCCCGGGGCGCAGCGGCACTCAGTATCTACTACGGGCTCTTTGTGGTCATCCTGATGTACGGTCGCCTGCTGCTCAAGTATTACGCCGTATACGGCATCTACGAAGAGATCGCCATGCAGCTCGCGATCGCCGTGGGCGCGCTGATCATCTACGCCAACACCGCCGGGATCGATGAGGCACTCGCCGCGCGCCTTACGCGCCTGGGCCGGCTGATGTTTGGGGTTTGTGTGCTGGTATTCGGCGGAGCGCATTTCGTCTATATGAACCTCACCGCCCCGCTGGTCCCCAAATGGCTGCCGCCCACGCAACAGTTCTGGGGTTATGTGACCGGCGTTTGCTTCATCGCCGCGGGCATTGCGATCCTGACCGGCGTGCAGGCCCGCCTCGCCGCGATCCTGCTGACCGCCATGCTCGCGTCCTTCGGCCTGCTTGCGAACGGGCCAGTGCTCCTGGCCAATCACTCGACCCACTTTAACTGGAGTGAGAGTGCCGTGAATCTCGCCGTGGTTGGCGCCGCATGGGTGGTGGCGGACTCGCTGGCACGGCCGAGGCGCTAGAGCACTTTCGATTGACTGTTCGACTTCGGCGCAATGTGCAAGGCGTCCTGCGGCGTATTCACATTGAAAAACAATCGCTCAGAAAAGCCGGCCGCTGTCAGTTCATCTTCTTCGATCACACGAATCGATATGCCAGAAAATGCAGCATCGACCTTGTAATTCCCCGCCCGAAGAGCCTGCTCAGCGGTGATGCAAAAACTAGGTCGATAGACAGCACAGAGCGGTTGGAGTCCCTTGCCAATCCGAGGCACGGTGACGATGGCGTCGTCCTCATCGGCTTTCGTCAAGAGAAATGCAAGAAGCTCCGTGGAGACGAACGGCATGTCCACGGCGAGCATCACGTTCAGTTCGGCGGTCGAATGCACGAGCGCGGCGTGAATACCAGCGAGAGGACCGCATCCATGAAAAATATCTGCGACGACTGGTTCATACTTCGGCGCTCCGTATTTCGCAAACTTCACAGGGTCACCGACGATCGCCACGCTAGAACAGACCATCCCCATCTCCGCGATGGCGCGATCCAGTAAGGTTTGGCCGCCAAATTCGAGAAAGGCTTTATCCGTTCCCATGCGGGAACTCTTGCCTCCAGCAAGAACAAAGCCCATGCGCGACAGTTTGGGTTGCGTCATATGGAAAAGCATAAGGCTTACACCGTGATACACGAAAGTAACCTATTCAGAAAAGGCGAGCCGTTGGAAGATGAAGGTGTCCGATTTGTCCGGGAGCCTTACTCGTCATCATGCCGCAAAAACTCATGGATGTTCTTATGCTGGGACGCTGTTCGCACGAGTTTTCCTGGCCGCGCCGCGCGGCTAGTGGAGAGTACTACCAAGTCTGCCTGGTATGCGCGACCGCCTATCAATACGACTGGAAGACCATGCGTCGCGGAGATCGGGTCGACGGGCCGACGGCAGAAGCTACCACCGTCCGCCGCCGCTCTGGCAAAAAACAACCGACCTGGATGCCCCGGGCACGCCGCCTGCGATCCAAGCTCCCAGTTCGATACCGTGGAAAAAATCTCAGTACCTGGTACGAAGGTCTGATCCAGAACATCAGCCAATCGGGCGTACTGTTCGAGGGCCCGCAACAACTACCGGCGAACGCGCTGGTAGAACTGATCTTCGAAATGCCCGAGGAAATCTCAGGCCAAAAAAATAGCAATGTACTTTGCCAGGGCCGGCTGATTCGTAGCAAAAATACGGTTGAGAATGTCGAAGACGCTCATGAGCTGGCAGCGTCCATCCTCGACTACAAGTTTCTCCATCAAGATTAAATTTAGAACGCCCCTGTAAAGACACGCAAATTGCGCTCCAGAATCATGGCGGTTGCTCCAAGCTCAGGCTGCTGCTAAAGTTTTCCTCTAGCATCGAGCAGCTTTGTCCGCCCGGTCTAAAACTTCAAAATTCACCAACCGAGCCGGCAACGTTTTGGGAAATGTCTGGATTGGGGCCAATCTGACGAACTGGATCGCAAGGAATCGGCGTTCGGCACTGGTGCAATATGCAGGTGCCGCACTCGCAGTATGGGTAGCGCTCAGTCTCTGGACTTTTTCGCCCGTGCTGCACCGCCATCTCTTTGTGCTCCTGCTGGCGGCGGTGCTTTGCACGGCTCGCTATCTCGGCTTTGGACCCGCGGTTTTCTGCTCGTTCGTTTCGACCGCCTGCCTCGATTTTTTTACTGTTCCGCCTTATCGCAGCTTTGGTGTCAGCACCATCGCCGATATCGAGCTGCTGATGGCTTTTCTGGTCATTTCTATATTCGCAGGAAGTATGGCAAAGCAGAAAACACTGGCGGAATCGCGGGCGGATCGTACCACCCGCGAAATGGCGACCATCGTGGAATACTCCTGCGACGCGATCTACAGCACCAGCCCGGATGGCTTGATCACTAGCTGGAATCGCGCCGCCGAACAACTCTATGGCTACACGGTTGAGGAAGCAATCGGGTCGCCGGTAGCGCGACTGGCGCCCCCCGAACGCCGCGACGAGGGGGAACGCACTCGCGAGATACTCAATAACGGCGGCCATGTGATTTCGTATCGGACCGAGCGCATGCGCAAGGATGGCACCCTCTGGCCGGTACTCCTATCGGTGTCGCCGCTTCGAAACGCACGCGGCAAAATCGTGGGCGCTTCAGCGATCGCACGCGATCTCTCCGCCGAGAAACAGTCCGAAGAAGCCGTCCGACGCAGCGAAAAACTCGCCACTGCAGGGCGTCTCGCCGCGTCGATCGCGCACGAGATCAATAACCCGCTCGAGGCCGTGGTCAACTTGCTTTACCTGGCCCGTCATGACTCCAGTCATGCCGGCGAGTATCTGACCCTCGCGGAAAAAGAGGTTGCCCGCGTGGCCCAGTTGGCGCAACAGACCTTGGGATTTGTCCGCGACGCCAGCTCGCCGGGTTCGATGGATCCGGCCGCCATCATGGACGAGATTCTGCAGTTGTATTCCCGCAAACTAGAAGATCGAAACATCTTCGTGATACGACGCTACCGCAACAGTTCCCAGATCAGTGGCTACTCTGGCGAGCTGCGGCAGTTACTGGCCAATCTCCTGGTCAACGCGGTGGACGCAATGGCAGATGGAGGCTTCCTGCGTGTTCGTGTGGCTACGAGCCACAGCTGGTCCAATGGTAGGGAGGGAGTTCGCATAACAGTAGCCGATAACGGCAGCGGAATTCCTCGTAACAATCTGCGCCAAATTTTCGAACCTTTTTACACCACAAAGAAAGACACTGGCACTGGACTGGGGCTGTGGGTCTCGCGCGGCATTGTGCAGAAACACGGCGGTTCAATTCGGGTTCGGAGTCGGGTGGACGGGCGCTCGACCGGAACCGTGTTTTCGATCTTTTTGCCGCAGCAACATGAAATCAGCCGGGTAGCCTAGCGGCAACTTCTCGCAATTTCCCTTTTATTAGCAATAATTTACAGGCGTCACTGGTACAGTGACCTTCGTACTTAGAACACCCCGCCGAGGCAGCTTATAATCATCCAAATCCAAGCAGACTGGGCACTTAGCCCGTATTTATCGAAACGTGGAACCTATTCTTGCAGTTGCGATGTTCGCCTTGGGGCTGTGTTTTGGCAGCTTCCTGAACGTGTGCATCTACAGGTTGCCGCTGGGCAAGTCGGTCGTCACGCCGCGCTCCGCATGCCCGCACTGCGGAGATATGATTCCGCTCTACCACAACCTGCCCGTAGTGAGCTGGCTGATTCTTCGGGGAAAATGCCGCGCCTGCAAGCAATCTATCTCACCTCGCTATCTCGTGATTGAGTTACTTACTGGCCTGCTCTTTCTCAACTGTTACACCCATTTTGGCTTGACGCTCGCGATGTTGAAGTGCATCGTGCTCGGCTACCTGCTGCTCGGGTTAGTCTTCACCGATGCAGAAACGAAGTTGCTTCCCGATGCCATGACTCTTCCCGGGTTGGCTCTGGGAATTATGTTTAGCCTGGTAGTTCCAGTGAATGACCTGGCTTCGCGAATCATGCCAGGCATGGTATCGCTCGCCATGCGCGGCGAGATCTCCTGGCGGCTATGGTCCCTGTCAGACTCGTTGTTGGGAGCGGCCATCGGCGCTTCATTTTTATATGGAGCAGCCGCCATTTACCTCAGAGCTCGTGGTGTTGAAGGTATGGGTTTCGGCGACGTCAAGCTCATGGCAATGATCGGCGCGTTCCTCGGAACCAGGCTCACAGTCTTGACTATTTTTGCGGCGTCGTTGGCAGGTTCGCTGTTTGGACTAAGCACGATTCTCGCAGTCTGGCTAAAACGCCTTCGCCGCATTCAGGCACGCCGCACTTCTTCGCAATTTTCTTCTGACATTTCTTCGCGCATTTCTTCAAATGATGCTCGACGCCGCGCATGGCAATCAGCTCGCTTGGCACTCCGGTATTACGAGATGCCGTTTGGTGTGTTCCTCGGCGGCATGGCGCTATTGTCGTTCTTCTTTGGAAACAGCCTCCTGCACTGGTATTGGAGGGCGCTGTGAATCTGCTGACAAATCCGATGGTGCTGCGCATGGCCATGCTTCTGTTCGCTGCCATGGTGGCATTCGGGTTGGGCCTATTCGTCATTCGGCGCCTGCGGAAGAGTCTCGTATCCGAACCCGACTCGCTGAATCACGCTCCTTTGGCAGCCGAAGGATTGCCAGTGCACGCCTACCATGCCGTCATTCAGCAACTGAAGCAGCAAAAACATGAACTCGCCACCCAGCAACTCGCGGAACGGAGAAAAGCAAAGGCATCCGACACCCTGAGCTCTACCATCCTTTCAAATCTTTCCTGCGGAGTTTTGTTTCTGAACACAAGTGGTCTGGTGCGGCAAGCGAACTCGGCTGCACGCAGCCTGCTGGGATTTGCCTCACCCGTAGGACTTCAGTCCGCGGATCTTTTTCGCGCGGCAACGTTGCGCCCCGAAATAAATTCTCCAGCGTCCGCTTCGCAACCAAGTGTCGAGCAAGCGCTCGCTCCTGCTCTGGCGGGAAAGTCAGTCGTCCGCGGGCTAGTGCTGAATTATTTTGCTCGCGATGGAGCCAGCCACGTTCTCGAAGTGACCGCCTCTCCGGTGATGGCCGAAGATGGCAGCCTTATGGGAACCACGCTGGTGCTCACCGACAAGACCGACATTGAGCGCATCCGGCACGATCAGAAGATGCATCAGGAAATTTCCTCCGAACTGGCTCTCGGGTTGCGCGATTCTCTGACCACGATCGCGGGATACGCGCAGCAACTCGCGTGCAGCCGGGATCATGAACTGGCGCGGCAGTTGGCGGACAGCATCGCTCACGAAGCAGCACAGTTGGATCGGACCATTGGCAGCTTTCTGGGAGGCGCCCGGGCTGCAACCACAAGTTCTTGATATCAGCGAATGGCAGGCTCGGTCATAACCAGAGCTTGCGAAAGGATGATCACATGAAGCACATGAACATAAGCACGAACATGAAAAACATAGTCATTGGTACTTTGCTCGTTCTCGGGGTCAGCGGCGCAGCTGCTGCTCAGTCACTCGGGGATTACGCGCGGGCAATTCGCAAGAACAAACCCGAGCCGAGTGCCACGACTCGCCACTTCGACAACGACAATCTCCCTACGGATCAAACTCTGAGCGTGGTCGGCCCGCCGCCGTCCGCTAATGCGAACTCCGCATCGGCTGCAAATGCATCTGCGTCCGATCCCGCCGCTGCGGCTGCCGAACGCCAAAAGACGGCAGACGCGTGGAAGGATAAGCTCGCCAAGCAGCAAGAGAAGATCAATTCTCTGAACCACGAACTCGATCTCGATCAGCGCGAAAATCGTCTGCGCGCGGCCTCCTATTATGCCGATGCCGGCTCCCGTCTGCGTAACGCAGCCGCCACCGACAAGCAAGACACGGATTACAAGAGCGATGTTGACGCAAAACAGAAAGCAATCGAAGCCGCCCAGCAGGAACTCAACGAGATGCAGGAACAGGCACGCAAAGACGGAATAGTAGAGAAGGAAAAAGACAGCGACGGCAGCAGCAACAATAACAACGACAGCGGCAACGACAAAAATAAAGCTCCGGATCACGAGTAGATCTCTTTCCGAAAACTCTACCAAGCTCTGCTCGACGGGACGGACAATTCCGACGCGTCCGTCCCAATCGGGCCACACTTTCCTTCAGCCTTTCCCAATCCGCTCCCGAATCTGCAGCAGGTGATGCCGCCCGTGGACCCAGTGAAACTTGCGCCACTCCTCGGCCGTCAACGGCCCAAGGAACGGGTGGTCCATTATTTTCGTTCCGGCTCCGAACTTGCGTTCGCACTCGTTCAAGACCGCCACCATTCTCTCGAGCTCCGTCACAATTCCTTGCTGAACCTCGCTCACCGACATTCCTCGTGGTGTCGCCCGTTCCGGGGACTTGCGCCCGTTGGGCAAATATCCGAAATTCACCACCAGCAGAGTGGCCATGCGAAGCTTCAGCGTCGGGCGCGTAGCCAATGAAGCGCCGCGTTCCAGGCACTTTGTCAAGCCGCGGTTGGTGCCCTGGTAGGTAAGGAAAAGGTGCTCCAGAATCTCAGCAGCATTCCACTTTCCCGGAGGAGCCTGCGCCAGACCGTTGGGGTTGACGCTGGCAGCGACGCCCCTTATTGCATCTTCGAGTTCCTGCCGCAAGCGTTCGAGATGGGAATCCATGGCGTCAGTCAGTACAATAATCCGCAAACACTAGACACTAGCGCACCGCAGGCAAACTCTATGTGAAAGCCTGCTCAGGAAATCGCCAATGAAAAAGCTATTCGTCGCAATTCTAGCAGCCGGAATAATGGCCGGATGCTCGTCGGAGCCAAGCAAGCCGGCAGCCTCACAGATGCTTCAGCCGAAAGCTCCGGAGACGATCACCGGCAGCGGCGCGCTCTACAAATGCTACATCGCCGCCCGCGGCTGGGCGCCGGATGCTCAACCATATCGCGCCGAGTCGTCCCAATCCAAAAGCAAGGACGGCAAGGCGGGAGAATGGCGCGTCGGATTCGCTTCGCCCACGCAACAGAAGACGAAGTCCTTCATATGGACAAACAGCGATATTTCTCACAGCGTCGATGACACCTACAGCCCGACAAACTCCAGCACCCAGATTTTCAACGTCCAATTTCTCAAGACAGATACCGATAAGGCCTTTGCCGTCGCCCAGCAGCACGGTGGAGACAAGCTTTTGGAGAAGGAACCCGATACGCCCATCCTATATGTGCTGGAGTGGAACCGGCAGGACAATGCATTGCTGTGGCACGTTATCTATGGGACGGACCGCGAGACCGCCAACCTTCGCGTGGCTGTGAACGCAACTACTGGAGAATTTTCACGGGTGGAAAAATAAAGCGAGACTTCACTGCGCCTTCGCGAGCTTCTCCAGCGAAGCGCGCGCTTCTTTAGCAAACGGCCCTTCCGGCAGAATCTTCAGGTACTGTTCGTAGTATTTCTTCGCGTCGGCTTTGTCTCCAAGCTTTTCCTCGCAGCTGGCGAGACGAGAGATGGCAACAGCATCGCCGTCCTTGTATAAGAGCGCATCCTTGTAGCGTTCGAGCGCGGCTTTGTAGTTCTTGCGTCTGGAGTAAAAATCGCCGACCTCAATATCCTTCATAGCCTTCATTGGGCTCCAGGGATGAAACTCCTGGATGCCAGAAGTATCGGGATTGTCAGCGCCATCGAGGTCCGCAACCGCATTCTTGCTGTTAGGATGGTTCTTAGCATCGTCCTTGGGCGGGCTGATGTCGATTAGTGTGTCGCGGCTGGAGCTTGCCCCCGCCTCATGGTTACTAGTGGGGGGTTGATCCGAGGCAGGCTTGTCCGCCGAATCCTGTGCCCACGAAATAGTCGTCAGCACCGCCAACAACACAATCAGAACCGGAACGCGCACACCTTTATTGTATCGCTTATCTATAGCGCGGTGGAGCGACTGGCGCACTCGGCCGTTCTCCTGAATACCAAAAAAATCAGGCCGCCCATTCGTGGGACGGCCTGGTTTGGCAAAGTCCTCCGGGGAGGAGGGGAAACTTTGATTCCTTACATCGAAGGCGGATTCGCATTCGCCGTCGGAGTCGGATTGCTGGTCGGCACCTGTGCTGGAGTCGTTGCATCGGCACCAGTGTTGGTCATCAGTCGGATATCCACGCGGCGGTTCTTGGCGCGACCGTCGGCAGTTTTATTCGACTCGACCGGCTTATCCTTACCCAACCCGATCAGATAAATCTTGTAAGCTGGAACGCTTTTGTCAGCCGCCAGATACTGAATCACCGCATTAGCGCGGCGCTGACTCAGATCGTAGTTATACTCCGAGCTGCCCACCGAGTCGGTCGCGCCTTCCACCGTGATGATGTATCCCTTGGTAGTGGCGACGCTGGCGGCCAGTTGGTCGATGGCGTCCTTGGCATCCTTCGTCAGATTGTCTTTATTAAAGCCGAAATGGACCGCCGTCTCTACCACCGGACGATAGTTGTCCAGGTTTACGACGGTGTTGGTCAGAGTATCGACACGCTGCGTCGCGGTATTCGCCGACAATTGAGCCTTATCAGCTTCGCCTCCGGCAGCCAACGCCTTCTGGTCAGCCGCAGCCGCAGCCGCCTGCACATTCTGTATTCCGGATTGGGCGCGCTGATCCACGTCCTTGATGTCTTTCGAGTTCTTTGCCGTCATGTCGTCGAGCTCATTGGTCTTGTTGATCAGCGGCGTGGTCTGTTGACGGACATAATTCTTGGAGGTACATCCGACCGATACGATCATGGTCGCGGCCAGCATTAGGGTCATTTTCAACTTCAACGAGGTGCGGGTCATAAGGTTGAGGGCTCCTTGCCCAAATATTGCTCTCTCACAGAAATGTGTTCTCAAGATCCTGGCCTACATCCGCCGGACCCACTATCTGCTAAAGCACGAGGGATGCCATTCGACCCCCGCAAAATAAACAGCTAACTCATTTTATATCAGTAGTTTGAAGACTGGCTGTGGGAAATGCACTCGCCACCTACCCAAGCAATCACGATATGAATCGTAGAAATTTTATACGGTCTGTCTTTTATCTTGATCTTCCAACGGATTATAGACCTTGCAAAATATTTCCACTACCCAGTAGAAAATATTTCGGGCGATCCACGACCGGATCGCCCGATAGCCTGAATTCGAACACACCTTAAAGAGTCAATAAAATTGAAAATCCGCCAAGACCCCGTTAATTTGCGATCTGCTGCCAGGCTTTTTCGAACTGTGCAATCAGCGGAGTTTCACTCTTCTGCAACCCGCCACGCGCCATCACGCGCCACAGAAAAGTCTGTGACGGACGGCTGGTAGCGTCTCCTCCGTGCGCGTCATAAACAGCCAGTACATCTTCCGATGGGCGAGACTGTACCGCTAGGATGATGTCTGCTTGCTCAGGCTTGTACACCACAATGAGTTTGCCCCACTTCTGCACCGCTTCCTGCACGCGAGCAATGGCCTCGCGATCCTCCGGCAACAGATTGGGATTGAATTGACCGCCATCATAGGCAGTCACATAGACGAAGCGTGCGTTAGCAAAGATCCGCGGCATCTGCGGGATCGTCTGCTGGGCATTTGCAGCAGTCGTGGAAGAGTCCACTGAGTTAGCAGCACAGAACGTTGATGCCAAACATAAGACCAAGCTAAACAGCACCGTCGCAAAGATATTCTTCTTCATCTGAGTTATCCCCACAATCATTCCTCTCCAGACCCCTTGGCAGCATGCGACGCAACCCATGCTGCACCTGATTTTGGGTGGCGCAGCGCTTTACCGCTGCGGCACCCGCAATTGTTTCCCTACGGCTTTAGCCGCTGAGGGCAAAATTTGCGCCCAGAAACGGCATTTTTTCGCAGCCGCCAAACGCACTTACTCTATTAAGACTGATGCATTCAGGAGCGCCGGAGTTGCAGACACCCGGCAAAGCTAAGAAAACGAAGGTTACATTACCGGCGGAACACTAATCCCCATGGCTGCAAGAATGCGAATGAGTTCGCGGCGAACCACGGCTGCGGTTGCCAGCAGGAATTGTTTCCGATCCTGATCGGCTTCGCTCAAGATTGGAAAGCGGTGGTAGAAAGTGTTGAAGAGTTGCGCCAGTTGAAAAGCATGCTTGGCGAGATAAGCAGGTTCGGTGGTAGCTATGCATTGGCCTACGACATAAGAGGTCTTCGCGGCCGACCCCCAGAGTTCCCAAATGTCGTTGCCAGATTCGCCACCGAAGTACCTGACGAAGTCCTCCGAAGAAACGCGGTTTGCCGCGTCTCGGCCATAGCCATCCGGATCAAATCCACCTTTGCGGAAAATATTGGAAGCCCGCACCACCGCATACTGTACATAGGGCCCGGTTTCCCCCTCAAAACTGAGCGCGTCATTAAAGTCGAAAGCAATCACCGAAGGCTTAGTGAACTTCAGCATGAAGAAACGCAGCGCTCCAATCGCAACCTGGGTAGCAATGCCGGAGCGTTCCGCTTCGTTCAGCTCCGGATGACGAGCATCCACTTCTTTCCCCGCTGAGGCAATGAGAGCATCCAGCAGATCGTCCGCCTTCACACCAAAACCCTTGCGCCCCGAAACTTCGATCCAAGACCGAGCCTTATCTTCCTCGCTCAACGTATAGCCAAGTTCGGCAGCGCACCGCGGAGTAAGCGCCACCATCTCATAAGAAAAGTGCGTATAGCGATCGGCGGCCTCGTCGTGGCCCAGTCCGCGCAAAGCCTCAATCACCGTGTTCTGCGCTTCCGACTGCCGCGCATCAATCACGTTGTAAATCTCAGCTACATCGCCAAAATGAGGATGATCTTTTTCGCCTTCAATAGTCGAGATCCAGCAATCGTGGTTATTTGGATAGCGAAAGAATTTCCGATAGCCAAAGTCGCGCCCAAGCAGACCAAACTTCCACATGTGATAAGCAATGTCTTTGCCGACGTACCCAACTGTCCCGTTCGAGCGAACGATAACTTTCTGGTCTTCCTCTGTGATCTTTTCCTCCGTGGTCTTTTCCCCCGTGCCCCCTGTGGTTAAGGTTTTGGCCCCAGTTCCCGCCCGCCGCATAACCCAACACCCTTTGTTCTTACCTTCGTCCTCGTAAGTAAGCACCGCAGCTTCCTTAAGCTTGGTAAAAGCCGCATCCCAAAAATGAAGATGAAGTATCTCGCTCTCGCGCGGCAGAAAGTCATACTCAATATCGAGACGCTCCATGGTCTCCAGATGACGCTTAAGCACGGCAATCGAAATCAAATCGGCAATTGCCGCCGTCTCGTTGTTCCCTTCTTCAATCGCGCGCAACGTGGCTGCGCGGGCCTGCAGGTTCACCTTGTCCTCTTCATACCAATGTGAAACGCGGGCATAGAGGTCCCAACAAACGTAATCAAACTGAGGAGCAGCCGCGAGCGCTTCAATCTGGGCCCGAGACTTCTGTTCGATATGTAAAAACCCAACCACCACGTCCGCAACCTGCGCCCCGGTGTTGTCGATATAATTCTGGACATCCACTTCCCTGCCCGCAAAGCGCAGCAGCCGCACAAACGTATCGCCAAGAATAGCGTTGCGCAGATGTCCGATATGCGCCGCCTTATTGGGATTAATGCTGGAATGCTCGACCAGCACTTTGCCGGCGGGTACCTCTGCCACCGGAGATCGGTCGGCGGCAAGTTCCGTAGCCAATTCGGCTCTGTTTACGCGGACGTTGATATACCCGGCACCAGCCACTTCGAATTTCTCAAAGCCTGGAATCACACCGACCCCAGCAACGATCTCCTCGGCAATCTTGCGCGGAGCCTTGCGAAGCTTCCGCGCAAGTTCAAAAGCAATCGGCAGCGCGTACTCGCCAAATTCAATTTTCGGCGGCTGCTCAACGACAATATTCGTGATTTCCAAGCCGTAAGCACGGCGCAGAAACCCGCGCAGATGCTCGACCAATCGAAGTTCCAGATATCGATACAAGGATGCCCTCTGACTTATTGCTGACCTATTGAAGAAACAGTGATTCTAACAAACTCGCCGCGGCCAGCGGGTTTGACGGAGGTGGCACGCTTCCCTATGATGAAAGTTCGACGCGGCATCGACAAAAATCCACGACAGGCGATGCAAAATACGCAGGACACGATTTTCCCGATTTCCTCTGTGTCACCCCGTGTCCCCTGTAGTTTAAGTTGTTGAACTTATGCGCATAGCCTACCTCGACTGTTTTTCCGGCATAAGCGGCGACATGTTTCTAGGCGCACTGATAGATGCCGGCGTGTCTCCAAAACTCCTAGAAGACACAGTAGCGGCCCTCGATATCGGTGCGCGGCTTGAGATTTCGCGTGTACTGCGAAGCGGAATTTCGGCCACCAAAGTCGATGTGTACTCAAATGGCGAAAAGGATCTGCCGCGCGAAGTTTTCTGGGAGCAACAGCGGCACGAGCATGTTCACGAACACGAGCATTCTAATCATTCTCATAATCATGACACTCACAGCCATGATACTCATACGCATGCTGCTCATGATTATGACCAAGCACACGGTCGCAGCCTGACGGCGATTCGCCAGATCATCGAAAAAGCAGCAATCAGCCCCACAGCCAAGGCAACCACGATTCGCATCTTCGAGAATTTAGGCGAGGCCGAAGCCCAGATTCACAGCACCTCCATCGAACAAGTCCACTTTCACGAAGTCGGAGCCGTCGACGCGATGGTTGACATTGTCTGCGCCGCCGTAGGAGCGGAATCTCTAGCAGTCGAAGAATGGGTATGTTCTCCACTAAACGTCGGCGGCGGAACCGTCAAATGCGCCCACGGAACGCTTCCTGTACCCGCACCGGCTACGCTGAAGTTGCTTCGGGATGCTCCAGTCTATTCGTCGGGGCCACAAGTCGAACTGGTGACACCAACCGGCGCAGCGATAGTGAAAACGCTGAGCGCAAGGTTCGCGTCATTTCCCACGATGAAGATCGAGAAGACAGGATACGGCGCGGGCACGCGAGAATTCCCAGACCATCCGAACCTATTGCGCATAACGATTGGCGAAGCCGAGTCGACAGGTCACGTCACCACTTCAACCACCTCGAATGACAGGATCACAGTCCTCGAAGCGAATCTCGATGATCTGAGTCCGCAAGTACTGGCCTATGCCATGGAGCGCTTGTTGGCCGAGGGAGCACTCGACGTATTCAGCGCGCCTGTGCAAATGAAGAAGAGCCGTCCCGGCGCGTTGCTCACCGTACTTTCAAAAATGGAAGATGCAAATCGCTTGACGAAGACGATCTTCGCCGAGACCACAACGCTCGGTGTGCGCCGCCGCGAAGAACAGCGTCAAACACTAGCCCGCCGCTGGGAAAACGTGAACACTACTTGGGGTCCTGTGCGAATCAAAGTGGCCAGCATGAACGGCTCGGTTTCAAACTATGCGCCGGAATACGAAGATTGCCGCGCGCTGGCAGAGGCTCATCACGTGCCGCTCAAAGAAGTGATCCGCGAAGCGGTGCAAGCCTATGCCAGTGGCCTCAGAAGTTGATAGCCACGTCCAGAGTTCAATTTCATACTCAGTTCGTTATCATAAGTAAGGAGGATCCATGCAGACGCTAACTTCGTTGCGCGACCTTTTGCAGCACGTACCAGGCCGACTCGAGAAGCTTTCCATAGATACTGATAAAGAACAGGTCGAAACCAAGCCAACGCCGTCAGCCTGGTCTCCCAAGGAAGAGCTAGGGCACCTCCTCGATTCAGCCGCCAACAATCATCAGCGGATCGTTCGCGCGCAATTGCAAGACAACCCAGCTATGCCCAGCTACGAGCAGAACCGCTGGGTGGCCATACACGCCTACCAACGCCGCGATTGGAAAGAACTCATCGAGCTGTGGCAAGCCCTCAACCGGCAATTGTTGGCTGCCGCCGAAGCGGTGCCCGATTCTGCCTGGTCAAGAACGCTGACTGTTGCCGGTTCTGAACCGCTAACGCTTCAGTTCGTGTTCGAGGATTATGTCGTGCACATGCTGCACCACTTAAAGCACATCGGAATCGAAACAGACGATATCGCATCGAATGCAACCAACGCGGCTTAAGCACGCCAGATTCAGACAAAGATTTGTCTGGCAAGTCAACGCACAAGCAGGGCACAAGAATGAGTAAGAAGTTTTACATCACGACCCCGATTTATTACGTCAATGCGCATCCCCACATTGGCCATGCGTATACCACCATCGCCTGCGACACAATTGCGCGCCGTCACCGCATGTTAGGCGAAGACACGTGGTTTCTGACTGGCACCGACGAACACGGTCAGAAGATTGAGCGTGCTGCCCAGGCTGCGGGCAAAACGCCGCAGCAATTCACTGACGAAATCTCCGCCGAATTCCGCGTCCTCTGGGACCGCATGGGTCTAACCTACGACGATTTCATTCGCACCACCTCCGAACGACACAAACAGGGCGTGCAGGCGTTGTGGCGAAAGATCTGTGATAACGGCTACATCTACAAAGGTACCTACACCGGTCAATACTGCGTCTCCGACGAGGCCTATGTGGACGGCGCCAAACCCGGCGATCCCTGTCCCGACTGCGGCCGCATAACGGAAACAGTCCACGAAGAAAACTACTACTTCAAGCTCTCGGCATTTCAGGATCAGTTGATCCGTCTCTACACCGAGCATCCAGATTTCATCCGTCCTGATACGCGGCGCAATGAAGTGCTGTCATTCGTGCGTAGCGGCCTCCGCGATCTATCGATCAGTCGCTCGACTTTCACCTGGGGCATTCCCGTGCCGGACGATCCCAAGCACGTCGTCTATGTTTGGCTTGACGCTCTGGCGAACTACATCACCGCACTCGGCTATGGCTCAAAAGACACCAACAAATTCGATAAATATTGGCCCGCCGACGTGCACATGATCGGCAAAGAAATTGTCCGCTTCCATTGCGTCTACTGGCCTGCCTTCCTGCTCGCCGCCGGATTGCCTCTGCCCAAAAGCATCACCGCGCACGGCTGGCTGCTCTTTGAAGAAAGCAAAATGTCAAAGTCGCGGGGCAACATCGTGCGCGCCGAAACCATCGTAGATGTCCTCGGCACCGATGCCCTCCGCTACTTCCTGCTGCGTGAAGTCGTCTTCGGACAAGATGGATCGTTCAGCTTCGACGCTCTGGTACAGCGCTATAACTCCGACCTCGCAAATGGACTCGGCAACCTCGCCAGCCGCACCCTCACCATGATCACGCGCTATTTCAAAGGCGAAGTACCGTATCCCTCGAACACAGCGCACACCCCGGCGGACGCCATAATTGCGGCTGCCGCAAAAAAAGCGATCGCCGATTACGGTACCCTATTTGACCAATACCAATTCTCGCGAGCGCTTGAAACCGCTTGGGGACTAGTCAGCGCCGTCGATAAATACATCGTCGAAAACGAGCCCTGGTCGCTGGGAGATAAACAGGACGAAGAGAGCCGTTCGCGCCTGGCAACCGTGCTCTATACCAGCGCCGAAGCTCTGCGCATCGTAACCGCGCTCGCGCATCCCGTAATTCCCGACGCCACCGCGAAGATTTGGGCGCAGATGGGACTCGGAGATATTAAGAAATTTGATCTGACACAATTGCAATGGGGACAACTGCATCTAGGCACAAAATTGGGCGAGGTGCAGGCAGTCTTTCCCCGAGCAGATAAATCAGCAGTCGAGAGGATGCAAAAAATGGAAGAACAGAAAGATGCTGGCGCTGCAAGTGTGGGGACGGGCGTCTCGCCCGTCCAGCCAAGCGAAGCGAGGCAACCGATTATCAGCGCACCGCCAGCGATCGCAGCCAAGCCAGCCGCCATTCCCGATGGCAAGATCAGCATCGACGACTTCGCGAAAATAGAATTGCGCGTAGCCCAAGTAAAAACCGCCGAGCGTGTAAAAGGCGCCGACAAACTCCTCCGTCTCGAAGTCGATCTAGGAACCGAAGTGCGCCAACTAGTAGCAGGAATCGCCGAGGCCTACGAGCCCGAATCACTCATCGGACGCAAGGTAGTAATCGTAGCCAACCTCGCACCCCGCAAACTGCGCGGACTGGAATCAAACGGCATGATCGTCGCAGCATCGCCGGAAGGCGGCAAACCCGTGCTGGCGAGTTTTCTGGAAGACGTGCCAATCGGAACACGTTTGAAATAGGTGGGTTGCTGACCACTGACCACCGACAACTGACCACTGATGTTCATCGACTCTCACGCCCATCTCGAAGCCAAACGCTACGACGCCGACCGCGACGAAGTATTAGCGCGCGCGAAACAGAACGGCATCGAAGCCTATCTCGCCATCGGAAACGGCGAAGGCCCGGACACCGCCAACTGCGGCATTCGCTTGGCGGAAAAATATGACGGGAAACCGGAATATCCTCGCATATGGGCGAGCGTGGGAATTCATCCTCATGAAGCAAGTCTCGCAAACCGGGCCGCCGATGAGCAGATGCTGCAATGGGCAAGGCATCCCAAAGTAATTGCCTGGGGAGAAATCGGCCTCGACTATTTCTACGATCACTCGCCCCGAGAAATACAGCAGACAGTTTTTCTCCAACAAATGGAGTTGGCAAAAGCAGCCAAGCTGCCCATCATCATTCATTGTCGTCCATCCGATAACAGCGAAAACGCATGGGATGATTGCCTAAAAATAATCGCCGAACATTGGACTTCCACCGGATTGGCCGGTATTCTGCACTGCTTCACCGGAAGGGTCGAGCATGCGCGGCGCGCGCTCGATATGGGTTTCATGATTTCTATTGCCGGCAACATCACCTTCCCCAAAGCACACCCGATCCGCGACGCGGCTCGGATGGTTCCACTCGACCGCATCCTGATTGAAACCGATTCGCCCTATCTGGCTCCCATCCCGCATCGCGGCCAGCGCAACGAACCGGCGTTTGTAAAAGAAGTAGCTCGCCAGATCGGTGAACTGCGCAACTTGCCTGCAGAAGAAATTGGCTCACGCACTACGCAGAATTTCTACAAATTCTTTGGACTCGTGCCTGATGCCGCAAACCACCAAATGCGCGGATAGCAAAATAGCGGTTAAGCCAGCGCAGATAATGCCTCTTCTGTTACCCTCATGAATACACAATTTGGGGCGAGCGATTCGCGGAGCTCTGGACATCGAGCAAGCATCGCTCAACATGACAATCTGGAAATCCAAGAGGCCTTCATGATTAAGAGGCCGTCATAATTCTGAAAGTGACATTCCATGCCCGATAACAGTTTCGATATCGTCAGCAAAATCGATCTCGCGGAAGTTGCCAACTCCATCCAGCAGGCGATGAAAGAAGTCACCACCCGCTTCGATCTGAAAGACTCGAAGTCCCAGATCGCCATGGAAGGAACAGACGCGATCATGCTGCACTCCGCCGATGAATACAAACTCAAGGCCGTGAACGACATTCTCCAGACCAAACTCGTGAAGCGCGGCGTGTCCCTGAAAGGCCTGACCTACGGCCCCTTGGATTCAGCCGCTGGCAGCACAGTGAAGCAAAAGATCACACTACAGCAGGGCATCCCTATCGAAAAAGCGAAAGAGATTGTGCTGTTGGTCAAGAATTCAAAAAAGAAAGCGCAAGCCTCCATTCAAGCGGATGTGGTCCGCATCAGCGGCAAAGATCGCGATACCCTGCAGGAAGTGATCGCAATGGTCAAACAGCGCGACTTTGGCATCGATTTGCAGTTCACGAATTATCGAAGCAACTAGTTACGGGAGCAATTAAGCAAATTGGGTACCACGACATCCATCAACGGGAAAGAAATTTTTGACCTACTGCGTGACGACATCGTCGCGATCGAAGAACAATTCGAACGTGACACGGTTTCGAATGTCGCCGCTATCACGGAGATCGGAGAGTACCTGCGCGCTGGCGGCGGCAAACGACTTCGGCCGGCCCTGTTGCTGCTCTCTGCCAGGCTTTTCGACTACAAAGGCAATGGCGCGGTAAAGCTGGCGACAGTCGTTGAGATCATTCACACCGCGACGCTCGTCCACGACGACATCATTGACGAGGCCCAGATCCGCCGCGGCCGCCCTGCCGCCAACACACAGTGGGGTA
Source organism: Terriglobales bacterium (assembly GCA_049674665.1). GTDB lineage: Bacteria > Acidobacteriota > Terriglobia > Terriglobales > Acidobacteriaceae > Acidiflorens. The sequence continues at coordinate 336,465 of JBATZM010000031.1, forward strand.
ACTCCATGTGCGTGTTGGCCGGCGATTGGCTCTACATGCAGGCGTTCAAGATCGCCGTGCAGGAGCGCAATTTCCACATCCTCGACGTCCTTATCGAACTCACTCAGCAGATGGTCGAAGGCGAATTGCTCCAGATGGAAAAACTCGGCAAGCTGATTTCTCATCAGGAACATCTCGACCTGATCTACCGCAAAACGGCGTGCCTGTTCTCGGTGTGCATGCGAGTTGGCGGCATTCTAGGGGGCGCCACCGAACCAGAAGAAGAACGCCTCGGCCACTACGGCCGCGATCTCGGCTTAGCCTTCCAAATCGTGGACGACGTGCTCGACCTCACCGCATCCGAAAGCATGCTCGGCAAGCCCGTAGCCAGCGACTTGCGTGAAGGCAAAGCTACCATGGCTGTCATCCACGCTCTCGGCCATTGCACTGCCGTCGAACGCCGCCAAATTGAAACCGTCCTGCACGACCGCGCATTCAACGGCGTCACCCATGGCGATATCCTGACCATCCTCAACCGCTACGGTTCCCTCGAATTTGCCTCCAAAGAGGCAGCCCGATACGCCGAATCAGCACGCCAGGCTATCTGCACATTCCCAGACTCCGAAATCAAACGCGCATTGCTGTGGGCACCCGAGTTCGTCGTGGCAAGAGAGAAATAGCGTCTCGCCAGCCTCCAATATTGATTGTCATCCTGAGCGGAGCGAAGGACCTCATGCTCCCCAGAATTGTCATCTACCTCTTCACCGCAATCCCCAGCATCTCAAACCGTCCGTTCAACAATAGCGTCCCCGATCCCAAAAATGCGCGAGCAGGAAACTCCCGCGAGAACAGCTTCACATAAGCGGCGTTGAACTGTTGCCACGAAGAAACATCCGGAGAATAAACCTGCACCCACACCAAATCATCCATCGTCATCCCAGCTTCGCGAAGAACGGCCTGAAAGCCCTCAAATAAGAGCTCAAGCTCAGCATCCACACTCTCTGGAGCCACACCCGTAGCCGGGTCAAGCCCAATCCGTCCGGAAATATAAAGAGTATCGCCGACCAGCACAGCATCACTAAACGGAAGCCCTGCGGGACGGTTCGGAAGATTAATATAGCGGCGATTCTCGACTGACAAATGTTCCTCCTGAAGTTTTTATTACTCTAGCATTCCGGGGCCAAGGTCGACCGCCGTAGCATCATCGCGGGGTTGTTATACTAAAGAGGTTCCCCACAAATAATAATGACCGACTTACTCTCAATCATTTCGCGTCATGGCTACCTTTTCTTAGCGGTGGTTTGCCTGGCGGAGGCCCTCGGTCTCCCACTACCCGCCGCGCTCGCCATTCTGACCGCGGGTGCCGTCGCTGCCTTCGGTCATCTCCATTTCTATCTCGTGTTCGGCATAGCCCTTGTAGCCATGATCGTCGGCGATGTCATTCTCTATTTCATGGGCCGGGTCAGCGGATGGGCCTTGTTAGGCTTCCTATGCCGACTCTCGGCAAATCCAGAAACGTGCATACTTCGCTCGGCAGAATATTTTTACCGGCGCGGCAAGCAGACACTGCTCTTTGCCAAGTTCATCCCCGGAATCAACACCATGTCTCCGCCGCTAGCCGGAAGCATGAAAATGCGCCTCGGTGATTTCCTGCAATACGACGCTGCCGGCGCCGCTTTTTACGTCGGAGCCTATGCCATCGCCGGATATCTTTTCAGCGACGCGCTTCGCGCCATCACTCGCGGACTCCGCTCCGCCGGCTTTGCCGCCGAGGTCGTCTTTGGCATCGGACTCGCCGTATATATCGGCTATCGCATCTGGGTTTACCACAAATATCGTCTGCTCGATGTCATCCCTCGCATACCAGCGGAGGAACTGGCAAAAAGACTCGCGTCCGAAGCGGCGCAAAACATGTTGATAGCCGATGTCCGCAGCCACGGCTACTATGACGCCGACTCCGAACGCATTGCTGGATCGATCCGCATCGAACCCAACAACCTCATAGAAGAAATCAAGAACCTCCCCAAGGATCGCGAGATTTATCTCTACTGCACTTGACAGCGCGAAGCCACCAGCGCCCGTGTGGCGCAACAATTACAACAACTCGGATTTAAAGTCTACGTAATCGCCGGCGGCCTCCGCGCCTGGCGCAAAGCTGGACAACCCACGGAACGGGTTCCCAACGACGACCTGATCAAACTGCCCACCTTCAATTAACCTATCGCTGCAACTCGTCTCCTTGGCAGAGCTCTACCAGTTTGTTATCGTGCCCACATGGGCCAAATCGCCGGCATGTGCGGAGTAATTCTTGCTGCCGGCGAGTCCTCGCGCATGGGACGCGACAAAGCGCTGCTGCCCTGGCCTCTCGACTCCCCGCTGGGCGGCACCTTTCTCTCTGCCGCCATAAAGTTATTCTTCCCCTACGTCGATGTAGTGTTGGTCGTTGTCGGCAAGAATCAATCCGCGTTATCACCTGTCGTGTATGCCAATGGAGCGTCGCTCGTGGTCAATCCCGATCCCGGCCGTGGACAATTCAGTTCGTTGCAGGCTGGTTTGCAGGAGGTTCGAAACCGCGGCCGCGATGCCGCCATGCTCACTCTCGTCGATCGTCCTCCAGTTCAAGCCGCAACCATCGAAACGCTGCAAGAGGCATTCGAACGGGCCATCGCCAAAAGAAAGTTGGCGGTAATTCCCGAGTACGAGGGCAAACATGGACATCCAATTCTGATCGCGAATGAAATGCTGGAAGCTTTCCTCGAAGCTCCAGAAACATCGAATGCGCGCGATGTCGAGAGCGCACACCAGAGTCAGATCGAGTACATTCCGGTCGATGATCCGCTCGTAGCCGTCAACGTAAATACGCCGGAGCAGTATGCATCTTTAAATCTGCCCACGCTTCTGCCCTCAAGTTAATCCCTGTTAAGGCCAATATTTCATGACGCACCTCACATCCCTCCAAACCGAATTCGTCGAAAGTGTACTCACCCTAAAACCACGCGTGGCCGCGTTCGACTGCGACGGCACACTCTGGTCCGGAGACGCCGGCGAGGGCTTCTTCTCCTGGGAATTAAAAGAAGGATTGGTCTCCGAAGAAATCGCGAGCTGGATGCGTGCGCGCTACGCCGATTACAGAGCGGGCAAAGTAGCCGAAGATACCATGTGCGGAGAGATGGTCACCATGCATCGCGGGCTGCAAGAAGAAGTGGTGCAGCAAGCCTGCGACACGTACTTTGCCCAAGCCATCGCCCCCAACATTTTTCCCGAGATGCAAGAATTAGTGCAGCGTCTGCGCGCCTCCGGGTGCGGCTCTGCATGTGACGTCTGGGTCGTTTCCTCCTCCAATCAATGGATCATCCGCTCCGGCATGACCTACTTCGACATCCCAAACAATCGCATCCTCTCCGCCGAAGTAGCTGTCGAGAACGGCGTCATCACCGACCGACTCATCCGAGTTCCCAGCGGCCCCGGCAAATCCGAAGCGCTTCGCTCCGTTCTCAACTCCCCTCCCGATTGCGCCTTCGGCAACGCCATCTGGGATCGCGAGATGCTAGCCATGTCCACTCATCCATTCGCCATCAACCCCAATCCAAATCTAAAAGAGATCGCACTCGACAACGGCTGGACAATCTATCAGCCGTAGCGCCCCACTCCCCGCAAACTTAGTAGTACCCCTTGACACATCGTGATAAGCTTCCGCGCGGGGACCATCGACTAATCCCCCATCTCTAAGTCGAGGGTACGCAAATGTTTAAAACACGCACCATGTTTGAAACAGGGAAGACAAAGTCTGAAACGGAAAATACTCTTCCAGTCAGCCACTCCAGATTTTCCCCAGCGTTCACACTAACGCTCGCGCTAACCTTTGCGCTAACCTTCACACTATCCACCGCTGCCTTCGCATCCAGCCATTACGACGGACCCGCCGAACTACCGCGAGCCACCGTTCCCAGTGCCATGGCCGACACGCCTGCTCCCGGATCCATCATCAGCGTCAACGCCGGCAGCAATCTGCAGACTGCCTTGAACAACGCGCAGTGCGGCGACGTGATCCAGCTTCAGGCCGGCGCAACCTTCAGCGGCAGGTTCGTTTTGCCGGCCAAGAGCTGCGACATCAACCATTGGATCATCATCCGCACCAGTGCTCCCGATAGCGCCCTGCCATCCGAAGGCCAGCGCGCCACGCCCTGTTATGCCGGAGTCGCATCCCTTTTTGGACGTCCGCAATATGCCTGTTCCAACCCCCAGAACGTGATGGCGAAAGTACAGATTCAGACCGGCGGCGATGGTCCGTTCCGCTTCGCTCCCGGCGCCGACTATTACCGCTTCATTGGTCTCGAAGTAACTCGTCCCGCCGGAACTCCGGGCAATGCCCGTTTGCTCTCCGGCCAAGGCACTGCGGATCACATTGTGGTCGATCGCTCCTGGCTCCACGGAGCGCCGCAAGGTGAAACCAAGGGAGGCGTCGACATGAGTGGTATGACCAACGTAGCCGTCGTCGATTCCTATTTCAGCGATTTCCATTGCATTGCAGTCAGCGGCTCCTGTATCGATTCCCATGCCATGTCGGGAGGCAACAGCAACACTCAAGACGGTCCCTTCAAGATCGAAGACAACTTCATCGAAGCCTCCGGTCAGGGAATCTTGTTCGGAGGCGGCCCCGCCACCTTTACACCAGCCGACATCGAAATCCTCAACAATCACTTCTGGAAACCCTGGCAGTGGATGAAAGGCAACCCTAACTTCATCGGCGGACCCGATGGCAATCCCTTCATCGTCAAGAATCACCTCGAACTAAAGAATGCGGCGCGCGTGTTGGTCGAGGCGAACCTCATGGAAAATAGCTGGGGAGGTTTCGCCGAAACCGGTGACGGCATTGTGATCGCCCCTAAGAATCAGCACACCGCAACCGGCAACGTTTGCCCGTTATGTCAGGTAACCGACATCACCGTCCGCTATGTCCACGTCGCCCATGCTGGAGGAGGAATGCAGTTGGCAACCGACATCTCCGGCAACGGCAAAAATGGAGGCGCAGCCCTCGCCGGTACGCGCTGGAGCATCCACGACGTGGTCCTCGACGACCTCAGCAAAAAATATGTAGGCGGAGGCTCCGCGTTCGAGATCATGAACAGTTGGTCCCAGAACCCGCTCAACACCGTCACCATCAATCACATCACCGCGTTCCCAGACGCCCAGAGCCACATGATCGTTACGGGCAACGTCAACACAAACCCGCAGATGTATGGCGTGGTCTTCACCAACAACATAGTGATTACCGGCCGGTACCCTGTCTGGAACACGGGAGGCGGTCAAGCCAGTTGCGCCTTCAGCAACGTGCCCATCACCAGCCTCGCCAACTGCTTCACCAGTTCGACATTCGGAAACAACGCCTTGGTAGCGCCTCCGCCAGCATATCCTCCATCGGCGTGGCCAGCCGACAACATGTTCCCGCAAACCATGAGCGATGTAGAATTCATGAACTGTGAAAACGGCAATGGCGGAAACTACGAGCTCCAGTCAACCAGCCCCTACAAGCACATGGGAACGGACGGCAAAGATCTAGGAGCCGATATCGTAGGACTCAACAAGGCGTTAGCAAACGTAGAATAACGAATCAGCAAACTTAGGTGGCCGGGTACCGGCGCTGGGTGCCCCACTCATCGCGTTTTGTTGCGATGAGTGGGATTCCGTGACGAATCGTAAGTTCACCATTTCGCCACTCTGTTTAAGTTGTCATCTTGAGCGGAGCAGAGACTTCACAAAGTGCAGCCCCCCGTAGAGTCGAAAAACCCCCACACCCTCTCGCCCAACAAGAACGCGTCAGGGAATTCTCCCCGTCAAATTTCGTTTTTGGGTGGCGCGGCGCTTCAGCGTTGCGATAACTGTTCTGTTTGAGTTTCGAGGGTGCCCCACTTCTCGCGCTTTTCGAGAAGTGGGATTCTGCGATGAAGATCGAGCGCCGCGCGGATATGTACGTAAGCACGCTCCACGATTTCGTCAAGGCCCCTAGGCGGAGAACCAAAAATCACCGCCAAGTTCCCCGAAGGAACCGTCGAGATCACCCAGTTTGAGTACGTAAAGAAAGCAGCCGCTGGCAAGGATTGAAACGGGGCAGCGGAATCCAACTCATCGCAAAGAACACGATAAGTTGGGCACCCGGCGTTTCAAGCTCTTAGCCGTGGTTTTGGATTTTGACTTTGCCGCCCTGTCGAGGCTTTTCCGATATCGTTTCATAGCCGCCGCGACTTGGCATTTGTGGGAGCAATAAAACTGTTTAGCACGGCTGCGCGGATAGTCTTTGTTGCACCGCTGACAGATCGCCCATCCCCCTGCAGTGCCGCTACCCCACATGGCCAACGCATATAAGGCCGTTACGAGATCTGGACAGTAGAGACCCGGAACAAGTTTCTTTCCCACATCTGACCACCAAACAACAAATCGAGTTTTGCTCAATCCCGCCGTGAACAATTCCGAGAGAGCAAAGGGTGCCGTCTTGCAGACACCGTTGATTTGGACGCTCCAGTTCGCGGTTCTTGGGCCGCGTTCTAAAACCGGCTGGACGTTCGGAGCGGCCCTGCGATCCGATGACTTATCTATCAGGGATGTGAACGTGGGGTTCCCAAATACGATCTCGATTGACTCGCTACCAGAAACCGATCTGAACGTCTGTTCACCTGTGCCAGATTCGTCTGCTTCTCTCAACCAACCGTCAGGACTCAATCGGTTGAGCAGGGCGGGCAAATGCTCCAGTACCTCTTTAGCGTCATCTGTGACGACAGGCGACCAATCACCGGCGTTCAAACGATCTATCAGGCTGAACAATTCGCGCAGCCGATTCCATTCTGTTGTGCTTATGGATCCGTGTTCCTTCTCGATTTCACGCCGCCGTTGCGGATTCGCCAAGCCTTGCACGAACGACGGCATCAAACGCCTGACTCTGGTCACAGGTTTGTCGCTCCAAGCCACCGAGGACACGAATCCCTCAGTTTTCTCGGGAGCGGAATCGATCAGTACCGGAATCTGTCTTTCCGGCATCGCGAGATGCGTTATGGCTTCGTTATTGTTATTGCTTTTCATCGTTTACATTAACGTATAAGTTCTTCTAGCATAGACGGCAGATGGAAGCAAGAGTCGGAATTGGCACGCGGCACATGAAGCGATTGTCAACGCTAAAGAATTTGAATTAGCTTGGATAAACCATGAAAAAGACTTCCGCTTTCGAAGATGCGAAGCAGCGAACCCCAAAGGCCGAGGCTCGCAAGAGAGAGGCCGAAGCTATGCGCACTATGGCCGACCTCGCGGATCTTGAAGACGAGGAGGAGTACAAAAGCGCACTCGAAGAACTCTTTGGGATAAAACCAGGACACCCGAGATACAAAAAGGCGATGACTACTTGGGCCGAGATCCAGCGCGAGCGGCCTTAACTTTCTCCACTCGCTCGACCAACGTACGAATCTTGGCGTTCTTCTCTTCTTCAGATAGGCCCATCTCGTCCATCTGCTCTTCCAGAAGCCGCGCTATTGTCCGGAGCCCACCCTTGCGGGTAGTGCGTCGCTTTGATTCTGGAGGCGGAACTGGAAGTGCCGACATGGTACGAGCCTTTCTCTTGGTTACGTGCGACACGCTAGTGTACCTCACAACTCAACTCTAGCTGTCTAAACGAGGCGATTTCCACCTATTTTGATGCGGACAGGTAACGAAAGGGACTACTCCCTCCTAAGACCCTATCCCGCTGTGGTTTGCTCATGGTCCCCACCTTACGGTCGTTTGCTAGGCAACACCCGAAACTGACGTTTCCCCTCAATGCGATAAGTAGCAAAGTCCGCCTGATCCACAGTAAGAATTACAGAAAGAGACTCGCGCTTTGCAAGGTACACCAGCGTAGCGTCGGCGAAATCCATCGGTCGATCCCAATAGCGCGACATCAAGCCGTGCAGCTGCCTCAGCTCCGCATCTTCAATTGCACCGACAACCAGCGCTCCCGAACGGACGAACTTCCATGCAGCCTCCATCTCCGTGCGCGTATTGCCCACCAGGTGGAACACTTCCGTAAGCACAGCCTCGGAAGTCAGCAGCGGGAGTCGCAGTTGACGGAATGCATCTGCGCAGACGTTGTGCCAGCGGTCGCTGCGATCAAGCAGCGCAAGGATCGCGCCCGTGTCAATTAGTGCATTGGCGCTGCGCAAATTAGAATCGAGCACGTTAGCGGGCATGACGCCGCTGTCTTAGGCGCGTCCGCAGCGTCTCGCGTGCCGTCTCGGAGCGGTGAGCGTTGCCGCCGGCCAGCACTCCGAAACAGTTGGCGGCCGCTGCCTGAAGTCTCTGCTGCACCTCATCTTCCGAGACGTCTGGATCGCCCTTTTTCAACCAATCGCGGACAGCCGTTTCCAGCACCGCTGAAACCGGCACCTTGCGGAGACGTGCTTCCCGTTCCAGGTCCGATTTTAGCTCGCCGGATAGACGCCAACTGTAAACTTCACTCCTCATGCACTACAGTGTAGTGCATTTATGATTATTTTGCAAAACAATCACCTCTGAGCACCGGGTACTGAGTCTCGGTCCTTCCATCACAAATCCCTGTGACTGCCATCACAGACCCACCACCGATCCCCGCGCTAGAATGGCTATGAATGTGTCGCTACCGAAAGGCGCGCCCCCAACGGAGGCCGCCCATACTGCGCCACGCTCTTTGACAATCAAATAGAGACGCTGAGCGGGCACCCGCCCGCAGGCGAATGTCCTTGAGCAAAGTGCTCGGATGTCTCTAAATCATTGATTTTCAAATACCTTACCTATAACTGCTTTAAATCCAAAGATTTTGCGGGATTTTCCTCCCAAACCCATGATTCCAATAGCAAGGGGGGGAGGGGGGTACCCCCCACTCACTACTTACCAAACACTTCATACAAACCAAAGGGAGCCATAAAAATGTCTTTATATCCATTAAGTATCCGTCGTTGTCAGCATATTAAGGTCAATGGTACGCAGTGCGGCTCGCCCGCTCTCCGCGAGGAGCGGCATTGTCACTTTCACATGCTCTGGCGTCGGAAGAGCATGGAAGTTAACGTGAATGTCCCGGAACAAGGGACAATGACGCTCCCTACTCTCGAGGATGCGAATTCCATCCAGGTCGGACTGGCCGAAATGTTGCGCATGCTGGCAACCCAACAGATCGATCACAAGGCGGCCGCGTTGATGCTATACGCGCTGCAAACCGCGTCGGCGAATCTTAGAATGACCTCCTTTGAGCCAGAGCCAACCCGGGTCGTAATTGATAGCCAGTGCGTGGAACAGCGCCCGATCGGGGCCACCGCTTGGTCAACGTTTGAGGGGTGTGAGTACGACGACGCAGCACTCACAGAGACGGAGGACGTGGCAGAGCCTGCCGATGGCAAAGCATCATTTGACTCTATGCTGAGCAGCCTCATCACACGAGCGGCGCTGAATACCGGCTATTCCAACCAGAGGCTAGGGACGGCAGGCGCGCCCGAGAAAAAATAGGAGAAAAATGAAAAACAAATAAACGTGATCAGATCGCACACTAGCTCAGAGGTTGCGCAATAGCGCAGCGAGCGTGTCCATCGCGAGGTGGCTTGCATGGGCGGAGGCTTGCGGCAGGCCGCCAATTTTTTCAACCAATTCTTCCCTGCTCAACTTGCGTGCTTCTTCTATGCTCTTGCCTTTCGTCAACTCGGTGATCGCCGAGCCGCAAGCCATGGTCGGAACGCAGCCTTTGGCGCGAAAGCGAATGTCGGTGATGCGTGCGCTTTCTGATTTCGTCCTTTCTGATTTGGGCTTGTCTAATTTAGGCTTTTCTAATTGAAGGCTGAGCTCCAGAACGTCTCCGCAGACAGGGTTTTCCAATTGTGCGGTGGAATCGGGATCTGTAATCGCACCAGCATTTCGCGGGTTTTGAAAATGATCCAGTAGCTCGGCAGAATACACATGGCGATTGTAAATGCGCGGGACACTTGATATCGCGTTCCTTGCAAATGCTCCCCTACAATGGAGCCAGTTCCAACAGAACCAGTTCCAACAGAACCAGTTCCAACAGAACCAGATCCAACAGAACCAGATCCAACAGAACCAGATCCAACAAAACTATGTCCGAATCGCATCACTCTCGACACCATCCTCAGCGGATTGCCTGTCTGCAACCGAGCGCGACCGTAATTCTGGCCGGCGTGGGCGAATTGGACCGCGTTGTGGCTTGCACGAAATACTGCGTTGATGTGGTTCCGGAAATACGAAGCGGCGATCGCCTGATCATCGCTGATTCCTGGACCTCAAAGGCGAGCGAGATTCTTGCCGCCAAGCCTGACCTCGTGATCGCGTCCGTTCCCTATCAGGAAGCCGCAGTCATAGAGATTCTTAAGGCAGGCATTCCCTTTCTCGGTTTGGCTCCGCGAACGCTGGAAGACATTTACACCGACATTGCGTTGATCTCCGGTTCGGTTGGCGCCGGAGAACGCGGCGAAAAGGTGATCTCCGACATGCAATCGTCTATCGAAGAAATGCGGCGCCAAACTGCAAGCCTGCCGAGAAAGCGCGTGTTCTGCGAAGAATGGGGAAAGCCCATCATTGCATCGCAGTCGTGGGTAGCTGAGCTGGTGGAAGCAGCTGGAGGTGATTTCATAGGCAAGCCAGGAGCGCAGTGCTCCGCCAAAGAAATCGCTGAGCAAGACCCGGAAGTCATCATCGCCGCCTGGTGCGGAGCCGGAGATCGCGTGCCGCTGGCAAAGATCGCCAGCAATAGAGGCTGGTCGGAAACTAGCGCGGTACGGAATTCGCAGGTGTATTGCATCTCTGATGAACTGTTGAATACTCCGGCGCCCACGCTGGTTGCGGGATTACGCGCGCTGGCGAGTGCGATTCATCCCGCGATCTTCGGCCCGCAGAGAGGACTCCGTTCGCTTACTCAAACCGTTACTCAAACTTAGTTACCCCAGTACCGCGGTCAACGTGAAACTTGGTGATCTGGTTTAGGATTATTAACAATGGCTATTGCATCCAATCCGAAGAAGATCGATGAGGTCCGAAAAGAAGCCGACCGTTTGAATTCCGAAGCGCGCACATCGGATCAACTGATGGACAGCATCACACTTCTACTGAACAAAGAAATGTTGAAGTACAACTGGGTGGGCTTCTACATGTTGGAGCCTGGGACCGATCCCCCCGTGCTGGTTCTGGGACATTATCAGGGAGCGATGACTCCGCACACCCGCATTCCTCTGAACCAGGGCATTTGCGGCGCGGCGGCATCGTCGGGAAAGACGGTAGTCGTGGACGACGTGAACAGCGATCCTCGCTATCTTGCCTGCTCCCTTGAAACCAAGTCCGAGATCGTGGTGCCGGTGTTTGTGCGCGGCCAGGTGGCGGGAGAACTCGACATTGACAGTCACTTTCCGGCGGCATTCGGCGCGGAGGATCGCGAACTGGTTGAATATTGCGCCCAACTCGTCGGCAAGCGACTGGAAAAGGACCAACCCGTAAGCAGGTAAATCCCATATTTCTGAAGTTGTTTCTGAACAACATGAAAAGAGTCGTAGCCGCGCTGATTCTGAAAGATGACTTTATCCTCGCCTGCCAGAGGACGCGGCACCAGCCTATGCCGCTCAAATGGGAATTTCCCGGAGGCAAGATCGAAGAAGGCGAACAGCCTCGCGATGCGATGCGCCGCGAGTTGGAAGAAGAATTAGGAATCGCAGCCGAAGTCGGAGAGGAAGTGAAGCGCATAGTCCATGAATACCCAGGGGGTGGATCGGTAGAACTTCGATTCTTCGTAGTGCGGAATTACCAAGGCGAAATTGAAAACCGAATTTTTCGCGAGATACGCTGGGTCACACGGCAAGAATTGCTAGCGCTGGATTTTCTCGAAGCCGACCTGGGGCTGGTGAACGATTTGGCGGCTGGAAAACTCATTTGAGATTTCCAAATTCTCTATCCCGCCCCGCCGTGGACTTGTCCGTACACATAAAGCACCGTCAATCCGATCATAATCGCAGTGGTCGCCCAGGCGATGATGTTGAAGGTGCGTTTGTTCACGAATTCGCCCATCAGCTCCTTTTTGTTGATCAGCAACAACATGAAAATCAGCACGAAGGGCAATACTGCGCCGTTGACCACTTGTGAAAATATAGCGATCTTGATCAGCGGAAGCCCGGGTATCAGGACTACAGCTCCCCCAGCGACGATGAGTGCGGTATAGAGCCAGTAAAATGTTGGTGCTTCAGAAAATTTGCGTTCCACACCCGACTCGAGACCTAATCCTTCACAAACCGTGTAGGCGGTCGAAAGTGGCAGAATCGAAGCTGCAAACAATGATGCATTGAACAGTCCCAGAGCAAACAGGATGTATGCCCAGTCGCCCGCCAGCGGGCGCAGCGACTGGGCAGCGTCGGCAGCATCACGAATATCGCGATTGCCATGCAGGTAGAGCGTGGCCGCGCAGGCCACAATGATGAACCAGGCAACCACGTCGGTGAAGATACAGCCGACAATTACGTCAAGTTTTGAGGTGTTGTACTGGCGCCGTGTGACCCCTTTTTCAACGATGGAGGACTGCAAATAGAACTGCATCCAGGGGGCGATCGTGGTACCGACAACGCCGATCACCATGTAGAGGTATGAACTCTGCCGGAAGGCCGACATCTGCGGAGGTTTCACTGTGGCCTTCACAGCCTCAATCCATGCGGGCTTAGCCAACACTCCCGCAAAGATATAAGTGATGTAGAAAAACGAAGCTATTAGGAACACCTTTTCGACGCTCTTGTACTGGCCTTTGACTGCGATCAGCCAGACGATAAAAGCGCAGATCGGCACCGAGATGTACTTTGAGACTCCGAACAGACCCATGCTTCCCGCTATGCCGACAAATTCGGTAATGACGTTTCCAAAGTTTGTAATCAGAATGCCGAGCATCATGAGGAAAGTAATCCGTAGACCGAATTCTTCCCGGATCAGATCGCTCAGGCCCTTGCCGGTGACTGCTCCCATGCGGGCGCACATCTCTTGGACGACGATCAGGGCGATCGTAATCGGGATCATCGTCCACAGGAGGGTATAGCCGAACTGAGCGCCGGCTTGCGAATACGTCAAGATGCCGCCGGCATCGTTGTCGACATTCGCGGTGATGAAGCCCGGTCCTACGACGGCAAAAAACAGCAGGAGCCGGAACTTCCAATTTCTTAGGAATTTCATGCGTGGCGACAGACACAATCAAATTGGCATAACAGCCGGATCAGAATAAATGCTGAAAGTGGAGTCTGGATAGGTGAATCTGCGAAATTGAGAAAGTTTTTGTGTGAGATTGCCAACCCAACTGAAGAGATATTCGGTCTGGCGATCAGAAGCGCCTAGAGCTTTGCACGCAGCATTGCAATCACATCGTCCGGAGTGATCACGCCCGTCAGGTGATTGTGATCATCGATCACTGGCAATGTCAGCAGGTTGTACTTGTCAAAGAGTTCGGCAAATTCCTTCTCTTTCGTGTTCTCATGGCAGGAAATGAGGGGCTCCTGCGCCAAAGCCAGCAGCGGAGTCGAGGCGGGCGCTAGAACGATCTTCACCAGCGGTACCGCGCCTACCAAGGTGCCGTGAGAATCCGTCAGGTAAATGGTGCTCATGTTTTCCATGCGGCCTTCGAAAATGCGCATGGCTTCGATCGCGTCATTGGCCGTGGCCGCCACTGGCAGTGCAATGTACTCGGTGGTCATGCGACCGGCAGCGGTGTTTTCCTTGAACTCGAGCAGGTCGGTCACTTCCTGGCGCTCTTCGGGCTGCATCTGCACCAGGATTTCTTCAGTCCGCTCATCCGAGAGGTCAGCCAAAAGGTCGGCGGCAGCGTCGGGTTCCATCTCCTCGACAATGTCTGCGGCACGATCGGAATCGAGCGATTCCAGGACCGCTTTCTGCACCTTTGGTTCCAGCTCTTCTAACGCGCCGGCGGCGACGCCCTCGTCCAGCGTTTCGAAGACCGCTTCGCGCTCATCGGGAGCCAGATCTTCCACAATGTCAGCAATGTCGGCGGGATGGAGTCTGGCTAGCCGCTCATGCGAAATCTTCAATTTGACGCGGCGGGCAGGATCGGTCTCGATGATATCTACGAAATCCCACGGAATCTCGCGCGGGGGGACTCGCAAAAGCAACGCCCGAAGCGCAGCCGCCGGAACCATTCCCTTGAGCAGGCGCCGAACTGCTCCACGTGCGCCCACATCCACACCGCCAACTTTCAAGATGGAGCGATTCTGCATGTTGTCGTGATAAAAATCGACGTCGTTCACGCGCACCACTTTGCGACCGTGGACGTCAATCACCTGTTGATCCAGCAGATCGCGACTGAGCAGCAATAGTCCCTCGGAGCCATCGGCCGAGGTCCATTCCGCCGCCGTGCTGGAAGCTCGAATGCCGCCATTGATCGCGGAGACCGCAGTCAACGGCAATACACGATTTCCCGCAGGCGTCTTAACGATGAGCAAGGTAACGCGCGAGCGGTCTTCTTGCGGGGCAAGCGCCACCTCGCGCACCCGGCCACTGGCGGTGCCGGAGGCGTCATATACGATCGAGCCCAACAGTTCGCTCAATGAGACGGTGGCCATCCTGAAGAGAATACTCAAGAGCGTGTGCGGATACCAGATGAATGAGGAGGCTTCGCAAAAAAAAAGCGATAACCACAGAACCACAAGGGAAACGTAGGGAAATCGAACGATAAATCACTGTGTTTCCACGCGTCCTTTTCTCAGCATGCCGCGTCGGTTGACACGCAACGATCGACTGACTACACTCTGCCTTCCTCACTTCAAACCTGCACTTGCTGTTTGAAGGCATCGGCTAAAACGAGAAAAACTATGGCTAAGCGTCCTCGCATCGCAGTTGTGGGTAGTGCAAACGTTGATTTGACCACGTTCTCAGACCAGTTTCCCAAGCCGGGAGAGACCATTTTCGGCCGGAAGTTCGATCTGGGATTCGGGGGCAAAGGTGCGAACCAGGCCGTAGCCGCACGGCTATGCGGAGCCGATGTGTTCATGGTGGCGCGAGTCGGGGACGATCTGTTTGGCCCGTCATCGATCAAGAACTTTGAAAAACTAGGTATCGACGCTACGCATGTGCGCCAGGTAACGGGCGTATCCAGCGGAGTGGCGCCGATCTTTGTCGATCCTTCGGGGCAGAATCGGATCATCGTGGTCAAAGGCGCGAATGACACATTGAAACCTGCCGATGTGGATGCAGCTGCCGACACTCTCAAGAGCGCGGACTGCATCGTTCTTCAGTTCGAGATCCCGCTGGAGACTGTTTATTACACCATCAAGTTTGCACGCAAAAATGGTATTCGCTGCATCTTGAACCCAGCTCCTGCACAGCCAATCGACATCAAGGCTATAGCGGATCTTGATTATTTTGTTCCCAACGAGAGTGAGGCGGAGGCGATTTCCGGTGCGCCCGTACGCAATCTCGACGATGCCAAGCGCTGTGCGAGCAAGCTTCTGGCCAACGGCATTCGGCGGGTGATTATTACTCTCGGTGCGAACGGTTCTTTGCTGGCCGGAAGTGAAGGCATGCAGCACGTGCCTGCGTTCAGCGTGAAGAGCGTGGATAGTACCGGAGCCGGTGACGCTTTTATCGGCAGCTTCGCAACCTTTCTTGGCGAAGGGCTAGGCGAGCAGGAAGCGGTTAAGCGCGCTAACCTTTACGCCGGGCTTTCGACGACTGGCGTGGGAACACAGAAATCTTTCTACGATCGGGCGAGATTTGACTTGGAGTGGGCGGCAAGAGGTAAGGCTTAGAGGCTGGGCCGAACTGCGCTTGGCTAGACGGGCGGGACACCCGTCCCCACACAAACAAACCCAAATCTCATCTTTCCATCAGTAGAACTTTCTCTGCTTCGTCGATCTCGAACAATTTTACTTCGATCACTTCGCTATCGGTTGTCTGGACGGTTCGACCGATGAACGTGGCCTCCACCGGAAGTTCTCGATGGCCGCGGTCGATCAGTACCAACAACTGCACCAAGCTGGGGCGTCCATGCGAAAAGAGCGCGTCTAGGGCGGCACGCGTGGTGCGGCCCGTATAGAGGACGTCGTCGATCAGCACGATCTTTTTACCTTCGATGGAAAATCCGATTTCCGCTTCCTGCACCACCGGCTTGGGCCCTAGTGTGGAAAGGTCATCACGATAGAACGTGATATCAAGCGTTCCCACCGGAACCTTCTTCTTTTCGACCTGCTGAATCATCTTGCCCAGACGCTCAGCGATGGGCACTCCGCGACGGCGGATTCCTACAAGTCCCAGGCCTTCGACGCCGCCGTTTTTTTCGAGGATTTCATGGGCCAAGCGCACCAGCGTGCGTTCGATCTCCGAACCCGACATCAACTGTGCTTTTTGCCGAAGCGCCGTTTTGCGAACCGCGTTCTTTTTGATAGTCATGCCACCAGTACCTTATCAAACTCAGATTGAGTTCGGGAAATTTCTTGGCGAGGGAACGTTTTCCAATAGGGTCGGCTAGGGGCCATTTTCAGTTGGGCTTTTTTTCTTATGCTTCATCGAAAAGAGAAACTGCATTCCCATATAGCCGACAAAATCCGGTTGGCTGATCGAGGCTGCACTGAAGCTACGACCCGCCATGAACAACAAAACAAAATGCTCTTGCAGCGTGTAGCGGCCTCCAAAATCAAAAGTGTTCCAGTGGTTGGAGCCGTTGGTGTTGGCGGTGTTGTACAACTCGCCAGCCAACTCCAGCCGCTTGTTGACCTCGCGAAGCACAACTACTCCCGCGGCCCAGGCTGCACCTTGGCTGTTGGCGAACCAATAGCCGACCTCGGGATTGACATGGAACGGCCCGATCTTCTTGCTGACTTCGATCGGAAGATAAAATCTGGTGCCGTAGTCGACGAGCCCGCGCTGCGATGAGGACGTGGGATTGTTGAACTCCAGCTGCGGATAGGTCGATATCTGGAGGCCGTCCTCATCACTGTCCCCGCCACTATTCGCGTTACTGTCGTAGAAGCGCCATTTGACGCCCGCCAGCGACTTGCCCAAGCCACTGCGGGTTGGGCCGCCGTCAGTGCCGTCGACGAGATACGGAACCTGGTACTTGAGCTGGATTCGCGAGCCCCAGCCGTAGTTCATATCCAGAATGGGGGCGTTGTAGATGCGCTCGCTGGGATGGCGCTCGCTGTAGGTAGCGACATTGATCTCCCAATTGCCGTCACCGGGAGTGCCGGGGTCGTCGCCGATGAATGGCGGCCCACCCTGCGCTATGGCGGGTAGAGAGAAGATGGTCAAGATCACGACCCACAACAGAACCGCGAGTATGCAGCGTGGAATCTTTACGCGAAGCGGGGCAATGAGAATACCCAGAATCGGAATTTCCTTTTTAATTTCGAAACCGGGAAACGTCATACTCACTAATTACCAACTCCGGAGTTAATGAGGTATTGCTGCGGATTACAGATCGCTGCGACAAAGTCACGCAGGAACTCTGCTGCCCGCGCGCCATCCACCACACGATGATCGCTCGAAAGCGTCAAGGTCATCATGGGGCGGACGCCAGGATGGCCGTCGACCGGAACAACTCGGTCGGCGATAGTTCCTACCGCAAGAATGCCGGCTTGAGGCGGAATGATGATCGCAGTGAATGCGTCGACGCCAAACATGCCGAGATTGCTGATCGTAAAAGTTCCCTCCGCTATATCGGCAGGACGCAACTTACCACTTCGGGCACGTTCCGTGAGGTCGCGGCGCTGCGTCGCGATGTCGCCGAGCGCGGCTTTGTCGGCATTGTGAATCACCGGCGCTACCACGCCATCGTCCACTGCCATTGCCATCCCTATATTGATATCGGCATTTACGCGAATGCCTTCATTGGTCCAGCTTGCATTCATGCGAGAGTGTTTCTGGAGAACGCGGGCAACCAACGCCACAAGTAAATCGGTGTGCGTGAGTTTCACACCGTGCGATTTTTCAATATCCGGTCCGAGCTTCTGTCGCGCCTCGTTCAGAGCGCCTGCGTCTGCTTCGCGGACGATGAAAAAGTGCGGGACCGAAGTCCAGCTCTGCGTGGTGCGTTCCGCCATCAGACGCGAGATGGGGCTGCCGCTGGCAACCGATTGCAACATCGCGGCTTTCAATTCCGCAGCGGAAAGAATATCGGACGCGAGAATTTCTCCGCCTGCGCCCGATCCGCGGATATTTGCAAGATCGACGCCGCGTTCGGCGGCTAGACGTCGGGCTTTGGGAGAAATCTTAGCGGGCTGGGTTTCCGACGACACCCCAGATTGCGTTGTCGGTGACGTAGGGGTCGCGGGCGGATTTGCTGACGCCGCAGTTGAGACGGCAAGAACGGCCGCGGTTGTTTTTCTTCCCGATGCGGCTGCAACTTCATCGACCGGCGGAATTTCTCCCGGACGCACGATCCATGCGATGGTTTGGCCTACAGGCACTTCCGCACCGGCTTGGACTTTGACGCCGGCAAGGATGCCGTCGCCGGGGGATTCGATTTCCATCACTGCTTTGTCGGTTTCGATCTCCAACAGTGGCTCGCCTTTGGCGATCGGCTCGCCTTCTTTTTTAAGCCACGAAATGAGCTTGCCAGTTTCCTGGGCCATTTCGAGCGCTGGCATAACGACACTGATCGCCATAGTTAGATAATTCTGTTCTCAATCTAAAGTTTGCTGGTTGAGAGCCGGACGAGACGCCTGGCTGAGACGAGGCACGCCTCGTCTTTACGGTTGCATTTGTTTTTAGTCGCAGACGCCCACTCGTTCTTGCTTGGAGCTCGCTTCGATCATTTCGCGCACACGCGTGCTGGGCTTCGATTCGGTTTCTCGGACTGCGGGAAGCGGACCATCCACCGTGAAATAGTGTCGGCCTGCAACCAGAAGCTTTTCGGCTGGGAAGCGCGTGATAACTTCGTGGCCGGTTTCAGTGACGACGATTTCTTCCTCGATGCGAGCGGCGCTCCAGCCGTCGGTCGAGGGCCAGAAAGTTTCGAGCGCGAACACCATGCCGGGTTTGATTTCGCAGGAATGCTCGAGCGAAACCAGGCGGCTGATCACGGGCTTCTCCCAGATAGCTAAGCCAATGCCGTGACCGTACTGCAAGGCAAAAGCCGCTTCTTCGTTCGGGAAACCGAACTCCTGCGCCTTCGGCCACACGGCGGCAATCTCGGCTGTTGTTCGTCCCGGGCGGACGAGTTCAATTGCTGCGTCTAGATATTCACGGCATCGCTTGTAGGCATCATTCATTGCGTGCGAAGCATATCCGATGGTGAAACAGCGGTAGTAACAGGTGCGGTAGCCCATGTAGGAGTGGAGTATGTCGTAGTACACGGGGTCTCCGGGACGCAGCACGCGGTCAGAAAAAACGTGCGGATGCGGATTGCAACGCTCTCCGGAGATTGCGTTGACGGCTTCGACGTACTCGGAACCCATGTCGTAGAGAACCTTGCTGACCAGTCCCACCGCTTGGTTTTCGCTCATGCCGGGTTTCATAGCGCGATAGAGCTCATCGTAGGCGGCATCTACCATCATGGCGGAGTGGTTGAGCAAACTGATCTCATCGCGCGTCTTGATGAGGCGCGCTTCTGACATCAGGGCCTGGCCATCTACTACTTTGATTCCTTCTTTTTGCAACGCGAAGAGGACCGGCAATTCAATAATGTCGATGCCCACCGGCTCTTTATGCAGACCGAGCATTTCTAACTCGATGCGAATTTTCTTGGCCACATCTTCCGCACGCCCCATTTCTGGCGTCATGGCGCCGCGCAGCACCGAGATTCCGGCACGCGAGCGCTCTCCGAGCCAGGGACAATGCAATTGGTGATGCTTCGCCGCCGATCCGAAATCCCACAAGATTGGCTCGTCATTTTGCGGAAGGAGCGTGAAGCGATTCGCCTTGTCCTGAGCCCAGGTACCGATGTGGGTTGCGGTCAGGTATCGAACATTGTTCATGTCGAAGCACAACAGCGAGCCCATCTCAGATTTCTCTAGAAGTCCTTTGGCACGCGCCAGGCGTTCGCGGCGGAGACGATCGAAGTCAACCCTGTTTTCCCAATCCACAGCCATCGTTCCGTATGTGGGCAGAGCCATAGAATTCTCCTTTGCCAGTTGAGCGTGTTTCAGGATCGTCCGCAGAGTGCGCGGGCGACATCAAACACGGTCTGCTCGGTCGGCACGGTCACATCTTCCAAAGGCGGCGAGAACGGAATTGGAACATGCATCGCACCCATGCGTTTGACCGGAGCGTCTAGATCGTAGAATGCGCCTGTGGCAATCACAGATGCAAGTTCAGCGGTGACACCATAGCGCTCGTAGCCTTCGTCGAGAACGATTGCACGCGACGTTTTCTTTGCAGATTCAATCAGAGTTTTTTCGTCAAGTGGCCACATGGTGCGCGGATCGACCACTTCGGCGCTGATTCCTATTTCTTCGAGCATCGTCGCGGCTCCCAGTGCAACTTGCACCATGCTGCTGGTCGCGACTAGCGTGATGTCCTCGCCCACGCGTTTTATGTCTGCCACTCCGAGCGGGACGGTGTAATCGTCCGCGGGCACCAAGCCTTTGAGTTTGTACATCATCTTGTCTTCGAAGAAGACTACGGGATTCTCGTCACGAATCGCCGCTTTCAGCAATCCCTTGGCATCGTACGGTGTCGCTGGCAAAACAACTTTCAAGCCTGGGACGTGACAGTACCACGCGTGCAACGACTGCGAGTGCTGCGCAGCGGAACGGCGCGTCGCTCCCATGGTGGTGCGCATCACCATCGGTACTCGCCACTTTCCGCCCGACATGTAATGGACCTTCGCGGCCTGATTGACCATCTGGTCCATGGTCAAAGTAATGAAGTCGCCGAACATGATGTCAACCACCGGCCGCATCCCGGTCATGGCGGCGCCCACCGCGAGCCCTGTAAAGCCCGCCTCGGAAATCGGCGTATCGAGCACGCGATCTTTGCCGAATTCTTCTAACAGGCCAGAGAGAACTTTGAAGGGAGTGCCAGCCTCGGCCACGTCCTCGCCCATTATGCAGACGGTCCTATCGCGGCGCATCTCTTCGGCCAGTGCCTCGCGAATCGCCTGCGCGAATGTCAACTCACGATCGTCTTGAACGCGAAGATGGTTTTCAGGCATACACGTCCTCGGCCACTTCATCGATGGTCGGGTACGCGGCTGCGATCGCGAAATCAACTGCCTTCTTCATCTCAGATTCAAGTACGCTTTGCACTTGAGTGAGGGAAGCGCTATCGGCGAGATTCTGTTCAACTAGCCACTTCCCAAAATTCGTGATCGGGTCCCGCTCTGTCTTCCACATCTGTTCTTCCTGCTTGGAACGATAATATTCACGATTGATATCGCCTACGTGGTGTCCGTGGTAGCGATAGGTATTGCAGAGCAGAAAACCGGGACCGTCGCCATGGCGGGCGCGATCCACCAAACGCTGCGCAATGCCGTGAACCGCGCGCACATCCTGACCATCTACGCTGGCGGCCTCCAAGCCGAACGCTGTCGCGCGCATCAGAATATCTCCGGCGGTGGTTTCCGAATAATGCGTGTATTCCGTGTAGAGATTGTTCTCGCAAACGTAGATCACCGGTAGCTTGAAGAGTTGGGCGAGATTCATCACTTCGTAGAGCACACCCTGACCGAGCGCGCCTTCTCCGAAGAAACATACCGCTACGCGGCCGTTACCGAGACGCTGGGCCGAAAATGCCGCGCCAGTCGCGATGCCAGCGCTGCCGCAGACGATCGCATTCGCTCCCAAGTTGCCGGTAGCAGGGTCCGCTATGTGCATGGAACCGCCTTTACCCTTGCAGTAGCCGGCCTCTTTACCGAGCAGTTCGGCGAACATCTTGTCCGGAGAAGCCCCTTTCGCCAAACAATGTCCATGACCGCGATGCGTACTGGTAATGTAGTCAGCGCGATCGAGCGCTTCACATACTCCGACCGCAACTGCTTCTTCACCGATGTAAAGATGCGCCAGACCAGGCATCAGCGCGCGTGTGTAGAGTTCGTTGACCTGCGCTTCAAACTGGCGGATAGCGACCATCTTCCGGTACATTCGGAGCCACAGATCGACTTTTTCCGAAGTTTCTTTCGGCTGCGCGACGGTCGTCATTTGTGAACCTCCGTTCGCACCCCAGACATGCTAGCCAGAACGTCGAACATGACGGCGAAGTCCAATTTTTCCCAACCCATGCCACGTGCAGCGGTCAGAAACTCGTTGCTGATCGCTGTGGTGGGAACGGGAACATTCAGCTTGCGGCCCAATTCCATGGCCAGAATCATGTCCTTCTGCATCATGTTGACGTCAAACCATGCTTCTTCCGGCTGCTGCAACACGAAAGGACCGCGATACTGAATCATGGGTGACGCAACTGCACTGTGCACCAGAACATCGACCGCAACTTCGCGCGGGATCCCGCTTTTTTCCGCCAACAGCACGCCTTCGGAGAAAGCCAGCATCTGCACCGCCAGGCTCAGGTTCACAGCAATCTTCATGGAGAGCGCCACACCGTTGTCGCCGACATGTGTCACCTTGGGCCCAATATCGAGAAGCAACGGCTTCAATCGCTCGAAAGTTTCTTTGTGCCCACCGACCATCACCGAGAGCTTGCCTTGCTGGAGTGTAATGACGCTGCCCGAGACCGGTGCGTCAATCATGTCGGCACCTTTTTCGCGAACTTTCGCCGCCAGCACGCGGCTCGCTTCGGGGCTCACGGTACTCATGTCAATATAGAATTTCCCAGCGGCCAGGCCGGCGAGCAATCCGTCCGGCCCGTCCGTCACGGCCGCGAGTGCTGCGGAATTTGTCACCATAGTGAATGTCACATCGGACACCGACGCCACGACCTTCGGGGAATCGGCAAACTTCATGCCCTTGTCGATCAACCACTGCGCCTTGGATCGCGTCCGGTTGTAACCAGTCACCGTGTGCCCTTTTTCGAGCAGACGGGCCACCATGTTGCCGCCCATCACACCGAGACCGATGAATCCAAGTTTCGCCATACAACAATTCCCTTTCGTTTATCAAACCTATTAAACCGCGCTTACGAATTCGGCTTGAAAAACAAATTACTTTCTGCCTAATGTCGACGAATCCGCGAGCACCTGCTTAAGGTGAGAGCGCATCGCTTCACGCGCTGCCTCGGCATCGCGATTCTCGATTGCCGTCAGGATTTGCTTGTGATGGAACTGGCCTCGCTCGGGTCCACCGTCCACATCGAAGATGCGGCTGCGCTGCTCGCGTAAGAGACCGACAATCGAATCGAGGAGCGAGAGAATCAGAGGATTGTCCGCCGCCTCTGCCAGCGCTAAATGGAAGTCGAGATCGGCTTCAACATAAGCATCGGGGTCATGCAGGTTGCGCTCCATCACTGCGACTGCTTCCCGCATGGTAGTCAGGAGCTGCTCTTCAATTCGAGGAGCGGCCAGGGCGGCAATCTCCGGCTCCAGTACCAACCGCAACTCGGCCAGGTTTGCCAATCCTTCCTGCTTATTGATGCGGATCATTAAATCCAGCGATTGCCGAATCGCCTGTGAATTCCCATTGGTCACGAATGTACCGCGCCCCGAGTAGGCCTCTACCAGACCTTTTTCCCGCAAAGTCTTCACTGCTTCGCGGACCGCGGTGCGGCTTACCCCGAAGCGCTGGGCAAGATCACGCTCCGCTGGCAATTGATCGCCAGGCTTGAGCTGTCCTTTCAGGATAGAATCTTCCACCTGCTGCACGATCTGCTCAAACAATCGGGACGTTTTGACCGTGCGGTATACCGGCTTAGTTGCCAGGGAATCTCCTAACTCATTTTCCGTCATGATTCGGCCCCTAATTACAAACGAATGTTTAAGCATCGGCATTGTGGTTGGACCACTATACCACACACCGTATTCCTCGCCATTCTTCCTCTTATTGGATCCAAACTGTCTTAATATTCATAAACTCCCGTATCCCATGTTCGGCAAGTTCGCGGCCGTGTCCCGAGTACTTCACCCCGCCAAAAGGCAGCCGCGGATCTGACACCACCATCTTGTTCAGAAAGACCATTCCGGCCTCAAGTTCGTTAATGAACCTCTCGGTTTCCGTCCGATCGTTGGTCCAGGCGCTGGCACCCAGTCCGAAGCGGCTATCGTTGGCGATCTGGATGGCTTGATCAACATCCTTCACACGAAAGATTGACGCCACGGGGCCGAAGAATTCTTCCTTGTAGGCTGGTGAATCTTTCGGAATATCAGTCAGCACGGTCGGCGCATAGAAGTTGCCCGGACGATCCAGCGGATGGCCTCCCGTCAGCAGTCGGGCACCGGCAGCCACAGTTTTTTTCACGTCGGAATCAAGAGAAGTAACAGCGTCGGCGTTGGCCAGCGGACCAAGCTGCGTGCTCTCCTCAAACGGATCGCCCACCCGCAACTCTTGCATGCGTTTTACAAATTCGCGCTCGAACTCATCGGCAATTTTTTCCGAGACGATAAAGCGTTTGGCCGCGATGCAAGATTGACCGTTGTTTTGAATTCGCGCATCGACTGCGGTTGCGACTGCCGCATCCAGATCAGCACTGGGCATCACGATAAAAGGATCGCTGCCTCCCAGTTCCAGTACCACTTTCTTGATTCGCCTGGCGGCAGAAACTCCGACTTGAATTCCTGCCTGCTCACTACCGGTCAAAGTCGCCGCAGCCACACGAGAATCGTTCAGGATGCCATCGACTGGTCCCGAACCGATCAGCAGTGTCTGGAACACGCCTTCGGCAAAACCGGCTCGACGAATGATGTCTTCAATCTTCAACGCGCACTGTGGTACGTTCGAGGCATGCTTCAGCAGGCCGACATTGCCCGCCATCAATGCGGGCGCGGCGAAACGAAACACCTGCCAAAAAGGAAAGTTCCACGGCATAATCGCGAGGATGGGACCAATCGGCAAATACCGGATGAAGCTACGTTTTGCTCCAGTTTCTACAATTTCATCTGCGAGAAATTTTTCGGCATTTTCAGCATAGTAGCGACACCCTATTGCACACTTCTGCGCTTCGGCGACTGCAGCCTTGATAGGCTTGCCCATTTCGAGTGTCATCAAATGGGCGCATTCGTCTTTTTCTTTTTCCAAAATCTCAGCCGCACGTATCATCTTGCTCGCTCGATCTGCGAACGAAGTGCAACGATGTTTTTGAAACTCGGTCGCCGCCAATTGCAACTTCTGCTCAATTTGAGCCAACGAAAGAGGCTCGAAAGTCTTCACGACTTCGCCGGTCGCGGGATTGGTACTTGCTATCGCCATGCTCGTTCGTTCCTCCCACATTTGGTAGATTACGCCACCAATTGTCCAGCCTTAATAATGCGAGCAGCCTCTAGAGGGAAGCTGTTTTGTGGTCGGACCACAATACTACTTGACTGGTAGGCCACGTCAAGGCTATACCTTCAAATCGCTTGATCTTTTAAATTTTCCCAGGTCACAGATGGTCGTGATGTTTCGACCAATAAATGTTCCATCCTCATTTTTTGAGGATTTGGAGGTCGTGATGCATTCTCCGTCGAATAGCATGCGGGTCTCAGGCATCATCTTCTGTCTCGTGCTCGCCATGACTGCTCCTCTCTTTTCCCAAACAACTATGGGCCGCATTCTTGGGAGCATCAGCGATCAGTCCGGTGCGGCTGTGGCTGGAGCCATGGTAGTTATTACCGATGTTCAGCGAGGCACCACACGAACCGTAAGCAGCGACGACTCCGGGAATTATGTTGCTCCGGAGTTACAGCCTGGTGTTTATAAAGTTCGCGCCGAAGCAAAGGGCTTCAAAACGGTAGAGCGCGTGAATATCGTCGTGGAAGTCGCGCAGGACCTGCGTGTCGACGTTACTCTTCCAGCCGGACAGGTTACCGAGACAGTGGTGGTTACCGATGAGGTTCCGCTGGTCAATAGCACGTCATCTACTCTGGGCGGCACGTTAAGCAACAAAGAGATCAACGACCTGCCCTTGAATGGTCGTAACTACGAGAACCTACTCCAGTTGCGTCCCGGCGTGATGCGATATCCCGGCGGCGGATTCTCGACGACGAGCACAAACGGACTGCGCGCGGAAGACAATGCCTACTTCGTTGAGGGCTTGTTCAACAGTGAACCCTATTCCGGACAGGCCATCATCAACGGCGCCGGCATCGCTGGCGATTCGGCAACCATTCTGCCGATCGACTCAATTCAGGAATTCAACGTGGAAGAACTAGCGCCGGCCGAATTCGGATGGAAGCCGGGAGCAGTGGTCAACGTCGGTCTCAAGTCCGGTACCAACCAGATTCACGGCACTGCCTTCGCCTTTGGCCGCGACGGCAACGTGTTTGACGCCCGGAACTTTTTCAACGCCGTACCCAACGCCAAGCTCGACAGAACACTGGAACAATACGGCGGCAGCGTCGGTGGACCGATCGTTAAGGACAAGGTCTTCTTCTTCGGAGCTTACGAAGGCCAGATTTATGACGTGGGAAATTCTTTCGGAGGCGTCACCAGCCCCTTTATGGTCCCCTCCGTAACCAATGGCGGCAACTGCGTCTTCCTCTCAACCGGCGACTGCGCCAACAGCATTCCCGACGTGATCGCGGACCTTCAAGCAGGGGGAGTTACGGTTAGTCCTGCCAGCTTGAATATCGCCGGATGCGCGCTCTCCGGTGGTGCGGTGACATGCAGCGGAACCGGCTTCCCGACAAACAACACACAGAGCATTAATATTGCGAATGGATTCTCCAACGACGTAACGGTTTATAACGCGATCGGGAAAGTGGATGTCAACCTCAACCAGAATAGCCGCATTAGCGGGATGTACTTCTTTGGAAATAACACAGGAACGGTGGAAGATTTCCCGGAGTTGCAATCGAGGTGGCGCTCGGACATTCATACACGAGCCCAGGTAGTTGGTGGAAACTGGGTTTGGACGCCTAGTCCGCGCTGGGTAAATGAAGCGCGCGCTGGTTATAACCGTTTGTACCAGCCTACCTTGCCTGGCGATCTGAACACGCCAGCGTCCAGTTACGGGCTCGACACCGGTGTCTCCGGCCCATTCACCGGCGGATTGCCGCGCATTGGGTTTGGCGGATATTTCTTTCCCGGACTGGGTGGCTTCAAATGGCCAAAGTTTCAGGGACCCGACGCCATTATCCAGTTCATCGATCACGTTTCTTACACCGCGGGCAATCACTCGCTCAAGTTCGGCGGCGAACTGCATCGCAGCGACGTCAGGAACGCCGCGTACGGAAATGCGCGAGGCAGCATTACCTTCCTTGGCGGGGTTCTGAGTCCGGGCCCGCCTCCCCCCGGCGTTCCTCTTTCGACCCCCCTCGAAGACTTTTTTGCGGGCTTACCGTTTAAGTCAACGTTGGAGGTCGGAAACCCGACGCTGCAGCTCCATAACTGGGCTTATAGCTTTTTCGTACAGGATGACTGGCGAGCGACCAGAGGTCTGACTCTGAACTTTGGCCTGCGGTATGAATTCAGCAGTGTCCCCCAGGAAGCTCACAACCTCCTTGGTAACTTCGACCCAAACTCGCCCTTAGGATTAGTGCAAGTACAAACGGGCGCCAATCAGATCCCAAGCCTCTATAACCCTGATCACAAAAACTTAGCGCCACGCTTCGGTTTTGCCTGGGATACCAACGGCAAAGGAACGACGGTGATCCGCGGCGGGGGCGGTCTGGTTTACGAAACCGTGAACTGGCAATCGTTCATCGCCTTCAACAATGCCTTCGGCCCGGGCAGTGTTCCTACGGCGGGCATCGTACCAGGCGGCACGATCACCACCGGAAATGTCACCACAAAGAATTTTTTGAACGCGCCGGGGCAGACCTGGGACAACACACCGGTTAACAACGCCACAATCGACTGCAACGCCAGTCCCTGCCCAATCATGTCGGTCGACCGGAACCTGACCACTCCCTACGTCTGGAACTGGACTCTGAGCATGCAGCACGCGTTCACCCCGAACCTCACACTGGAAATGGCTTATGTCGGCAACCATGGTGGGA
Organism: Terriglobales bacterium; assembly: GCA_049674665.1. Taxonomy (GTDB): domain Bacteria; phylum Acidobacteriota; class Terriglobia; order Terriglobales; family Acidobacteriaceae; genus Acidiflorens. Next base: position 364,432 of record JBATZM010000031.1, read on the forward strand.
ACCTCGTCGGCATTCGTGACATCAATCAGCCGCCGGCGGGATCGGGCTGGGGAACTGGCCCCGGCGGCGAGCTTACTCTTTGCCTGGCCAGCGCTCCGCTCTACAACAATTGTGTCGTCGACAATAATGGAGGCGAGCAAGCGAATCAGCCCTTTGCGACGAAGTTCCCCTATCTAAGTAATATCTTCAACATGGCGAACGTCTACCGTTCGAATTACAACGGTCTGCAAGTAACTCTAAATTCCAGAAATTACCACGGCTTGAGTGCAGTGGCCGGTTACACGTGGTCGCACTCGCTCGATGACGTGGGCGCAAACTGGGATTTCGGTTACGGGTCGGGACTTCCCCAGAATGCTCATAACCCGGGCGCTGAGTACGCCAACAGCGATTTCGATGTGCGCCAACGTTTCACGCTGTCGCTCACCTATGCCGTCCCCGGCAAGAAGGGCTACGGGCAGTCGTTGGAGGGTTGGGAACTCAACTCGATCGTTACATTGCAAAGTCCGCAATACTGGGGGGCCATGGATGAGGGCACCGATGCTGCAGGCGTGGGGCCGCTGCCCGTCAGTCCCCCGGCGAACACTCCTATTCGATGGGATTTCTTTGGAAACCCGAATGATTTCAAGTCGGGGCCAACAGGAATTCCGAAATATACCGTGGCATCCCCCGGTGGCTTGCCCTCGGCATGCACGGGGAAGGCTTTAGCGTTGGACGGCGGATCTCCCGGTGCTGCGACGGCCGCCGTCAACCTGTTCGGCTGCTATGCTCAGGGGAACTCTGTCATGATTCCGCCAGCACTCGGGCAATTCGGCACCATGGGCCGGAACATCTTCCCCGATTCGGGCTTCCGAAACTTCGATTTTTCTGTCGCGAAAAACTGGCATTTTGGCGAGCGCCTCCACGCCCAGTTCCGGGCGGAGTTCTTCAACATTTTCAACCATCCCAACTTCGCCAATCCCTATGGCGGCCAGAATGGTTTCGGCTTCAATGATCCCTCTGTGCCGCCGGGGGGCGGCTTCGGTTGCGGTTGTGCCACTCCGGATGTCGCCGCCGCCAACCCAGCCGTTGGTTCGGGAGGTCCGCGTTCGGTTCAACTGGGATTGAAACTCATTTTTTGATTGCTCATATTCCGCAATTCGGGGTTGGACTTCTTTCCGGCCCCATCTTTTTTCAAAATTGGAAAGGAATTACCCTGTGTTGACATCTGTGCTGTCTAGCTGCAGCCATGCTCGATTGACTGTGTCTCTGTCAATGTTAGTGGCGTTAATCCTCCCTCTAAGTATTCCGTGCTTCGCGCAGCAGCACGCTGAACGCACGATCGAAGAGATCGAGACCGAAGCCGTCCACCGCGCAGAAGTGGGCCAGTATCCGTTGATCGGACTTGATCCTGGCGACGTGCGGGAAGCTTTCACCTCCATCCACACTCGCGATAAGGACGAATGGGCGGCGGGCTTTATGAGAGTGGCTGATCGCTACATGAATGAAGCCAAGTCGCTGGAGAAGACTGACCCAACGAAAGCGAACGCTGACTACATCCGTGCCTGGCGGCTTTATTCCTTCGGGCGCTGGCCGATTCCGGCCTCTCCGGGCAAGCAACGCTCCTACGAAAAGGCAATTGAGGCATTCCTGGCGCACGCGCGCTTCTGGGATCCACCGCTCGAAATTGTGAAAATTCCGTTCGAAGGAAAAGAAATCATCGGCTACCTGCGGTTGCCTAAAAATGCGAAGGGCCCGGTACCGCTCGTTTTGGCCGTCAACGGATTGGATAGCCGCAAGGAAGATTTGGCCGAGAGTTTCAGCGCAATCCTGCCATTCGGCATTGGCTATCTTGCGGTGGATGGCCCAGGCACAGGACAAAATCCGATCAAAGTCAGTGAAAATGCGGAGCGCGTGCTCTCGCGCGTGCTAGATTACATCGCCACCCGACCCGAGATCGACAAGAACCGAGTTGCCATGCACGGCGTGAGCTGGGGCGCATATTGGGCGACGAAGATGGCCATTGTGGAGCGCGCTCGGCTGCGGGGAGCCAGCGCCCAATCACCTCCGATCGATAATTTTTTTCAAAAAGATTTCCTGATGAATTCTTTGATCGGCAACCGCGAGTATTTGTTCGATCAAGTCCCGGCGTTGATGGCAATCTTCGACAACGTGACCACCATCGATCAGATGGCGGAAGTGTTGCCGAAGATGTCGCTCGTCAAACAAGAACTACTGGGTAAGCCCATGGCGCCTATGCTCATTCTCGCCGGAGTAAAGGATACCCAGGTTCCAATCTCCGACATCTACCTGCTCCTCGACAAAGGAGACGTGCCCAAGACCGCGTGGGTCAATCCACAGGGAGGTCATCTTGGACGCCAGGTCGGAGTGTGGCCCGATCCCCGCATCTTCAAGGAAGTAATCATTCCGTGGTTGGTGCGTACGCTCGAACCTGAGACAGCGACAGCGAGCCATTAAGCTTCATGTGTCGGCACTTCCGAGTTTCTACCAACCGATTCTTGATGTCTGAGTTCAGCTAAAATCACTCCATTAGCTGTTTCGTCTCGATATCCGGCAACAGCGGATTCGAAATCCGAATCTAAGCTCCCTGAGGTGTGCCATGAGACGAACTCTACCTCCACGAGTCGTTCTGTTCTCCGTTGCCCTTTTGTTTCTCTCCCTGCTTGCCGTGCTGGTATTCCGTCGCGATATGTTGGTTGGAGCGGCGCCTGAGTTCAAAGGCGTCCTTACTTATCACAACGACAACATGCGGACGGGACGGAATACGAGCGAAACCACGCTTACCCTCAAGAACGTCAACACTAAAACATTCGGGAAATTATTCGTGATTTCAACCGACGGACGCGTGGATGCTCAGCCTTTATACGTTCCGAATGTGAGTATTCCTGGAAATGGCACACACAACGTATTATTCGTGGCGACCGAAAATGACACGGTATATGGATTCGACGCAGACAGCGGGTCGACACTTTGGCAGGTGACCACGCTGGTGGCCGGCGAAGTTCCATCGGATGACCGTGGTTGTGGGCAGGTTTCACCAGAGATAGGAGTTACTTCTACTCCGGTAATTGATCTTACCGCCGGGCCGAACGGAACCATTTACCTGGTTGCCATGAGTAAAGACTCAAGCTCTAACTACCATCAACGACTGCACGCCCTGAACGTCACTAATGGCGTTGAACAGTTTGGTGGACCGGTGGAGATTGCTGCACAATATCCCGGGACTGGCGATAACAGTCAGAACGGATATGTGATTTTCGATCCTAAACAGTATAAAGAGCGAGCTGGGTTGTTACTGCTGAATCACATTGTTTACACTTCTTGGGCTTCTCATTGCGACGCCCGGCCGTATACGGGGTGGATCATCAGTTACAACGAAACGACCTTGGCTCAGCAGTCGGTACTCAACGTCACGCCGAACGGCAGTGAAGGCGCAATCTGGGCGTCGGGGGGCGGACTATCGGCGGACTCGAACGGAAATGTTTATTTCCTAGACGCAAATGGAACATTCGACACGACATTGAACACCAACGGGTTTCCTGTAAATGGAGATTACGGAAACGCCATCATGAAGCTCTCGGCCAAGAAAGGAAAACTAGCTGTGGCCGACTACTTCAACATGTACAACACGGTGAGCGAATCTAATAAAGATGAAGATTTGGGCTCTGGCGGCGCGTTGGTAGTGCCGAATTTTAAAGACTCCAGTGGAACGCTGCACGAACTGGTTGTTGGCGCAGGTAAGGATATGAATATTTATCTAGCGAACCGGACCGATATGGGTAAGTTTAATCCGAACAACAATAGTCAAATCTATCAGGAAGTAACTGGTGCGTTGGCAGGAGCTGTATTTTCCGCGCCTGCGTTTACCGACAATAGAATCTATTATGGGGCGGATGGCGACACGATCAAAGCATTCTTATTCAACGCTAGCGGACAACTGAATTCCACGCCTGCTTCGGCAACCAGCACGCAATTTGCTTATCCGGGAGCTTCGCCCAGTATCTCTGGAAGTTCAGACAACGATTTGATTTTGTGGGCTACGGAGAATACATCGCCGGCGGTGCTGCACGCTTATAGTGCGCGGAACCTTGCAGTAGAGCTATATAACTCAAATCAGGCAGCGGGCGGACGCGACAACTTTGGCATTGGTAACAAGTACATCACACCGACAATTGCGAACGGGAAGGTATATGTGGGAACGACGAACGGTGTGGGGGTGCTAGGACTGTTGCCGTAGCTTAACTGCTGTCTCCGTGCTTGAATTAACGTTTTAGGAAGTTTCTGTCTTCAGGAACTTTCCGCGTTCGAGTTCATCGAACGCCTGCCGAAGTTCTTCCTGCGTATTCATCACGATTGGGCCATACCAAGCCACCGGCTCCTGAAGTGGCTTACCCGAAACGAGCAAGAACCGGATTCCGTCATCCCCTGCTTGCACGGTGACCTCGTCTCCTCGGTCAAAGAGAACGAGCGAACGATTATCCGCCTCGGAGGGAGGATGCGTGTCTGCCCACTCGACCGCCTCCGTCGGTACCTCCAGCGGGCCCGACGCATTGCAGAATTTCCCTGCTCCGGCAAATACATACGCAAACGCATGTCGAGTCGTTTCTACGGGAAGCGTCTTTCTCCGTCCGGGAGCTACTGATACATCGATGTAGACCGGATCGGTAGCAATTCCATCCACCGGACCGGTCTTGCCCCAAAACTTTCCGCAGACGACCCGCGCGTGCGTACCGTCATCGTCTTTCACTTCTGGGATGTCAAGCGACTTCACTTCCTGGTAACGCGGTGACGTCATCTTGAGCGACGACGGAAGGTTCGCCCACAATTGGAAGCCGTGCATGCGGCCGGCCGGGTCACCTTTCGGCATCTCCTGATGGATGATCCCGCTCCCGGCCGTCATCCATTGCACGTCGCCCGCAGCGATGGCACCGCGGTTTCCCAAGCTGTCGCCGTGTTCCACAGTTCCGGCGAGCACGTAGGTGATGGTCTCGATTCCGCGATGCGGATGCCATGGGAAGCCCGCCAGATAGTCTTCAGGAACATCGTTGCGGAAGTCGTCGAGCAAGAGGAATGGATCGAACTCGGAGGTGTTTCCAAAGCCAAATGCGCGGCGCAGATGTACGCCTGCGCCTTCGAGTGTCGGTTTAGATTTTATGAGTCGCTTAACTGGTCGAATCGACATATTGCCTCCCGCACAAAGTCTTCGCTTTAGCTATCCCCATAGACCGGAATGGCTGCGCCATGACACTTTGGCGTCGTCCCTGCACAAAAATAAAATTACGCGCGCGATCTCCTCAGATTTGGGCCACTTGGCAAAATCGACGTTGGGCATGGCTTTGCGGTTCGCCGCAGTGTCGATGATGCTGGGGAGAATCGAATTCACCCGCACTCCAGTACCCGCGAGGCTCACCGTGCGTCCCAATCCTCTCGCACCACCAGCGATTAGCACCAATTTACCCGCGAATCTCAGGCTCATTTGACTCCTCAATGAACTCACGCGATGACCACCCTATGCCGAGGCTTCTGCTAGCGGTAGGAACACTTGAAAACGTGTATCCCCGGGTTTCGACATGACTTGAATACTGCCTCTATGTTTCCTAACAATGCGTTGAACCGTATCGAGACCTAGTCCAGTTCCCTCTCCGACTCCTTTGGTGGTGAAGAACGGTTCAAAAATGTGCGTCTTGACTTCGGGCGAAATCCCGGGACCGTTATCGCCGATCTCAACTACAACGCAGCCATCGTCGCGATAAGTTCGAACTCGAAGTTCACCTTTACCACCCATCGCGTCGATAGCGTTGTCGATAATGTTGGTCCATACCTGATTGAGTTCACTACCGAATGAATTGACCAGAAGCGGAATGCGCTGGTAATCACGCTTCACATCGACTCCGCGTTTTAGCTTGTGATTCAGGATGGTCAGCGTAGTTTCCAGGCTTTTTACGATATCAACGTTCTGCACCGGCGCCTGGTCCATGTGCGTGTATTCCTTAATCGCACCGACCAAGTCGGAAATACGCGATGTACTGCTCTCGATTTCGTTCAGCAGGCTCGCGATCTCAAGCGAAGCACCAATTCTCACGAGGGCGGCTCGTGCGGTGTCGGCATCGAGGGCCGCAAATAATGATTCCAGCACTGCGGGCTTGGCATTTTTCCGCGCCAGATCGGCCGCCAGTTGCCACAGGTCGTTTTGCCCGTGACTGCGCAATAAGGAATCAACCTGCTCTTCCAGGTCGCTGATGGTCAGCGCATCGGGTGGAGGTTCGTCGCGCTGGATGAGCGAAGTTTCCAGCTTCTCGATTTCCGATTTCTGAGCGGGAGTAAGATCGCGTCTCCCAAGTTCGAGACTCGCATCTTTTATTTTCTTCAGAATGTCGCGTAATTGGCTGGTGGCACGTTTGGCGGCGGAAGCAGGATTGTTGAGCTCATGCGCCAGACCCGCAGAAAGCTTTCCAAGGCTGGCCAATCGGTCCCTCTGTTGTTCGATGCGAGTAGTTTCGCGGATTCTGTCGGACATTAGACCAACCAAGCGCTTCGCCAACTCTGGCATCTTCTGTACTAGATCCGGAAACAGAGCGGCGGGAAATCGCAAAAGGCGGCCCTCGGTGACCGTTCGCCCCGTTACGGTGAACTGCTTCATTCGCGAAAATGGGAGCGCTCCTGTGACATCCCCGCTCTTCAACGAAATGAAGATGGTTTCGCCGCCTATTTCTCCTCGCATTTCAATTTGACCTTCAAGAATTACAAACATTGCATCGGCGGGATCGCCTTGCCGTGTGTAGGTGTCGCCCGCCTTGTAGTGGAGTTCCTGCGACTGGCTGACGAACCACGCGATCTGATCGTCCGGCAAGTCGGTGAATACGGGGACGCGAAGCAGCTCTGAATTTTCGACCATTTATACCTTGCTCAAATACTGATGGATGAACTGCACTGCTACCGATCCTTCGCCTACGCCAGAAGCAACCCGCTTCACCGAACCGTGCCGCACATCGCCCACGGCAAAGATACCCGGAATATTTGTTTCTAGCAGGAATGGGTCTCGATCGAGCGTCCAACCCTTGGGGTGCTGTCCGTCGCGGATAAGATCGGGGCCGGTCAACAGGAACCCGCGCTCGTCTCGCTCCACCAGGTCTCCGAGCCAGTCCGTACGTGGCAGGGCTCCGATAAAAATAAACATCGCACTTGCCGGCACCCGCTCCACCTTATCGGTATCGGTGCAAAGCACCGATATTTCTTCCAGCCGCGTTTCGCCGTGCGCCTCAACCACGCTCGCATGGGGCCACACCTGAATGTTTGGCATCTCTTTAATCTGATCGATCAGATACTGTGACATTGTGCTGGCGAGCGAACTGCCTCGCACAACCATGACGACACGTTCCGCATACCTGGCAAAGTTCATGGCCGCCTGGCCAGCTGAATTCGCACCGCCCACCACATAGATGATTTCCCCCTTGCAAGACAGCGCCTCCGTGGCTCCGCCGCCGTAATAGACACCGGCGCCCTGGAGCCTATCGATTCCCGGAGCCTCTAGTCGCCGCCACTGCACTCCGCTCGCAATCATCAATGCGTGACAAGAGATTTCGTTGCCGTCGGCCAATTTGATAATGCGATATGATCCTTCGGTGCGCACACCGACCGCTTCTTGTGGAGCAAGAATTTCCACGCCGAAACGCTGCGCCTGGACCACAGCACGACGAGCAAGATCGCTACCGCTAAGTCCCGCCGGAAATCCAAGATAGTTCTCAATCCGCGAACTCATACCTGCCTGGCCTCCTGGGGCTTCGCGCTCAATCATCACCGTATGCAAACCTTCGGACGCACCATAGACTGCGGCAGCAAGGCCTGCTGGGCCTCCACCGACAATTGCCAAATCGTAAAAGCTGGTTTGCGCACGCGTCCGCAAGCCAACTTTTTGCGCAACATCCGCCGGCAGGCTCTCCAAAAGCTTGGTTCCATCGGGGAAAAGCACGACTGGGAGGCTTGCCGCTTCCGGACCCAGAGCCTCCAAGAGACGTTTGGTTTCAGGGTCGTTGGCAGAAGATTCAACGTCGATCCACTGATAGGGAACGCGATTGCGCGCCAGAAAGTCGCGGAGTTCATAGGACCGAGGCGACCACCTCGTACCGAGGACCCGAATCCCTTCGAACACCGGACGGTAAGAAGCTTGCCAGTCATCGAGCAGGTCGTTCAGTTGCGGATACAGGTGTTCGGCGGGAGGATCCCATGGCTTCAAAAAGAAATAATTAATGCTGGCTTGATTGATGGCGCTAATCGCAGCGCTCGTGTCGGCGTATGCCGTTAGTAATGCACGCTTTGCATCCGGATAGATGTGCATCGCTTCCTGCAAAAATGCAACTCCGTCCATCCTCGGCATACGCTGGTCCGCCAACAGCAATGCCACGCTGTCACTGCGCACCTTTAACTGCTTCAACAGATCGAGAGCTCCCTCGGGAGTATCGCTCCCAATGACGCGATACTCTGCACCATATTGCGAACGCAAGTCGCGTTCGATCGCCCGCAAAACATCAGCGTCATCATCGACACTGAGCAAAATCGGTTTCGCCATATTAAGTCTCAGCCTTGATAATCAAGAAGATAAATCCAGACAGCGACCTTCAATAAAGATAATGAATTTGATATAGAAGTTTAGATACAGGAATATGCACTATGGTCGCGCATTTTATCGTGCAGCTTCAGGGTAGCGATCCGAAAATCCGAGGAACCAAGTCCGGCTAACCCATAAATGTCGCGGGTATGTTAAGCGGCCAACTCTCCAGCTTCGATTTCATCTACATAACACCAGACCCATGACTCTCCCGGCTCAATCGAACGTATAAGAGGATGCTTCGTCTTGTGAAAATGTTTCGTAGCATGCTTGTTCTTGGACGAGTCACAGCAGCCAACATGCCCGCAGATAAGGCACATACGCAAGTGCACCCACGTATCGCCCATCTTCACACACTCCTCACACACATGCGTGGTCGTTTGTCTTACTTTGATTTGGTCAAGATGGGTACATTCTTGAGGCATTGATTCCTCCGTTTATGTTCACAAGTGCAAGAACAAATTGTACTGGCGAAGAAACAGACTCACTCTGCGACTAGCAGATTTTCCGCGAAAGGCCACTGTTCGTCAATCCATTGTGTCTGGCAGCAGAAGCCAGCGTCGAGCGCCATCTGGAAAATTTCGCCCGCCGAATACTTGTGGCTGCTCTCCGTCCAGATCGTCTCGCCTTCCCGGAACTCGACGCGAAGATCCGCCGCCGGAATGCGCACCGTCTGCCGCCGCTTTGATTGCAAGTGCATTTCGACGCTGCGAGCCTCATGATTGATACGGGCTACGTGAGTAAATTGCCTCAAGTCAAAATCGGCATCGAGTTCACGATTGATTCGGGCTAGTAAATTCAGATTGAAAGCCGCAGTCACTCCGATTTCATCATCATAGGCTTTGAGCAATTGTGCACCGGGCTTTTCCAGATCGGTTCCCAGAAGAAGCGAGTCTCCAGGCATGAGGATGTGTCGAACCTCCGCCAGGAATTTTATTCCAGCGGGACGATCGAAATTCCCAATGGTGCTGCCCAGAAACAACACAAAGAGGCGCTGGTTACGCTGCCGATGTGCGGCTACTTCGAGCAATCCGTCAAGATACTCACGCTCAAAACCCACGATGCTGATGGAATCAATGTCGCTGAGCTCACGCTCGCACATGGCCAAAGCAGAACGGGAAATTTCGACCGGATAATAAAATGTTCGCTGCCACCGGCTAAGCGCCTCCAATATCCAGCGCGTCTTCTTGCCGCTTCCGCTGCCCAGTTCGGCGACAGCGACCGGAGCATCCAGGCGTTCTACGATCTCGTTCGCATGCCGTTGCAACAGTCGTTCATCGGCTCGGGTGAGCCCGTACTCGGGCAGATGGCTGATCACTTCAAAGAGCGCTGAGCCCACGTCGTCATAGAGATACTTGGAGAGCAGTTCTTTTTGTCCCGGTCGCGTGAGGCCGGCACGCACATCGGAAGCAAATTCGTAAGCAGCATTATTAATCGCATGAACTAGCATTGCCAAATCCCCTTTTCGTCAGCTCGACCATCAGCTTGTACGATCAGCGTCTTACGCAGCGAAACCCTGCATACACGTATTGGTAATGTGCCTGGAACCAGTTCCGAAATGTGGATCGAAGCATACAAGCGGCGGTGCGCGACGAGCCGCCCTTCATGACGAAGTGTTTGCCATCAAAGAAATCAGCCGAGTATCCGCGATAGAATGGGAACGGCTCGAAACCTGGGAACGGGCCGAAAACGGTGGATGTCCATTCCCATCCGTTGCCCAACATATCGTGAACGCCAAATTCGCTTTGGCCTTCGGGAAATGCATTCACTGGAATTGGATCCCAGCGCTGAAAATCAAAGTTACCAAACCGCGCATTAGGCGCTTCGTTGCCCCAGGGGTAAGCTCTGGCTTGCCCGTCGGGAATTCCGTAGGCGGCTCGTTGCCACTCCGCTTCCGTGGGGAGCGACTTCCCTACCCAACGCGCATAAGCCGCCGCCTCAGCCTGACTCACATAGACGGGCCAGTCGAGGGTTAACGGCACTTCGTTAAACGGTGTTTCATCGAGCGATATTTCGTTAAACATGGTGCGGTAAAGCCACTGATTGTTTTGCCTCTTCCAGAAAAGAGGATGAGAAATTTCATGAGCAATCTTCCAGTTCCAGTCATCGTCGTTCCAGAAGCTGCGCGTCTCATAACCCCCAGCCGCCATAAACTCGAGATGCTGCCGGTTGGTCACCTTGTATCGATCAATCTCAAACGCAGGAACATCGACTGTGTGAGCCTCATACTCATTGTCCCAGCCAAATGTTTCGCCGTCCCCCCGGAGTCCGAGCGTGACCGCGCCAGCAGGAACCGCCACCATTCGGTGTTCGACCGGTGCAGCAACAGAATCAAGTAAATCTTCTTGCTGCACTTCCTGCCGGACTTTCATATTGAGCGGCAACTGATGCAGCATGTAGGCGAGTGTTTCGGCATGCATCAGACGATGCTCAACCGCTACATTGAGCAAAGTGTACAGCGGAAATCCGTTTCGTGTTTGAGAGTGTGGCTCGGGAATTGCGGCTGCAAGTTGCAGGTCGAGCACGTTGCGGATATTGCTCACGTAATCGTGGACGGCATCCAGGCTGGGCCAGTCTGATGGAAGATCGGTAGGCAATCCGCTGCCAACCGGGTCGATACCGAATGCAAATAGCCGATCAAATTCTGGATGAACGCTCTTTTGTCCAAAGACGCTTTCATTCAGCAAATTCCAATCAAACGCTTCAAGGTGTCCAATATAAAAGACGATGCGATGACGCTCCGAAATCGGCCGCTCATACCGGGCATCGGCGCGGACCAGATTGAAGAGTGCATCGCTCAGCCTACGAGCTTCGGACAACCGCTCCAAGAGCTGATGAGGGACTGCAACGTCCTTTTCCGCAGTAAGCATTCAGCACTCCGCATCTCATGCAAGGACCGAATAGCGGCCGGTCGAAGGTATCACGACTCCGCCTTCCCTGCGCGGTTTGTTTAGATGACGCACTCCTGCATACCGTCGCAACGGAAGCGACTTTATTTCGTCTAATTTCTTCATGGCTCAGCCATTTGCAAATGAATGGCGGTGAGCATTTAAAATGACAGTGACGTGAGGTCGAGATGAAACTGCTTCCAGCTCTTGCTTGCTTATTCTTCGTTATGACGTCCTTTGCCTATTCCGCCACCGCTACACAGACATTTCCAACCGCGGCAGGAGACGTCAAGATCACTCCGCTATATCACGCCAGCACTTTAATTGAGGCAGGAGGAAAAACCATCTACCTCGATCCAGCCAAACCTGCAAAGTTCGCCGGGACTCCAAAAGCGGATCTCATTCTGATTACAGACATTCACGGCGATCACATGGATCCGGCCTCCATCGCTGAAATCAGCAAGGCGGGAACCGACATCCTGGCACCGCCCGCAGTGGTGGCAACGGTCACGACGGCCAAGCCGATTGCCAACGGTGAAACCAAAACATGGCAGGGTTGGAGCATCGAGGCAATCCCTGCTTACAACCTGACGCGCGGTCCGGCTCCAGGAAAATTCTTCCACGACAAGGGACGTGGCAATGGATACGTGCTTACTTATGGCGGTGTACGTTTTTACTTCTCCGGGGACACCGAAGGCATTCCTGAAATGCGCGCGTTGAAGAATATCGATGTCGCATTCGTCTGTATGAATCTGCCTTACACTATGCCTCCAGAGGAAGCTGCGGATGCAGTAAGGGCCTTCCACCCGAAAGTCGTAATTCCGTATCATTATCGCGGCTCCGACCTCGCCATATTCAAAAAGCGATTGGATGGAACCGGGATTGAAGTCCGATTGCTAGACTGGTATCCGCAATAGCCGAGCTGGTACACGCTCGTGGCAATACGTGACTGCCGTTTGTCGGCAGTTGCAACGCTCGCTCAGAAGTACGGCGTTCTTAATCTTTGTCCAGATACTCTTCGGGTACGTCATCCTCTGGCACTTCATGCGTGCGAACTTCCTGCTCATCATGATCGCCGGCGTCTTCAACGCCTTCAACTGCTTCAGCTTCGAACGCGTTCCCTTCTTCTAGTAACTCGTCAACGCTCTCAGAATCTGCCTCTTCCTTCCGCGACAAGCCCTGCAAATCTCCCGACTGCTCGCCTGAACGCGATCCTGGGGACTTGCGTAAGAATGCTGGCGTCTCTACTCGCTCGCTCCTCCGAGTTTGTTCCTTATCAGTTTTCTTCTTCGAAGGGGCTGTTTTTCTTGCGATTGGCTTTCTGGTGGCTTGTTTTTTCGTCGCTTTTTTCGGAGCAGCCTTCTTCTTCGCCAACTTCTTAGGAGCTTTCGCCTTCTTTGCCTTTTGCCTCGTCGGAATTCGCTTCTTGGTGGTAATTCTTTTCGACTTCTTCTGTTTCATCTTGGTTTTCTTTTTGGTAGCCATTCGCGCAGTCTAGCACCGTCGTATGCATCTCACAAAACGGGTCGAAGAGAGACTAACCAACCATTCCATGAGCTCTCCTCAATCAGATCTCGACTACTCACGCAGCTCATTTAAAATTATGCGCCAGCCAGGTTTGCCAACGTTCCTACCACCGCTATATTTTGCAGCAACTCTGGCGGGACATTATGCCGCTCCTGTAAGTACGTTGGGCTATTGTAAGAAAGCCAGACTTTTCCTTGACCATCTTCCCAGATCAGAATTTTAAGCGGAAGATCGATGGCGATGCTGGGAGCAGCCAGCATCACAGGGGTCCCACCCTTGGGGTTGCCAAAGATCAGCAGCTTGGTCGGACGCATTTTCATTCCGACTTTTTCTGCTTCTCCACTATGGTCGACCAGCGCAAACAAGGTGACACCCTTTGCCTGCAGAATCATCTTGAACTTGTCAACAGTCTCGTCCACAGAATGCTTGCTCGGCGTATCGATGATCCCATTGGTCTTGCTTTGCGTCATGGATATTTCCTCACCGTTTCCAGAATTTAGATGGGTTGGATTTCGGACGGAAAGCAAATAGATCGCCATCGCCAATCCGACGAATGCCAGAAAAAAAGCCACCGTAATGCCAAGGGTGGAAGAATGAGAGTGTTCCGTTTCGCCGCGGTCCAACTCCCGGACCAAACGGGCGTGTTGCCATCCGGAAAAAATGTTCACGACCACTCCAACTGCAATCAACGCCGTGCCGAACCACAGAGACAATCCATAAGTCTGGGTTGAGGGAGCGCGCTGCATGACCTGGAGCTGTTGTAGAAACAGTCCGAAACGCGCTACCACAAAACCAAATCCCATCAAGGCTAGACCGGTGCGAATCCATGCCAGAAGAGTCCGCTCGGCAGCCAGGTAATCACTGAGAGCGGCTTTCGGCCCGGTTTTTGTTGGTCCATCCATTCGCGCCTCGGTTACGCGCCGCTAGAACCTGCCGCTAAATGTAGAGTAGATAATGCGAATCCATCAAGTGGTTCGGCATGCAACACCGACTTCAGTCGTCAGATATTTTCATCTTCCGGTGAAAATCCCCACTCAAGGAAAGACGGGTTTTATGATTTGTGTGGGGGGGTGCCCCCCCTCCCCCCAAAATGAGTTAAGTTGATGATAGCAAGATAGTTAGAGGCAAAGTATTCAAAAGATTGGACTTAACCTCAAATCTTTCTGTTTGGCGTGCACTTGCGGGGCTGCTGATTGGGGCCATATGTTGTCAAATAACGGTGAAAAGTTTGAGCCTCGAAATGCGTTTGTCTCTGGAGACTGGCGCAGTTCTCGATGGTCCATTGTCGAGGTATCTTCGCACCGATTGTGGTGCTGAGTCTGTGATGTGCGTACGGGAAAAATGTGATGAAAAAATTGGTTCTTCCAATGATGAAGCGTTTGCGTCATCCGCGCATGATCAAACTGTCATGCTTCTCAAGAATTAGAACCGGAGCAGTGACCATGTACCTCAAGGTGTCCACGAACAGATGCGACGCACTCGGGTTTGCCGATCCAAACAACAGGACGGCGTTAAAGTATTGGGCTCCTTTTGAAATAAAAGCAGCCCACTACCGGAGTCTGTACCAAGTTGACATTTCTCTTTTCCGGCCAGCTCAGGCAAGGTCGTAGCGATCGAGGTTCATCACCTTGTTCCACGCAGCCGCGAAGTCCTTCACAAACGCCTGCTTCGAGTCGTCACAGGCATAGACTTCCGCGATTGCCCGGAGCTGGGAGTTCGAACCGAAGAGGAGATCGACGCGCGTTCCGGTCCACTTGACTTTGTCGGTCGCTCGATCGCGCCCCTCAAACACGCCTTTGGATGTAGAGGAAGCCTGCCATTTCGTATTCATATCGAGCAGGTTGACGAAGAAATCATTCGTCAGCGTCTCTGGCCGGTTGGTAAAGACGCCGTGTTTGGCCTGCCCGAAGTTCGCATTCAGGGCGCGCATGCCGCCGACAAGTACCGCCATCTCGGGGGCAGTCAGTGTCAGCAATTGTGCGCGATCCACCAGCAACTCCTCAGCCGATAGCGGCTGTCCACTTCGCTGTCCATTTCGGAGATAGTTGCGGAACCCGTCAGCAGTCGGCTCCATTACGGCGAATGAGTGCACGTCGGTCTGCTCCTGCGAAGCATCCGTGCGTCCAGGCGTGAAGGGAATCTTCACATTGTTCCCGGCCCTTTTCGCAGCTTCCTCGACGGCTGCGCTGCCGCCCAGAACGATCAGGTCAGCGAGCGAAACCTTCTTCCCTTTCTTCTGGCCTTTGTTCCCATTGGACTTCTTCCCGTTGGATTGGGAGCTGTTGAACTCTTTTTGGATCGCCTCCAGCTTCTTGAGAACCTTCGACAGCTCGGCTGGCTGGTTCACTTCCCAATCTTTTTGTGGCACGAGGCGAATGCGCGCCCCGTTCGCCCCACCGCGCTTATCGGAACCCCGGAACGACGCAGCCGACGCCCACGCAGTCGTGACCAGTTGGGAGATCGAAAGTCCGGATTTGAGGATCTTCGCCTTCAGAGCAGCGATGTCCTGCTCCCCGATCAATTTATGATCCACGGCGGGAACAGGGTCTTGCCATACGAGGGTCTCCTTCGGAACGAGCGGGCCAAGGTACCGCGCGATCGGCCCCATGTCGCGGTGCGTCAGTTTGAACCACGCCCGCGCAAACGCTTCTGCGAACTGATCCGGATGCTCGTAGAAGCGCCGTGAAATCTTTTCGTAAGCAGGATCGAGCCGCAAGGCGAGGTCCGTGGTGAGCATGGACGGAGCGTGGTGCTTTGATGGATTGTGCGCATCCGGCACCGTGCCTTTGCCTGCGCCATTCTTCGGTGTCCACTGATGCGCACCCGCCGGACTCTTCGTCAGTTCCCATTCGTAGCCAAATAGGTTGGTGAAGAAGTTGTTGCTCCACTTCGTAGGCGTCGTGGTCCAAATGACTTCCAGACCGCTACCGATCGTGTCACCACTGTGACCTTTGCCAAGTTTATTTTTCCATCCGAGGCCTTGATCCTCAATGTCGGCACCTTCTGGTTCGTTGCCCACATATTGAGCGGGAACACCAGCACCGTGCGTTTTGCCGAATGAATGTCCGCCGGCAATGAGTGCAACTGTTTCCTCGTCATTCATCGCCATGCGGGCGAACGTCTCTCGGATATCCCGTGCCGCGGCGATAGGATCGGGCTTTCCATTCGGCCCTTCGGGATTCACATAGATCAGACCCATTTGCACGGCACCGAGCGGCTTTTGAAGATCACGATCGCCGCTGTAGCGCTCGTCCGCCAGCCACTTGCCCTCAGGCCCCCAATTTAACTCTTCGGGCTCCCAGACATCCTCGCGCCCGCCACCAAAACCGAAGGTCTTGAATCCCATCGAATCGAGGGCGACATTGCCGGCGAGAATCATGAGGTCGGCCCAGGAGATTTTCCGCCCATACTTCTGCTTGATCGGCCACAGCAGCCGGCGTGCCTTATCGAGGTTCACGTTGTCCGGCCAGCTATTGAGCGGCGCAAAGCGCTGCTGACCAGCCCCGGCCCCGCCGCGGCCGTCGCCGATGCGGTACGTACCCGCGCTGTGCCACGCCATACGAATGAAAAGTGGCCCATAGTGGCCAAAGTCCGCCGGCCACCATTCCTGCGAATCGGTCATTAAGGCATGCAGGTCCTTGACCACGGCATTCAGGTCGAGCGTCTTGAACTCTTCCGCGTAATTGAACTCCTTGCCCATCGGATCGGACTTTGGAGAATGCTGGTGCAGGATGTTCACGTTCACCTGATTCGGCCACCAATCGACATTCGTGTAGGATTTGCGAGCGCCGTGCGCTACTGGGCACTTCGATTCGGTTGCTGTGTTTTTTTCCTTAGCTTCGGGGACAACGCTTCCTGATGAACTCGCGAGTGTGTTTTCCATAATGTTTCCGTCCTTCGAATCTTGATTGAAAACTGCATGAAGAAACTATTTTTGGGTGCTGCAGCGGCGGCAGAGGCCAAAGACCTCGACCAAGGGCTGCGTCAGATCAAAGCCATCCGGCAGATGCCGGGATAGCCGTTTGAAATCAATAAACTCACCTTCGATGTCCTGCACCGATTTGCAGCGGGAGCAGACCAAGTGGTGATGAGGTTTGAGATTGCCGTCCACGCGCAACGTGGACGCATGAGGAGTGACCTCTCGCAGCAACCCACACTCGATGAAGAGCCGCAGATTGTTGTAGACCGTGGCGAGAGAAATCGATGGAATGCGGCGCCGGACCGCGGCATAAATGTCCTCTGGGGAATAGTGTCCGTGGGAAGCGATGACGGCCTCATAGACCACCTGACGCTGGTGCGTGACCGCCAAACCGTGCTTCGCGGCCAGCTCGCGGAACTGTTCATGGGAGAGGTGCATGATTATCGGATGAGAATTATTATAAAACAACCGAGAGCTGTGTCAACCGAGGTCGTTCCTGTGACCTCGAAGATGGCGGGCGGCCGCGAGACCAGACTGCAGCTCAGCTACCACGACCGGCGACCGGCATCGGGAGCCGCTTTGAGATAGATTGTCGGCAAAACAGGAAAGAGGATTGATGAGGCGCGCGAGTAATCAGCATGGTAGCCTGAAGCTGGCGCAGGAAAGGAAAGTTTTGGTAGTTCCGATGGAGAGAAGTTCAAATCGACGGTTCGGTTTGTCGAAAGAATATCGTCGTCGGGACTCTAGAGGAATTTCCAACCGAATCGGCAGCGGAGTCGCTGTCGATGCAATCCGTCTAACGATCAATCGACAAAACCCGCAACATCACGATCGAAATTACAAATTCCGTGCAAGTGCTTGAAAAGGAATGGCGGGGACGACGAGACTCGAACTCGCGACCTCTGCCGTGACAGGGCAACAATGAGATGTAACTGATTGATATCAAACGGTGTCGGCGGACGTCGTTTGGTACAGAATGATGCCGGACGGCATCTGGTATTGTCCCCTTAACGTCCCCAGAATTGAAGCGTTCAAATTTCGATCCTGCGCGGGTCGCGCGTGGTCAATATTGAACAGATTGTCCTGCTTCGCACCGATACGATTGGGTTTCCTCGAATTTTCTATCAGTGAAGGGAGGCATTCATGCCTGCCCACCAACAAGAACATGGAGATCGTAACGTCTCATCGGAGCGGCAGTTGGGCACTACGCCCGCCGGCACGACTGCAGCAGCCTCGTCCGTCAGCCCGCTAATCGCGGAGGCGAAGCCTGCAAGTCAATTCCGCTTCCGCATCTTGGTGGTGGATGATGAACCGTCGATATCCGAAATTGCAGGGCAGATTTTGGAAAGCGAGGGTTACGAAGTTCTAACAGCAAAGGACGGGGTGGAAGGCCTAAATACACTCAGCAAATCACTGCCTGATTTAATCATTTCCGACTTGAA